>JAWSVG010000012.1:3841-62350 GCA_033852035.1 Desulfocapsaceae bacterium | reverse complement strand
GTTTAAATTATTGGAGCCCAGTTCCGTATACGTCACGTCACGTAGAAAACTCACCGTGTGAGGAGGCACTTTAACAAGTGGCAGGATGGAAAATCAGGAAGGTATAACGCCTTTGGTTCATGGTCATACTGAAATTTACTTGAAATCAGTTTAAGCTCACTATTCGTGCAACTCGCGTAACAAGGAAGAGGAGTATACTACATTCTCCTGACAAAGATTACTGCAGGTAATTGACGGAGGTGTTGTATCACAGCATTGAGATGAGACAGGTTCTCAACTTCTAGAGAAATCGTCATCTCTGCAAGATCTGTAGGTGTGGTATGTGCGGCAATATCAACGATATTGGCATTATCGAGGTTAATTACGCTACTTATGTCAGCAAAAATCCCCCGTTTGTTTTCGGCGCTCACATACAGTCCGACAGTGAAGGTCTTGTCGGCAATTCCGGCCCAGCTGACATCAATCCAACGTTGAGGATCGGAGTTTCGTAGATTAACGCAATTTTCTTTATGAACAGAGACCCCCCTTCCCATGGTAATAAAACCCACGATAGAATCACCGGGCAATGGTCTGCAGCACTTGCTTACTTTAACAAGCATTCCATCAATACCATCTATTTTAATACCGGATTTCTCAGTATCACTGCCTGCCTGCTGGCTCCCAACAAATGTCGCCAGTTCCTGTGGAGAGACTTCCTTATTTTCGGGATCCGGCTCTTTACGCAGTTCAACTGGAACAAGAGCCTTTATCAGATTTTGGACTGTTATCGTTCCACTCCCGACCTTGACCAGGAGATCATCAAGAGAATTACAGCGCAACTGCTTCAACAATAGCCGTATATGTCCACTTTTGATGATTTTTTTAAGTGAGGTATCGTGCTTTCTTATCTCTCTTTCACAAATTTCCCTGCCAAGCTTCAGCGCCTTTTCCTTTTCCTCGCGTCTGAGCCAGGAGCGTATCCTGGTCCTGGCCTTACTGGTCTTAACTAGATCCAGCCAGCCCCGACGTGGCATTTGGGTGGGTAAGGTAACAATCTCTACAATATCTCCAGTTTGTAATTGATAACGCAACGGTACCTGACGGTCATTAATCTTCGCGCCAACGCAAC
This sequence comes from Desulfocapsaceae bacterium, assembly GCA_033852035.1. Lineage (GTDB taxonomy): Bacteria > Desulfobacterota > Desulfobulbia > Desulfobulbales > Desulfocapsaceae > Desulforhopalus_A. Next base: position 61,242 of record JAWSVG010000012.1, on the reverse strand, counting down.
GATCCCCAACTTCGGTGTGGATAGCATAGGCAAAATCCAGAGGACAGCTCCCCTGCGGAAACTCCTTCACCTCACCTTTAGGAGTTAAGGCAAACACATCAGGATAGTCAAGTTCACGTATAACACTGTCAAGAAACTCTCGAGGGTCCTCAACATCCTGCAACGAGGCCACCAAGTTCTTTAAATCCTTAAAAAGCTTAGCATCTTTATTGTCAGCTTTTTGCCCTTCTTTATAAGCCCAGTGGGCAGCAACACCCTCCTGAGCAACGCGATCCATCTCTTCTGTCCGAATCTGAATCTCTATAAAATGATCTCGAGGGCCAACTACAGTGGTATGCATTGACTGATAATTATTGGTCTTGGGAACGGAAATAAAATCTTTAATCCTCCCAGGTACAGGGGCCCAGTTTGCGTGGATTGTTCCAAGGGCTTCATAGCATTCATTCACGGTATTGACGATTATCCTGAATGCAACCTTGTCATACACCCGCTCAAGAGGAATATTCTGGGCAATGAGCTTTTTGTAAATGGAGTGCAGATGTTTGGGTCTGCCGATGATGCGAACGGGAGAAAGGTCACTTTGGTTCAGCTTTTTGTGGAGAATGGTTATGACCTCATCCACATAGGCCTGTCGCTCATCCAGCGAACTTTCCAGTTTATGAGAAAGCTCGTAATGGTCATCAGGATGAAGAAATTTGAACGAGAGGTCTTCCAGCTCACGTTTTAACCAGTCTATACCCAGGCGGCTCGCAAGCGGGGCATACAGGTCCATGGTTTCTCTGGCTATGGCAACCTGCTGTTCACTATCAACCATATCCAGAACAAACATATCCATCAGGCGGTCGACAAGCCTTACCAACAAAACACGGATATCAGTGGCAATAGCCAGGAGCATCTTACGAAGATTTTCAGCCTGGCTTGCCAGTTTACTATCGTAGTGTACCTTTGTTATCCTGTTTGTTCCTTCGACAATGGAGGCAACATCCTTACCAAACTTCTCTTCAAGTTCCTCTAAGGTAACGCCGTCTTTTAGTATTCCATGGAGCAGACCCGCCAGTATGGTATCAAGATCCAAATGCATGGAGGCAAGCGTTGAGGCAACTTCAAGCAGATGAATTATATACGACTCACCAGAAAAATGCCGACTGTTGCCATGAGTCTGGACCACAAGCTCCCAGGCTTCATCGATGCGCGAAAGATCAACACCATGGAGATAGTTTGCAGCGAGGACTTTTAGTCCCTGTGGATTTATCGTTGAAGAATGTGTCATAAAACTGGAGAAATTTACAGCTTAACAGCAACACGAACATTTTCAGTTAGTTTGACCACCGCATCCTGTGGTGCCAACTCTTCAACAGAACCATCTTTACGGTGCCTCAATTCAACCAACCCGCTTTTGACAAAGTTCTTTCCTACAGTCAAACGATAAGGAACTCCAAGGAGGTCGGCATCTTTGAATTTAAAGCCGGGCCGTTCATCCCGGTCATCAAACAGGACGTCTAAACCCGCAGCCTGCAATTCTTCATACAACAATTCTGCAGCTGCAGTTATCTGCTCATCGTTTATACCAAGGTTAAGGAGGATTACAGGGTAAGGTGCAATAGCTACCGGGAAGACAATGCCGTTTTCGTCATGGTTTTGCTCAATAGCAGCAGCTACCACCCGGCTCACACCAATCCCGTAACAGCCCATGACAAAGTGTTTTTCCTGCCCGTTCTTATCATGAAACATGGCATTCATCGACTCTGAATACCCCGTTCCCAATTTAAAAATGTGACCAACTTCAATACCCTCTGTCAATCCAAGCTTACCGCCACATTCAGGACAAGGGTCAGACGTAGTAATCTGCCGCAGATCACCAATCGCCTCCACCTCAAAATCACGACCAAAGTTGACATTTTTCATGTGGAAGTTTTTTTCATTTCCACCCACATAAAAGTTTTGCATCGCCGCAACTTCCTGGTCTGCAACAGTGCGAATCCTTATGCCGACTGGTCCAAGGTATCCTGTTGGTACTCCCGTGGCATCGAAAACGACCTTATCATCAGCCATTTCCATCTCGGCCGCACCGAGCAGGTTTTTTAATTTCACCTCCTCAATCTCCCGGTCACCTCTCACCAGCACAGCAACAGCTTCCCCATCCGCTTCAAAAACCAGAGTTTTCACTAACAGGCTGGGCTCAATTTCAAGGAATTCACAGACAGCATCGACCTTACGTTTTCCTGGGGTCTCGATCTTTTCAAGATCGGCGAGAGCTTCTTTTGCACTGTTCTCACTCAGGACGACCTGCGCTTTCTCCATATTGGCGGCGTATTCACAATTTTTACAGACCACAACGGTGTCTTCACCGGTCTTGGCAAGAACCATAAATTCATGGGAAAAACTACCTCCGATAGAACCGGAGTCAGCCTGGACTGCTCTGAAATCGAGATCACAGCGGGTGAAAATCCTCTTGTAGGCTTCATACATCTTCATATAGGATTTTTCTGCCGCGGCATCACTGACATCAAAGGAGTATGCATCCTTCATAATGAACTCACGGCCCCTCATAAGACCAAATCTTGGCCGAATCTCATCACGAAACTTGGTTTGAATCTGATAGAGGTTAATTGGCAAATCCCTATAAGAGTGTAATTCTCTCCTTGCTATGTCAGTAATTACCTCCTCATGAGTCGGTCCTAAGCATGATTCCCTTTCATGCCTGTCGTGAAATCTTAGCAACTCCGGTCCATATTTTTTGTATCGACCGGTTTCCATCCAAAGGTCAGCGGGCTGCACCATAGGCATCAGCATTTCCTGCGCGCCGGCCCGGTTCATCTCTTCCCGCACGATATTTTCAACTTTTCGAATTGCCGCAAGTCCATAGGGGAGATAGGAGTAGATCCCAGATGTGAGCTTACGCATAAAACCGGCACGCAGCATGAGTCTGTGACTAACAACTTCAGCTTCGGCAGGAACTTCCTTGAGAGTCGGTAAGAGTGTTTGAGAATATCGCATATTTACCTTGCCATCCAAATGTATTTGTTTTCAGGATAATAACTTCTAACACCGGTAAACGGTAAGTAAGTACCTTGTGGGTGCTTATAACCATATAATAAAAAATCGAGTCCGTATTTTCCTGTTTTTATGACAGTTTTTACGGAGTACGGTACTAAGGAGCAGGCGTTTGATCCTTTCGCCCGTCCTCCTCCATCTTTTTTAATTCCTCCATAAAAACGTCCATCAGCTCTTCTTCACTAATTTTTTTCCAGATCTCACCTTTTTTAAAGATGATTCCAACACCATTCCCGCCAGCGACGCCGATATCTGCCTGTTTAGCCTCCCCTGGTCCATTGACGACACACCCCATAACTGCAACTTTCAATGGGGTTTTCATGGTTTGCACATATTTTTCAACTTTTTCAGCCAGACCAAAGAGATCAATTCGGGTTCGTCCACAGGTGGGACAGGATATCAATTCGGGGCCCCTTTCACGTATTTTCAATGAACGAAGAAGCTCAAAAGCAACCCTTACTTCCTCTACGGGATCCCGAGTCAGAGATATCCGGAAGGTGTCACCAATGCCCTGGTTGAGAAGAAGCCCCAGAGCAACACTCGACTTTACAGTACCGGCGATCAGCCCACCCGCTTCTGTCACTCCGAGATGTAATGGATAATCTGTTTTCTTTGAAAGTTTCTGATAACTACTGACAGTGGTCAGGACATCGGCCGACTTAATCGAAACTTTCATCTCATAAAAGCCGTGTTTTTCAAGCAGGGCAACATTACGCAGACCACTTTCAATCAAGGCATCACTGTTATCCGGAGTGGGGTACCCGTATTTTTTGAGAAGATCTTTCTCGATAGATCCGCTGTTTACTCCAACGCGAATAGATATGCTGTGTGATTTCGCCGCAGCAACCACATTCGCAATCTTGTCCTCGCCCCCGAGATTCCCTGGATTAATGCGAACACCATCAACTCCATTTTCCATCGAGGAAATGGCCAGGCGATGATCGAAATGTATATCTGCAATAAGGGGGATGGTAATTTGTTCCTTAATTGCTCGAATGGCCTGCACCGCTTCCTGATCAACGACAGCAACACGCACAATTTCGCAGCCGGCAGACTCCAGCCTGTGAATCTGTGCAACGGTTTTAACCACATCCCTGGTATCCGTATTAGTCATTGACTGCACAGACACAGGGCTGTCACCGCCGACCTTTACATTGCCAACTCTTATTGTTCGTGTTTTTCGTCTTAGAATCATCTCAGCAATAAACTGCTATTCAAATGTTGCCCGTCTTTTTTTCAACAGGTTCAGTTCAGCATCCGAACGTCTTACATAACCAGGTGTGGCTTCTGCTACATCGAGCACCTCTCCTGCATCAAGCAGTTCTCTTGCAATGAGGCCAAGAGAAGAAGAGGCTGGCTCATGCAATTGGGCCGGAGCAAATATTACATTGTCCCCCAGCAACTCACTGAAGAGTTCACTGTAGACTGTCACACCATCACCTACCATAACAACCGGTTCATCAATTAATGCAGCAAGTTCTTCCGGGGAATGTACAGCAAGGTCGCTGATCCTCTTGCTACCTGTTTTCACATCATATCTATAAAATGCAGAATAAACCTCTTTTTTCCTGGCATCCAGAACGGCACAGATCAATGTAGACGTAGTGCATTTGCTGGCTAGCCCATCCAGAGTTGAAACACCAAGGAGAGGCTTGTTCGCAGCGACAGCAATACCTTTCGCTGTTGCCATGCCAATTCTCAAGCCGGTAAAACTGCCAGGGCCTAAGCTTACACATATACCGTCAATGATATCCCATTCAACCTCTGATTTTTTCATTATTAGGTCAATCGTTGTGAGTAATCGCCTGGAGTGGGTTACATTACCTGAAAAATTGAGCGAAGCCAATACTCTGCCATTGCATCTAGAACCTGCGGTAAGAGAGACAGAGCTACAGGCTGTGGCTGTGTCCATTGCCAATATAAGTGGCTGTCCTTCTGTCATCAACTAAGTAACCGCACGATGTCATTGTAAAAAACGAAAACCATCAAGGTACCGAGAAGCCCAATACCAACTTGCTGGGCAACAATCTGTGCTCGCTCATTCATCGGTTTTCTACGTATTCCTTCGATTGTCAAGAACACCAGGTGACCACCATCCAGGACCGGAACCGGAAGCAAGTTTAAAATACCTAAGTTCACGCTTAAAAGACCCATAAAATAGATAAGGTTCAGCCATCCTGCCTTCATCTGCTCACCTGCAATCTGGGCAATAAGAATAGGCCCTCCCAATTCAGAGACAGGAACTACTTGTTGAAATATTTTTATAAAGCCCAAGACGGTCAGGGAGATATACATCCAGGTCTGCAAACAGGCATTCTTAAATGATTGAATGATACTACTGTTTTCGTAGGTAAGTTCCTCTGCCTTGACAATTCCTATCATAAAGCGTTGCTCCACCTCCTCTCCGAACACATTCTCAACACTATCAATGGCGGGAGTCACGTGAAAGCTCAGGTGATCGTTCCCTCTTTTTACCATAATGGTGATTTCTTCACCGTTACTGCCCTTTACCCCTTCGAGCACATCAAGCCAACCGAGGGTTTCTTTGCCGTTGATGCTCAGTATCAAATCATCGTCCTGCAGTCCAGCAACAGCAGCTGGAGAGTCGGCATTGACCGTTCCAATTCTTGTGTTGTCAACAGAGGTTGGAATCCCAACAAAAGCAAATACCATAAAAAACAAGAAAACAGAAAAAAACAGGTTGAAGAGTGGTCCGGCCAGAACAATAAAGAACCGCTGGTATACCGTTTTGTGAGCGAAAGAAACCTGACGATCAGCCTCTGAAATATTCTGTTCGTCCGGATTCTCGCCAAACATTTTAACAAAACCGCCAAGTGGAAAAGCAGAAATAACGTATTCTGTTTCACCAATGACCTTACCGGCAACTCTCGGCCCAAAACCGAGAGAAAATTTTAAGACCCGAACTCCAAAAAGTTTGGCGAACAAAAAGTGTCCAAGTTCATGCACAAATATAAGCAAGCCCAGAACAAGGATAAAAGAAAAAATAGTATTCATATTATCTAACAACTCTTGAATTTTATGTTTTAAAGATACTTCAACGAAGAACTAGTTTCTGACACTTTTTTCAATCATTTCGGTTGCCACCCGCCTAGCGGTACGGTCAGCCTGAAGGATATCCTCAAGACTATCCTCAGTCCCCTGATGTACCATATCCATTGTTCGACCAACTGTCTCGGCAATTTCCAGAAAATGTATCCGGGTATCGAGAAAAGCACCAACAGCAACTTCATTAGCGGCATTGAGAACTGCCGGCATAACTCCTCCCTGTCGAAGCGCCTCAAAAGCGAGTTTTAGAGCAGGAAAACAGACATAGTCCGGCTCTGAAAATTCCAGATTAGCACATTGGGCAAGCTGCAGACCAGGTAGCTGCAACGGGAGCCTGGAAGGGTAGGAGAGAGCGTAGGCAATAGGGATTTTCATATCAGGAATACCAAGCTGCGCTAACACGGAGCCGTCCTGATATTCGACAAGAGAATGAACAATTGACTGCGGGTGTACCACTACTTCAATTTCATCGACAGTGACATCAAAAAGCCACCGTGCCTCAATCACTTCAAGACCTTTATTCATCAGAGTGGCAGAATCAATGGAAATCTTTTGGCCCATTTCCCAGTTGGGATGATTGAGCGCCTGTTCCTTTGTAACCGTCTTCAGCTCTTTACATGTTTTCGTACGAAACGGCCCTCCTGATGCTGTGAGAATAATTTTCTTCAAATCACTTTTCTGACTACCTTCCAATACCTGAAAGATTGCAGAATGTTCTGAATCAACAGGAAGAACCATTACACCTTTTTCTCGAGCTCTAGCCATCACAATTTTACCAGCCATAACCAGAGTTTCTTTGTTGGCTAGACCAATATCCTTCCCGGCATCAATTGCAGACAAAGTGGGCAACAGGCCGGCTGCGCCAACAATCGCTGAAATTGTAATATCAGCAGAACAGAAGGCTGCAACCTCTTTATTCCCCTCTACACCCCAAGTAATTCTGCTATGGTATTGAGCTGGAAGAAGCTCTTTGAGAGCAGCAACTCTCTCCCGGTCGAGCACTGAAATCAGTTCAGGATCAACTTCCAATATCTGAGAGGCAAGCCTCGTGACATTTGTCGCGGCTGCCATGGCAACGACTTTATAGCGCTCGGGAAATTTGCGGACCACTTCCAGAACATTAACACCTATGGAACCGGTGGAACCTAAAAGGGATATATGCTTCATTATAGGGCAACAAGAACAAGGAGATAATAGAGTGCCGGACCAACAAACAGAAGAGAATCAGCGCGATCTAGAATTCCCCCGTGACCAGCGAGAATAGTACCGGAATCTTTAGTATTTGTACCCCGTTTGATGATAGATTCCGTCAGGTCACCAACTATTCCGACACCAGAAAGAGTTACAGCAGAAAAGATAAGAAAGAGCAGACTGCATGAGACCTGTAGTATGAAATAAAAAGCAATGGCAGCGATGAGGCCTGCAAAAACGCCACCGACAGCACCTTCAATAGTCTTGTTAGGGCTGACACGTGGACATAGTTTCCTTTTACCAAACGCACTTCCCACAAAGTAAGCGCCGCTGTCGGAGGCTGCAGTAATGGCAGCCCCAATGATCAACCAACTGTCGCCTTCTGGCAGAAAGCGCAAAAGAACCAGATGAGCGCCGAGAAGGCCTATGTACAGTATACCAAAAGCCAGGCGGCAAAAGAGCTGGTAACTATCGTTGATATCTTTATATCGACAAAGGAGGTAGGCAGTAAGACAAAAAAAGGAAACAGCAACGGCAGCCGGTAAGGTGTGCTCAGAAGAATGGAAACAAACGGCTATAACGGGAAATGCGAGGATAAGATTGAGTACACCTCTTTCTACAGTTGAGAGAGGTCTGCAATCCACCATACGCAGGTATTCATTTGAAGCTAACAGGACTATCCCCACGATAACGACGAGGAACATAAGTATTGACCCTTTCAGCAACAACAGAAGCCAGAAACCAGAAATGAGAAGTCCGGGTACTATACGTTTCATAGTCTATCCAGAATGTAACTGGTCCCCGGTGCGACCAAAACGTCTTTCTCTCACCTGAAAATCGGCGAGGGCCTTGTAGAAGATATCTTTCCGGAATGCAGGCCACATAACCTCTGTAAAGTATATCTCGGCATAAGATAGCTGCCAGAGCAAGAAATTGGACAATCGAGCTTCGCCTCCTGTCCTAATGAGCAGATCCGGATCGGGTAATGCGCTGGTGTCAAGGCTGTCAATAATCGTTTGCTCGCAGATTTCCTCAGCTGTGAGACCTTCATGTTGACACTTATGAGCAATCTTCTGCACAGCGCGAACCAACTCATCTCGCCCCCCATAACTAAGAGCAAGGTTCAACGTGAGTTTGGTATTACCAGCGGTTGCTTCAATAGCCTTCTCCAGTGAGTTTCTTACAGATTCAGGCAGCTTGCTGCGGTCGCCTATGGACATCAGCCGAATGCCATTCTTCTGCATCTTGGCCAGCTCTGATTCAAGATACGATTTCAGAATTTTCATCAGGCCAGAGACTTCCTGTTCCGGCCTTTTCCAGTTTTCAGAGGAGAATGCGTATAAGGTCAAATACTCAATCCCGATTTCCCTACACACTTCAACAATTTCACGAACAGAATCTGCCCCTGCCTTATGTCCAAAAAGCCTGGGCTGCATCTTACTTTTAGCCCATCTGCCATTTCCATCCATTATAATAGCAACGTGGCGCGGGATACTGAGACTATCTAGTGTTGTATTGCCAACCATAAATTGCTATCCAATCGGTCTATCATTTGTTTTGAATCTGTCTGTGTCAAAGTGAAAAGGAAGACATAGCGCTAAAACAGGGCTATCACACCTCCATAACCTCTTTTTCTTTAGAAGCGGTTACAGTGTCAATCTGTTTTACATACAAGTCTGTCTCTTTTTGAGCTTCATCCTGATGTTTGAACAGCTCATCTTCTGAGATTTCCTTGTCCTTTTTCTGTTTTTTAAGTGTCTCGATCGCATCCCTTCGAGCATTTCGTATAGCTACCCGAAACTCCTCAGCAACTTTTTTTACCATCTTCACCAACTCTTTACGCCTTTCTTCTGTGAGTTGAGGAATATTGAGTCGAATAATTTTACCATCACTGATTGGAGTAAGGCCTATGCCAGATTTCTGAATAGCCTTTTCAATAGCGGGAAGCATCTGAGGATCCCATGGTTGAATAACAATCATTCTGCTCTCAGGAATAGTGAGGGACCCTACCTGATTTAAAGGCATTGCACTACCATACGCATCCACTGAAATATCATCGAGAATTGAAAGTGAGGCACGCCCAGTTCGGACTTTGGACAGTTCATTTTTAAAAGACTCAACACTTTTTTCCATCCTTGAAGACATTTCAAAAATAACATCACTCATCAGATCACCCTTTTAAAATAATAGTTGATCAAAAATAGTAGTTGATCAACCAGATTTTTCTAGACAGTAATAATGGACCCGACTTCCTCACCAAAGGCTGCACGTTTAATATTGCCAGCAACAGCCATATTCAGAACCATAATGGGCAACTTGTCTTCTTTGGCCAGTGCAATCCCGGCAGCGTCCATAACCTTGAGACCTTTCTGTAAAACATCATCATAGGTCAAACGATCATATTTTGCGGCATCCGAGTTGGTAACAGGGTCCTTATCATATACACCATCAACCTTAGTGGCTTTAATTACCACATCGGCATCTATTTCCAAAGCTCTAAGCACACCTGCAGAATCGGTGGTAAAATATGGATTACCGGTTCCAGCAGCAAAAATAACAACACGCCCCTTCTCAAGGTGCCTGGTGGCGCGACGTCTAATATACGGTTCAGACACAGACTGCATGGGGATAGCAGACATTACTCTGGTGATTACACCATTTCTTTCAAGCGCATCCTGCATGGCAAGGCTGTTCATCACCGTTGCAAGCATTCCCATATTGTCAGCGGTGGTCCGGTCCATTCCCTTGCTGGCACCAGCAACGCCTCGAAAAATATTTCCAGCACCAATGACCAGACCGAGTTCCACACCGGTTGCGACAACTTCCTTCACCTCACCGGCAACGAATTCGAGCACAGTTGTATTGATTCCATAGGCATCATTTCCCATCAGGGCTTCACCACTGAGTTTCAGCAACATCCTTTTGTACTTTAACTTTCGGGTCATGAATTATCCTCTGAAGAGATTGAAGAACGATTGTCAGATTAACAGAAATAAGGCGGTCATAGAAAAAACCGCCTGTAAAGATGCTATCTACTCAACGCCAATCTGAAAACGGGCAAACTTCTTGATCGAAATATTTTCTCCCATTTTACCGACCAGATCATTCAGAATATCCTGTATACTTAGATCTGGATTTTTAACATATTTCTGTTCTAAGAGTACAACTTCGGCTAGAAATTTTTCTAGCTTTCCAGTAACCATCTTCTCAATGATAGCCTCTGGTTTTCCAGAGTCTTTTGCCTGTTGAACATAGATTTCTTTCTCGCGGGCTACAACGTCAGCAGGAACCTCTTCCCGGGTAATGGAAACAGGATTAACCGCAGCGATATGCATGGCAATCCCACGGGCAAACTCTCGAAAATCATCATTCTTTGCAACAAAGTCTGTTTCACAGCCGAGTTCAACCATAACACCGAGGTTACCTCCAGCATGAATATATGTTTCGATAACGCCTTCACTGGTCGCCCTGCCAGCTCTCTTAGCTGCAACAGCGAGACCTTTCTGCCTGAGAAGATCAACGGCCTTTTCCATGTCACCTTCAGTTTTCTCGAGTGCTTTTTTGCAATCCATCATGCCTGCTTGTGTCTTATCTCTTAGATCTTTTACCATCATACTAGTAATCGCCATGGTAAATCTCCTTTCTTGTATCATTGAATAATATATTAGTACTTCATCTCAAGATGTTAACTTGCAATGAAGGAGTAGCCTGTTACTTCATATAAAAATGGGGCTGTCCAACGACTGCCCCATTCCATCAAAAACTATGTATCAAGAGCTATAGACATATAGCTCTACAATTTTTACTCAGTGCTTTCAGCTTTACCTTCAGAAGCCACAACTATCTCACTTTCAGCTTTACCTTCAGAAGCCTCAACCATCTCACTTCCAGCTTCCCCCATGGCAGCAGCAACAGCTTCTTCAGAAGCGTCTTCTCCATCACGTAGAGCTTGACCAGCGAGTACGGCATCTGCAACATTTTCACTAATGAGGCGAATGGACCTGATTGCATCGTCGTTTCCTGGAATTACGAAGTCAACTCCATCAGGATCACAGTTGGTATCAGTAATTGCTACTACAGGAATACCTAGTTTAAGTGCCTCATTTACTGCAATGGATTCTTTTCGAGGATCAACGATGAATACTATTGAAGGGATTCCTCGCATATCCTTAATACCACCCACATTTCTCTCAAGCTTAATCCGCTCTTTTTCCATGAGGAGTATTTCTTTCTTAGGAAAGCGATTAATGGAACCATCAGCCTGCATTGATTCAATTAATTTTAACCTGTCAATGCTGTTTTTAATTGTCTGAAAGTTGGTCAGCATGCCACCAAGCCACCTGTGGTCAACGTAGAACATATCGCAGCGTTTTGCTTCTTCATTAATAACAGCCTGGGCTTGTCTTTTGGTTCCAACAAACAACACAGAGCCACCCTTTTGGACCTCAGCAGTAATATAGTCACAAGCTTTATCAAAAAGGCGCTTCGTAATATCAAGATTCACAATGTAAATACCATTGCGAGGTCCGTAGATATACGGCTTCATTTTAGGATTCCAGCGTCTGGTTTGGTGGCCAAAATGTACGCCGGCCTTAAGCATGTCTCTTACTGTAGCATTTGCCATAATTAACTCCGTACCTGGTTATTCCTCCATCTTCTTAAATCCGAAACAGAAATACGCCTGCTACGGACACCAGTTGTCAGCGAAGATGTGTGTTTTAGTTGTCAAGCTCCATTAGCTCAACATGTAATTTGAACAGTGTAGTCCTACCACCACTTCATATTTTTTGCAATAGTGGATTTTTTTGATATCAAGATAATTGGCTATTGCCTAATGAGAGAGCAGGTACCAATCAAAATTAATTTTAGCCATTCGAATCCAAACTTTTGCAATTCCGAATCTTCATTTGCAATTCGTTTCCTGAAATCCTTATCAATTCTATACTGAGACAACAGTTTATGTTGCTCAGCGAAACGTCGGAATCCGTCTATATTATAACAAACCATGAAGGCCAACTGCTGTTTTTCACCTCCAGCACCTTCACCTTTCCAGGGGTTCTTCCTAAAGATGGTCTCGAGTTCAGCCCAGAGAGCATTCATAGTATTAAAATCGTCGAGTCTCTGGTTTCTCACCCAGCTTTTAACAGTAAATTTATTCGATTCACGGTGCCCTAGACAGTAGTTATGATCGGTCAAAAAATAGAATTCTTCTCTGCGCCCTTTTTTTTCCCTTCTATCAACTGCCATTTCGAGAGGATACGTGCGACATGCTGAAGGTCGATTGTCATAGACCGTGCAACCATCATTAGTCAGAAATGGACAAGGTTTGCTCTTCTCATCTGCAAGTTTTAATTTTACTGTTGGGAAAAATGGGTTTTCACCACGGACCAGATAAGTATGCTCTCGGACAAACTGCTCTGAGTCTATACACAGAGCAGTTTTAAGCCGTAGAACGTCATACGGGTAGAGCGTTAAATCCACATCTCTACAGCAAAATGTGAAACACTCTACCTCAGGGTGACACTCGAATTGAAACTCACGATTTCCAATGGGTTCCATGCCCTCTGGAAATTCTTTTTGGCTGTCATCCACTTTGCACCTCTCCAGGGAACTGATTCAAAAAGACAAAAAAAAAGCTGGCAGGAACGAACGTTCCTGTCAGCTTTAAACACTTCCATACCTGCTCTAATTGTCAGCAGTCGGTGCCTCGATGACTTCTTCGTAATCGACTAGTTCTATGATCGACATACTGGCACAGTCACCCTTCCTGACACCCGTTCGCAGAATTCTAGTATAGCCACCCTTACGATCAGCATACTGATCTTTAATGGTGGTAAACAGTTTCTCAACAACATCTTTACTGCGTATATAGCTAAGAGCCTGTCTTCTGGCGTGCAAATCACCACGCTTGGCCAAAGTAATCATTTTCTCGGCTACGGGACGCAACTCTTTCGCTTTCTCTGTGGTTGTAATAATGCGCTCATGCTCAAACAGTGATGTAACCATGTTTCTCAACATTGCCACCCTGTGAGAAGTCGTGCGCCCTAATCTTCTACCAGCTATTTTATGTCTCATGTTCCATTCCTCAGCTACTGCACTTTACCATTAATTTGGTAAATGAATCATTGTAGTAAATTAAGCCTGCTCGTCATCTTTCTCTGAGAGGTTTGGTGGCGTCCAGTTTTCAAATTTCATACCGAGCGTTAAATCCATCTCTGCGAGGAGTGCTTTTATCTCATTGAGTGACTTTCGACCAAAGTTCTTAGTTTTCAGCATTTCCTGATCTGTTTTCTGAGCCAGGTCACCTATGAAATTAATATCAGCATTCTTCAGGCAGTTAGCTGAGCGCACTGACAGTTCAAGGTCTTCAACTGGTTTTTCAAGATACGGGTTCAAGGGTGTTACGTCCTTACCCACAGTATCAACGACCTCTGGTTCAGCTTCTTCTTCATCAAAGTTGATAAAGATAGTCATTTGCTCTTTTAATATTTTTGCACCATATGCAAGAGCATTTTCCGGCTTAAGACTACCGTCTGTCTCTATCTCGATCGTCAACTTATCATAATCTGTCTGCTGGCCAACACGAGCCTGAGATGTTATAAATTTTATCTGCCTGATGGGTGTAAATATAGCATCAATTGGTATTTGTCCAATCGACAGATCTTCCTTATTTTGTTTTTCAGCTGGCTGATAGCCTCGACCCCATTCAACGGTCATCTCAGCATGAAAAGTTATCGGACCGGTAAGTGTACAGATAACCTGTTCTTTGTTCATAACCTCAACAAAGCCTGACTCGCTGATATCCCCAGCAGTTATAACACCAGGACCTGTCTTTTCTATGGTAACTTTCTGAGAATCACCGGAGTGCAGTTTAATACGAACTTGTTTAAGGTTGAGGATAATTTCACTTACATCTTCCATTATATCCTGCATGGAAGTGAATTCATGAAGTGCACCTTCTATCTTCACTGTTGTGATGGCTGCGCCTTGAATAGAAGAGAGAAGAATGCGCCTTAGTGAATTTCCGATAGTAGTGGCAAATCCCCTTTCAAGCGGTTGGCAGATAAACTTACCATATGTATCAGTATGTTTGGACTTATCCACCTCGACTTTCTCAGGTTTAATCAGCTCGTGCCAATTACGGTGAAATGGGATTTTTTCGTCGACTGGTTGAGTCATAAGTTTCCTTCTCTGCGTATCTACAATATTTTAAAGGTTGCGCCTGTCTTTATCTAATAGCCTGTTACCTGCATGATACAGGCTCTGACTAAGATTAACTCCCTGATCGACTGTAAGTCAAACAAGGTCGCAACCTGCAATAAATTACTTTGAGTAAAGTTCTACAATCAACTGCTCATTAATTGGCATTGTCAACTCTTCTCTATTCGGTAGAGCATTCATTGTGGCTTTGTAGTTGTCCTTATCAAGCACTAACCAAGTAGGAACACCTCTACGTATAACAGCTTCAAGGTTTTCGTTAATAACACTATTGGCTCTGCTCTTCTCTTTTAAAGAGATAACATCCCCTGCAGAGACTTGAAATGAAGGGATATTCACTCTATTCCCGTTAACGAGGATATGATTGTGTCGAACAAGCTGCCTGGCTTGGTTACGTGAGGATGCAAAACCAATACGAAATACGGTGTTATCCAGCCGACGTTCGAGTTGAACAAGAAGATTTTCACCGGTTACACCTTTCTGGAGATCGGCCTTCTTAAAGTAGAGACGAAACTGCCCCTCAAGCATGCCGTACATCGCTTTTACCTTCTGCTTTTCGCGAAGCTGAATAGCGTAGTCGGATTGTTTTTTGAATCGTGCCTGCCCGTGTTGTCCAGGGCCAAAAGCTCTTCTTTCAAAGGAGCATTTATCGGAATAACAACGATCTCCCTTGAGATACAGTTTCAAGTTCTCTCTTCTGCAACGACGACATGCAGCACCAATATTTCTAGCCAACTTAGGCCTCCATCTATTATTTTTTAAAAACTATTTCAATGTTAGCCGCTACACGCGACGACGCTTAGGAGGTTTACACCCGTTGTGAGGAATAGGGGTAACATCGAAAATCCGGGTAACATCAAAGCCCGTGTTAATGAGTGCTCTTAGAGCAGCCTCTCTTCCCGGACCAGGACCTTTAACCTTTACCTCGACCTTTCGCATTCCGCAATCAGCAGCTTTCTTGGCAGCATCAGCAAGTGCGTTCTGTGCTGCAAAAGGAGTACTTTTTCGTGACCCTTTGAACCCAAGAACTCCAGCACTGCACCAGGAGATTACGTTCCCCTGTTTATCAGAAATGGTAACAATAGTATTATTAAATGTAGAATAGATAAAAACCACCCCTTCAGGGACGTTCTTTTTTACCTTTCTCTTTTTTGCTACAGCCATAACTTACACCTGTGTTGAGTTCAATTATTTCCTACGGGCAGCACCTCGACGAGGCCCTTTGCGAGTACGAGCATTGGTTTTAGTTTTCTGCCCACGGCACGGTAACCCCATGCGATGACGACGTCCACGATAACACCCAAGATCTGTCAATCTTTTGATGTCCATGGAAACTTCTCGCCTACGATCACCCTCAACTATGTACTCATCTTCAAGGACCTTACGAATACGATTAACATCATCGCCCCCAAGGTCATCACTATTCATAGTGTATGGAAGATCTACTTTATCGAGAATTTTTCTGGATGAAGTTAACCCAATTCCATGAATATAAGTTAACGCACGATCCATGTGCTTATTTTTCGGAAGGTCAATTCCTGCTATACGTGCCAAGGTTTATCTCCTTAAAAGAAGTAGGTAATTAAAACAGTAATGCCTGTTTATCCCTGCCTTTGTTTATGTTTCTTAACTTTACAGGATACGCGAACAACACCGTTGCGTTTATATAATTTACAATAACTACACATTTTTTTTACAGATGCGCGCACTTTCATGATAAACGAACTCTCTATTTTTTCTTTTTGGCATTTTTTGCCCTGAACGTAACTCTACCCCGGGTCAAATCATATGGAGAGAGTTCAATTGTGACCCTGTCACCCGGCAATATTTTTATGAAATGCATCCTCATCTTGCCAGAGATATGAGCCAGCACTTTATGTCCATTATCAAGCTCTACACGAAACATCGCATTCGGTAATGGCTCAATAATGGTCCCTTCCACTTCAATTGCTTCTTCTTTAGACATGAAGTATCCTGAAAAATCAAAGTTTAAGCTAAAATCGAAACACTATAATACAACCACACAAAAAAGTGAAGTAGTATTTTTTGTGTCGCTAATTTATACGTGAACTCAATATGAGTGGCCCATCATCGGTCACAGCAACGGAATGTTCGAAATGAGCTGATGGCTTTCTATCATTGGTAATGACAGTCCAGCCATCTCGTAACACCTTCACTCTATGAGTACCTAAGTTAACCATTGGTTCGATAGCCAGAACCATTCCAGGAAGTAACCGTGCTGTTGGCTCTCCCTGAAAAAAATTTGGGATCTCCGGGGCCTCGTGTAAAGACTCTCCAATCCCATGTCCAACAAACTGCCGAACAATTGAGAAGCCATTTCCCTCGACATATCCTTGAATGGCTTTGGAGATATCTGCAACCCTATTCCCTGCAACTACCTGATCAATACCTTTTGCAAGAGATTCTTTAGTAACACTTAACAGTCGGCGAGTCTCAGTATCTATCTTACCGACCGGCAGTGTCAATGCTGAATCTCCAAAAAACCCATTAAATAAAACACCAAAATCAATTGAGACTATATCTCCTTTTTTCAATGTTCTTTTTCTTGAAGGTATGCCATGAACAACCTCTTCGTTGATCGAAACACAAAGACTACCAGGGAATCCGCGATATCCTTTAAATGCGGGTTTAGCCTTATGTTTTAAACAATTTTTTTCGGCAAGTTGATCCAGATCCAATGTTGACAATCCTGGCTCCACTACATCTTTCAAAATAGTAAGAGTTTCAGCAACGATCTGATTTGCCTCCTGCATCACCAGGATATCATCAGGGGATTTAATGATTATGCTACGCCCTCGACCATTTCCTGAATACGACACTTCTATCTTCGTCCTTTAAGTTTTCCCTGCTTCATGAAACCTTCATAGTTTCTCATGTGCAGATGAGACTCAATCTGTGATATCGTGTCGATACCAACACCAACCACAATAAGGAGTGCGGTTCCACCGAAGAAAAACGGTATATTAAACTGCGATATCAATATTGTCGGCAGTACACATACGACACTCAAATATATTGCCCCAACCACTGTCAACCTGGTGAGAACTTTATCAATAAATTCCGCTGTTCTTTTTCCAGGCCGGATCCCTGGAACAAAACCACCGTTCTTCTTTAGATTTTCTGCAACATCATCAGGTTTAAATGTAACAGCAGTATAGAAGAAGCAGAAAAACACAATCATCGCAATGTAGCAGAGATAATAATAGACTGTGCCAGGACTCATGGCTGCGGACACTTGCTGAACCCAGTCAATTTGGATAAAACTTCCAATTGTTGCGGGAAACATCATAATTGATGAAGCAAAAATTGGCGGTATAACTCCTGATACGTTAATTTTCAGTGGCAAATGAGAGCTCTGACCACCATACACCTTCCTTCCGACTACCCGCTTTGCATATTGTATCGGTATTCTTCTCTGGGATGTTTCGAAGAAGACGATAGTGGCAATGACAAAAAACATGAAAATAACCAGTAATGGAACAAAGAAAAGTGCAATTTCACCAGCTTGTATAAGCTGGATTGAATTGACAATAGCAGCTGGACCTCTGGCAACAATACCAGCGAAGATGATAAGCGATATGCCGTTACCAATACCCCTCTCAGTCATCTGCTCGCCTAACCACATTATAAATGAAGTACCCGAGGTAAGAGTGAGCATAGTCATAAGCTTAAACTCAATGCCTGGAACAAGAACAATAGCTTCGCCACCAGGCCCGGTCATACCTTCGAGACCCACAGCAATGAACGTTCCCTGAATTATACTCAGTACTACTGTACCATACCGTGTGTACTGTGTTATTTTTCTGGTCCCCGAAGGCCCTTCTTTTTTAAGAGCCTCCAGTTGGGGTATAACCACAGTCAAAAGCTGGATGATAATGGATGCGCTAATGTATGGCATAATGCCCAGGGCAAATATTGAAAAATTCTCAAGAGCACCACCGGAAAACATATTGAACATACCAAACAAAGTGCTGGCATTTTGACTAAAAAATGCGGATAACGCCTCGCCGTTAATTCCGGGTGTAGGTATTTGTACACCCATCCTATAAACTGCAAGCATGACCAGCGTGAATAATACACGCCTTCGCAACTCAGGAATATTTGCAGCACTCTGCAATCCACTCATTATTGATACCTATTTTTTACAGTTAAGCTAAATTTGTTGTAATAAAAATTTCTAACGCAAGACTTTCTATTCCATCTTATTTTTCTTTACTAATAAACTCACCACCAGCAGCTTCAATCTTACTTTTTGCAGTAGCCGAGATTTTGTCGACAGATACTTTAACTGCTTTTGTAATTTCGCCGTTAGCAAGAATCTTCACCAGAGATCCTTTTTTCACAATACCAGCTACAATAAGAGCATCTTCAGTAATCACATCATTTCCTGGAAATGCGCCAAGCTGAGTAAGTGAGACCAAAGCATATTCTTTTTTAAAGATATTGTTAAAACCGCGCTTGGGGATTCGCCTTTGCAGTGGCATTTGCCCGCCCTCAAATCCAGGCTTAATCCCGGAACCGGAGCGTGATTTAAAACCTTTGTGACCACGACCAGCGGTTTTGCCATGCCCAGACCCTGGTCCCCGCCCAAGGCGTTTATTTTGCTTGGTTGAGCCCTCTTTGGGAGAAAGATTTGCTAAAGTTAACATGCTATATCTCCTCGACACGAACAAGATGAGAGACCTTCCTGATCATTCCGCGAATTTCAGGAGTGTCTTTTCTTGTAACAGTCTTATTCATTTTGGTGAGCCCTAGCCCTGTAAGAGTAGCATTAATTTTATTCGTACTTCCAATGCCACTTTTAACCAGAGTAAAAGTAATTGTCTCTGCCATTTGACTACCTTCTTTAATCAATATTCAATAACCCCAAACACACACAGCGTATAAACTGGTCGTGCAGGATTGTAATTATGCAGTAATTTCCTCTACACTTTTCCCACGAAGATCTGCTATCTGTTGCGCTGAGCGTAGATCTTTAAGCCCCTGAATTGTGGCTTTTACCATGTTGTGTGGGTTGTGCGATCCTAGACACTTAGTGAGGATATTTGATACCCCAGCAGCTTCAAGTACCGCACGGACAGGTCCACCTGCAATAAGCCCAGTACCTTCATATGCCGGTTTCAACAAGACCTTGCCAGCACCAAATCGACCAACAACCTGATGAGGAATAGAGGTCTCAGTCAAAGAGACACTCGTCATACTTTTACGCGCTCTCTCTATACCTTTTCGTATTGCTTCTGGAACCTGGTTTGCCTTTCCGAGGCCGTATCCAACTTTACCCTTACCGTCACCTACAACGACAATTGCACTAAAGCTGAATCTACGACCACCTTTTACTACTTTTGCAACCCTGTTAATAAATACAATCTTCTCTATAAGTTCCTCAGAAGCTACGCTTTTGGAACGTTTAAAATCAGCCAAGGGACACCCCCGTAATGTGTAAAATCATTAAAATTCCAAACCACCTTCCCGAGCTCCCTCGGAAAGTGATTTAACCCTACCGTGATAAATAGCTCCACCACGATCGAAGGTAACCTTGCTAATACCGACAGCTTTGGCACGGGAAGCTAACATCTCACCAACTTTCTTCGCTGCGAATGTTTTTCCTTTCTCTTCACCAGGCTCAAATCCTTTGTCAATCGTTGACATAGACACAAGTGTCTGCCCGGCAACGTCGTCAATGATTTGTGCGTATATATGTTTATTACTTCTGAAGACTCTTAATCTTGGACGCTCACTCGTTCCGGTGATCTTTTTACGGATCCGCCTCACTCGTTTGGCCCTGGCGACAGTCTTTTGGTTTGTCCTAGCCATTGCAATATACCATTGAGTTAATTAATGACCTTTTCGGTCATGTGAATTATTTAGCTCCAGCCTTACCAACCTTACGAACAATGTGTTCATCTTCGTATCGAATCCCTTTGCCTTTATACGGCTCTGGTTTCCTTATCTGACGAATTTGTGAGGCTGTCAGACCAAGCAGCTCTTTATCAATACACTCAAGAGTGAGCTTAGTATTGTTATCAATTGTTGCGTTCACATCTTTGGGTAGATTAAACTCTACTGGATTGGAATACCCAACATTCAGTGTTAGATTTGAGCCACTCACGGACGCTTTATAACCAACACCCTCAATGACTAAAACCTTTTTAAAACCATCAGCAACACCAATTATCATATTGTTGATGAGAGAACGAGTTAAACCGCGAAAGGCATTGACCTTCGTGCTTTCGATTTTACAGTTTACTCGAATTTCATTATCCTGAATCAGAACTTCGATATCTTCTATAATATCACGATTCAGTTTTCCTTTTGCTCCGGTAACAGATATGTGCTGACCTTTGATGTCAACTTTTACACCAGCTGGAACCGGAATTGGTTGTTTACCAATACGAGACATAATTTCCTCCGTTGTTCGCAGGGCCTACCAGACCTCACAAATTATCTCTCCACCAGAATTCAGAGCTCTAGCTGTTTTATCTGTCACAAGGCCCTTAGAAGTGGATACAATTGCAATGCCAAGACCATTCAATACCTTAGGTATTGCGGTTGCTTTTGCATATTTGCGAACCCCGGGCTTACTCACGCGCTTGAGCCCGGTTATAACCGCTTCTTGATTCGGACCATATTTCAGATCGATTTTCAAAGTACCTTGGGCGCCGCCCTCAATAATTTGATAATCTGTAATATATCCTTCATCCTTGAGAACCTTAGCAACGTCAACCTTAACAGTTGATGTCGGCATCTCAACAGATACAAATTTTACCATATTTGCATTTCTTATCCTGGTCAGCATGTCTGCCAGGGGATCGCTCATAGACATAGCGAACACTCCTTTTTTTCTTTAGAGTAAACAGGATCAAACAGTGATAGACGATTCAAATTGCTACCAACTGGATTTTGTAACCCCAGTTATTTCGCCACTGGACGCCAGTTTACGAAAGCAGATTCTACAAACGCCAAATTTTCTTAAGAATCCTCTTGGACGCCCACAAAGGGGACATCTGTTATATTTTCTCACAGCAAATTTCTGTTCGCGCTGTGTCTTAGCAATTATAGATTTCTTAGCCAAACCGACCTCCAAATTCTTCCTATTTATTAAATCTTCAGAAAAAGTTACAAATTATTTTTTAAAAGGCATTCCCATCCCGGCAAGGAGGGCTCGCCCTTCTTCATTGGTATTGGCCGAGGTAACAATGGTAATATTCAAGCCCTTGATTTTATCGATCTTATCATAATCAATCTCGGGAAAAATAATCTGCTCAGTAACACCCATTGAGTAATTACCCCTTCCATCAAATCCCTTAGGGGAAAGTCCTCGAAAATCACGTACTCGTGGCAAAGCAATATTTACAAGCTTACTGAAAAAATCATACATCCTTTCTCCCCGTAAGGTAACACTGCAGCCAATGGGCATACCCTCACGAAGTTTAAATGTTGCAATAGATTTCTTAGCTTTTCTTATAATCGCTTTTTGTCCTGCAATTCTACCGAGTTCATCAGCGGCTCCATCAACAATTTTGGGGTTCTGAACAGCTTCACCCAAGCCCATGTTGAGAACAACTTTAGTAACCTGAGGAATTTGCATGGTATTCTTATACCCAAACTCCTCTTTAAGTGCAGGGATACATTCATTCAAATATTTTTCTTTAAGCGCACCCATGTCTAGCTCCTAGCTTATCCTTTTTTATTGCCTATCACTTACTCTCGATGGATTCGCCACAGCCCTTGCAGAAACGGACTTTGGTTCCATCTTCGAGTATCTTCTTTCCGATGCGACCTGTCTTGGTGCATTCAGGACAGATAAGCTGAAGATTGGAAACGTGGATCGGGGCTTCCTTGTCAACAATCTGACCCTGCTGGTTCATCTCTTGTGGCTTGGTGTGGCGCTTAATCATATTAATCCGCTCTACCACAGCCTTATTTTTATCAGGATAAACCCGGAGGATCTTACCAACCCTTCCCTTATCTTTACCGGCAATTACTTCAACCTGATCATCTTTCTTCAGGTATGTTCTACCCTGTTTCATTGCTATACCTTTTTAAGTCAATGTATCTAAATCCTGTGTAACCACAGAAGGTTAAAGCGCTTCAGGAGCCAATGAAATGATCTTCATGAACCCTTGATTCCGCAATTCTCGGGCGACAGGACCAAAAATACGGGTTCCGATTGGTTCACCTGAGGCCGCCAGCATTACAGCAGCGTTATCATCGAACTTAACCCATGTATCATCCATGCGTTTCATTTCTTTTGCAGTACGGACAATAACAGCTTTCATAACCTCGCCTTTTTTCACTTTGGCGTTTGGAATAGCTTCTTTGACCGTAACAACAATAACATCGCCAATTGTTGCATATCGTTTCCCGGTGCCACCGAGTACTTTTATACAAAGTACTTTTTTAGCACCAGAGTTATCAGCAACATTCAGTACTGATTCTGTTTGTATCATAATTTCACCTGATATCTCATCCGAAACAAATCTTAATTACCAACCCAGTATGAACCTTGTGGTATCAGATCGCCTGTTTCAATATTGTAGTAACACGCCACCTTTTCCGCTTACTCAGTGGACGACACTCTTCAATAAGAACTTCATCCCCGATGTTACAACGATTCTCAGGATCATCTGCCAAGTACTTGACACTGGTTTTCATGAATTTGCCATACAGTTTGTGACGAACTTTTCGCTCGACACGAACGACAACACTTTTTTCCATCCTGTTACTGACAACAGAACCAGTTCTTGTCTTTTTTGATTTTTTCAATTCACTCATAATTAGTCAATTAGTGGTGTTTTTTTAGAACCTGACCAGCTACTTTAATTTTCAATTACAGTCATTAGCTGACAGCTTGTTTCTTTATGGTCTCGATCCTAGCAATGTCTTTTCTAATTTTCTTCAGTCGAGAGGTATCTTCGAGAGGTCTGATTTTGTGTTGAAAGGAAAGATTTCCTAATTCTTCACTCAGATCCCTGACGTTCTTCTCAAGATCTTCTACAGACATTTTTCGAATATCTACCGGTTTCATAAAGTGTTCCTCTTGGTTACTACTTTTGTAGAAAATGGTAGTTTGTTACCAGCAAGCCCTAGAGCTTTTACTGCGAGTTCCTCATCAACACCGGAGATCTCGTAGAGAATAGTGCCTGGCTTAATAACTGCAACCCATGAGTCAGGACTACCTTTACCCTTACCCATACGAGTCTCTGCCGGTTTTGATGTGAGCGGCTTGTCTGGGAAAACCCGAATCCAGACTTTACCACCACGCTTCATTGTTCTGTTGATGGTAATACGTGCAGCTTCAATCTGTTGCGCAGTCATGAAACCGCAGACAGTAGCCTTGAGCGCATAGTCCCCAAAAGAGATCGAAGACCCGCGATACGCTGCTCCTCGCATCCTACCTTTAAAAACCTTTCTATGTTTAACCTTTTTAGGACTTAACATTCTTTACTCCAAAATCTTTATAGGGAATATTCTGACAACTGAGTCTATTGGGCCGAGGCCTCATTCGCACTCAAAACTTCGCCATTAAATATCCACACTTTAACTCCTATAATACCGTAGGTTGTATTCGCCTCAGATAACGCATAGTCAACGTCTGCACGAAGAGTGTGTAGTGGTACACGTCCCTCACGCACCCATTCACATCGCGACATCTCTGCACCACCCAATCGGCCGGAACATGAGATCTTAATCCCCTGAACACCAAATCTGAGTGCTGAACTCACAGCTTTCTTCATCGCCCTACGAAAAGCCACGCGGCGAATCAGCTGCTGAGCAATATTGTCAGCAACCAGCTGTGCGTCAGCTTCTGGCCGTCTTACTTCCTGTATGTCCAAGGTAACCTTGCGTGAAATAAGCTTCTCAATTTCATTTTTGAGAATCTCAATCTCAGCGCCTTTCTTACCAATAACTATGCCAGGACGTGCAGTAAAAAGCTTGATGCGAACCTTTTCACCGGTACGCTCAATCTTAACTTTAGACAGTCCAGCATGCAGGAGACGTTTATGAAGAAATTTTTTAATCTTCTGATCTTCTATGAGATACGTAGAATATTGCTTATCTGCGTACCAGATCGAGTCCCATGTACGGGTAATATTTAGTCTCAGTCCGAGTGGATTAACCTTCTGCCCCAAAACAGTCCTCCAACAAATCCAAATTTCTATTTAATATAATAGGTAAAGTACAGTTACCTTTAAAAGTACATTTCAGCCTAGTTTTCGTCAAGAACGACGGTTATGTGGCTGGATCTTTTAATAATACCTGTAGCTCGCCCCTGCGCCCTTGGACGAATCCTTTTCAGGGAAGGTCCACCGTCAATTACTATTGACTTAACATAAAGATTGTCAACATCTGCCTGGTCATCATTTGTCGCGTTAGCCACCGCTGATTCCAGTACCTTTAAAATAATTCCAGCCCCTTTTTTGGGCATGAAACGTAAGGTGGTGATGGCTTGATCGACACCCATTCCCCGCACAACATCCGCAACTAAACGAGCTTTCTGGGGGGAGATCCTGATATATTTGCCTACGGCTTTTGCTTCCATAGTTTCTACTCCAAGTGGGTCCTGCTAGAAATCAAAAGGTTTCTAACTATTTTCTTCCTTTCCTGTCTGCAGAATGGCCATAGTATGTCCTCGTCGGTGAGAACTCACCGAGTTTGTGTCCAACCATGTTCTCTGAAACAAAAACCGGTATAAATTTTTTCCCGTTATGCACAGCGAAGGTTAGTCCAACCATTTCTGGGCTGATATCGGAACGTCTTGACCAGGTTTTAATCACTTTCCTTGATCCTGCTTCAACCGCCATGGTCACCTTCTTTTGAAGATGATCATCAATGAATGGACCTTTTTTTATTGAACGAGCCATGCTCTACTCCTTGTACGTTATGATCTCTTCTTGACAATCATTCTGTCAGAAGCCTTATTTGTCCTGGTCTTGTAGCCCTTGGTAGGAACGCCCCATGGAGTACATGGATGACGACCACCTGAACTCTTACCCTCACCACCACCCATCGGATGATCAACAGGGTTCATAGCTACACCACGCACATGAGGCCGTTTCCCCTTCCACCTGGTACGCCCAGCCTTACCAAGTTTTTGGCTCTCGTGTTCGCGGTTACCTACCTGGCCAATACATGCTCTGCAGTAGTTATTGAACTTACGAACCTCTCCAGAGGGAAGTCGAACAAGCACATAACCACCTTCTTTCGCCATCAATTGAGCAGCGGTTCCGGCACTACGAACAAGCTGTGCACCTTTGCCGATCTTCATTTCGATGTTGTGAATGATGGTACCGAGAGGAATGTTTACCAGTGGTAAACAGTTTCCTGGCTGAATATCAGCGTTCTCACCAGCAACAATTATGTCACCAACAGAGATCCCCTCAGGAGATAGAATGTATTTCTTCTCCCCATCTTTGTAACCGAGTAGAGCAATATTGGCAGAACGATTAGGGTCATACTCTATCGCTATTACCTTAGCATCAATATCGATCTTATTTCTTTTGAAATCAATAATTCGGTATTTTCTTTTATGCCCGCCGCCAATATGGCGCGAGGTTATCCGTCCGTAATTGTTTCTACCACCGGATTTAGTCAGGCTGGTAACAAGGCCCTTTTCAGGCCTTTTGGTTGACAGCTCTGGATTTGTGATCGACACATGTTGTCGCTTACCAGGTGATGTTGGTTTGTATACTTTAATAGCCATGATTTCCCAATCGCTCCATCATTATAAGATTAGATAGAATCATTTCATGTAGAAGGTTAAAAGCCCCAGATTACTTAAAATGGTAACTACAGTTCATCTGAAAAGTTAATAGTTCCTTCTGACAAGGTAACAAAGGCCTTTTTCCAATTATTAGTGAAGCCAATTGTCTTTCCAACCCTTTTTTGTTTTCCGTGAACCATTGCAGTCTTGACGTTTTTTACTTTAACGTTGAACATGAGTTCGACAGCCTTTTTCACTTCTATCTTGTTCGCTCTGGGATTAACCTTGAAAACAATTATCCCATCTTCTTCCTGCAGCAAGGCGGCCTTCTCAGTGAGACAGGGTCCCTGTAATACACTGTACACGTTTTTCATGCCATTAACCTCTTCTCAAGGTTTTCGATTGCCGATTGTACTAAGATCACCTTTTTGTGTAGCAGTATATCGTACACATTCAAACCTTCAGATGGCATCACCTTGTAACCATGAACGTTACGGGAAGATTTGCTCAGATTATCAGACATGGTATCAGTTACGATAATGCCATTTTCAATATTGAGAGCGTCCATGACATTGACAAAATCTTTTGTCTTGATTTGGTCCATTTGAAAATCGCTAAGTACAACAAGATTTCCTTCTTGAAACCTAGCACTGAGTGCCATCGCGACAGCCTGTTGTTTCACTTTGCGGTTCAATTTAAAACTGTAGTCCCTTGGTTTAGGCCCGAAGGTTACACCACCGCCTCTCCATAGTGGTGAGTTTTTGGTACCAGCTCTAGCACGACCAGTGCCTTTTTGACGCCACGGCTTTCTACCGCCGCCCCTAACCTCAACTCGGGTTTTTGTACACGCGTTGCCTGAACGTCTAGCGGCGCGCTGCATGCGAACTACTTCGTGTAAGATGTACTCTTTCACTTCACGGTTGAAAATATCATCGTTGAGTACAATTTCGCCAACACTTTCATTTTGAGTGTTAACCATATTTACAGTAGACATATTAATCTCCTCGAACCTGTCCGATTAAAATCTGACTATTTAGAATAAATCTTCAACAGGCCGTTTTTAGCTCCAGGAAGAGGTCCTTTCAAGAGGACTACGTTTTCCTCAGAACGAACATCAACGACAACAACATTCTTCCTCAACACCGTGTCATTACCCATTCGTCCGGGCATTTTCTTACCTTTGACGACACGAGCGGGGGTCGCACTACAACCGATGGATCCTGGAGCTCTGTGAAACATGGAACCGTGTCCCGCACCACCACCGGCAAATCCGTAGCGTTTAATAACACCCTGAAAACCTCTACCTTTGCTGGTACCTTGAACGTCTACTACATCTCCAACCTTAACCACAGTATCCAGGGTTATTTCCTGGCCTATTTCATAGCTAGAAGAGTCTTCTACTCTAAACTCACGAATGAAATAGAATCCTTCTGAATCTGATTTCTTCAAATGACCCGCAATTGGTTTATTAATTCTCTGGGCCTTTTGCTTTCCAAATCCAACCTGAACAGCACTGTAACCGTCAGTTGCTTCAGTTTTAACCTGAAGAACTTTACATGGACCTGCTTCTATAACTGTGACTGGAATTGCTTGCCCCAACTCACTGTAGACGCGAGTCATTCCAACCTTCTTTCCTAATATACCCATTGACTTTGGCATAATATTACCCGATGCTTCGATTTACTTTACGGTAAACGCCTACTAAGGCAATTTAATTTCAACATCGACTCCGGCGGATAGCTCAAGCTTCATCAACAGATCAATCGTCTGTTGAGTAGGCTCTAAGATATCGAGTAAGCGGCGATGCGTCCTCATTTCGAAGTGCTCTCGAGACTTCTTGTCCACATGAGGTGAACGAAGAACACAATATTTATTTACAGAGGTCGGCAGTGGAATAGGACCAGCAACGGCAGAACCTGTTCTTCGAGCAGTTTCAACAATCTCTGTAGTAGACTGATCAAGTAATTTATGATCATATGCCTTCAGGCGAATTCGAATTTTTTCTGTAGGTATCATTACGCACCTTTATGCAATAATTTCACTGACAACACCAGCTCCAACTGTACGTCCGCCTTCACGGATAGCAAAGCGAAGACCAACGTCTGCAGCAATCGGAGTGATCAACTCAACATCAGCGGCTATGTTATCTCCGGGCATTACCATCTCAACGCCTTCTTCAAGAGTAACAACACCGGTTACGTCAGTCGTTCTGAAATAAAACTGTGGACGATATCCGTTAAAAAATGGAGTGTGACGCCCACCCTCATCTTTTCCAAGGATGTAGCACTCAGCCTTAAACTTGGTATGAGGTGTAATAGATTTAGGAGCAGCAAGAACCTGACCACGCTCAATCTCTTCGCGCTTAACACCACGAAGAAGAGCGCCGATGTTGTCACCTGCCTGACCCTCGTCCAGAAGTTTGCGGAACATCTCAACCCCTGTACAGGTGGTTTTTTGAGTATCCTTAATGCCTACAATCTCGATCTCGTCACCAACGTGTACAATACCACGCTCTACTCGACCAGTTGCAACAGTTCCACGACCTGAGATAGAGAAAACGTCCTCAACAGGCATAAGAAACGGCTGATCAACATCACGAACTGGCTCTGGAATGTAGCTGTCAACTGCTTCCATGAGATCCCAGATACACTTAGCAGCAGCTTCGTCTTCTGGGTTCTCAAGTGCCTGTAAGGCAGAACCCTGTACAAACGGGATATCGTCACCAGGGAATTCATACTTGTCGAGCAGCTCACGGAGCTCCATCTCTACAAGTTCAATGAGCTCTTCGTCATCAACCATATCGCACTTATTCAGAAACACGACTATTGCCGGGACACCAACCTGACGAGCAAGGAGGATATGTTCTCTGGTTTGCGGCATAGCACCATCAGTTGCAGCGACAACCAGAATTGCTCCGTCCATCTGTGCCGCACCTGTGATCATATTTTTGATATAATCAGCATGCCCAGGACAGTCAACATGAGCATAATGATGCTTTACAGTCTCGTATTCTACATGAGCAGTTGCAATAGTAATTCCACGCTCTTTTTCCTCAGGCGCCTTATCGATATCACTGAAATCGGTAAATGTGGCCTGACCTTTGGTGGATAAAACACGAGTTATTGCTGCAGTCAACGTGGTTTTACCATGATCAATGTGTCCTACTGTTCCGACGTTTACGTGCGGCTTTGTCCTTTCAAATTTTTCCTTTGACATAGTCGTTCCTCAATATGTTTGGACTTAAATCCCTCTTATTTTTTTAATTATTGCCTCTGCTTTTGCATGAGGTACCACATTATATTCTAAAAACTGCATGGTAAAATTAGCCCTCCCCTGAGTAGCTGAGCGAAGGGAAGTCGAATAACCAAACATTTCTGCCAAAGGGACATGTGCTTTGAGCACTTGTAAGCCACCTTCCGCCGAAACACCTACAATTTTACCTCTTTTAGCATTTACATCTGCTATGGCATCACCAACATACTCTTCCGGGGTGATAACCTCTAGCTTCATTACTGGCTCGAGTAGCTCAGGATGTGCTTCTGATACTACACGCCTGATCGCCATGGCAGCAGCGACACCAAACGCCATTCCAGTTGACTCTTCTTCGTGATACGAGCCACCAACCAATGTTACTTTGACGTCAGTAAGGGGATACCCAATCAGCGGCCCGGAATCAAGACAATCGACAATTCCTTTTTCGATTGCGCCTAAAAACTCATCAGGAATAAGATCGCTGTCGACACCACTTACAAACTCGATACCAGCACTTCGCTCTAAAGGCTCAACCTCGATTATTACATGACCGTATTGGCCTTTGGCTCCAGTCAGCTGATCGAACTTTGCTTCGCCCTTCCGAGATATACTGATAGTCTCCTTATATGCAACTTGAGGAGTACCTACATTGGCAGAAACTTTGAAGTCGTTCAGCAGCCTGTGTACTATAATCTCCAGATGTAGTTCGCCCATCCCAGCGATAATAGTCTGTCCGGTATCCTTATCCGTCGAAACTGTAAACGATGGATCCTCAAGAGCTATCTTACCTAAGGTCTCAGTGAGTTTTTTCTCGTCTGCCTTACTTCGAGGTTCTATGGCAACCCCAATAACCGGATCCGGAAAATCCATGCTTTCCAGAACAATATAGTCACCCTTCTCACACAGTGTATCACCTGTTGTCGTGAATTTGAGTCCCACGACAGCACCAATATCACCGGCCGATATTTCTTGTACTTCTTCGCGCTTATTAGCGTGCAATTTAAGCAGTTTGGTTATTTTCTCCTGTTTCTTTTTCACAGGATTAAAAACCTTATCTCCAACTGCAAGTTTCCCTGAATACACTCTCACAAAAGCAAGATGCTCAACAAAGGAATCACTCATCAACTTAAAAACAAGACCCGAGAGCTTTTCTTTAGGGTCTGATTTCCTGCTGACTATTTCGCCGTTGTGTCCCTCACCTTCAATACTCTTAACATCAAGCGGAGAAGGCAGATATCGTATCACACAATCCAGCAGGGGTTGCACACCCTTGTTCTTAAACGCGCTTCCACACAAGACTGGTACAATTTCAAGTGCAATTGTAGCCTTTCTTAAAGCACTATATATCTCAGACGCAGATACTGAAGTATCATTTAAATATTTATCCATGATGTCCTCATCGAAGTCGGCCAACTTCTCGAGGAGCACCATACGTGCGGCCGTGAATATTTCTCTGTATGCGGCAGGAACTTCTTTTTCTTCTATCTCCTGTCCGAGAGACTGCTCGTCGAAAACGAGCATTTTCTCTCCTACGAGGTCGATTATCCCCTCGAATTCTGCTTCACTGCCAACAGGCAGTTGAATTGGGAGCGGATTAGCACCCAGCCTTTTGTCAATCATTGAGACACAGCGTTCAAAATCCGCTCCGACCCGGTCCATCTTATTAACAAAAGCAATGCGTGGAATCTGATATTTATCAGCCTGTCTCCACACAGTTTCTGACTGCGGCTCAACCCCACCAACGGCGCAGAAAACAGCTACGGCACCATCCAATACCCTCAAGGACCTCTCAACCTCTACAGTGAAGTCTACGTGTCCAGGTGTATCGATTATATTTATCTTTTTATCATTCCAGTAACAGGTTGTAGCAGCAGAGGTAATAGTTATTCCCCTCTCCTGCTCCTGCTCCATCCAGTCCATAACCGCCGTTCCGTCATGAACCTCACCAAGCTTATAAGAGCGCCCGGTATAAAAAAGAATTCGTTCTGTAGTTGTTGTTTTCCCGGCGTCAATATGGGCCATGATGCCAATATTACGCACATCTGATAAATCTTTAAGGGCTGCCATAACTTTTCAAACTGTTAAGTAATTTTTCCGTCAGCCCCTATGTATTCAGATACTTCTTCGTACTATAGATGCTACCAGCGGTAATGTGCAAACGCCTTGTTCGCCTCAGCCATCCGATGAGTGTCGTCACGCTTTTTTACAGCAGCGCCCCTATTGTTATAAGCATCGATAACCTCAGCAGCAAGCTTCTCTGACATAGACTTTCCTGACCGCGACCTGGAATAGCTTATGATCCAACGAATAGCGAGTGCGTTTCTGCGGGTCTGGCGCACTTCCATAGGTACCTGATAAGTCGCACCACCAACACGCCTTGACTTAACCTCTACCCTTGGACGTACTTTATCCATCGCCTCTTCAAAAACTGCCAAAGGATCTTCATCTTTTACTCGCTCCTGAACAATGTCCATCGCTGTGTAAAAGATTCTCTGTGCAACACTTTTTTTACCTCTCTCCATCAATCCGTTGGTAAACTTACTTACCAGTACACTGTTAAAACGTGGATCCGGATCAATTGCTCGCTTCTCTATCGATCTTCTACGTGCCATTTATATAACCTCTTAACAAACAACCCCCGATTAGGAAGGTCGCTTTGCTCCATATTTTGATCTACCCTGACGCCTATCAGAAACGCCCAAAGTATCCAGTGTCCCACGAATTACATGATAACGTACACCAGGTAAATCCTTCACCCTGCCGCCACGAATCAAAACCACTGAGTGCTCCTGAAGATTGTGCCCAATACCAGGAATATAAGAGGTTACCTCGATACCATTCGTCAACCTCACCCTCGCAACTTTTCTCAGTGCTGAGTTAGGCTTTTTGGGAGTGGTAGTATACACTCTCACACAGACACCTCTTTTCTGAGGTGACCCTTTCAACGCCGGGGTGTTCGTCTTCTTAACAGACTTCTTTCTCCCGAATCTCACAAGCTGGTTAATAGTTGGCATTACGTTAACTGCTCCCGTTTACATCCTATTATTTATTATCTGTCATCTCAGTAGTAGAGCTGGACACTAAATTTTGAACACGAAAGAAAAGATATTTACCCTAACGTCGCCATCGTGTCAAGAAAAAAATCCAGAAGACTCTACTCACAATACATTTACTGCTCGCTGATAAGACCAGTACCCGCAGAAATGAGACGACCCATTATTACATTTTCCTTTAAGCCTGCAAGGTTATCAACCTTGCCTGCAACCGCAGCATTCGTCAAAACTTTTGTGGTCTCCTGGAACGATGCCGCTGAGATAAAACTCTCAGTGGAAAGCGAGGCTTTAGTAACCCCAAGCAGCAGCGGTTCCGCCACGCCAGGTTTCAGACCTTCCGCTATAAGCCGATCTCTTTCCTCCTCAAATTTCCACCATTCGACCTGTTCACCAATCATGAACTTGGAATCACCTGAAGAAGTGATCAATACTCTCTTTAGCATCTGACGAACAATGACCTCAATATGCTTGTCATTTATTTTTACGCCCTGGAGTCGATATACTTCCTGAATCTCATTCACTAAAAATTTGGCAAGTTCTTTAACACCAAGAACTGAAAGGATATCATTTGGTACAATGGTTCCTTCCATCAACGGCTCCCCCGCTTGAACATAATCCCCTTCATGGACGATGATGTGCTTGGCTTTCGGAACCAAATACTCTAGAGGTTGACCATATTCAGGAGTCACAACAACACGACGCTTCCCTTTGAGTTCCTTACCAAAACTCACTTTACCGTCAATCGTTGCAATAATCGCAGGGTCTTTAGGCTTTCGAACTTCAAAGAGCTCAGCTACTCGTGGTAAACCACCCGTAATGTCCTTGGTCTTAGAAGTTTCACGCGGGATCTTACCAACAATAGTACCCGGCTGAATGACATCACCCTCATTAACGGAGATAATAGACCCCACCGGCAAAGTGTAGCGGGCAAAGGACTCTGTCTCTGGAAGCTTAATCGTCTTGCCTCGCTCATTCTTCACAGATATACGAGGGCTCATCTGAGCGCCACCAGCAGTATGAACAATAACGAAAGAAGATCGACCAGTAACCATATCAACTTTTTCCTGCATTGTGATACCCTCGATGACATCACCATATTTAATGGTACCGCCAACTTCAGCTACAATCGGAATAGTGTATGCATCCCAATCCGCAAGAATAGTGTCTCTTTCTACGACATCCCCTTCCTTCACTAGAACCTGTGCACCATAGTTAACCTTAAACTTCTCTCGCTCTCTACCAAGTTCATCCTTGACGGAGATAATCGCATTACGGTTCATCACAACTTCAGTACCTTCCGAATTAGTAACGGAATGCAGGTTAGTGAAGGCGACAGTACCTCCAATATTGGTTTTCAGTTCTGCCTGCTCAACAGATCTACTGGCAGTTCCACCAACATGGAAAGTCCGCATTGTAAGCTGAGTACCTGGCTCACCAATCGACTGTGCAGCAATGACGCCAATTGCTTCTCCGATGTTCACCATATGTCCACGGCCAAGATCACGGCCATAGCACGCTGCACACACACCTCGCTTTGCGCGGCAGCTCAGCACCGATCGAATAGGAACCCGGTCAATACCTGCAGCTTTTATACTTTCAACAATTTCCTCAGTGATTTCTTCGCCAGCTTCGACAATAATATCTTCGGTAAAAGGGTCTTCAACATCATCTAGCGTTACCCTGCCAAGGATCCTGTCACCAAGAGGTACGATAATCTCACCTCCATCCATGAGAGGTTCAGCAACAATGCCATCAATGGTAAGGCAGTCCAACTCTACGATTGTTGATTCCTGGGCCACATCAACCAAACGACGGGTGAGATACCCTGAGTTAGCAGTTTTAAGCGCTGTATCAGCAAGACCTTTACGAGCACCGTGAGTTGAAATAAAGTACTCAAGAACACCAAGTCCTTCCCTGAAGTTTGCCTTGATAGGCGTTTCAATAATTGCCCCACTGGGTTTTGCCATGAGGCCACGCATACCAGCCAGCTGTCGAATCTGATCCCTGGAACCACGAGCGCCGGAGTCGGCCATGATAAAGATGGAGTTGAAGCTGGGTCCTTCTTCAACGTTGCCGTCTTTGTCGTGAAAGTAATCTACCTTAATTTCGTCCATCATCGCATTCGCGACTTCTTCGGTGGTTTTCGACCAGATATCAACTACTTTATTATACTTTTCACCAGAAGTGATCAAACCGTCAGTATACTGCTGATCAACATCCTGCACATCTGCCTCAGCCTTTTCTACATACGCTTCTTTTCCAAGTGGTATTTTCATATCGTTAATACAGATAGAAATACCAGCCTGTGTAGCATGCTCATAGCCCGTGTCTTTTAGTCTATCTGCTAGAATAACAGTTTCTTTAGTTCCAGCATGTCTGTAGGTATGATCGATAAGAGTTGCGAGCGCTTTTTTGGTTAAGACCTTATTTACTTCCCCAAAATCCACAGACGCCGGCAGAAGTTCTCCAAGAAGGATCCGCCCCATGGTCGTGTCAATCATTTCTCCGTTCTTGCGGAGTTTAACTTTGGCCTGTAGATGTATTTCACCATAATCATAAGCAATAGTTGCCTCCTGAACAGAGCTGAATACTTTACCCTCACCAGGGACGTTGATTCGCTCACGACTCATGTAGTAGAGACCTAAAACAATATCCTGCGAAGGTATTATCACTGGCTCACCATTGGCGGGTGAGAGAATATTGTTTGTGGACATCATCAACACTCGGGCTTCTACCTGGGCTTCAACAGAAAGCGGTACATGAACAGCCATCTGATCGCCGTCAAAGTCAGCATTGAACGCCATACAGACCAGCGGGTGCAGTTGAATTGCCTTTCCTTCTATAAGTACGGCCTCAAAAGCCTGCATACCAAGTCTGTGAAGGGTAGGAGCCCTGTTGAGTATTACCGGATATTCAGTAACAACCTCATCCAGAACATCCCAGACTTCTTTCACCTCTTTTTCCACCATCTTCCTGGCACTCTTGATGGTAGTAACAAAGCCTTTACGCTCAAGTTTGTTGTAAATAAATGGCTTGAATAGCTCCAAGGCCATTTTTTTGGGAATACCACACTGATGAAGACGGAGGTGTGGTCCAACAACAATTACAGATCGCCCGGAGTAATCAACACGCTTTCCCAACAGGTTTTGACGAAACCGTCCTTGTTTTCCTTTGAGCATGTCTGATAACGATTTCAAAGGCCGCTTATTACCACCGGTGATAACCCTGCCCCTACGGCCATTATCAAAGAGTACATCAACTGCCTCCTGAAGCATCCTTTTTTCATTACGTATAATGATATCAGGAGCATCAAGCTCAAGCAAACGCTTTAATCGGTTATTACGGTTAATAACTCTACGGTAAAGATCGTTGAGATCTGAGGTGGCGAACCGTCCGCCTTCGAGGGGAACAAGAGGTCTGAGGTCTGGTGGGAGTACCGGGATAACCTCAAGAACCATCCACTCTGGCTTATTGCCTGAATCACGAAAGGCCTCGATGACAAACAGCCTTTTGCCAAGCTTCTGGCGTTTGGTCTGGGAGTTGGTCGCGAGCATTTCTTCTCGCAGCTGTACGGAAAGTGCGATAAGATTTTTGGAGGCGAGCAGCTCGCGTATGGCTTCTGCGCCTATGCCCACTCTAAACTGACCAGGAAATTCTTCACGGAATTGCCGATACTTTTCCTCAGTCAACAGAGTGCACACCGGTACTGCTTCGACATCTGACTCAACGACAGCGTATTGTTCGAAATAGAGTATCTTCTCAAGCTGCTTGAGAGTCATATCGAGCACTGCACCGATTTTGGATGGCAAGCTTTTGAGAAACCAGATATGTGCAACAGGTGCTGCCAATTTTATATGCCCCAACCGCTCACGGCGAACTTTGGACTGGATAACCTCAACACCGCATTTTTCGCAAACAACGCCCCGATGTTTCATTCGCTTGTACTTACCGCAATTGCACTCGAAATCCTTAACAGGTCCAAAAATTTTTGCGCAAAACAAACCATCACGCTCAGGCTTGAACGTTCTATAATTAATAGTCTCTGGTTTCTTAACTTCACCGTGGGACCAATCCATGATCTTCTCTGGAGAAGCCAGTGATATTTTGACACTCTTAAATTTTTTTGGAGCTTTCGGTTTTTGAAAAAAATTAAATAACTCTTCCACGAAATCACCTCTCGCATATGTTAAAGGATTCCTCTGCAATACGTACAGCTCAAACATTCCAGAGAAATTCTTATAAAAACTGGTCTACTAAAAAACGGTGAATAACAACAATCTTACCGCTTAGTATTATTCTTCAATAAGCTCCATATTCAAACAAAGCGCCTGCAGTTCTTTAACAAGAACATTGAAAGATTCAGGTAATCCTGTTGTCAGAAAGTTATTCCCTTTTACAATCCGCTCATACATTGAAGTCCGGCCTTCAACATCATCTGACTTCGCGGTCAAAAATTCTTTCAGGGTATATGCAGCGCCATAGGCCTCCATCGCCCAAACCTCCATCTCTCCAAGTCTCTGGCCGCCAAATTGTGCTTTACCACCAAGAGGTTGCTGGGTAACCAGGGAGTATGGCCCAGTCGATCTGGCATGAATCTTATTGTCGACCAGATGGTGCAGTTTCAGCATGTACATGACACCTACAGTAACTTTATTGGCGAAAGGTTCACCCGTTAGACCATCGTATAATTGACTCTGCCCAACTTCATCAACTCCTGCCTCTATGAGTAAGCGCCTTATAGAAGATTCGGGGGCCCCGTCAAAAACAGGTGTAGCCATATGTAGGCCGGATTGGTGCCTTCTGGCCCAGTCTATGAGTTCCTGGTCAGTCTGTCCTTCGGTAATAGCTTTCAATTCAGCTTCAGAATAGACAACCTTGAGTTTTGCTTTGATCTCATCCACAGCATGCTGGATTGCGAGAGCCTCAATTTGTTCGCCAAGTTTTTTAGCAGCGAATCCTAAGTGAACCTCGAGTACCTGTCCAACATTCATACGAGAAGGTACTCCGAGTGGATTGAGAACGATATCAACAGTAGTACCGTCTGCAAAATATGGCATATCCTCTTCCGGGAGCAACCTTGAAACAACACCTTTGTTCCCGTGACGGCCTGCCATTTTATCGCCGACGGACAATTTACGTTTGGTAGCGACATAAACCTTAACCATTTTAACAACACCCGGAGGCAGATCGTCACCTTTTTTCATCCTTTCAATTATGCCGTCATAACGCTGAATGATCAGTCTTGACTGATTCCCGTACCGTTCATAAACAGAATCAATTTCATCGGAGTATTTAGCTTTTTCAGAAAAATCAATTTCTTTTAAAGGATGAAAACCTATATGCTCTGCATGATCTGCTTCTATTTTCTTACCAAGAGCAACAACGATTTCACCGGAAGCATTTCGGATATCGGTTTTTGCAGTGCGACCGGCAATAACCAAACCAATTTCTCTACAGACCCCGCGCTTCAGACTAGTGAGCTCATCAAACTTATCTTTAGTGAGTTTTTCAATCTCAAGGTCCTCAATGAGAAGTGAACGTTCATCCTTATCAACACCCTTTCGCGAGAATACTTTAGCGTCAATAACTACACCGGTCACACCAGGTGGCACACGCAGGGAAGAGTCTTTAACATCTTGAGCTTTTTCACCAAAAATTGCTCGAAGCAGTTTTTCTTCAGGAGAAAGTACCGTTTCCCCTTTCGGTGTTACCTTGCCGACAAGTGTGTCACCTGCCTTTATTTCAGCACCGATCCTAACAATACCAGAATCATCAAGGTTACGGAGGGTCTCTTCACTCACGTTGGGAATATCTCTTGTAATTTCTTCCTTGCCAAGCTTAGTGTCTCTTGCCATGGTTTCGAACACTTCGATATGAACAGAAGTGAATGTGTCTTCTTTTAGTAACCGTTCATTAATGAGAATTGAATCCTCAAAATTAAAACCACGCCATGGCATGAATGCTATAGTCACATTCTTACCGATTGCAAGTTCACCTGCTTCACAGGAAGGGCCATCCGCTAGCACCATGCCTTTAGTTACACGGATGCCCGGTAAAACTATCGGACGCTGGTTGAAACAAGTATTCTGGTTTGACTTTTTGTACTTCCCAAGTCTGTACACAGCGACACCTGTCTCATACCCATCAGTGCCTGGTTCGTCGTAACGAACGACAATTCGATTAGAATCTGACTCTTCAACAACACCTTCTCCGGCACTAATAAGGCAGGCACCGGAATCACGCGCAACGTATTTTTCCATGCCTGTGCCAACAAGTGGAGCGGCAGTAATCAAAAGCGGTACAGCCTGACGCTGCATGTTGGAGCCCATAAGTGCTCTGTTTGCATCATCGTTTTCAAGGAACGGCACGAGTGAAGCAGCGACACTAATCATCTGATTCGGAGCAATATCCATATATGTAACAGCATCAGATGCGGAGGTCAAAACCTCACCTTCTTCTCGAATGATCAGCAGATCATCAATAATTCTATTGTTCTCATCCATCGGGGTTAGTGATGGTGCAATGATTTGTTTTTGCTCTTGAAGAGCACTCAAATACTTGGTTTCCTGCAGAACAATTCGGTCCTTCACCTTAATATATGGAGTTTCAATAAATCCGTATGGATTAACCCGTGCATATGTTGCCAGAGAAACGATGAGACCGATATTGGGCCCCTCTGGTGTTTCTACAGGGCATATTCGTCCATAATGAGTCGGATGAACGTCACGGACCTCAAAACCTGCTCTTTCGCGAGAAAGTCCACCTGGCCCAAGCGCACTGAGACGTCTTTTGTGAGTAACCTCAGACAAAGGATTGGTCTGATCCATAAACTGCGAAAGCTGACTTGTTCCAAAGAACTCTTTTATTGCTGCAGAGATCGGTTTCGGGTTAACAAGATCGTGCGGCATTAATGTTTCGACATCCTGGAGAGTCATCCGCTCCTTAATGGCTCGTTCCATGCGGACCAGTCCCATTCGGTACTGATTCTCTACAAGCTCACCAACAGTTCTTACACGGCGATTACCAAGGTGATCGATGTCATCTACACCACCCTGACTATCTTTGAGGCGGACCAAGTGACGAACACCATGAACAATATCTTCAATGGTCAAAGCTCTATTAGAGATATCAATATCAAGTCCGAGTTTTGCATTGATTTTATATCGGCCAACTTCTGATAAATCATAAAGATCCTGATTGAAGAAAAGGTTTTGGAAAAATGACTCAGCTATCTCAGCTGTTGGCGGGCTGGAAGGACGGAGTCTTCTGTATATCTCAATCAGGGCCTCTTTCGTATCTTTTGCTTTATCAAGAGATAAAGTCTTACTGAATGAATCTGAATACTTAACTCCATCAATATGTAGCACTTTAAACTCGTTCACGCCTTCACTGGCGAGAGTTTCAAGCAGGCTTTCTGTGAGTTCTGTATTACAAAGTGCAATCACTTCGTCGCTATTGGCGCTAACAATATCTGTGGCAAGTTTCTGTCCAACCAGATTTTCAATGGAAACCTGAACCGTATCTATCCCTGCGGCTTCAAAGCGTTTACAAAGAACTTTTGATACTTTCTTACCCTTCTTAGCGAGGATTTCGCCGTCTTGAGGATTTATAATATCAAACTCAAGTCTCTGACCGGTTATAAGTTCAGGATGAAAGCTGATGCGGTAGCTGTCATTATCAAAAACTATAGTATCAACAGGATAAAATTCTGCTAAGAGTTGTTCGCTGGAAAACCCTAGAGCTTTGAGAAGAGTCGTTACAGGAAATTTCCTCCGTCTATCTATTCGGACATGAAGCACGTCTTTTATATCGAATTCCAGATCAATCCAGGAACCTCGAACGGGGATAATGCGGGCAGAATACAGGAGTTTTCCACTAGAGTGACTCTTCCCGTTGTCATGTGTGTAAAAGAGACCAGGAGACCGCTGCAATTGTGAGACAATAACTCGCTCAGTTCCGTTAACAACAAATACACCGTCACCGGTCATAAGTGGGAGAGACCCCAAGAAGACTTCCTGTTCCTTAATATCCCGGATCGACTGGACTCCTGTTTCCTCGTCAACATCGAAGGTAATTAACCGTACAACGATTTTTAGCGGAATCTCATAACTCATTCCCCTCTGAAGACACTCTTGAATAGTATATTTGGGCACACCAAATTTATACTTAACGTACTCAAGTGAACAAAGACCATTGAAATCATTTATTGGAAACACATTTTTCAGAATTGCTTCTAGACCAAAATCCTCCCTCTCATCAGGATCGCAACCCATTTGCAAAAACTTCTCGTAAGAAATTCGTTGCATTGATATAAGATGTGGCGGCTCTAAGATTGTCTCAGCCTTGGCAAAGCTCTTTCTCACTCGTTCCATATTTGTCCTCGAAATTGCCTTTGAAGCGTGCTATATAAATTGAAATGACTGATCAGACACAGTGGTTGTTAGTGACTAATTAGCATGGGCGGGTATTACTGCGATGCCACTGACGTGTTAAAAAACAGCTGGATTAGATATTTTGGTATACGATACACAACTGATACAAGCATAAGCACTTTGATCAAGCATAGTAATATCCTTTTGTAGGTATTTTATCGTAACAAACAACCCAACTCCTCAACTCAAAAATCGTCTGATATCTGTATATTTTCTAATAATATTTCCAATTTGCCTAAAACACAACACGCCACAGAGCAAAGCTCGCAGCGTGTCGTTATCAAGTTGTTTGTGTAAAAACACAAACATATTATGCAATATCAACTACTTAATCTCTACAGTAGCACCAACAGCTTCGATTTTACCTTTGATTTCTTCGGCGTCTTCTTTAGTCGTTGCTTCTTTCAAAGGAGCAGGTGCTGACTCTACGAGAGTTTTGGCTTCTTTCAATCCAAGCCCGGTGATAGCACGAACCTCTTTGATGACCTTAATTTTCTCGCTTCCAACAGTAGAAAGAATTACATCAAACTCAGTCTGTTCTTCTACGGGCCCAGCGTCAGCAGCAGCGCCAGCAGCAGCAACAGCAACTGGAGCAGCAGCAGAAACACCGAATTTCTCTTCGAATTCTTTGATGAGTTCTGAGAGCTCGAGAACGGACATATTGGAAATGAAATCGATAACGTCTTCTTTAGTAACAGCCATGGTAAATTACCTCGTATTCAAAATATTAATATTCTAATGAAACCAATTATTTGTTTGCTTCTTTTTGGTCTTTGATAGCTTGAAGTGCATACACAAATGTACGTGGAACACCAGTGAGAACCTGAACAAGACCAGTTGGTACATTGTTCCAGGTAGACAGCAGTTGTCCAAGCAACACTTCTTTGGTTGGTAGTTTAGATAAAGCAATTACTTCATCTACACCTATTTTCTCACCATCAAGAGCAGCTGAACGGATAATAAATTTACCATGATCATCGGCAAATTTGGTCAAGACCTTTGCAGGCATAACCGGGTCAGCATAAGACATAACTACCGCTGTTGTTCCGCTAAAGTCATCGCTCAATGCAGCATTGCCAGTCTCAGCAACCGCTCTTTTCAGGAGAGTATTTTTTGCTACCTTGATCTCTGAGTCACAGTCACGTAATTCCTTACGAATCTGTTGTATCTCAGAAACCTTTAAACCACAATAGTCAGCGACAACAGTAAACTGAGCTCGACTGAACGATTCGTTCAATTCAGAGACGATTGTCGCTTTTTGATCACGATTCAAAGCACTCCTCCTATGTTAAGTTGAACAGATTATTCGAAACAGCAGTTACAAAAAAGAAAGGCAACGAAGAAAGTCTATCTCTTGGTCATCAAAATATTTCTGGCCTTTTTTGTCTCGGCAGGTCGTCATACTATCGACGATTAAACGAATGTACCCGCTGTCTTCGACTTGTAACCCATGGCCCTTCTGAACCAGAGGTTATATAAACACTTTATTTGATAGCAGCTCTAAGATCCAGTGTATCTATCTTGACACCAGGACTCATAGTAGATGAAATTATTACAGTTTTCAGAAAAGCCCCTTTACTGGTAGAAGGCTTCAACTGTACAATTCTATTTACAAAGGTTAATAGGTTCTCAGAAAGCTTTTCTTTACCAAAAGAAATTTTACCTATGCCAGCATGGATGATCCCGCCTTTTTCAACTCTGAAATCAACCTTGCCACCTTTTATCTCTTTTACAATACTGCCAACATCCATGGTAACGGTACCAAGTTTGGCATTCGGCATAAGATTACGTGGCCCTAAGATACGAGCGATCTTACCGACAACTCCCATCATGTCAGGCGTAGCGACGGTTTTATCGAAGTCGAGCCAACCGTCCTTGATTTTTTCAACCAGATCTTCTCCACCAACAAAATCAGCACCAGCCTCTAAGGCTTCTGCCTCTTTTGGACCTTTTGCGAAAACGAGTACCCGGGTAACTTTACCGGTTCCGTTCGGTAACGAAACAGAAGACCTAATCATCTGATCAGCGTGACGAGGATCAACGCCAAGTTTCATGGCAATATCAAATGTTTCATCAAATTTTGCGAAGGATGATCCAATTACTGTTTCAATTGCGTCTTCAACAGTATATAGTCTACTACGGTCTATAGTCTCCAACTTTGTTCTATAACTCTTTCCGTGCTTCGGCATAACAGCCTCCTACTTGATTAGGCTCACTTCCCCTATCAGCAGTAAAATTAACGATTAGTCAACAACAGTAATTCCGGCACTTCTAGCCGTGCCTTCAACAATTTTCATAGCTCCTTCAATATCATAAGCATTCAGATCGGGCATTTTAATCTCTGCTATTTCCCTTATTTTGTCTCTGCCTATCTCAGCCACACGTTCAACCTTTGGATTACCAGACCCTTTCTTCACTCCGGCTGCCTTTAACAAAAGTACAGATGCAGGTGGAGTTTTTGTGATATAGCTGAACGAGCGATCACCGTATACAGTGATAACCACGGGAACAATTG
Organism: Desulfocapsaceae bacterium; assembly: GCA_033852035.1. Taxonomy (GTDB): domain Bacteria; phylum Desulfobacterota; class Desulfobulbia; order Desulfobulbales; family Desulfocapsaceae; genus Desulforhopalus_A. The sequence goes on along the minus strand of JAWSVG010000012.1, from coordinate 17,736 downwards.
TATCTCCTAGAGACTGGGTTTTTGCATTGAAATTCTTGCAAAACTCCATGATATTTACACCGTGCTGGCCAAGTGCAGGACCTACCGGTGGAGATGGATTCGCTTTTCCAGCAGGAATCTGCAGCTTAATAAATGCAGTGATTTTTTTGGCCATTTTCTTACTCCAACTAACTATTATTCATTTAATGCCTGAAGAGAAGTATACAGGCATAAGAAGGTAGACTCTAATTTTATGTATTTGATACCTGAACAAATTCGAGTTCAACCGGTGTTTCTCGTCCAAAAATGGAGACCATAACGCGAACTCGACCTTTTTCAGGAAATACCTCATCGACAACTCCCTGAAAGTTTGCAAAGGGACCGTCTGTTACCCGAACAACCTCACCCACATCAAAAATAATCTTCGGCCTGGGACGTTCAGATCCATCTTGTATCTTCCCTATGATCTTGCCAGCATCTTCATCCGACAAAGGAACCGGATTCCTGTCATCACCGACAAAGCCGACAACACGCGGCATATTCTCATGTATGGTATGCCATGTCTGTTCGTTCAGATCCATACTCACCAGCATGTACCCAGGAAAAAATCGTCGTGAGGAAGTTTTACGAGAACCTTTTATCATCTCCACAACCTGCTCAGTGGGAACAAGAATTTCCCCAAATGATTCAGTCAGCCCATCTTTCCTAATCCTCTCCTCAAGAGTAGCCTTGACTTTCTCCTCAAAACCTGAGTGAACTTGAAGTATGTACCATTGTCTTGCCATGAGATTCCAACAAACCTTTAAAAAAAAGATACGAGAAACGGTATCAAACGAATGAACTTAGACCTGCTACCTTATCGCAGAAACGAGGCCACCAATTTTCCAAGAAGCAAATCCACAGAACCGAGGTAGATAGAAATGACAACAGTCAGGGCCACAACGACACCGGTAAGTCCCAGGGTCATTTTCTTATCCGGCCAGACAATTTTCAGGAATTCAACTTTTACTTCATCGATAAACTTTTTTATCTGGGAAGGTGCAAAGGGTGAAGGTTCATTACCCTTCGACTCACTTCCCTTCTTCGATTTTGAACTTGCTGCCATAACGTCTGCACCCTCCCTAGAGAATTACCAAGCAACTCTAAAAACTGGTAGTCTAATTAATAATTCCATTAAACTCATACAACAAACATGGCAGGCCAGGAGGGACTCGAACCCCCAACATCCGGATTTGGAGTCCGGCGCTCTACCAATTAGAGCTACTGGCCTGCAGGAGGAAACTATTTCGTTTCTTTATGCGGTGTGTGTAGCCTGCAAAAAGGGCAGTACTTACTAAACTCGAGTTTATTAGGAGTATTACGCTTGTTTTTTGTGGTCGTATAGTTACGACGCTTACATGTACCACATGCCAGGGTGACTATGTCTCTCATTACTATTTCCCATATCAAATATAACCTTGTACGCCATAACAGAGAACAAGGTGAGATATTTGCGAAAGTTACGCTATTATTTCGCTTACAACACCAGCCCCAACTGTACGTCCGCCTTCACGGATAGCAAAGCGAAGACCAACGTCTGCAGCAATCGGAGTGATCAACTCAACATCAGCAGCTATGTTATCTCCAGGCATTACCATCTCAACGCCTTCTGCAAGAGTAACAACGCCGGTTACGTCAGTCGTTCTGAAATAAAACTGTGGACGATATCCGTTAAAAAATGGAGTGTGGCGCCCACCCTCATCTTTTCCAAGGATGTAGCACTCAGCCTTGAACTTGGTATGAGGAGTAATAGATTTAGGAGCAGCGAGAACCTGACCACGCTCAATCTCTTCGCGCTTAACACCACGAAGAAGAGCGCCGATGTTATCACCTGCCTGACCTTCGTCCAGAAGTTTGCGAAACATCTCAACCCCTGTACAGGTGGTTTTCTGAGTATCATTAATGCCTACAATCTCGATCTCGTCACCAACGTGTACAACACCACGCTCTACTCGACCAGTTGCAACAGTTCCACGACCTGAGATAGAGAAAACATCCTCAACAGGCATAAGGAACGGCTGATCAACGTCGCGCACTGGCTCAGGAATGTAGCTGTCAACAGCTTCCATAAGATCCCAGATACACTTAGCAGCAGCTTCGTCTTCAGGGTTCTCAAGTGCCTGCAAAGCTGAACCCTGTACAAATGGGATGTCATCGCCTGGGAACTCATACTTGTCAAGCAGCTCACGGAGCTCCATCTCTACAAGTTCAATGAGCTCATCGTCATCAACCATGTCGCATTTATTCAAAAACACGACAATCGCTGGCACACCTACCTGACGAGCAAGGAGAATATGTTCTCTGGTTTGCGGCATAGCACCATCTGTTGCAGCGACAACCAGAATTGCTCCGTCCATCTGTGCGGCACCGGTAATCATATTCTTGATATAATCAGCGTGCCCAGGACAGTCAACATGCGCATAGTGGCGGTTGACTGTCTCGTATTCTACGTGAGCAGTTGCAATAGTGATTCCACGTTCTTTTTCCTCAGGAGCCTTATCGATATCGCTGAAGTCGGTGAACGCTGCCATACCCTTGGTGGATAAAACACGAGTTATTGCAGCAGTCAGTGTAGTCTTTCCATGATCAATATGACCTACTGTTCCGACATTTACGTGCGGCTTTGTCCTTTCAAATTTTTCCTTTGACATTTTCTTGTCTCCTAAGGCCGTTGAAAAAAATTAACAGATTATTACTGGTTTTCACATGGAGCCCACAACCGGAGTTGAACCGGTGACCTCATCCTTACCAAGGATGCGCTCTACCAACTGAGCTATGTGGGCGACCTACTGCAAACACAGGGTATAATAAAATATGGAGCGGGAAACGAGACTCGAACTCGCAACCCTCAGCTTGGAAGGCTGATGCTCTACCAATTGAGCTATTCCCGCTCGTGATTCTTTCACCTACAAGATGAAGAGTAAATGGTGGAGGGGGGAGGATTCGAACCTCCGAAGGCTGAGCCGACAGATTTACAGTCTGTTCCCTTTGGCCACTCGGGAACCCCTCCATGGGGCGTGTCTGAATAAGACAGACACTCTTTATACTCTTATGAACACTTTGTAAAGTGTTATTTTTAATTGGAGCTGGCGATAGGACTTGAACCCACAACAACCTCATTACAAGTGAGGAGCTCTACCAATTGAGCTACGCCAGCTTACAAGGAGAGAGAATATACCCACTTAAAAATCTTAATTCAACATCTATTTTCAGAATTTGCTCTTTTTTTCACTATATAAGCAAACGGCCATACCGACAATAGAACTATCTAGCTATAATAGTGCGTATTTTAAAATAATTAGTACCGCTTCATTAATACCAAAAAATAGGCTGGGGGAAGCCCCCCAGCCTACTCGTGTACAATAAAGCAAACCTGACATTTTCTTTAAAGCTTTTTTACAACCCTTACTTCACCTGGCCATACTCACTGTCACGATATTTTTCAAAGGTATACGCAGCGGTTCTATAAAGAAGATGGGCAAGTTTTGTATAAGGTAAGTAGAGAAACAGCATCATAATGGATACAAGGTGAAGAAAATATACGATGTAACCCAAAACTGGCATACCTGCCCAGCGCAAAAGTTCGGCACCGAGTCCAGTAACACCAACCGCCGTTATCTCCCAGATAAGAAACCAGTCATAGAAAGTTGTCTGTGTACCAAGTTCCCGCTCTGCTTTTTTCCTGTTATTCCACAACACCCCAATACCATAAAGCAGGGCCACAGCAGAAACATTAGCGAGCAGCTTGAAGGGATCTGTCAACGGCAACGGACCATGCAGCGACGGCCACATCAGACCAAGAACATCGTTTTTAAGAAGTGACCAGCAGGTAACTATAAACAGGCCTATAAAAGCAAACATCAACGGTAAGTGTCCCGTCACTCTGTCAACATTGGTTTTACACTCACGAAATCTTGAGTGTTGGACAATCTCTACAATTGAAGGCCAGACGAAATCTTTGGCAAATTGTACTACAGAAGGTCTATACTCAGTGTTCAAACCAGCGTCTTTCACCATAGTTTTCCACATCGTTGATATCCCCTTATAGGCCGAGAACAAACCCAAACCTAAAGCAGGGAGCATAATCAAAACGATGAAAAAGATATTCTTTGCATACCAGTAAAAATCCCAGGTACCAAAAAACTGCTGATATCCGTGGCTTGCAAATTCCTCAGTAGTGGGAATATGCATAGCTCCGGAAAGAAGCCACATAGCAAAAATAACAAAAACAGGAATACCGATAAGCATTGGTAGTCCTTTTGCGCTCGAAGCAAGTTTAGCAAGAGGTGCAGGCCAGCCATAAAAAGTGTAGGCATATGCCCTGATTGCACTTAAGACATCACCAGGCTTTGCGCCCCTTGGACAATTCTCTGTACAGTCACCACATTGGTGGCACAGAAAAACGTCTGGGTCTGTAACAAGTTTTTCTTTCATGCCCCATTGGGACCAAATCATTTCCTTTCTTGGGAAAGGTTTCCCTTCTTTTGAGAGCGGACACATAACTGAACAGGTAGCGCACTGATAACACTTTTTGAGTGTATCACCCCCTGCTTCTTTCAGCGATTTTATAAATTCTAAATCAGGTTGAACATTCATTTCTTCCTCCCTGCGTTTCCATCAATGTAAAAAATCATCTGCCAAACGGCTAACACCGATCATGCGGTACAGGACTTTTGCCTGCACCACATGATAAACAACAGGCTAGAAGCCCTTAAATGGATTTGGTCCCATATCAACAATTTCTTCTACGAAATCATTAAGGATCTGTGGGATCTTGTCGTAGTCGGTAATAGCAACCTGATTCGTTGCACAACGCTCTGGCTCAAGACCAAGAGTTGACAAGGTGTCACCGATATTTTCCATACGCTTGTTTGCTATCTCGGAGCCCTTGACAAAGTGACACTGATAGTCGTCACCATAAGTACAGCCGAGAAGCATAGCACCGTCCATACCAGCAGCGAGCGCATCCCTAATCCAGGCCATGTTGACTGAACCGAGGCAACGGACAGGTATAAAGCGCACCATATGATTCAATCCATTACGTTTCATCCCTGCCATATCAAGCGCGGGATACGCATCATTCTCACAAACAAAAACGATTATACGTAATCTATCATCATCATCTTCAGGAACCTCTACTGCCTTGACCATGGAGCCGATCAAATCGATGTTGTAATCTTTGAAGCCGATGATTCTTTCAGGGCATGCACCCATACAGGTACCGCAACGACGACATCTGGTTGGGTTAGGTAACGGAGTACCTTTGTCATCATCGTCAAGAGCGCCAAACGGACATTCTTCAGTACAACGTTTACATTGGGTACATCTCTGCATGAAAAAATCTGGGTAAGTCGCATCACCAGATCGCGGGTGTACTGACACACCTCTATCGACAGATTCTATACACTGAATCGCTTTGAGTGCGGCACCTGTAGCATCATCAATTGCCTCTTCCATTGTCTCAGCCTTTCTCACACCACCACAGGCATAGACACCGGTACGTCTGGTTTCATACGGGAAGCAGATAAAGTGAGAGTCAGCATAGCCGTCGAAAATTTCCAAGTCAGAGAATGCTGGTCCCTGTCTGTATGCGAGATTAACTGAATTCTCATGCAGAGTCACAGGTTCAAGTCCGGCAGCAAGAACCACCATATCGACGTTCAGTGTAATGTCTTCACCAAGAAGTGTATCTTCAACTGCAACAGAGAGACTACCATCAGCCTCTTCTACCTTCATGACATTCCCTTTAGTCAGAAAGATGCCGTCATTGTCCTGAGCATTTTTATAGTACAGCTCCATATGCCCAGGGGTTCTCATGTGCTGGTACAAGACATATGCCTTCCCGTCAGCATTATCTTCACAGACATACTGCGCTTGCTTCAAAGCAACCATGGAGGTAACAGAGTTACAATAAGGAAAATCCTGGTCGTTGTCTTTACCTCCTGGGCTCTGAACAAAAGCCACGTTTGCAGGTACTTTACCTTCTTTTGCGAGTTTTTCAAATTCGGCATTGGTGACAACATTTTTTACAGTGCCATGACCAAGGTGCTCATATTGTGAAACATCGGCGGGCCTCCACCCGGTAGCCAATACAACTGAACCGACCATTGTCGCTTCTGGATTGAGTTCGGTGTACTTTTGAAGGCCATCATTCGGATCCTCTTTTTCGCCTTTTTCGATAAGTTCCTGTTCATCAACAGTTACTTTGGCAGGTGCGTCCCATTCAACGGTCGTTCCAGCTGCCTTAAAGGACACTCCAAAATCACCAGGAGCACCAGAGATCCGTGCAACCTCTGTTTCGGTCTTTACAGTAATTTTGTCGTTTGCCACAATTTCGGCAACCAGTGCAGCGATCGGATTTTCTTCGAGATCGGTCCATGGGGCTTTACTGGGAAATGATTTTCTCCAGCCAAGGGCCTTACCGCCAAGATTGGCTTCTTTCTCGGCTAAAATCACACTATACCCGGCCTCAGCTGCTTCCTTAGCCGCAGTAAGTCCTGCAAGTCCACCACCCATAACCAGAATAGTTTTGTTAATAGCTTCGAGTTGGTACGGTTCTGGCAATTCTGTTTTTTGGGCCCGGGTACAAGCCATACGCATATAATCAGATGCTGTCTCTTGAAGGAACTCGGCAGCTTCTGCGTGAGGCTCTTCACCTTGGGCGGGCTTTACTTCAGCCCAGACCACCTGCTCACGCAGATTCGCACGAACGGTGATTTTATCTTCACCAAAGTCAAACTCCTGGGTCATAACACGTGGTGAGCATGCACCAACAACCACAGTGTTAACACCAGCAGCGATGTCACTTTCAATTAGAGCACGACCTTCGGCTCCACATAGACAATCATGGGGTTTACACTCCATGGACATCTCGTCTGACACAACTTCGGCGAGTGCCTCAAAATCGAGCGCATCTCCTATGCCACACCCAGCACAAATATAGGCGCAATATTTTTTATCCATCGATTCTTACCTCCTGGAAACTTGAATTGCCTTTAAGGCAGCTGCAGTTGAAGATTGAGTACAAGTAACAACATCCGCGGCTTTTTTCGCACACCCTGCTGAGACCATAGCCTTATCAAATTCTGAAATGACAAAACCGTTAGCATCCATCTGTAGATCAGCAGGAGCTCCTTGCAAGGCAAGAGAAGGCTGCATACCTGTTGCAAGAACTGCCATATCAACTTTCTGAGATATTTTTTCGGCGGTAAGCGCATTTTCTGCAATGACAGTAACACCACCATCAGCTTCTATCGTGATGTCCGCGACTTTACCTTTGATAAAAGTAGCCTTTTCGTCAGCCATACGAACTTCGCGGAATTTTTCATACTTTCCTGGAGTTCTGAGGTCAATATAGAAGACATAAATCTGGGCGTCGGGATACTGCTCACGAACATAGGTCATTTGCTTAAATGTTGCCATACAGCAAATGTGTGAACAGTATTCGAGATGATTTTCATCACGAGAACCAGCGCACTGAACAAAAGCGATGGACTCTATTTCTTTCTCATCTCCAGGTCGAACAATCTTTCCGCCTGTAGGTCCACTAGGAGCAGCCATTCGTTCAACCATCATATTGGTGACAATTGCCTTTGATTGACCGTATTTCAGGTTTTCCATTTTGGTAGGCTCATAAGGAGTCCAACCGGTAGCCCAGATAATGGAGGCTACATTGACTGTAAAGGTTTCTACAGCCATATCGAGATCAACGGCGTTGTACTTACAAGAAGCGTTCACCGCATCCACACCAGCCGCACTTAAGGCAGCTTTATTGATGACATAGCGTCTTGGGAACGCCATCTCATGCGGAAGATATGCAGCCTTGCTCTTGTTCATGCCAAAGTTGAACTCGTTATCGATCTCATCTGGACATGCATCAGCACAGTCACCACAAGCGGTACAGTTACTGTTTACATATCGAGGTGCAGTCTCAAGCGTGACCTCATAATTGCCCGGCCCTCCCGATACTGACTTTACAGAAGTCATGGTGTAGCTTCTGATTTTACGATTATCCCTGATCCTGCGAAAATTAATTTCCAAGCCACAGCTTGGAGGACACATTTTGGGAAAATACTCGTTCAACTGCGCGACACGTCCACCGAAAGATGCGCTTTTCTCTACCAGAAACACGTCATTTCCGACTTCAGCGGTCTCCAAGGCAGCAGTCAAACCACTGATGCCTCCGCCTACGACCAAAACTGCACCAGAGGTGCCTTGCTCGTCAGTCATACCTAACCTCCATAATTGCTCTTAAAATATTATACTATTGCCACATCAACAAAGGATACTTACCCGACCAGGTCAGCACAGAACATGACAACTATTGAACGTAACGGGCAAACAAAAAACTACATTTTTTAGCTTATCTTGGCAAGAGTTGCAACACTCTCTTATCAAGATAAGCTAAAAACAGTAGATACAAAAAATCTCCAGAAGTCAAAGACTCCTGGAGATTTCATTACTTCATATCAACAAACTTCAATTCCCATTACAGCCAAGGATCAGTCTCGATGATATTCACACATTCTACCTTCTCACACAACCATTCCTCTGTTTCAGGATTGAAGGTGGAGTTAACAAAACACTTCCAGTTTTCGTCATCAACAGTTGGGAAATCAGACCTGTAGTAGAAACCTGGATAACGAGATTCCTTACGGAATTCGATGTGGCGAATATGAGTCTCAACACACCAGATACGATGGTAATTCTCCCAGCAGCGGAGAAGCTCATGCAGATCACCAGCAGCCATCTTCGCAGCATCTTCACGGAGAAGCAGGAGGAGATCGAGGCAGATGTTGAGAAGCTTGCCAGAGGTCATGTAATAAGTCGCAACACCACCACCATACTCATCGGTAGCTTTCATGAGACGCATCATGAGACCTGCAGGCTTGCAGTAGTTAGGATTCACATCTTCGGCGGTGGAAGCACCCTTGAACTCATCGTACAATTTAACTGGTGCATAAATCTCATCAGCAATTTCTTGTGCGGTTTGCTTGAGTTCTGGTTTGAAGTCAGCATTGTCACGGCAAAATTTAACCATCTGCTTAGCACAAATACGTCCCTCAGCATGAGAACCGGAGGAGAACTTATGTCCGGAAGCACCAACACCATCACCAGAGGTGAAGAGACCGTCAACAGTGGTCATGCGATTGTAGCCCCACTTATACTTATGAGCACGAGAGTCATTAGCAATTTCAGGAACCCAATCTTCCTCTGGGCCAGATACCCAGATACCACAGCAACCGGAGTGAGAACCGAGCATGTATGGTTCGGTTGGCATAATCTCAGAACCAATTTTCTCAGGCTCTACGTTAGCACCGGCCCAGAGACCTGCCTGACCAACTGACATATCAAGGAAATCTTCCCAGGCTTCTGATTCAAGGTGCTTCCAGAACTTCTTCAGCTTCTTGTCATCCCAACCTTTTTCTTTACGCTCATCCATAAAGGCATTAAGAGCAACGTCGGTAGCCATATAGATTGGTCCACGACCTTCTTTCAGCTCGTTGATCATCAAGTGGTTACGGAGACAGGTAGGAGTAACAGGAGAAGCACCATAAGGCATGAATTTCTCAAGCTCATCTTTAACGGCGTCGGTATTTGCATAGAACTCACCAAGACCGTTCTGTACCTTCGCTTTGAAGAGGAGGAACCATGCACCAACAGGTCCGTATCCATCTTTGAAACGGGCTGGGGTGAAACGATTTTCCATCATGGTCAGTGTAGCACCAACTTGAGCACACATGGTGTAAGTGGAACCTGCATTCCATACTGGATACCATGCACGTCCTTTACCTTCACCAGTTGAGCGTGGACGGAAAATATTAACCGCACCACCACAAGCAACCATTGCAGTTTTGCAACGGAATACGTGTACTTTGTTCTCACGGGTGGAGAAACCAGCTGCACCAGCAATTTGGTTTGGCTTGTTTTTGTCAAGAAGAAGCTTAACGATGAAAATTCTTTCCATGATGTTGTCAGCGCCGAGTGCGGTAGCCGCAGGCTCAGCAACGATACACTTGTAAGACTCACCATTGATCATGATTTGCCATTTACCGGTACGTACAGGCTGACCACCTTCACGCAGAGTTGCAGCTGGCTTGGAACCGTCGAGGTTCTCACCGTCAGCATCTTTCTTCCAAACAGGGAGTCCCCATTCTTCGAAAAGCTTTACAGACTCATCAACGTGACGTCCACAATCATAAATAAGATCCTCACGAACAACACCCATGAGATCGTTACGAACCATCTTCACGTAGCTTTCGATTGGGTTCTCACCAATATAGGTGTTGATAGCTGACAGGCCCTGAGCAACAGCACCAGAACGTTCGAGAGAAGCCTTATCAACGAGAACAATTTTCAGATCTTCTGGAGCCCACTTCTTGATTTCGAAAGCGGTACCACAAGCAGCCATACCACCACCGACGATGAGAACGTCAACATCATGCTCCACCACCTCGGGGTTCACTACGGCCTTGAGTTCGCCTTTTGGTTTATTTGGTAATGCCATTATCAAATCTCCTTAAATAAAGATTTTGTAGTTATAGATTTTCTAACTTGCTTACTTAGGGGTTGGAAGATCAGCTTCGAGAAGCAGACATTCATCGTCAAGGTTTGCACCTTTCTCACCGGGATAAGCATTGGCAGCACCTTCAGCGGTGGTGCGGATAGGGAACTTGAAACGCTTCATGTTACCATTACGGAACTTTACAGTCCACATGATGGAGTCAGAAGATCTCATTGGGTGAACCTGGCCGCCCATAGGAACGAAGTCGTCGTATCCGCGAACAAAGATAGCGCCTTGTGGGCAAATCTTAACGCAAGAGTAACATTCCCAACATGCGTCCGGTTCCTGATTGTAGGCCAACATTGACTCAACATTCAGTACCATCAAGTCATTAGGACAGATGTACATGCACGCGGTTTTGTCGCCACCTTTGCATCCATCACATTTTTCAGGATCTACATAACTTGGCATTCAACTACCTCCTCAGTTTTGTATTAACTGTTGTGACCCTGAACCGACAGGGTCCACTTAAACTATACAACATATAAAAACTATCGATTACCCGTTGACTACATTGCTACAGCTAACCAACTAAAACTACTTTCAAAACGAAACAAATCATAACAATTACTTAAAGTTTCCAATGAATGGCTACTCATTTTTATTGAGAATATTTTTATAATTTGTTGCCTGATAATTGTCAAGAGAATTAATCATGTTGCCAATTATGCCTAGAGGCTATCCGAGAAAAGGATTTTGGGTTAATATCGACAAATTGTCACAAAATATGCGCAGCCATTTAATTGATATAAGAGTCTTCCTTGGGTATCTCACCTGCAAGTATTATTTTTTTCAATTCCAAAGAGTTTGAGCAAGTAAGGGAAGACTCAGAAAGGCCATTCTCGGACGCCCCCCCTAAGTATAGTCATTGCGTACTATAACTTCTCTTGGCTTGGCTCCATCTGCCGGTCCGACAATCCCTTCTTTTTCCATAGTTTCAATCATCCTTGCGGCTCTATTGTACCCTACACGCAATCGCCTCTGCACCATGGAGATTGACGCCTGGCCCGCTTCTGTAACAAGAGCGACAGCCTCATCATAGCGCTCATCAAAATCCTCCTTTCCATTCGGATTTTCCTGAGTCCCATCCTTTTCAATCTCCTCCATAACGGTAGTATCATAGCTGGTGTTCCCCTGCTTCTGCCAGAAATCGACAATATCAGAGGTTTCCTGTTCAGATATAAAAGCACCGTGGATCCGCTGTATGTCACCTGACCCCGGAGCGAGAAACAACATATCACCAGCTCCCAGCAGATGTTCAGCCCCTCCCGAGTCAAGAATTGTCCTGGAGTCGATTTTGGAGGAGACTTTAAAAGATATTCTTGTTGGAAAGTTGGCTTTGATCAGACCTGTAAGAACATCGACTGATGGCCTCTGCGTTGCAAGAATCATATGGATTCCTGCGGCTCTCGCCATCTGAGCAAGCCTGGCAATAGCCCCTTCAACGTCTTTTGACGCAACCATCATAAGATCAGCGAGCTCATCAACTATGACGACAATGTAGGGTAGTTTTTCTTCAGCTGTTTCGTTGTAAGAATCAAAACTTTTGACCCTGGCCTCCTCGAGCAGGCGATAGCGCCGTTCCATCTCACGCACAGCCCAGTTGAGTGCCCGAGAGGCAAGTTTTGGATCGACAACAACAGGATGCAGCAAATGAGGGATGCCTTCATAGCCTGAAAGTTCAATGCGCTTTGGGTCTACCATCAAGAACCGGACTTCTTCCGGAGTGGCATTGTAAAGTATTGAGGCTATAATTGTATTAATCCCAACACTCTTACCCGCTCCTGTAGCACCAGCTATGAGCAAATGTGGCATTTTCGCAAGATTGGCCATAGAGAGGTTTCCAACTACATCGAGTCCCAAGGCAATTGAAAGTTTATTTGAATTAGCCTGGTAGGCTTCTGCGCTTATGAGATCCCTGATATAGACAACCTGTCTTTGCTCATTGGGTATCTCAATCCCTAATGCTGCTTTACCGGGAACAGAGCCTACAACCCTCACTGATCTCGCTTTCAACCCTAAAGCTAAATCGTTAGCGAGTCCCACTATTTTGTTAATTTTGACCCCTGGAGCTGGTGCATATTCATAGGTAGTGACAACAGGACCGGGCGAGATACCGACCACTTTACCGGACACCCCAAAATTGATCAATTTTTGTTCAAGCTGTTTCGATATCTTATAATACACTTCCTTATCAATCTTTTTTGTTACCTGGGTGTTTCTGGTAAGAAATGACAAGGGAGGCATCTTCCAGTCACCACGGGCGATCGGTTTAGCGGCGAAATCATCATCTTGGTCAGAACCTTTATCAGCGGTTACAATCTCATTTACTTTCGGAACTGCAACAGCTTGCAGACCCTGTGCTTCTTGATCTGGCTTAGCTTTTTTATAAGCGCGGCTACGGCCTGTTACTCTGGGCGATTCAACCTGTTTCTGTTCTGGTCTACTTTTCAGGATAGAAGCCAGTATTAGCATGATTTTTTTTACCCCTCTCCCGATCAATACAACAACCTGATAGGGCGAAAACTGTGTTGCCAGCATCAGTGAGATGAGGAAAATCAACACAAAAACCATCACAGTACCACCGTTCCCAACGACGGAATTGAGCAAAGTATAACCGGTTTTACCAAGAAAGCCGCCGGCCTCAAAATAGGCTGGGTTTGTCAGTGTCAATGAAGACAGCAAACCGCAAAATGATATGACAGCTCCAGTCAGACCGGCAGTAATTTGAGGTAGACGCTGAAAGGACATAGAGGGTCCAAAAAAAAGGAACGAAAGTAGAAGAATCAGAGAAGGAAGCAGGTACGCACCCCATCCGGTGAAACCAAAAAGGCCCTGTGCTATAATCAACCCAAACTCTCCACACCAGTTTCCTTTTACCTTTACGGCATAGGAAATAAGGCTGAGAAATAAAAATAGTGAAATGAATATCCCGAATACAGCCAACGCTTCCTGCTTAAAGCCTGGCCGTGGATTTTCAGTTTTTTGCGCCATAACAATAACTCCATTACTTCGATAACCCGAAAACAGATTTCACAAAGCCCACATGGTGGGAATACTTTTCATCATATCTAACCCCAATAAACTGGAAATAAGTCGCGATGAGTACCTTGTGGGTGCTTACTTACCATATAATATAAAATCTAATCTGTATTTTCTTGTTTTTTGTGACAGCTTTTACGGAATAAGGTACTAATAAATTCACTCATCGAACGCGAGTGAGATTACAACGTAATTTCGAAAAAAGATCTAATCGTATTTTGAAGTAATTACAAGACGCCTAAGAGGTTATCCGAGAATAAGCATCTCGGAG
>JAWSVG010000012.1:1957-3824 GCA_033852035.1 Desulfocapsaceae bacterium | reverse complement strand
ATGCATTCTCGGACAAGCTCATAGGAAAAAAAGGAAGGCGAGTGAGGAGTTACAGTTGCTGCTGACTGCTCCTTACAGCATCCAACACACCATTGATAAATTTGGGGGAATCATCTCCAGCAAAGCGCTTGGCTATTTCAACAGCTTCATTTATGGCAACCTGAAAAGGGACATCATCTTTCTCCAACATCTCGTACACTGCAATACGAATAAGATTTCTGTCTGTCGGAGCGATTCTGGTGAGCCTCCAATTGGAGGCGGACTGCGTAATGAGACCATCTATTCGCTCAAGATCAATTGTAATGCCCTGAAGCAGTTCAAGAGCATAAGATCTTGCCTTTTTATTTATCTGAAAAAGGGAGCAAAATAGCTCAAAACGCTCTGCCAGGTCGTAGCCATACTGGTCTCCGGGACCTATTGTTAGATCTTCCTGGTACAAAAACTGCANNAGCTGCCTCGCGCGAAATTCGTCGTGTTCCCATAATATATAGAATATCACATGTTTAAAAAAACAGTGCCTATTTTTGTTGAAAAGAATCTTTCCACCTGTCCTTTGGATATATGTGCAATGAGGAGAAGATCTCTAGGAGCATCAAAAATAAGCTGGGGTCCAACAAACCGTAAACAGACCAAACCCCAGCTACAGGAAAATGAAGCAAACCACACACATTAATCACTGGGCGNNCGTATCAGTCCAGACAATCAACCAGGTTTGCCATCTCAATAGCCGCCACAGCGACCTCAGCACCCTTGTTGCCAGCTTTGGTACCACTGCGCTCAATTGCCTGCTCAATGGATTCGGTGGTTAGTACGCCGAACAGCACNNGGGACTCCGGTTTCCATACTCGCCTGAGCGGTACCCTTGGACACTTCATTAACAACCACATCAAAATGAGGAGTAGCTCCACGGATAACGACACCCAGCACTATGACGGCATTGTATTTCTGAGACCCGGCCAGTTTCTTAGCAATAAGTGGTATTTCAAAGGCACCGGGAACTCGGATCACATCTAAATCTGCATCACTTGCACCTGAGCGAACCAGGCTATCAAGCGCACCCTCAAGCAGTTTCTCGCAGAGAAACGAGTTAAACCGCGCTACAACAATAGCGAATTTTTTTCCATCCGCTTTCAGATTTCCTTCAATATAGGTAGTCATACTCTCCTACTCGTTCACTTAGATTTATGACTTCAGGACATTTTCCAGAATCCAAACCGGATCAGGAATCATTCACCTCAATGAGGTGGCCCATGCGATCTCTCTTGCACATCAGATACTCTTTACTTTCTGGACTCGCTGGCATCTCCAGAGGAACGCGCTCAACAACTTCAATGCCATAACCTTCAATACCTACGATCTTTTTTGGGTTATTGGTGAGCATTGACATCTTACTGACCCCTAAATCCCGCAAAATCTGGGCCCCAATTCCATAGTCACGTAAATCGCTTTTGAAGCCGAGCCGATGATTGGCCTCAACGGTATCCATGCCTTCATCATCCTGTAGGCAATACGCTTTGAGTTTATTGACAAGGCCAATCCCCCTCCCCTCCTGCCTCATGTAGACAACCACACCACACCCTTCCTGATCGATTCTCGCCATGGCAGCATGAAGCTGGAGGCCACAATCACAACGGGAAGATCCGAAAACATCTCCTGTCAAACACTCTGAATGTACGCGGACCAAAACTTTTTCTGAACTGCTGATATCGCCTTTCACAAGAGCTAAGTGCTCAAGATGATCCACCTTGTTGGAATAAACTACAGCTTTGAATTCCCCTGCATGCTCAGTAGGCACGCGGGCTTCAACTTCTCTTACGACGAGACTGTCTTCTCTAAGCCTGAAAGCTACAAGGTCAGCAATAGTGGC
>JAWSVG010000012.1:702-1927 GCA_033852035.1 Desulfocapsaceae bacterium | reverse complement strand
ATCTCGCAGATAACTCCGGCCGGAACCATCCCAGCAAGACGGGACAGATCTACGGAACCTTCCGTTTGACCAGTACGTACCAAGACACCACCGTCCCTGGCTCGGAGAGGGAATATATGTCCAGGACTGATGAGATCGTAGGGTTTCGCNNCCAGGATCAACAGCGGCTTGAATTGTCCGGGCTCTATCAGCTGTAGAAATTCCGGTGGACACACCAGTTCTTGCCTCAATACTTATGGTAAATCCGGTTCCATAAGGAGACTTGTTATCGGAAACCATCATAGGCAACTGGAGATTCTCCACCATCTCGGTTGTCATAGTCAGGCAAATGAGCCCTCGACCGTGGGTCGCCATGAAGTTAATGGCAGCTGCATCCACAGCCTCGGCAGCCATATAGAGGTCACCCTCATTTTCGCGGTCTTCATCATCGACCAGAATAATCATTTTACCGGCCTTAATGTCTTCCAGAACTTCTTCAATTGAACTAACTGCCATAGTAATCCACACTTATAGAAATTATTGTTAACGTAATCCTGTTTCCAAAATCACATGAACCCATGTTGTGCCAAAAAACCAACACTCATATCATCACTGCCTTCGTCACTCTTCCCTGGTAAAAGCAATTTTTCAACGTACTTGCCTATAATATCAACTTCAATATTTACCTTGCTTCCCTCTTTTAATGCTCCAAGGGTCGTAATTTTAAGGGTATGGGGAATTATCGATACGGAAAAATTACCGGCACCACANNGTGTTTACAGTCAGACTAATACCATTGATGGTAATCGAGCCTTTCTCTATAATATACCGACCATGCTCTTTGGCAAGAGAGAATGAAAACAGTGTATAATTCCCAACAGCTTTTCGGCTGCTTACAGTCGCAACACAATCGACATGGCCAGAAACAAGATGACCTCCCAGGCGATCTGACAACCTGAGGGCACGCTCCAGATTAACAGTACCTCCAGAGGCAAGTGCTCCCAGCCTCGTACGTGACAGTGTTTCAGGGGAAACATCTGCGCTGAACCGACTCCCTTGAATATTGTATGCTGTCAAACACACTCCGTTGACAGCAATAGATTCCCCCTCTTCGGGATCTGTAATTTCAAAACCTGCATCGATATCAAAGGCCATCCCACCGCCAATCGAACGCTTTGCGATGAGTTTACCCTTTCCTTCAATTATGCCTGTAAACATTGATGCTCACTTTAGTACCTTAGAAATT
>JAWSVG010000012.1:0-640 GCA_033852035.1 Desulfocapsaceae bacterium | reverse complement strand
TTACTTACCGTTTACTGGTGTTCGTTTGATCAGGAATCACTCTGCAATGCATTCGCTTTATCAATAAAACTTGTCGCAATGTTGTTGTGGCTGAAGTTCTTATGAATGGCCGCAATTGTTTTGTAAGTATCCGCAGCTTTTTCCCTATCTCCCGAGTCGATGTATATGCTTGCCATTTCTTCAAGAACAGTGACAGTTCCCTGGGGATCTCTATTGTCCTGGTAGAGATCAAGCATATCCAGACAAGTAGCAATGGCCTTGTCTGGTTGCGCCAGGCCCCTGTAGACGGCCACGAGTGGTTTTGACACGGCAAGGACACTCATTCTGTCATACGATCCATCGCATATATCAAATGCTCTCAGGTAATGCTTTAGAGCATTTCCATACTCCTCGCGAGCAAGACACACGTTGCCTAACTGATTACTGACATTTGCTATACCTGATTCGTCTTTTCTCTCTTCATACCCGATAAGCGCGTTGTGCAAAGCTACCGCGGCTTGCCCATACTCTTCGTTTTCATAGAAACGCTTTCCATCTTCATACTCGGCTTTAACTGGATCATCAGACAGTTCTATTTTGGTATCACTGCCTTGGTCTAAGGAATCAATTGATTGTAATGTATTAGTCATTCTTTTTTCCT
>JAWSVG010000073.1:0-5950 GCA_033852035.1 Desulfocapsaceae bacterium | reverse complement strand
AAACCGTAACATACTGTTATTGCGGTATTTTGTTGTTTGCTGTCACAAAGTTGGGTTAAAACACAATATCATTCTGATTTTCTTGCTCATAAGGTGGGTCAGATAATGTTAGCATTGCCGGGGCAGTTTATATTAGCGTTGAAGCTTGCTTCGCATGATAGTTTGAATGTAGCGGGATTTTGGCTATGAAATTTTACAGGAAACTTCAGTCAGTGTTAATAGAAGCAGCAAAACTCGCACCACGCTGGAATTCGGAACTAGCACTAGAAGCAACATGATTTGCGGACTTACAGCTTGGTTTTCCTGCCGGGTCTTTCGAATCGGGGACTGTGCGAACTTTCGGGTGGTACATCATTTGGTCTGTTTAAAGATCGGCAGGTTTTGGTCCATACTCAATCTTCTGTGATGGCGAATAGCCTGATATTGCAAATAGATGTCTGGTCACAAGTTTATTGTTGACCCATGGGATAGAACAAAAAACGGTAGCTGTAACTGTTAGCAACAAAGGTTTGAGTGTTCATTGCCCTCGCCCGTTTTTGGAAATCATAATACTGCGAATTTTTGAGGATTCTCCTAATTATGATTTTCAAAAAAGAGCTAGTGCTGAATATACCACTGGGGAGGTTGGGAAATCTCCGTTTTCTTCTTGACTTTACTTATCATAGATGTCCCCTATTGTCCATTTTTCACAAACATTCGAGGAAGACAGAAGAGAACCCCTGCTACGAGAAAAGGTATTGTTGTCTGTTGACTGGAAAGTACTACCAACGACATAATATACTGAACAAATGAGAACGGAACAACGAAAGACTTGACCCCGTTTGACCCCGTTTTTTTGCGAAAATTTCTCTATTTTAACCCAAAATCCTATTCTCGGACAGCCTCCTAGACTGGGAGAAAACCAAATTGTCCATTGGGTCAATGGTTGTGTTCACCTGTTGCCAGGTTGGGGCACTCCAGAAAAATCCACAGAGCAGAAGCAGGAACGGAGGAAGGCAGAAAAATTAATAGGTGTTTTCATTAGCAATAGGAGCATGAGGTGTAATCGTTCACCAGGTTGTCCGAGGACCAGCTTCTGGTTGGCTGAGACAGCTATCGTTTATTGAGATATGATCTTCTCGAGATGACATCTGCATTCAGAGGGATCATCAGTGAAACTGATCCCGGCCCCTTCCGAATTATTTCTGACAATTACGCCACTGATAGTAACCTGTTCTGATTCCATCCCTTCCCCAGTGGTTATGGTCACTATACATCGTTCCCCGACAGGCAGGTCAGCCGTAGACGGGAAAAAACAGCCAGAGAGACTGATGTTTGATATTGATCCGGTATGGTAACCCTCCACCTGGTACATGGAAATGCTCCCTGGTATATCCAGAGCGATACGGGTGAAGTATCTTTTGTCTTGTACCACTGTTAAGCCACCTTGTGCTGCATGAACAGTTTGATCAGATAACGTCGAGAGATTGCTTGATTGCCAGAGCAATCTTGGAGATTGTTACAGGTTTCTCAATAAATTTAGATACGCCCAGATTTTTGATTTTCAAGATTTCCTCACTGTTGGCATAGCCACTTATAACAATCGCTTCCTGCCCTGGGTTGATTTGTAATATATTCTCATAAGTTTCGCACCCGTTGAGCCCGTCTCCCATCATCATATCGAGCAGAATCAGGTCAACAGGGTGGCTTTTAATATAGGATATCCCAGCTTCACCACTGGTGACTGAGTGTGTTAAGTAGCCAATTTCCTGAAGTGCGCTTGCTATAATTTCGTTTTGTTCCGGTTGGTCGTCAATGAGCAGAATTTTCTCACCTTGCCCACGTAGAGAGTCTACTGGTTGAATGTCTTGAAGAGAACAGACTGAATCATGCGTTGCGGGTAAATAAATATTAAAGAGTGCGCCGGGGTTATTGTCCCTCGTTTCGATCCAGCCATTATGATCCTGAACGATGTTCCAGACTATCGATAACCCAAGGCCAGTGCCACTTTTTCCCATCATCTTCGTGGTATAGAAGGGATCAAAAATATACTCTGCATCCTCTCGGCTTATTCCAGGACCATTATCCGATATTGTTAACTTAATATAATCGTTGTCTTTTGCCTGTACCTTGTCCACCGCCAGAGGATGAGAAAATTTACAATTTTCTGTGGTAATTTGAACGATCCCGTTTTCCTCCAAGACCTCAAGTGCATTACCGATCAGGTTCAAAAGAATTTTGTGAAGGTGCTGGGGGGAGCAGCAGGTGTTGTGTAAATCTTTACTTAATTTTATTTGAAGAACGGCGTTTACATAGTCTGCCATTCGTTCACTATGTTCTAGTGAGTTGAGATGATCCAGGATGATATCGTTTATGTTTTCTACCGTTTTTGGTAAGGTGCCATTTCTTGCTAGTGCCACCAGATCGGAAACAACAGCGGCAGCCCGTTTTCCTGCCTCTTGTATTTTTTTAATTTGTTCATAATACTTGTCCGTTTCTTCCATTTGCATGAGCAAAAGATCCGGATAGCTTACAATCCCTGAAAGAATATTGTTTAAGTCATGGGCCACAGATCCTGCCATTAACCCCAGTGCACTGAGTTTGTTGGCTTTGTCCAGCTTTTTTTGTAAGCTAAGTTTTTCTTTTTCGGCTTTGACCCTCTCTGAGATGTCTCTGACAACACAAACCTGTCTTGGCTTGTTAAGATAAGTTATCGGGCGAGATTTAACTTCGGCAAAGAATTCCGTGCCATCCTTCTTAATTCCAGACACTTCACAGCTTCCAGTGCTCTTTTGCTCAAAAAAATGTCTAGTAGTCTGGACCGAAGACGTGGCAAAAATATTATTCAGAGAAATACCCTGCAACATCTCACTGTGGCTATAGCCAAACAAATTAAGAAACTGACTGTTAGCTTCTATTATTCTGTTATTCTCATGTATGAGGATGCCCTCCCAGGCGGCTTCAGAAAGGGTTTCAAACTTTTGTTCGCTGACCTCTAACTTGCTTTCCAGCTTATTGTGTTGGAGAGCCTTGTCTATAGTTTTAATCAGGAGTTCGTGATTGATTGGTTTTTTAAGAAAATCATACGCTCCAAGTTTCATGGCTGATACTGCTGTTTCCACGGTACTAACGCCAGTCAGCATAATAACTGCGGTATGTATTTGGGATTTTTGGATAAACTGCACTATGTCACATCCTGATAAATCGGGAAGTTGCACGTCAAGAAGAGCCAGATCATATTGGTTAGTTTTTAAAAGCTCGATGGCCTCGGTGCCAGAGAGTGCTTTTGTGCAGTTATAATTATAATGTTGAAGGATATTTTGAAGACTGTCAATGAACCGGGGTTCGTCGTCAACCAGAAGAATATTCGATGTCATGTCTATCAGATTATCGTTTGCTCCTGTGAGGGAGAGCAGGGAAGAAAAATTGAAAAACTGGTCCCGTCCGTTGGATTGCTAGAGAGTGAAATTGTACCACTAAGGACTGTAACCGTTTTATGGATTATGGACAGTCCAAGACCAGAGTGCCCATTTTTATTTGTCGTGACAAACGGTCTATAGAGGTTGGTCATTACTGATTCCGGCAACCCCGGTCCGGTGTCAGCCACAGTAATCTCAACGCCCTCTCTGCCAGCGGTCACAGCCTCAGTAAGTTCCCTGGTTTTGACAGTTATGCTACCCCCGTTTTTCATAGCCTCAGTCGCATTTTTAATGAGGTTAATTAGGATCTGCTTTATGGCGTCTTTCGAGGAAATTATGTGAGGCATATCGTAGTCAGGTGTGAAGCAGATAAGTACTCCGGGGGTAGCAAGACCGGCTGACTGGAAAAGCTGGATAATATCCTCGATGGTTGCATTCACATCAGTGAGCTCAAAATTATAAACAGGATCCTTTGAGAACATGTCCATCTGCTCAACGAGGGTTGAAATCCTGTGGATTTCTTCGTCTATGATGCTCAGTTCGTTCTGGATTTCTGAATCACCGGAAAGTCTAAGTCTCATTGAGGTAAGATAGTTGCTAATGATACCAAGAGGATTGTTGATCTCGTGGGCAACTTTCCTAGCTGTCATCGATACGGCGTTCATCCGTTCAGCATCCAGTTCTGCCTTTGTTTGCTCCTTGCTTGTCTCCAGTTGCAAGCAGAGCCACACCTGCTGCACCACCATTTGGAGTATCTGGGATTCATCTGCTGCCAAAGAGTCCAATGTTTCTGGAAGTCCAAGCAGAATGATTCCTGCCGGTTTTTTATCGGTCAGGAGCGGAACGAGAAGAATGGTATTACATCCAAGTGCTCTCAGAATTTTTTGATCGACGAGGTTAGTTGTCGAACTGTCATCCCTCAAGTAGGTAATTGACATGTCATGGTAACTTTTGATGATGAGGCTGGAGTTTTGGTGTAAAGTGAGTACGAGTCTCTGGCTTGTCTCATACAAACTGTTACCCGGAGAAGTGCTTCCTTTAAGGATAACGTTGCTTTTATCTGCTAGGAAAAACATCACTTTTTCTATGTTGAAAAGAATGGTCATAGCCTGTTCGCAGACAGCAAAAATGCTCTCGACATCTGCTGCCTGAATCAAGTCATCAAGAAAAGTCGGCAGCAAAGAAACACTTTTTACACTAGCTGTAAAGGGCTTCTGTAAAGCCTCTTCATGTACATTAATTTCATTAATGAGTGAGGGGGGTGCAAATTCTAAGGTAGAGCTTCTATCTGTTGCAGGAATTGTAGTCGGTGATTGAAATAGAGATTCGTTTGCTTTTGTGGGTTTTTGAATTTTGATGTCAAGATCTATAGCTGCCTGTTCCACCTCATCTTTTGCTCCCTCTACAATTTCCTGGATATCGGTGTACTTCAGTCCCAGTAGTTGATCTAATGTTTCATGGCTGTCTTCAACATTATTGCTGCTTTCACAGAGAAGGTTTGAGGCATAGATTATTTGGGCCAGAGGGAATGCTTCTTTTATCTTTTCCAGCTGTTCGTGGTGGTATTGAATGGCATCTGCAATTGTAGAGTTCATCTTCCATTTTTGCATCAGCCAGGAACCTGCCTGACAATGGTTTACCCCGAGCATCTGCGTCTCAGCTGTTAAGCGGTCTCGTCGATCTGTTGTTTCCGCAAGAATCGCTTCATACTCTAATGGGAAAGTTGAAAGGAGGATCAGTTGGCCAATATTAAGGAGAAGTCCGGCAAGATAGGCCTCATCTAAGTTGCTAAAGCCATTTTTTTGGGAAATTCTCCTGGCTAGAGTGGCACACATCAGAGAGTCGTACCAGAAAAGGTTGATGTCAAACTGCCTGATATTTTCAAACCGTCTCTGTTCAAAAACTTGATGTACCGACATGGTAACAGCAATATTCTTAATGGTAACTGATCCAAGAGAGACAACAGCCTGGTCTATTCCTTTAAAGGATTGGTGCAAACCATAATACGCTGAATTAACGAGCTGAAGCACTTTGAAGCTGAGGATTGGATCTTTGTTAATTATGGCAGCGATTTTTGGCAGTGGTGTTTCGTCGTTGTCACAGGCCGCCAGTAATTTCAGGAGAATTGCCGGAAGGGTCGGCAGGTTGCCGGATTTTTTAATGAGGGAATACGCGTTATCCTTGCTGACCATAGCTTCCTACCTGATCGTACTTTTCAGTACTTTAGAAATTATTTTCTGCATTTTTATGGCAGAAAATNNTGAAGGTACTTATACCCGTCGAGCGAGTACTGAAAAGAGTCCCGACTTATTTCCCGTTTATCTGGGTTTGTTGGGTGATAAGTAATCGCTTTTGAAGCAACCGGCAGGAGAGTAATTAAACCGCTCTTAAAAGGCCCATGATCCACCTGCAACCTTGAAATTTATACCTGAACAACCGACAAACCAAGGCTATTCAACCATTCCCGCCTACAACGCAACGTTACTTTAACCCGGTAATCTTCGTATGATCTAACACTACAAATCAGTAACACTGGTGTCAACATTTTCCCG
>JAWSVG010000072.1:0-37902 GCA_033852035.1 Desulfocapsaceae bacterium | reverse complement strand
CCTGTACACTTCCTTTATTGAGGCCCTCCCGGAACCAGTGAACCCTCTGTTCTGAACTGCCGTGGGTAAACGAATCGGGAACAACGTGTCCGCCCTCTTCCTTGAAAATTGTGTCCCAGGTGTCTTCCGTATCAGCAAGTACAACTGAGACAAATTCAGCAAGTTGATCCTCTGCTGGGCTAGGTACCGTTGTGGAATGCTGCACCTGCCCACCACCATCCATGAGTCCTGAGTTGAGAATCACCGAAGGGTCTACGCCAAACTACATAGCAACCAGAGCGAGCAGGATTATTCCAATCCCACCACCTTTTGCACTCCCTCTGGTCATGCGTACACCTCGCCTGTCCTCCACATTGCTGCTTCTTCGGCCCGTTTTCCAGCGCATCTTTACCTCTCTTGGTTGGAGTGCAATAGAGTATTACTCGACAGTACTTAAGAATATTCCAAAACGCGTGGTGACTACGGACAAAAAAACTTTAACTTACCCCCTAAAAGCGGGAAACAATTCCTAAGGTACTAAATATTGCATACGCAAAATAGAATTGTCTTCGCAAGAGTTAAGTTTTATTTAATGTCTGCAATAAACTTATTCGACGACTCTATGGCAATATTCATTTTCTTAATGAGAACATCAATTTCCCCCTTCAGGTTTGCAAACTCAGATTGCAGGGAACCAATCGCCTGAGCATTAAGATTATGCTTCAAAAAAAGAACATTGTCGTGAAAGATGTTTAAAACCGGCTCCATGCTCGCCTCTGCCTGAACCATACTTGCTAGCATATCACGATATCGCTCTTTGGTGAGATGCAGTTGCTCTTTGCTGGATTTTTTCAGCTCTTTACTCTGATATTGATCCAATTCATCTTCCCATTCGTCAAACAGGGCGTCGGCAACAGACTCAACACTCTCGATACGCGAAGAAACCCGGGCAGCGGCCTCCTCACTTTTTTCATACTCTTTACTAAGGCTATCATAGGCTTTTTTTAAGTCCGTTTCCTGCAGCTTCACCACAGAATCAAACTGTTCAAGCGCAGATTTGAATTGAACCTGGGCATCGGCCTGGGAATCACGTGCATCTTCGACCTTGTCAACCATAATATCACGCTTGTGCTTCCCTACCTTCTCCATAGCGCTGTAATATGTGCTAGAACAACCGCTGAAAAATTGCAGTACAAAGATCACAGCAGCTACTGCAACAACCTGACTCTTTATCTTCTTCATAATTAGGCCTTATCTCCCCCTCAGAATGTTTATGTTTTCAATATTTTAAAACACCATAACCACAAGACTGTCTTCTTGCAAAAAATAAACTGCTCATCTCTGGCTCTGTGTAGTACTCCATGGTATGTTGATCAGTGTACAATCTCCTAACAACGAAAGGAAACCATACCGTTAACTGCAAATTCCAGATACCATAGTTATGGCAAATATAAAAGAGCCCAATCCTGGCAAAGCTCACCACTGCCCTTTCTGCAACGGTTCAGGGCAAACGTCTTACTTTGGCGGGGAGAGCCGCTTCATGTTCACCTGGGAAGATTGCCCCGATTGTTGCGGCACAGGTGTGAGACTCGATGAGTCCCATATCCTTCAAGACAACACAAAAAAACCTCCTCAAGAGCGGTAAGGGGCTATGACACCGGCAATTAACGCAGTAAAAAAGGAGAAAATCCCCCACACCGTGCATCAGTATTCCCACGACCCTAACCATGACTCCTTTGGCAAAGAAGCGGCAGAGCAGCTCGGTCTACCAGAAGAGAAAGTGTTCAAAACCCTGGTGGTCCTGCTTGACAACAAGACTCTTGCTGTTGGTATAATCCCGGTTTCTTCAATGCTGAGTATGAAAAGGCTAGCCAAAGCGGCAGGAGCTAAAAAGGCGGCGATGGCAGAGAAGAATAAAGTCGAGAAATCTACAGGCTATATTCTGGGAGGAGTGAGTCCTCTTGGCCAGAAAAAAAGACTGCTGACAATCGTAGACTCATCTGCTCAGAACTACTCTACAATTTTCGTCAGTGCCGGACGAAGAGGACTGGACATTGAGCTCAAGCCAGATGATCTTGTTGTCCTTACTGCTGGGTCTTTTGCGGATATAAAGCAATAGGCTGTTCTGTTATATCAAAATCGTTTGTAAACACGTAGGATCAAGTCGTCACTACAGAGGGGGACTCGGAACCAGAAAAGTACCATGTTAAATATCTTGACAATACCTAACATTATTTATAATTCTTATAGCTATTTTTGAATTATTTCACTCTCATTGCCAAGAGGAATACCGACCTTCACAGTATACCAATTTACCTGTCGTTTAGCCTTCGGAGGGCACTATGGTTCACAATAGACTACTTGGAAAAGGGAGAATCACTCTCACGAAATACTCTCATATTCTGCTGATATCTTTCCTGCTTATCACCATCAGCGGCTGCAAAGACCCGGTTGAAAATGTTATCCCGCCGCCTGTCAAACCGGTAAAACTGCAGCAGGTTGAGGCCGGCCAGGAACAACTCAGCATGGCACTACCCGGCCGGGTTCGTGCGGCACGACGCCTGGAGCTCTCTTTTAAGGTCTCCGGGCCTCTTGAAAAACTGCCTATAGACGAGGGACAGATTATCAAAAAGGGTGATCTGATCGCCCAGATTTTACCCCGGGATTTCCAGACAGCTATAAATGAAGCAAAAGCCAACGCTGTTGAAGCAGAACAGCAATACTTACGATACAAAGAACTTTACTCAAAACGCCAAGTCTCCAAGGCTGATTTTGACCGCTATAGAGCCAGTAGGGATGTTGCCAGAGCACGGCTTGAAGATGCTCAAAATGCCCTGAAAGATACAACCCTGATAGCACCATTTGATGGCGTTATTGCCAGAAGATATGTTGAAAATTTTGAGAAAGTACAAGAGAAACAGGCTATCGCCTTTCTGCAGCGTATAGACCAACTAGAGGTCCTGATCGATGTCCCTGAGCTTTTAATGGCGCAATTCAGAGAGAAGGGCAATATCAAGGTCACAGCAGAATTTGACGCCGTACCTGGTGAAAAATACCCTCTGACTGTGAAAGAATTTTCAACAGATGCCGACCCGGCTACCCAGACGTACCAGGTAGTTTTAACCATGGACCAACCTTCTGAAGCCAATATTCTACCAGGAATGACCTCAAAGGTAAGTGCTTTATCAAGCGAAGATTATCAACCAGGCACTATGATACTCGTCCCGGCACTTGCTGTGCTCAATGGTGCCGACAAGAAAAGCTATGTGTGGTTGTACGATACAGAGAGCAATACTGTTACCAGGAAAGAAGTAACAATTGGAGAGCTTGCTGGGACTAAAAACATCGTAATAAAGGAAGGCTTGGAAGGAGGCGAATCAATCGTCATTGCTGGGATTTCCAGTCTGCAAGATGGTATGAAGGTTCGCCCCTGGGAAAATCAGCGAGAAGGAAAATAACCTATGAATATAGCAGAATTTTCCATAAAAAAGTCTGTCATTACCTGGACTGTTACGGTGGTTGTGATGGTACTGGGGTATCTGGCATATGAGGATCTCCCACGCCTGGAAGACCCTGAATTTGCCATTAAAGACGCTGTTATAATAACACCTTACCCGGGTGCATCCCCTTCTGAGGTCGAGCAGGAGGTTACTGAGAAAATCGAAAAAGCCATGCAGGAACTGGGGCAGCTCAAACGTGTGGAATCGTATTCCTCACGAGGGTTGTCTGTTGTTAAGGTGAAGATTAAAGACAATTATGACTTGGCAGCCCTGCCCGCAGTCTGGGATGAAATGCGACGAAAGGTACTTGACGTCTTAACCGAGCTTCCCCCTGGGGCCGGCCCCCCAATAGTCAATGACGACTTTGGTGATGTCTTCGGCGTCTATTTCGCCCTCACAGGTGAAGGATACACCTACGCTGAGCTGAAAGACGTGGCTGAACTGCTTAAACGAGAGCTTCTGGTGGTACGGGATGTCAAAAAGGTCACTTTTTTTGGAGAACGAACAGAAGCAATTTACATTGAAATGTCCCGCACCAAAATGGCTTCTCTGGGGATAAACAAACAGGAGATATTTGAAGCCCTGCAGGCTAAAAACCTACCGGTATCTGCCGGTAATGTGAAGATCGGCCCTGAATATATGGCCATCAAGCCCACCGGTGAATTTAAATCGGAAAAAGATTTTGAGGGCCTTTTCATTGCCTCCAAAGAAGGTAAACTTATCTACCTGAGAGATGTTGCCACTGTGGTTCGTGATTATGTCGATCCACCGACCAACATTTTACGACTAAACGGCAGCCACGCTATAGGTATCGCCATTTCCACAATCGGAGGAGGCAATGCAGTCACCATGGGTGATGGTGTCCTTAAGAGAATCGAGGAACTACAGGGGGAAATTCCTCTAGGTATGGAGCTCAGTGAAGTAGCCATGCAGTCCAAGGCCGTAACCACGGCGGTCAATTCCTTTGTTTCTAACCTCCTTGCTGCCGTTGGCATTGTCGTCCTTGTACTGCTTTTCTTTATGGGACTCCGCTCCGGTTTGATTATCGGCTTCGTCCTGCTCTTAACTATTGCTGCAACCTTTGTTGTTATGGGCTACTACCAGATAACTCTTGAACGTATCTCACTGGGTGCCTTAATTATCGCCCTCGGAATGCTGGTCGACAATGCTATTGTCGTTGTGGATGGAATGAAGGTTCGTATGGAAAGAGGTATGGACGGGCTCCAGGCGGCCAAAGAGGTGGTCGGCCAAAATTCAATACCCCTCTTAGGGGCTACAGTGGTCGCCGTTCTGGCCTTCGCCTCCATTGGCGGCATGGACAATCAGACAGGAGAGTATTGCCGTTCTCTCTACTATGTCATTCTCATATCACTGTCGCTTTCCTGGCTGACGGCGGTAACTGTTACACCTCTTTTAACAAAAACTTTTATTCTGGGGAAAAGAAAAAAACAAGCTGATGGAGAACAAAAAGATCCATATGGTGGCAAATTCTACAACGTCTATCGCAGTTTTCTGAGGCTGTCAATCCGCCTGCGGCCCATAACAATAGCAGCCGTCGGCATCATGTTTGCCCTGGCTATATACGGCTTTGGTTTCCTCAGTAATCAGTTTTTCCCCAACTCCACGACACCACAGTTCCTCATTGAATGCCAGTTCCGGGAAGGTACTCACATCCGCGAAACCGAAAAAGGGGTGGCAGCCATGGAGGAGTATCTACTTAAAATAGATGGAGTAAACCTGGTAGCCGCAGCAATTGGTGCCGGTCATCCCCGATTTTTACTGGTCTACTCGGTTCCGGTAGATGCATCTATTAATTACACAAACATCGTTGTAAATGTTGACGACTACCGAATCATTGACGAAATACTCCCACAGATCCAGGCTGATTTTGAAGAAATGTTCCCAGACGTTGTTGTCAACACAAAGAAGTTCCTGTTAGGCCCAGGTGAAGGCGGTAAAATTCAGCTTCGCATCAATGGTCCGGACCCCTCTGAACTGAGAAAGATGGGTGACGAGGTTATGGCCATCATCAATGAAGATCCTCTGTCAAAAGCAGTGAGAACAGAGTGGGGAGAAAAGATGAAGCTCCCCCAGCCTCTTCTTGCTGAAGACCGGGCCAGGACGCTTGGTATTGACCGTCCAATGATTGCAACCGCAATTGAGTCAAATTTTTCGGGAACGACCACCGGGGTTTATCGGGAGGGGATAGACCTTATTCCAATTATTGCCCGTGCTCCACTGGGTGAGCGAAGCAGAATGGAAGATTTAGAAGAATTGCAAATCTACAGCCCATCAGCTCAACAGGAAGTACCTATCTTACAGGTGATAAATGGAGTGGAAACCGCCTGGGAAGATGCCCGTGTTTCACGATGGCATCGCCGCCCCTTCATTAAAGTGCATGCGGATACCAGGGAAGGCTTATCGTCTGAACTTTTTTCCCGCTTAAAACCTCAAATAGAGCAGGCGCTTGGCGCTGATGTTGCATCCTATCATCAAACAACCATAAAAGAAGGTGAACCCTACACAGCCAGCACCATACCTATAAAGTATGACGATATAATCCCGCTCAAAGGAAAACCCGGTTACTTTATGGCCTGGGGTGGAGAAGCTGAGGACTCTGCAGACTCAACCGCCCAACTAGCTGCTAATATTCCGCTCTATTTTGGCATGATGATTTTAGTCGTTATTTTTCTGTTTAACTCTTTTCGTCAACCACTCATCATCTGGCTGACTGTTCCGCTTTCAATTATTGGTGTCACGGCAGGACTCCTTATACTTGACCAACCATTTGGTTTTATGGCACTGCTGGGACTCATGAGTTTATCCGGTATGCTCATAAAAAATGCGATTGTCCTCATAGATCAGATCGACCTGAATGTCAAAGATGGTATACCAGGGCTTGACGCCATTGTAGAGGCGGGGGTATCAAGAATGCAGCCGGTAATGATGGCAGCACTCACCACAATGATGGGCATGATACCCCTTTTTCAAGACGCCTTCTTTGTCGCCATGGCTGTCACCATCGTCTTCGGTCTCGGCTTTGCCAGTGTACTAACACTGGTTTTTGTCCCGGTCCTGTATTCAGCTTTTTTTAAAGTGCCGTCAAAATAAAACAGTTACCCAGGAGCTCTTTGATGCAATCCGGATTTATACGCCTACTACTGGTTACCTCTTTTTCTCTCTTTATCTTTTTCCTTCAGACTGCTACAGCTGAAGAGACTACAGTAGAAGACAATACACTGCAGCGTTACAACATCGGAATAATTACTGATGGTCCCCTGGCGCTAACGCCTAGTCTTGTCGGTATTTTCAAGCAAGAAATAGCTCAGATGGCTGAAGGGGAGTTCCTTGTGGCGTTTCCAGAGAAGATGATTTTGGAGGCTGACTCAACGGCACAAGGTGTTAATCAGCTTATTGATACCCTGCTCAGTAACCCTGAAACAGATCTCATTATTACACTCGGTGTGATCGGTTCAACAGAAGCTCTAAAGCGCCAAAATCTGACAAAACCGATTGTCGCCCCGTTCATCTTTGACACTGATCTCCAAAAGGCTCCAACAAGTCAATTCAGCAGCGGCATAGGAAACCTGTTTTTTGTTAACCTTGGCACCACCATCCACAAGGAATTAACCTCATTTAGAAAACTCTATTCTTTCAAAAAACTCGCCATACTCATAGATGAGCGGGATCTCCAAAACCTCCCAGGTGTTGAGAAATACGTACGAAAAATTGGCTACGAGCATTCCCTCACAGTCGATCTTATTCCAGTTGGCCACTCACTAGACACTGCCATTGCAAAAATTCCTAAAGAGACAACTGCCGTCATGGTTGGACCACTATGGCAGCTGAACCACCAGCAGGTTACTGATTTAAGCAATAAATTCATTGAGCGAAAGATAGCTGCTTTCGCGATGTCAGAATATGACTACGTGGAGGCAGGGTTTTTCGCAACAACGATGCCGGAAAACACACTTGAACACCTCGCTCGGCAAGTAGCCATCAGTATCCAGGAAATTTTGCTTGGTGAAAATCCAGCCAACCTACCTGTAACATTCTCAAAAACACAAAAACTTACCATAAACATGAAGACAGCCAGAGCCATCGAGGTGTACCCAAGCCTTGATTATATGACCGGCTCTCACCTGCTTCATGTTGAGCGGGGAGATATTGAACGAAAGGTCACTTTACCTGAAGTTGTCAGCGAAGCACTGGTTGCAAACCTTGACCTGGCTGTTGCTGAACGGGAAGTAGTTGCAGGCAGCTATAAAGTAGGTGAGGCGAGATCAGCCCTGCTGCCTCAGCTCACTATCGGAACCGGGGTAAGAACCATTGACAATGACCGGGCTGAATTTTCCCGTGGAAGTAGCCCGGAGAACGCCTGGACCGGAACAGTCGCCGCATCACAGCAAATTTATTCTGAAAATGACTGGGCAGGGTACACTGTTGAAAAGCACCTGCAAAGCGGAAAAGAATCCGCCCGGGATAGCGTTAGACTTGATATCATCTATGAAACGTCTACAACCTATCTTAATGTACTGCGAAGTAAGACTGTTGAACAGCTGCAAAAAGAGAATATGCAACTCACCCAGGCTAACCTTGAACGAGCTCAACTGCGGTTGAGTACAGGAGTGGCCGGACCTGATGAACTGTACCGCTGGGAGAGCGAATTTGCCAATGACAGGCAGGTTGTCCTGCATGCAGAATCAGCTACTCTAAGCTCCATGCAGGCCTTAAATCGTATCCTCAGTCGGCCACTCCGGGAAGAATTTATTGCCCAGGAAACTGATCTCAGCGACCCCTTACTGATTGGCGGTGACCGTTTGTTTTATGACCTCATTCACAATCCACTCTATTTTTACAAATTCAATGATTTTGCTGTCAGCAAAGGCCTTGCCGCCTCGCCAGAGCTGAAGGTTCTTGATTCTGCAATTGCAGCCCAAGAGCGTTTGATCACCAGAAGCAAGCGAGACTTCTGGGTACCGACTATCTCAATTGATGGCAGTGTAGACACTCTCTTTGCAGAGGGTGGTGATGGTCAGCGTGATGAGGACCTCACAGGACTTGATGACACTGACTGGCAGATTGGTGTCTATGCTCGACTCCCCCTTTTTGAAGGGGGGCGAAAGAACGCTACTCGTCGTAAGAACCAGGAACAATTGCTACAGCTCCAAACTGAAAAAAGAGCAACTGAGGAGCGTATCCAACAGCTGATTCTGCAGGCACTGAACAACACCCGGGCATCCTATCCTTCAATTAATCTTTCACGGGATGCCGTTGATGCCGCGAGACGCAACCTGGTACTTGTCACCGACTCGTATGTGCAAGGTATTAAGGATATTATTTCTCTTCTCGATGCACAAAACCAGGCTCTGAGCGCAGAGCTGGATGCGGCGAATGCCGTGTACAATTTTCTTATTGACCTAATGGGAGTGCAGCGATCTATCGGAACCTTCATCACCTTCGAATCGCCTGAAAATGGTGCGGCTTGGATTCAAGAAGTTCAAACATATCTGGGAATAAGTCATTAAAATATCTCTACTACATGATAATACTTCAATAAGAACAATCAGGCTCTTCATTGTTTCTTTTGCCTCTTAACGAAGGTGCCGGCTGTTTCTTAGTTACAATCAAGGTGACCCTATGAAAAATGCACTCATTCTTGGAATATTGTTCTTCTTTCTTGCCGGCTGCTTGTCAGCAGGCCAATCTACAAACAGCATATCGTCTTCAGGGAAAAAGGCACTAAAGGTTGGAGTCTCCACAAATGCCCCGCCAATGATTTACAAAGAGGGCTCTGAAATAGTTGGGCTTGAAGCCGACTTCGCAGAGGGCCTTGCTCGTTCCATGGGCAGAAAACTGCAGTTTGTCCAGGTAAAGTGGGGGGATCAGATACCATCTCTATTGAGCGGCAAAACAGACATTATCATGTCCGGAATGACCATTACTGAGGCTCGAGGATATCGTATTGTTTTTTGTGCCCCCTACTTACTCTCAGGACAAATTCCACTGGTGCGCCGCACAGATAAATACAAGTATACATACGGCCTGACTGACCTGTTCAACCCGGCCCTGAAAATCGGCACAATCACCGGAACAACCGGAGACAAACTCATCCAGGAAACACGAGCCAAGGGCCAAAGGATCCAGTTTGCCAAATCCGCCCAAGCTGCAAAAGCACTCATCAATAATGAGCTTGATGCTCTGGTCTATGACCTGCCTGGCAATATGCATCTTTCCGCAATATATGCCGATCAAGGTCTTACCGCTGTCAATGTGCTGATGAGCAGGGAGGAAATTGCCTGGGGTGTCCGTCCCGGCGATACCGAGATGCTTAATGCTGCAAATGCTTACCTCCAGTTACTCAACCAGAACAAGAAACGATTGCAGATGATCCAAAGGTGGATACCTGCCTACAGGCGCTAAAGAGTAAGAAACAGATTTTGATTCTTCAAAACGACCGAAGATAATAAAACTGATTGAGAATGCAGGCGTGCAACACATTGGCAGAGAAATGTCATGATACTCTCACCCAGAACCTCTAGAAGGTATTTGGTGACCGAACGGTAGTGCCAACATACGTACAAAACTCAACGAAAAACCCGCCCTCTTCAACTCGCCAGCGAATATTCACATCCCAGAGCAGCATGCCAAACCTCTGCCTGTTGCCCTTTTGACTTGCTGGCCTTGGATCATTCTCAATCATTTCCTGAACAAGTTGCTGCAGATTGCGTCCGGTTTTTTCCTGGTACGTTGTACAAAAAACCATCGACTCAGCACTAAACTCAAGGTGCACACTCGGCCGTTTACCGTGTGCGTATCCTGAAGAAGCAACCGGCAGGCAGTCACTGTATGGGACATAGGGTTTGATGTCCAATACCGGGGTTTGATCGAGAAAATCAACTCCCGAAAGTTCCAGGACAAATCGTCGGCCTTTTCGGACAATACCATTGAGCCGTACAGCCGAAAGCCCAATATGATTTGGTCGATGTGGACTCCGACTGGCAAAGACCCCCACCCGCTTCTTCCCCCCCAGCCAGGGTGGCCTGATTGTTGACTTCCACCCTTCGGACACTGTTTCATGAAAAAGAAAATGAACCCAGATATGAGAGAATTGTTCTAAGCCCCTCAGCATCTCCTCCCGGTTAAACTCTTGATACAACTCTAGCTCTGCTACTGCAGACTTGATCATGCCAGGTTGCCGCGGAATACCAAACTTTTCAGTAAAACATGAACGAATGACACCAATCGGCTGTATAGTAAACATTTCGTTACACTCACCTTTTCCAACCATTTTCACCTCACCGCCCTCCCTTTACGACCCAGAAACCATAGTAACACAAAAATAAAATAAATATTACCGTAACGTTGACAAAAAGAAAACCAAGGACTACAGTAACACAATACTCAGTTTTGTATTACTGCGGCCCTGCACAAACACGCATAGTATAATACTGATACCCTAACACCCACCTCATCTCAGGCGAGGAGTAGCAATGCATATATCAGAGGGAGTTCTCAGTCCACCCGTTCTCGTTGTTGGAGGAGCCTTGACAGTGATTGGTACCACTGTGGGCCTTAAAAATCTAGATTATGACCGGATAATGACGGTCTCTCTCCTCACCGCCACATTTTTTGTAGCGACTCTGATACACGTTCCTCTGGGACCGGGGAGTATACACCTTGTTCTGGGTGGCTTAATGGGGGTTGTATTGGGTTGGGCATGTTTTCCCGCAATTCTTGTTGCTCTTTTCCTACAAACCATTTTCTTCCAATATGGGGGCTTGACCGTCCTCGGCGTAAATACAGCCATTATGGCCATGCCCGCATTGCTCTGTTACTTCCTGTTTCGCCCCTGGTTCGAAAGCAACGGTAAGAAAAGACAGGTCAGCGCTTTTCTAGCAGGATTCCTTGCCATATTGCTCTCGTCTCTTTTCATGGCCCTCGCCTTGGCATCCACCGATAAAGGTTTTATTGGAACGGCACAGCTGGTGATTGCCGCCCATCTTCCTCTAATGATTATTGAAGGAATAATTACCATGTTCACTGTATCATTTCTCGCAAAAGTCCAACCCGAATTTTTACAACCGGGGAAGTCATGAAAAAATCAACGGCGATCAAATTGGGCCTCAGCTTTTTTCTTGTTTTGCTCAACAGTGGTCCAGCTCTTGCGCATAAAGTGCGTGTATTTGCCTGGGAAGACAGCGGCATGATTGTTACAGAGTCGCAATTCAATAGCGGCAGGCCTGCGAAAAATGCCATCATTTCCGTTATTGATACCACAACAGGCCACCAGCTGCTATCCGGAACAACCAATGGTGACGGACTTTTCAGTTTCCCCACCCCGGCTGGCACTGAAAGTGCCATTGAGATAATTGTTGATTGTGGGGATGGTCATAAAAACAGTTGGTTTGTCACCCCTGAAGAAGAAACAAACAGTGGTGACAGTAAAGGGCATAGTCACAGGGAAATCACCGAACCTCTGACACGACCACCAGCCGTAACTATCTCAAGCGAAGAGCTGCAGCAGATAGTTGAGGGGGCCCTGGATAAAAAACTTGCTCCCATCAAAAGATCACTTGCAGAAAGCGCTGATCATAAACCCACCTTCCAGGATATCCTCGGAGGTATCGGTTATATATTCGGTCTGGCGGGAATAGCCGCCTATTTTCAGTCTCAAAAACAAAGAAAGGAGTAAGATAATGAACAGGATAGTTAAAACGGCTCTTTTATCAACAACTCTATGCTGTGCCATGACCGGACAGGCTATGGCACATTTCGGAATGGTTCTTCCTGAGCACCACCTTATTAGTCAGAAGAGCAAAACAACAGAACTCAAACTCGCTTTCGCTCACCCTTTTGAAAATATAGGGATGGATCTGGCCAAGCCGACAGCCTTTACTGTGACTATAGGTGGACAGACGACAGATCTACTCCCTACCCTGCAGCAGGCAACATTTATGGACCATGAGGGCTGGACAACAAACTACAGCTTCAAACGCCCTGGTGTCTATCAATTTGTGATGGAGCCAACGCCCTACTGGGAACCGATTGAAGACCTCAGCATTATTCATTACACCAAGGTTATTATTCCCGCCTACGGCGACGACCAGGGATGGGGAGAACCAGTGGGCCTGCCCACTGAAATAATTCCTCTGCTTCGCCCATTTGGTAACTACGCAGGAAACAGTTTCACCGGGCAGATACTTCTAGGTGGAAAACCCGCACCAGGGGCAGAAGTTGAAGTTGAATATTACAACAAGGGCAACCTGTTAAAAGCGCCCAGTGATTACCATATAACCCAGGTAATCAAAGCGAATGACAACGGCGTGTTCAGTTTTGCTTGTCCCCGATCGGGATGGTGGGGGTTTGCAGCCCTCAGCGAAGCTGATTACAAGATCAAAGACCCGGGTGGCAACGATAAAGACGTAGAAATAGGTGCTGTCCTCTGGGTTTACATGGACCAGCCCCTCTAATCAGACGGATAAACAGAATGGATGAAACATTCAGCCACGGGACCTCATTGTTGCATCGACGGGCACCAAAAGTTAAAATCATAGCTGCCATCACTTTTATAGCTGTTGTCGCCATATCCAAGAGCTTTGTGGTGGTAGCTATGGCCCTGGTCGTTGCCTTCATTCTTCAAACCCTCGCCCGACTCCCACCACGTGCCGTTGCAAAACGACTTTTAGCCGTCAATAGCTTTACCTTCTTTCTCTGGCTTACCTTGCCGCTCACATACGGCGGACAGGAGTTTACCTCTCTGGGTTCCCTTTCTCTCAGTATCGAAGGTTTACGGCTTGCCTCGTTGATTACTTTGAAAACCAACACTATAGTTCTCAGCCTGATTGCGCTATTGGGAACATCAACCGTAGCTAATCTGGGTCATGCTCTTGAGGGGTTGTATCTGCCGAAGCGGCTATGTTTCCTCCTTCTTTTTTCCTACCGTTATGTCTTTGTAATATACCAGGAATACCAAAAACTCAGTAGAGCCGCTGCCATGAGGTGTTTTGTTCCAGCCACCAATCTCCATACCTATCGTACAGTGGGATATCTTTTCGGCATGACCCTTGTTAAAAGTTGGAACAGGGCTTCCCGTATTCATCAGGCCATGCTGCTGCGCGGCTTCAACGGAAAACTCATCCCCCTAGACCGGCACACTGTCAACAAGGCAGATTATCTATTCCTTGGGTTATTTGTTCTCCTCTCAATTACTCTCGCATCCCTGCATTACGCCTGAAACCTCAATCTTGCATATGCAAGATTGAGGTTAAAGTGTATACCTGCCCTCACATAAGCTGAAGAAAAACCATGGCTATTAACTTGCCGGATGGCATCGTACTATGGTATCACGTTTTGATACACTTTTATACACAATGCTTGGCCAGGATACCACCGCACAGCTCCCCCCCCTGTTCCCAACCATTTTCCTCCTAACTTGAGGTAACAATACATCATGAAAGTCGGAATCATCGGCCTGCCGCAAACAGGTAAAAAGACTCTTTTCCAGGTGTTAACAGGAAACGAAATACGGGAACAGGCAGGCCCTGCTAAGCCCATTCCCGGGACAGCAGAAATACTCGACCTCAGGTTTGATAAACTGGTCGCTATGTACGAACCGAATAAACAGGCCAAAGCCCGGGTCGAACTCGTCCTTTTACCCAAAATTGAACAGGAAAACATTGCCAAGGGCGACATCTTTCAGGATATCGCCGATGTGGACGCTCTCTGCCATGTGATTCGAGCTTTTGAAGATGAGTCCGTTTACCACTCTGAGGGCTCTGTTGACCCCGTACGTGATGCAGAGATGGTGAGCTCCGAGCTGGTAATGCATGACCAGATATTTGTTGAGAAACGGATAGAACGGCTGGAAAAATCCCTCAAAAAAATAAAGGATGAGAAACAGGCCAAAGAGCTGGAACTGATGCAGAAAATGCTGTCCCATCTTGAGGAAGAAAAGCCTCTTCGACTCTTGGAACTCACCGAAGACGACGAGTTTCTCACCCGCAGTTACCCTTTTATTACCACCAAAGAACTCATCCTGGCCTTCAATGTGTCGGAAGAACAATTAAGCAATACAACCATCCTGGAAAAAGTCGCAGAACAATGCGATCGTGACAAGATGCAAGCCATGGTTGTTTCGGCTCAGGTTGAGTCTGAAATTGTCCTGCTTGATACAGATGAAGAAAAAACAGAATTTCTCGAAGACCTTGGTATAAAAGAGCCAGCACTTGCCATTATGACAGGGCTCTGCCTCAAGGCGCTTGGTCTTATCTCGTTTTTTACCGTAGGAAAAGACGAGGTGAGGCAATGGTTAGTCAGAAGAGACTCTCCTGCTCCGGTTGCAGCCGGCGTCATTCACTCTGACCTGCAGCGAGGCTTTATCCGGGCTGAACTCATGAAATATGATGAACTTTTTGAACACGGCAGCGAGG
Organism: Desulfocapsaceae bacterium; assembly: GCA_033852035.1. Lineage (GTDB taxonomy): Bacteria > Desulfobacterota > Desulfobulbia > Desulfobulbales > Desulfocapsaceae > Desulforhopalus_A. Next base: position 22,991 of record JAWSVG010000072.1, on the reverse strand, counting down.
CCGAATTAAAAAAACTTGGTAAAATGTATCTCCAGGGCAAAGAATATGTCGTGGTTGACGGCGATATACTCAATATCCGTTTCAAAGTATGATTTAGAAGGTACTTAAATTCGTCGAGCGAGTACTGAAAAGAGTCCCGACCTATTTCCCGTTTATTGGGGTTAAGGGTAACCGGAAAGTTGCATCACCCCGGAAAACAAGAGAATCAGACAAGGTGTTTCCATGATAGAGCTCCGCAATATCAGCTATACGTTCGGACTGGATGCTGAACCAGTACTGCACAACCTCTCTTTTTCTATCGAGGATAAGCGTATTGGTATAATTGGCTCGAACGGTTGCGGCAAAACAACGCTTTTTCAAATTATGGTGGGCCTCCTTAAACCTGACAAAGGCGAACTCTTGTTTGATGGCAAATCGATTTCCAGCAAAGAGGATCTTCGAACCCTTCGCAAAGAGGTTGGTTTTTTATTCCAGAGCTCAGATGATCAGCTTTTCTCTCCCACAGTTATTGAAGACGTGGCATTTGGTCCATTAAACCTTGGTTTTCCACAGAAAAGGGCAAGGGAGATAGCTGAGGAGACACTGGCAAGCCTCGGCCTTGCCGGTTTTGAAGACCGAATCACCCACCGCCTCTCCGGTGGGGAGAAAAAGCTTGTTGCTCTGGCAACCATTCTTGCCATGCGCCCTCAAACACTGCTCCTCGATGAGCCAACCAATAACCTCGATCCAAAGACCAGAAGCAGGCTTATTGAAATACTACAGGGCCTAGACCTGCACCAGATTGTTATTTCCCATGACTGGGATTTTCTAAGCCACACAACCTCAGTGTTGTATAAGATCGAGCACGGTCAGATCTATCGCTGTGAGGACGATCATGTCCACGTTCACCGCCATGTTCATAAGGCGGGTGATCACCCACACCATCATCACACATGACAACCGAGATCGCCTGCTTCATATCTCCACACGGCTTCGGCCATGCCACCCGGACAATTGCCGTGCTGGAAATGCTTCAGCAACTCCGACCCGACCTTCACCCGCATATTTTTTCAACTGTTCCAGAGTCTCTTATACGTCAGACCCTTCATTGTTTTACCTACCATCATGTGTTGGTAGATGTTGGCCTGGTACAAAACTCCGCACTTGAAGAAGACATAGACGCCACCCTCGTCAAACTTGATGCTTTTCTCCCCTTCAGTCCCACACTTACCGACCAACTCGCCGCACTGTGTGCAAACTGTTCTTTTGTCCTCTGTGATATTGCCCCTCTTGGAATTGCCGTAGCAAAACGTGCTGGAATTCCCTCCATACTCCTGGAAAATTTCACATGGGACTGGATCTACGAAGCATATCTGGATAAATTCCCTCAGCTCGCCGTCCATATTCAATACCTTAAAGGTGAGTTCGCTCGAGCCGATTACCACATTCAGACAGAGCCGCTGTGCAATACCGGCACACGGGACCTACTATGCGGTCCTATTTTTCGTCAAAAGCGGGACGGTTGCGCGGATATACGCAGAGCACTTTCCTGTAGTACGAAAAAAACAGTTTTGGTCACACTTGGCGGTCTCCCTCATCAATTGCCGAACTGGATGGATATGGAGCTCTATAGCGACTATTTTTTTATATTTTCCGGTCAGAAGGCAACAAAACGCCTTGCAAAAAACATATTGTACCTCGACAGTGAGAGCAGCATCTATCACCCCGATCTCGTTGATGCAGTAGATCTGGTGGTCTGTAAAGCTGGATACTCTACTGTCGCAGAGTGTTGTCAGGCTGGAAGCAGGGTCATTGCCGTCGGCAGACCAGACTTTGCAGAAACAAAAGTTCTGCAAAAATATATTCAGGAGGTGCTGGGAGGGGATTCCATCAATACAGAAAACTTTCTCAGCGGACAGTGGCTCTCACTCATTCCAACAATACTGAAAAAGGAAGCGTCCTCCCCTTTCAGGGAAAATGGAGCCCAGGCCGCAGCTCATTTTTTAGTACCCCTTTTGGGGGCCTCGGCTGGCAGAGTACTGCTGTAATCAACGACCCTTGAGATCAATATGACCTGGGTCGTCCGGCCGGGTGCTCACCACCCAGTCTTCACCTTCATGGTCAAAATCTGCTATTTTGTCGATAGCCATTTTTAGATATTTTCCTGTCCCCTCAATAGCGATGGTACCATCAGGAAGAAGGATCTCCCCTTTTCCAGTAAAAGAACGTTTCGTTTCTGTTACAATCCTGGCAACAACGGTAATATCACCATCCATAGGAACAGGTTTTCTGAGTTTCATCGAAAAATCTAAGGTTACTCCCCACACATTATCCTGCTCTGAAACCATTATGGCACGACCAATGGTCTCATCAAGAATAGTGGCAGCAATTCCTCCATGCAAACGGCCAGGGTACCCCTGGTGCTCGGCTGAAGGTCTAAAAATTGCCGCAAGCTGACCGTCTTCCAGCTCATAGAAACTGCTTTTCAAACCAAATCGATTTTCCAGGCCACAAACAAAACACATCCTGGAATTCGGTTGTTTTCGTGTTACATTCAAACGCATTAGGTTCTCCAGTGCTGCATCTGTTCTTTCCAGGATGCCGCTCCTATCTCCTGTTGAGGTTGCACCCCTGAGTTAATGAAAGAGCATTATCAAGGTTTTTAAAAAACCTGAGGGCTTCCTGGTTTTCTGGCTCAATCTCAATTAGCTGTTCGTACATCGTAAAGAGCTTGGTGATTACCTGATGAGTTTCTTCTTCATCAATTAAACCAAGGGCCTCCCACAAATCATTAGGGCTTCTCATTATTGTTCCTCACTCAACACCGTTCTCTTTCGCAATGGGAACGGGGGACCGACGGGGGACCCTTCATCAGCATTTCTGCTATAGTTATCTTAACCCTTGGCATGAGATGCCGCTTATGGTCAAGAAGTTCATTTTCAAGCTGGGCGAGCCTGGTTAGAAGCGTTGTTCGTTCAACAGAGGGGCACTGTTTTTCTACTGGACGGTTCTCAACTATCTCCTGACACCGAAAGCAACCGGGAAACTGTATGGTTTTCCCGTCTGGCCGGGTAATGGTGGCAGGAACACCATGGGTTCGACAGACAAGCAACCTATGTTCATAAAGAAGACATAGCCCATCTTCATTGAGAGGACACATAAGCAGCGGTCTCTCTCCAGCTGCTAAGGCAACCTCAGAGAGCTCCTGATACTTCCGACAACGCTGCAGAACCTCACTTTGTTTTTCAGGGTCCAACTGCATGAAACCCAACCACAGGTGGGCCCACTCCGCATAGGTATGGTGGAGGAAATATGAATCACAACAGTTATCAGAACAACCAGCACAGGAAAAATCCAGATCCAGAGCAACGTCACTGTATTGCTGCTGAAGCCTGTCGTATATATCTTCAAGCTCGGACAATACGTTTTCAGGGAGTACAACTTCTTTCATTTCTTTTCCTCTTCAAAACATTGAACATGATATATAAGAACCTCCATCTTTTTTTCTCGCCAGGCACTTTCGTTGAGGCCTGCTTTCCTGCAGAGGTGTCCAAGAAACAGTTCCGGTGTTGGCAATTGCTCCCAGACCTGAGGAAGAAAGGTTGCCCTGTGTCGACCATCTCTTAAGATAACACCATCAACCCCCGGTTGAATTTTTGCCAAAAGATCCTCTGCGTCTTGGTAATCCATTGGTATAGGAGAAGAGAGAACAGAAATATCCACGTGCACCTCTGCCAGTTCCTCTGCTTGAAGAGGAGGAAAACGGTGATCATGAAACGCTGCGTTCAGAGCGTTGTCCCGTATTCCCTCCCATACGCAGCCAACTGGTTCCAGGTTACCTATACACCCACGTAATCGCCCGGCAATCTTCAGGGTTACAAAGGTTGCTTGTTTTTCAAGTAATGCCGGGTCATCAGGTTGGCCTAGATTTTCATCACCCAAGAATTTGCTGGAAAGAGTTTTTCTGGCAAGTTCAAGCAGTTGTCTGCCCTGATCTCCTGTTAACGGTTTTTTCATGACGACCACTCAACGCCTAACATCAGACAGTTGATCCCGCTGCCGATCCCTAGAAGGGCCACCTTTTGACCCGGAACAAAAACCTTTTCCTCCATAGCCATGGCCATGGTTATAGGAGCAGAAACAGAGCCGACGTTGCCAAGGCTTGCCAGGGTCTCAAAGTTCTTTTCCTGGGCCAAACCGAGTTTGTCAAAAAGAAGTTTTGCATGGGCTGTCCCAACCTGATGACAGCAGAATTTATTGATATTCTCAGCCCTCCAACCACTTTTGGCTGAAAAGATATCCCAGGTCAACTGAGCGGTGTCCACCCCACGGTGCAACAGCTCTTCCGAGTTAGTGGCCATCAATGTCATGTTTCCCCCGCTCTGTCCTCCATGGCAGAGATCAGAGTGAGCCGTATTGGCCTGCCAGGCACCATGAACAAGTCGAGGCTTCTTTTCCCTTTCCTCCGCTCGTCTCATAAACAGGCCCATTGAACCAGAACCGATAGTCAACGACGCAAAGGCTGGTTTAATTGTCTTGCGACTGAGGCTGGTATCCCGTAGCAGGGTCTGCAACGTCGACTCCAAAAGTTCTTCTGCCGTTTCTCCCGAAACAATAATGCCGTTCTGCACCTGACCGAGTTCAATCATATTGGCCAACATCACCATACCATCCAGAAAACCAAGACAGGCGTTAGATATATCAAAAATAAGACAAGAAGAAGGTAGTCCCAGCTTATCGTGAACAAAAGATGCCGTTGCCGGCTCCATCATGTCCCGTGATACAGAGGTGAAAATGAGGCAGTCAACCTGCTCCGGATCTATGTTTCCACGCTCCAAAACTCGCCTACCGGCAAAAGTGGCAGCCTCACTCGGTTTCGTGCCTTCCGGCCACAGGCGCCGCTCTCTAATGCCGCTCATCAGCTCAAGCCTTCCAGGTGGCAGGCGGAGCCGCTCATAAACAGGAGCAAGTCGCTCTTCTATGGTACTCGAAGTAATAACTCTCGGAGGTAGTTCATAGCCAAAAGTGTCAAGACAAACGTTTGAATAGTGTATCATAAGGTAACGATCCCAATAATTGGGATTGATTAAATAGTATATTTCCAGGTCAGCAAGGTCGTGGCTGCGTTATCCTACTTGAGCCCCAGACTTTCCAGTTTTTCTCTGATTTTCTCTGCTGTCACAGGGCGCAGGATGTATCCATCCACCCCATCGAACACACCCGCGTCTCTTTTATCACCGATGCCGACAATAACCGCACGGTGGGCCGAATACTCTTCAAGGCGACGCAGGATACCTATTGTCTCTGCACTCTGCCCATGAGGCATCGACATATCAAAAAGAATAAGTCCAAAGTGGGCTAGGCTGGCTTCGTACATTGCCGACCTGCGAGTTTCTGCAATGGTAACACCCCAGCCGGATTCAATCAGTGTTCTGACCATGGTGTCTTGATTTGCCTGTTCACTTTCAACCACAAGGGCCTTATTGGTTAAAAACTTCGTTAAGACCTCAATGAGCTGATTTTTTTCTGCTGGTTTGGGCAAATAGTCATCCATTCCTGCCTGCAGACACTTCTCACGATCACCCGCCATTGCAAGTGCCGTAAGGGCAACAATATCGACATGTTTACCTGTTTTTCTTTCATGCTTTCTAATGGCCCTTGCTGCTTCCAGCCCATCCATCCCGGGCATCTGGATATCCATTAAAATGAGTTGATAGCCTCCCTCAATGGCTTCTTTTATTGCTGCCTCTCCATTTTCTACAGAAGTAACATTAACACCCAGTTGTTCCAAAACAGTCTCAATGAGCACCCTGTTGATATACTCATCTTCTGCAAGAAGAATCCTGGCTCCCTTCAAAGCATACACCCCACTCTCCTTTATGTTCTCAAAAGTGGTATTTGCTTTTTGTTCAAAAGAAGAAAAATCGGCAACCTCTTTAAAGGGTAATGTAAACCAAAAGGTTGTACCTTTGTCACGGCCCTGTACTCCGATCTCTCCACCCATTAGTTTGACAAGCTGGCTTGCTACAGTGAGGCCCAGGCCTCCAGTGCCGACATCAAGGAGCAGAGGGGCCTGGGCATTCACCTTCTGTTTTAAATAGTAGGAAATCAGATCAAACGCCTCCGGGGATATACCACACCCCGTGTCCGTGACACGAAATCTCAAGATCAAATTGTTGGCACTGTCATACCCGCGATTTTCAATTTTGAGAGAAACCGAACCATGGTCGGTATATTTAATACCGTTATTGACGATATTCGCCACAAGCTGTGTAAGGCGAACTGCATCACCGTGAACATGCGCCGGGACATCGGGATCAATCTGACAGTTGAGTTCAATTTTTTTTCTCTGGGCTTCAACGCTCAGTACATAGAGATCGTGATCAAGGCTTTCCTTAAGATTGAAGTCCTCATACCTGAGATCGATTTCTCCACCTTCTATCTTGGAAAAATCGAGGACTTCATCCATCACTTCCAGTAAACGCGTCACCGAAGAACCGATCATTTCAAGATAACTTTTCTGGTCAACAGACAACTCGGTTTCCTGTATTAGGTTTGACATACCGAGTATCCCGTTCATTGCAGAGCGGATTTCATGACTGATGTTTTCAAGAAATAAGGACTTCCCCCAATGTACTGCCCCCGCCTGGGATACCATAGGGGCAGTCTCAAGTTGCCTCAACGGTATTGCCGCAACCTCCCCCCCTTTCAGGAGTCCATGGCGAAGTCTTTTTTTGAGAAGATCGTTCGTCTTTCTTTGCTCCTCAAGCTGCGCTTTCAAAACATCGACCTGTTGCTGAAGTCTCTCAATCTCAGACACGAGCCCCCCTCCAGTTAGTGCATTTGTTGTGTTTCATTTCTTTCCTTTCCATACGTCAAAAATCAGATCACTCGTAGAGCAAGACATCCTGCAATCCTCTCTTCATAATTTTTTGTACCTTACCAATATCACAAATTTCATCTGCTATAATTCTGCGTTCAATTGTCCTGAAATAATCAGCCCACTCCTCTTCTCCCATATTAAGCAACACGCCTTTCAGGTTATGAAAAACCGGGACTAAATCCTCATGAGACTCTTTAACTTTCAGAAAATCATCTATGGTGTCCATTGCAAAAACAAGAGATTTTGATGAACTCTGAACCATAGTTTCGACCTGGGATTCATTGAGTTGATAAACATCCCGGAAGTGAATCCGCAGTTTTTCAATGGATAGAGGTCTTGCCTTGAAGAGATCGTCTAGATACATGTGTGCGGCATTACTCCCGTTTGTTCAATGAACCGACATCTGTCAAAACAACAGTTTTATCTACACCTAGTGTCTGAACAAAAACCTGCAAAATTTTCTCAAGTTCGGGGCGGGCGATTATTTTAGCCGGAAGAATACATTACGTACTTCAGAGTCTCGTGCCTCGCTTACCTGAGGATTAAAATTTGAGGCCAACAAAGAAATTGGGGCAATTGGCGGTTTTCGGTCGGCCACTACCTACTCTATTAACCCTAAATCCCTGATATGACCAACAAGTTTGTCTCTATCCAGTGGCTTTGAGAGATACGCCTCACACTGCCCCTGCCGAAAAGCCCTCATGATATTCTTGGGGTCATCAATGGCCGTAATCATAATAACCTTGGTTGCATCCCAGCCGTTTATACCAAGATCACCCTCCATTTTCCGAAGAGCCATCAGTGCTTCCTGCCCATCCATTACGGGCATTTTTATATCAAGGCAAATAAGGTCATAAGGCTCTTTGTCTTCAAACGCCGTCCTTATGGCCTCCAGGGCTTCTTTGCCATTCACAGCCACATGACAAATGCCGTACTCAGAGAGTAGTGTGGAAAGAAGAGAACGGGCTAGAAAGTCATCCTCTACAATCAACGCTTTCATTACTTATCCTTGTTTCTGTTTTTTCGTAGTCATCGTTATACCTACCGAGACCACCTTGCAAAAGATACATTGTCAAAGCTAACCTAACCTAAATCTTGCATACGCAAAATAGAGAAAAATAAATTTGTCTTTGTAAGACGATATGTTGCACCCATATTTATCAATTTAGAAACTCATGTTTTTTATGACTATTATTTTGCTACCTTACTACCCTACGGGATTGACAATTCCACCGAATCTGCTTTGTTACCGAAGCTTTGAAGTTTATTTATACGTCTTCAGCTTCGCTGCCTCGCATCTCCGGCGGACTAGGCAATTGCAAAATTTAGGTATAAAAACAAATTAGTACAACCCTGAACTTCAAATCATACTACTTTGCAGGCCAATACCAAGACAACCACTTATTCATTTACGACCTGGGTTTTATCTCCCAACACATGTGTATTTTTTTATTTCGGCTAAAGTCGAACGGAATGGTTTGTTGAGAGATATTCACAACTACATATTCATCTTCCAGTATGGGGTCGAGCTTAAACCTTCTGAAGTTCGTGGAAAAAATGAGTTTTCCATCAACCTCAAGCCGAGACATCGCAAGATGAATGAGCTGTAAATGATCTCTCTGTATATCAAACACCCGCTTTTCCTTTTTTGTGTTAGAAAATGTCGGTGGATCAACAAAAATATAATCATACCTGTTTTTGCTTTCGCGGAGCCACTGTAGACAATCCGCTTTTTCCACCTTATTTCTGACTTCACCAAGGCCGTTCAGAGCGAAATTCATTCTTGCCCAGTCAAGATAGGTGGTGGACAGGTCGACGGTGGTGGTGCTTGCTGCGCCGCCTAAAGCTGCCTGCACACTAGCTGTAGCCGTATAACCATAGAGGTTTAGAAACCTCTTTCCCTGAGCCTCCTGATAAATCATTTTTCGTACAGGGCGGTGGTCAAGAAACAGACCGCTGTCAAGATAATCCGTGAAGTTGACCAAAAAGACACAGGCACCTTCCTGCACCCTGAACATCTTCTTTTGACTCCCTTCCTTTTCATATTGTTTTGAGCCTCTCTGCCTGCTCCTTGTTTTCAAAAAGAAGCGGTTTGATCGCAAACCTAGTATGTTTTTGATACTTCTGACAGCATGACTCAATCGTGTTGCAGCAACCTCAGGATCGACTGTCTTTGGTGGAAGATACTCATGAACGAGAACCCACTTCTCGTATATATCAATACTTATATTAAAATCGGGTAAGTCCCGGTCATACACTCGAAAACAGGAGATCCCTTCTTTTTGCGCCCATTTGAACATTTTCTGAAGGTTTTTTCTGAGTCTGTTGCTGAACTCATCACCCTCACCTTCCGGCGCGGAAAAACTCCACACAAAGCGCTCCTCTGCCGGCTCAGCTGTTCCTAAAAGCAATCGACAGGGGATGGAGCCGTTAAAGAGTTTATATTTACTCTGCCAGGAAATAGAAAAGCTATCAGTGAGGTCAGGATTAGAAATAAAAACACCTACAGTCCAGCCGGGAAATCGCTGTCGAAGAATTCGCCCGTAGCCGTGATAAAGTTGAGCAACCATGGTTTTTTCAGAAAGCCGTTCTCCGTAAGGTAAGTTTGAGAGCAGGGTACCCTTTTGCTCAGGCGGTTGAAGTGTTGTTATCTCAGCCTGTTTTATCTGGATATAATTTTCCAGTCCGGCTTGTTCCAAGTTTTTCCGTGCACCACTCACCACTACCGGGTCACAGTCATAACCGATCATCAACGGCCACTTTTTATTAAGACCGGCCTCTTCTCTTTCCAGCGCTTCGGCAATAAGGTCACTCCAGATATTGGCATCATGTCCCAGCCAGCCAAAGAAACCAAAGTAGCTTCGCGACAAGCCGGGGGCGGAGTCTCCAAACATCAGAGCGGCTTCTATCAGCAGGGTCCCAGTACCGCACATGGGATCTATGAGTGTTTCTCCATACTTGTGCCAGTCTGTAAGAGCTACAATTGCTGCTCCAAGAGTCTCTTTAAGGGGTGCTCTGCCAGCTCCGCCTCTATATCCTCTTCGGTGCAGGCTTTCTCCGGACATGTCTATGTACAGATAACCGCTCTCTTTTTCCAGATGAAGGTGAATCTGGACCTCAGGCCGTGTGGTACTTACAGATGGTCTTATTCCTGTTTTATCACGGAAAGAATCAACAATTGCATCTTTAACCCTCAAAGAGGCATAGCGGCTGTGGTTAACTGGTGAGTCAGAGGTCAGTGTACAGTTGACAGCAAAACTGGTCTTTTCAGAAAAGTGCTCCTGCCATGCCGTTGCAAGACTGCCCTCATACAAGCTTTCTTCGTTTTTTACCGGAAACTGTGCGAGCTGCAAAAAGACACGAGAACTAAATCGTGACCACAAACAGCAGCGATATGCCGCCTCGAGGTCTCCACTCCAGGTGACGACACCAGTTGCACAGACAATGTCCTGGCCACCAAAAAGTCCAACCTCCTCTTCAACCAGTTCTTCGAGACCGGCGGCACAAGCGGCAACCAATTTATACTTTTTCATTCCGTGATACCCTTACCTTCGTTTTCCATTTGACGATTCGGCCCTCGCCTCTGTTGACTACACCAAACAGGCCCGAAAATCTCGTTCTCTTTTCGTTCTCTTTTATGTGCATACCCAGTACTGTGACAAATATTTCTCCACCATAATTTGAATAATTTTCTTCCCTACATTTTAATCTTGACCTCTTTTTCAATACGACTAAAGTAGTTAACCATATATGTTTATAATAAGCTCCTTTTCGGGAATATGAGGGACATAGACCAAAATTGAAAATTTTCAAACAGGAGAATGTATGAAGATAAAGCTCAACACGACAATACCGATTTCTCTCTTTATGGGTTCCCTGCTCTTGTTCGGTACTGGCTGTAGTAAAAAAACAGTTGTCCCCCCTCCCCCCAAAAACACCACAGGTTACGAAATGACCAGTGGAAATGATATAAGCTACCCGACAGCTGAAGGTGGCTACTCCGAAGGCAACTTGCCTGTTGAAGGCTCCCTGGACGATACAGCTCAACTGGGTGCAGCCGGAGGTGCTGGTGGTATTGCCCAGGGAGGCATTGATCAACAGTCTGATGAATATAAAAGACTCCATGGAAGAAGTTCTCCAAACCTCTTCCCCATATATTTTGATTTCGATCAGGCAAGTGTTCGAAATGATATGGCACAGATCATGAGTGATAACGCCGAATATCTCAAGACAATACCAAACGCCACTGTGGTGCTAGAAGGTAACTCAGATGAACGGGGTACCAACGAATACAACCTGGCCCTCGGAGAAAGAAGAGCTATAAACACTCAGCAATATCTGGTGAGTCTCGGTATAGACACCTATAGAATACAAACATTATCCTACGGAGAGGAGCAACCTGTTTTCCTGGAACAGGATGAGGACGCATACAGCCGAAATAGAAGGGTCGATTTCGTGGTTAAATAGTGACATATTTTCCAATGTCCCAGGTACTCTTCTAGCCTGGGATATTCTATTTGTATTGACTACCTTTTTCTCTTCACCCCAGCCAATATCTCTCGTACAACCTTGTCAATAGTCATGGACGACGTATTGATCAGAGTTGCCTCAGCAGCCTGTTTCAGCGGAGCAACCTCTCTTTGCCTGTCGTTTTTATCTCGCTCTATGGTCATGGCAAGGATCTGATAGAAGTCTGCAGCAATGCCCTTTTCCCGTAGTTGTTTACAACGTCTTTCAGCTCTTTCTTCCGGGTCTGCATCGAGAAAATATTTATACCCGGCTTTTGGAAAAACGACAGTCCCGGTATCTCTACCTTCAGCTACTATCTGGCCGTTATCACCATACCTTCTCTGCATTTTCGTTAAAATATCCCTGACAACGGGGACAGCTGAAACCTTCGACGCCACCATGGCCATGTCAGGAGTGCGGATTGCATCACTGACAATCTCCCCATTGACCATAACTCCCACGTCACTGTTTTCGTCTGCTGCTGGCAGCAGACGAAGTTCCAGCTCCTGAAGGTTTTTTGCTATCATCTCGGAATCATCGAGGTCGGTTTCACGCCGAAGGAGAAAAAGACCGACACCTCTGTACATTGCTCCCGTGTCCAGGTAAGTAAACCCCAGAGCTGCCGCAACTTTCCGGCTAACTGTCGATTTTCCCACCCCTGAAGGACCGTCTATCGTGACAATTTCCTGTTTTTCAGACATAATTCAATTCATCAAGGCATTCAGCCAAAGTTTGTATTAAACGTCTATTTTCTTCTTCAGTACCGATGGTGACACGTATACAATTGTCGAAACCGTGGCTGCTCATGGAACGGATAATTACGCCTTTATACAGCATGGCCTGATAGATTTTATCTGCCTCTGTCCCTACATCTATTAAAAAGAAATTAGCATGGGACGGATATGTCTTACAACCAAGTCGACTCACTTCACTGCTCAAAAAATCAAGCCCTTCTTTTGTTAGAGCCACAGTGCGCTGGAAATATTCTTCGTCTTCCAGTGCGGCCAGGGCACCTGCCTGTGCCATCTGGTTAACATTAAAAGGCTGGCGTACCTTATTGAGAATAGTAGCAATATCCCGTGACATAAGTCCATAACCAACCCTCAAACCTGCAAGGCCGTAAGCCTTTGAAAATGTACGTATAGACACGACAGGGCAGCGCCCGGCAGCATTACGGATAAGAGAGTAAATATCCACCTGGAGTGATGTATCCAGAAAGTCCACATAGGCTTCATCCAAAACGACAATAACTGACTCAGGTACATCACTTAAAAACTGGTATAAATCAACCGGAGCTATGGCTGTTCCCGTGGGATTGTTGGGATTATCAAGAAATATAAGCCGTGTTTTATCGGAAATCATTGCCTTGATAGTTTCAAGGTCATGACCCATCTCTTTAAGGGGCACAACATAGTTAGCACCGTTACGGATCTGAACAAATTTTTGATACATGAGAAATGAAGGGTGGCTGGTTATAGCTTCATCCCCTTCTCTCATAAATGCCTTTACCAAAAACTCAATGACTTCGTTTGAACCATTTCCCACAACAATCTCGGCAGGATCAAGACCCATTTTTCCGGCAAGTGCCCGGACCAGATGATAACATGATCCATCAGGGTATCGGTGCAGACTCAAGCTCTCTGTGTGGAGTGCCTTCACAACCTTTGGTGAAGGTCCCCATGGGTTCTCGTTTGATGCGAGCTTGATCGGATTGGTAACCCCATATTCACGTTCAAATTCGTCAAGAGGCTTGCCCGGTGGATAAGGGACAATGGTAGCGATGTTATCCTGTGCTTTGATTTTCAAGTGATCCCCCGGTTCGGGTTATCTGAAATATACGCCACAAAATTGATCAACTAGAAGGCTGTCATCTTCTCAAGACCAAGACTTTGCTCAAGGTTGAACCCCGCTTTTATCAATATTTCCTCCTGGAAGTGAGCAGCCTGCATTTGAACTCCTACAGGAAGACCCTCTTTAGTGAAACCTCCAGGAACAGAAATCCCGGGGACCCCGGCAAGATTTGCAGAAATTGTCAGAATATCAGACAAGTATACTGCAAGAGGATCGTCAGAGTTTTTCCCCATTTTCCAGGCAGCAGTGGGGGTCACTGGAGAGATGAGTACATCACAGGATTCATATGCTTTCTGATAATCTCTAAGGATGAGAGTACGCACCTGGGACGCTTTTTTGTAATAGGCATCATAATACCCCGAAGACAGGGCATAGGTACCTATAAGAATCCTCCGCTTAACCTCTGCACCGAAGCCGGTGGAGCGAGTCGTTTTATACATATCAAGAAGCGAATCAGCATCTTCTTCACGGTAACCATACAAGGCACCATCGTATCTTGCCAGGTTGGAACTCGCCTCCGACGGAGCTATCAGATAGTACACTGCCACACAGTAATCTGTGTGCGGCAGAGACACATCCACAATGTCTGCACCACGTTCACGAAGCACCTCTATACTATTGCGAACGGTACTCTCAACCTCCGGATCAAGCCCCTCTGTAAAATACTCCCTTGGAACTCCAACCCTGAGGCCGTCAAGCCCTTCTGTGAGAAAGGAGCTGTAATCAGGAACCGGCTCTTTTACAGAGGTAGAGTCCATATGGTCGTAGCCACTGATAACGTTCATCATCAGAGCACAATCCTCAACGCTTCGACAGAGTGGACCAACCTGGTCAAGAGAAGAAGCAAAGGCTGTGAGTCCATATCTTGAAACTCTCCCGTAAGTCGGTTTAAGACCAACAACACCACAAAGAGATGCAGGCTGCCTGATAGAACCTCCTGTATCAGAGCCAAGTGAGCCAAGACACTCCAGAGAAGCGACAGATGCAGCCGAACCACCAGATGATCCTCCCGCAACATACCCTTCTTTCCAGGGGTTTTTGGGAACACCAAAGGCACAGTTTTCCGAAGTTGATCCCATGGCAAATTCATCCATCGCAACTTTGCCGAGAATAACACCACCCGCTTGTCGTATCTTTTCAACAACCGTGGCATCATATGGCGCGACGAAGTTTTCGAGCATCTTCGAGCCGCAGGTGTTCTTCAATCCCCTGGTACAAAGCAGATCTTTTACAGACAATGGAATCCCACAGAGCATTCCGGCTTTGCCATCTTTTCGTTTTTTATCTGCCTGTTCTGCCTGAATGAGGGCGCCCTCACTGTCAACAGTTATAAAAGCAGACACCCTTTCTTCAACAGTATTTATTCTTTCCAGGCAGCTTTTTGTAAGCTCAACAGATGATAAATCACCTTTTTCCATTGTTTTCAGTGCCTGGCTTATAGTGAATTCGTACGGTTTCATTCAAACCTCTAGAAGAAAGCAGCAGCGTGTGCTGTTTTTGTAATCGTGGAAAACTTATAATTTATACAATTTCTACAGTGCGGACAACTGCTACCTAACCCCGGTAAACGGTAAGTAAGTACCTTGTGAGTGCTTAAAACCGTATAAAATAAAACCTAATCCGTATTTTCTTGTTTTTTGTTACAGCTTTTACGGAGTAAGGTACTAAATAATTCTTGGGACCTGGAATGTCTCACCGTTTTGCTGCGGTGCATTTTTCAATGCGTCAGCTTGCGGCAGAGATTTCGTCACAACATCATCACGAAAAGCATTCTTGACGGCGAAAACATGCGTTGTGGGTGGAATATTATCTGTATCCAATTCATTTAGTTTATCCACATAGGACAAAATGTTATCCAGCTGCTTTGTCATTAATTCAAGTTCATCTTCAGCCAGGTTAAGTCTTGCCAAATGTGCAACATGTTCGACTTCTGTTTTGCTAATTTTCATTGTAAAGTCAGTTATTATTCAAATTTATATTATTTCTGGAAAACATTATCCAGGTACTCCTCTGAAAAGACACTCTCTGTCGGGGTAAAATCAACAATACTTTTTGCAAAAAACTCTACTATGTTAGAATCAAACTGCGTCCCGCAACACCTGTATATTTCTTGCAAGCCCTGCTCCATTGTCTTGTTTTTTCTATAGTTCCTTCGCGACGTCATGGCGTCATAACTATCTACTACTATTATAATTTTAGTCAAGTCATCCAGTTCGTTGCCTGTTAAACCACTCGGGTACCCTTTGCCATCCATTCTTTCGTGGTGATGTCTGATAATAAACTGTTCTCTCTCCATGAAACCCAGGGGCTTAATAATATTTGCCCCTACAGTCGGATGTTTTCTGATTAAAACCCATTCATCATCAGTCAAAGCCCCCGGTTTTTGTATGCAGGATAAGTCGATAACTAACTTTCCTATGTCATGAAATTGCGCGGCCCTCCGGAGGGTAAGAATTTCACTTTCTGAAAGGCTCATAGCCCTGCCAAGCATAAGGGCATACTCTGTCACCCGCATCGTGTGACCGGCGGTGTAATAATCCTTTTCTTCCATGGCATTCTGAAGACTGCTCATCAGTTGCACTGTAGCTGTTTCCAGGCTATTACTGTAGGTTAGCAACAGCTGATTCTGTTCTTCTAGCTGGATTGCTTTGAGCTGAATATCGTCCTCAAGTGCTGCTTTATACTTTCGTTCGTTGAGGACATACATTCTCTTTTCAATAGCCCTGCGAATCTTGACGTTAAAAATATCAAGGTCTTCTATTGGTTTTGTCAAAAAGTCGTAAACCCCAAGATTTATAGCCTTCATGGCATAAGCCATTGAACCGGCTCCGGTAAGAAAGAGAACCGGTATATCCAGCTTAAGCTTGTTGAGCTCTTCCATGGTGGAAAAACCATCCATACCCGGCATGTTTATATCTAAAACTATTACATCGTAGCTGTCATCAACGACCTCCATAACACTGCTCCCATCGGAAACAGAGTCAACTCTATGGCCAAACATCTCCAGTATTCTGGAAACCGTTGTTCTGACCATGGCGTCATCATCAGCTATGAGTATTTTTGTCGAACCATTCATCTATGATATCCCCTCAACAACCTCAAAAATACAAGTCTATTGTTGAGTCTACATTTTCCAATCTCTTTTTGCAACAGCACTCATGTTCTAAGGATTGAGAACAGTCTTTTGCCTGAATATGGTTTTTAGTTTGTGCCTTTGAAGATGTGCAAAACCACTGCGAAGGGAACTGCAACCAAGTGAGAGTTGAGTATACTTCCAACCTAACCCCGATAAACGGCAAATAAGTCGTGATTAATACCTTGTTCCGTAAAAGCTGTCATAAAAAAACAATAAAATAAGCATTCGATTTTATAGAGTATTGTTATGAGCCACTCATAAGGTACTTACTCACTGTTTGTCGGTGTGAGGTCTAACAAAAAAAGCGCAATTTCAATGAATTGAAATTGCGCTTACATCTCTGTACATTCAAAATTTTACATTGGAACAATTAATTTATTAGTTTCTTCGTTCCAGGTAACAACAAGATACCAGGCAATCATTGCAGCAGCAATAACGAAGAGGGTTGGTCCGTAACCAAAAGAATCTGGCATATAAACAAAAGACCCAAGTACACCATCGGCCTCAAACTCCTGATCTCTAAACCAGGCTGTCATAATAGAAGAGGTTATTCCGAAAAATGGCACAACCATGATAAGTTTCACTTGTCCTTCGCCAACCCTCCACAATGTCCCCGATCCGCAACCACCCGCAAACATAGCTCCAAGTCCAAAAATAAAACCACCGACAACTCCACCCCAGCCAAAGGTTCCCCTTACATAATTTTGAGCCGCTAAAATAGCCTCGCCTTCTGCTCGAACAGGTACTGCATATTTCAGCACTGCTGCACCTATTGCAACAATAACGATTGAAAGCATTACCGACTTAGCAAGAGTACAGTCACCTGTCATATGGGGTTCACGAAAACCTTGAACCATGCACCATCTTCCTCTCTGCATGGTGTAACCTAAGCAAGCTGCAATAAGAATAACACCTCCCAGTGAAGCGATATAGTCACTGTCTTCATTGCCCGCATAGACGTAAGAGGCTATAATAACAGCTAAGGTAGCAACAGCACCGAGGGAATACACAACTGTAGAAGAAAAACTAATAGTTTTTGACCCTCCGTCACCCCAGGTTATATGTTCCATCTCCAGATATAAAAGTTTCAAGCCAAGGATGACTCCAAAAACGAGACCAAACATCATTGCAAAACCATTTGCAGCGAGGTTTCCTATGGCATTATAAAAACCACCCACATTACAACCACCAGCAAGGGTTGCACCAATACCCATTAATATACCCGCTATAACAGCCTTAATCATTTCGCGGTGAGGCGGGATCCGAAACGCAAAATCTTTACCTAGGCATGCAGAAATAAAAGCACCTGCCACAAATCCTATGCCTATAACAGAGCCCGAACTTACAAAAATGGACCGTGGAGCCTCCTCATAAAATGCAAAGATACCTGCATCGGTGTTTAGCAGGCTGGAGACCCCATACATAATCCAGTCACCCCAGTTCCTGATAGCACCAACAGCCCCCCATGGTCTCCACCATGCCATTATCATTACAGAGAAAAAAGCAACGATAACCCCCGTTACGTAGGGGTTCCATTCCTTTTCACATAAAAGACCATACAGCTCTTTGGCCTTGTTTTTGAACACAGATTCTTCGCTCATCATTCCTCTCCATCTTTAGAGTAGTCTTAGTAAAAGCCACTGGAAACAAGTGTAAATTGTTTACACAGCCATAATTTTTTTGTCAAGATAAACGGCCTGGTAAATGTAGTTATACCACAATGTGGTGCATCTAGTAATTATCTTTTATTTTAGATAGTTATAAAGTTTTGCTTCTATACCGTCTTGACAGAATAGGGAACCTACAGTATAGCTCAAAAAGGGTTTAATCATCAGTATCAAAAATACAATTTTTAGGCAAAAGCCTTCTTATTAACTCATTTCTTTTCAGGAGAACTATTATGAGTGATTTAAAAACTGTAGCAGATGACGTTCAAGCAACAAATGTACTCGATGCAAAAGGACTCAGTTGTCCCATGCCTCTTCTTCGTACCAAAAAAGAGATGGGCAAAATGGCTGCAGGAGATATTCTCCAGGTTGATGGAACTGACCCTGGATCAAGAAATGATATCCCAGGTTGGTGTGATCGTTCCGGTCATGAGTATCTCGGTGAAAAGGAAGGTTCCGGTTTTATCAGCTTTTTCATCAAAAAAGGATAAGTTTTTTTTGATTGAACCTTTTTTAAATCATCGGATAACATGGTTTTCATAGTTTCAATCCCCGCTTGTTATATTTTACAACTCCTTGTCGTTAATCCAGCCACCTACCTTCTTGGAGGAAGTTAACATGGCCAAAAGTTTAGGTATTTTCGTTACCACACCAGACAGTCTAAAGCATGTTATTGGTGTAACAAAAGCAGCAAAAGCAAAAGGCTCCAATGTAAAAGTATTCTTTACCTGGAAGGCAACTACTCTTTCCAAAGACCCTTCTTTCCCTGCACTTTGTGAATTAGCCGATGATGTTTCGATCTGTGTCGACAGTTATGTAAAGCAGGGTTTCGCCGTTGATGATGTTCCAGCTGGTCTTGAACCCAAAAAAATGGCTACCCAAGCACAGCACGGTATAATAATCGAAGATTTTGACTGTTATCTAAGTCTGTAAGGAGAAATGATATGGAATACAAAAAAGTGTGTCTCATGTACAGACATCAAGATTATGCTGTAGATGGTATCAGGTCTGCGCTCGGCCTTGCAGTTGAGAATATGTACGCTTTCGGCGTCGTCATGGATCAAGAAATTCCTAAACTGGATGAATTGAACCAGGAAAGTATTGAAATGCTGCGTGACATGGAAGGGGATGTTTTTACAACAGAACCTGCTAATGTGAAAATCAATGGCTTTGAGCCTCTCAGCATAGAGGAGTTAGGTGAAAAACTCAGAGAGATGACCCACATAGTTCCTTATGGCATAAAATAATCCCTCCAGGAGTCTGATTCTATGAAAGTATTAAATGTTTATAAATCCGAGCCGGATGAAACAGTACAAAAACTGGTAGCCATAGTTACCCGTGACAGAGACGCCGACAGTTTCGATCTCAATGTCGAATCTCCTGACTACGACAACCTCGTTGACAAAATTTTTGACGCCGACCAGACTATATGTTGGTGGTAGGCTCATATATTCTTTACAACAAGTGAAATGTAGTTTTTAAAAGGTTAGGACTTTGAAGTCCTAACCTTTTTTTGTTAATTTATTCATTATAACATCATGAACAATAGGTCTAACAGCCTTAATATATTGCAAGTCCTCTCCACAAACAACACGATTAGTTAAAAAAACGATACATACACCTTCATTGAGGTCCATCCAAAAAGACGTTCCGGTAAAACCAAGATGACCTACACTCTTATCCGAAAAATAACAGCCACTACTTGATTTCAAGCCCGAAGGCGTATCAAAGCCCAAGGTCCAGGAAGAATTTATTTTCTTTGTAAAAAAGAAATCCAAGGTTTTTTTGTTTACAACAAAACTATCCCGGCTCCCACTAAACTGACTAAGTATTGCTTCGCAGAGTCGTGCAACACCTCTTGTAGAGCCAAACAAACCTGCGTGTCCGGCCACCCCCCCTAAGGCTCTACAATTATCATCGTGGACCCTTCCTGACAGTTCAGAATGTGTCCACAAACATCGTCCTGTTGCAACATACCTCTTACTATCAGTTTTTATCTTTTTTATAAAAAAGAGGTCATTATCAAGCTTTAAAGGTATAGATATTGTTCTTCTCCAGAACATATCAAGAGATTCACCACTCACCCTTTCCACTATTTCACCCAACAGAATAAAACCTAAATCACTATAAACGGTGGAAGTACCTGGTACAGAACGCACTTCCTCATCCAATATCCAATCTATGATTTTTGTTTTCCTTTGATTTTCCGGTATTTTTATCAATTTCTTATAATAATCTTTGTGGCCGGGAAGTCCTGATGAATGGGTAAGTAAGTGGTACAAATTTATGTCTCTCTTTCCTGCCATATTCCTTTTAAAGAATTGATGTAAAGTGTCATCTAAAGCCAACTTTCCATCTTCAAATAAAACCATGACAGAAAGAGATGTAACCAGGGGTTTGGTAAGTGAAGCCAGGTCAAAAAAGGTACGTTCATCAATCTTCACTCCCGATTTTTCGTTCCCTGTATAGCCAAAACAGAGACAATCTCTCTCTGTTTTGTCTCCATACATTTTTAAGAAAGCAATGCTGCATGCTGAAAAAATATTATTTTTCAAACATTTATCTATAATGTTGTCGAGTTCATTTTTTAAGAATAAACGGGAATTTCTTTCCATAAAGTTCATTAAAATTCTATTGAATTTTCCACCTAATTTTACTAGATTAGAAATCGTTGTTAACTGGAAATATATATTTGATTTTTCGATAAAAAATAATCAAACCTTTTCTCAAACTTTCACTTTTCAACACATTTATCAACAGAACCAAGATGACCAATTGTTAACACTCTCTGTAGAGAGTGTTAATGATCTTGTTAATAAGTTTTTATCAAGATAAAAACTGTTTTATACACTTCTTCTTTGTTCAAAAAATATCATTAAATAATAGATACTTATGTTTTTTATAAACATATAACCTCTTTTAATAATAATAAATAAAAAACATTATAATAAGGATTTGTCAAAGGAGTTCCTTTATGGCCCTGAATTGCACTATAACAAGAAACGATTTTCTTGAAGGCCTGAACAGCCTTCAAAATATAACAAACAAAAAAGGGACACTTGCTATACTCTCCAATGTCCTGATTGAAACAACAAATGAAGGTTTGTATCTCACAGGTACAGACCTGGAAGTAGGCTTACGTCTTTTTGTTCCTGCTGAAATAAGTGGTGAAGGCACATTAACTCTTCCAGCGAAAAAAATTTTTGAAATTGTAAGGGAGTCTGGCTCTGAAACAATCACTGTCGAAGAAACTGAAAACAGCTGGGTGATTATCAAAGCCGGCCTCAGCACATATAATCTCGCTGGCATTGCTAGTGATGAATTTCCTGAATTTCCTGATTACGAAGAAGATACATTTATATCTTTTGAAAGTTATATTTTTCTTGAGCTTATTGAAAAAATTATTTTTTCAATAGCAAATGAGCAGGAGAATATCTATTCTCTTACCTCTGTTCTGTTTGAAAAAGAAAAAATTGAAGATAAATACTATCTGAAAATGGTTTCTTCAGATGGACACAGACTTTCCATCATGAGCAAAGATGTTGCAGCCAACCTCGATGAAATGAAACTCAATGATGTAACACTCATCCCTAAAAAAGGTATACAGGAGTGGAAAAAATTCTGTGAAGGCAGGGATAATATAGACGTTTCTTTTGAGCCAAAACAGCTCGTCATTCGTGATGATAATGCAGTTATGATTATTCGTCTCAAGCAGGGTGAATTCCCACAGTATGCATCAATTGTCGACGCTGTTCAAATCACCAATTGCCTAAATATCAGTAGAATTCCCTTTCTTGAGTCTTTAAAGAGAATAAATCTTTTTACCGAGGATATCTTTCACACCATTCAATTGAAAATTGATCAGCAGAAGATGATACTTTCATCTCAAAATGCTGATCTGGGAAATGCTAAAGATGAGCAGCTTATTTCATACGAAGGTGATCCTTTAACCCTTGGTTTTAATTGTAGATATTTTATTGAAACTCTTCAGGTAATGGACTGCGAAATTGTTGAAGCGTATATAAATACCAACAACAGTCCATGTCTTATGAAATCTGATGATGATATTGGTTTTATTAGTATTATCATGCCTATGGAGTTATAAAAGTAAAACAGTTTAAATTTTCTTTAAAAAAAGGAACCAGAGTGACAGAAGAAAAAAACAATTACGGAGCGGAGCAAATACAAGTTCTGGATGGTCTTGAAGCTGTACGTAAGAGACCGTCGATGTATATAGGAAATACAGCTGAAGAAGGTCTACATCACCTCATTTGGGAAATTGTAGACAATAGCATTGATGAGGCTTTAGCCGGTCACTGTAGTCGTATCAGGGTGACTATCCATGAAGATAACTCCGTTTCTGTAACTGACGACGGCCGAGGTATACCTGTAGATAAGCATCCTACCGAAGACATGACCGCTCTTGAGCTTGTCATGACGACACTGCATGCCGGAGGAAAGTTTGACCATTCAAGCTATAAAGTATCCGGTGGTTTGCACGGAGTTGGTGTTTCTGTAGTCAATGCACTTTCCACAGAGGCGACAGCAGAGATACGTCGAAATGGAAAAATTTACAGACAAACGTATAACTACGGAAATATAGCTGAAGAATTACAGGTAATCGGTGAAAGTGAAAAAACCGGAACCAAAATAACTTTTAAAGCTGATCCTGGGATATTTACTGAGACCACCACCTATAACTACGACATTGTTAAAAATAGACTACGCGAATTAAGTTTTCTTAATAAAGGCTTACGTATCTATCTTAAAGATGAAAGAAGTGGAGAAGAGGATAAATTTCATGCTGAAGGTGGAATAGTATCCTATGTCGAATATCTTAATAGAAAAAGAACTCCAGTTTTCACTGAACCTATTTATATTTCAGGAGAAAAAGATGATGTTGAGGTTGAAATATCGCTACAGCATTTTGATGGTTATTCTTAAAGACTGTTTTCTTTTGTCAACA
>JAWSVG010000011.1:0-91806 GCA_033852035.1 Desulfocapsaceae bacterium | reverse complement strand
TTAGGACACAAATAGGGGCAAAAATAGTGGAGTTCTTACTCGAATCACGAAGGGCGGGTTAGGGTCAAACGTCCGTTTTAGGGGTTTGTGGCCCTTTTTCCGTACAATAGCCTGAACACCTGGTCCCTTTTTTCGTTGGACTGTTATGTATGTTGCCATATTCGTTTTTTTATTGTTTTGGGTACAACAATCGAGTTTCGGGTACAATTGAAACCAAGACAAAGCAACAATAATCAAAAACAAACCAACAGAAAACCAACAAGAAAGGTATATACAGAAGGTAGTGAACACAAAAAAAGGCCTGTATACACAAGGCATACAGGCCGGAAACTCAATGGCGGAAGTGCATGGGAATCGAACCCACCTAACGAGCTATTAACCCGCTACACCGGATTTGAAGTCCGGGAAAGCCACCAGTGCCCTATCCACTTCCACAGTTTGGAACACGAAAAACGTACATTATACTAATATTTGTTGACCTTGAAAACAACATTTTATTATAATGTTGCAATTTATTAGCAATAAGATGTAATATAGAACATTTTACATTCTTTCACTATAAAATTTAAGTAAACACATTCATATCACCTATGCAGTGCGAAAGATTAGTCCAAATGATTAAATCGTGGTATCTCCACGTACGCGAAGAAACCATGGCTCCGGCTCGAATGGTGGCCTTTATGGAGAAACACATAGACACCTGTGATATATGCCTGGAAGACCCTGATGTTAGGGGGGAAGTTGCAAAAATCACAGAACTCGTTCTTCCTGAGTCAAAAATACCAAAGGCTGTTCGTCAGCAAAAAATTCAAGAGGAGTCTCTAGCAGCAGCGGAGGAAGTCGCTAAAGAGACTACAGATGACGACGAAGAGACCGAAGACACTGAAGAAACCGGGGAGACCAAGGAAGACGAGACTATAGATGACGACGAGGAAGACTTCGTATAGAAAGAATACTTTCCAAAGACAAGACTACAAAGCGCAGGCATCTTATGCACTTTGGGTATCAGGGAATCAGTTCGCTACCTCCTTCCATTCCTCCAGTTTCTTTTCAATAAACGCATTCACTGCGGCCTGTTCAGTATCTCCTTTGCTCTCAACCAGCATTGGCTTGCCAAAGGAGAAATAGGCTGTTTTTTCCAGGTCCAGTGTCCCAAAATCTTTAAACTTTCTCCCATTTCTCCAGGTGTCTGTTTTCAGAGCAAGCGGTACGATGGGCACCTTGGCTTTCTTTGCTAATTTTATGGCAATGGAACTCATCTGCTCCGGGTCAAAGCTGTGAGACCGTGTGGTCTGGGGAAAGACAATAACGGATGTACCATTCTTGAGCCGTTCACCACCCTCACTCATCACTATTTTGAAATCCTGCCTCGGGTTCGTTCGAGTCACCGCAACAGGGTTTCGTGAGCGCATCACGTGTTTAAAAACCGGGTAGGACAACAAACTCTCCTTCACCACAAAGGTCACATCCCTTATCGGCTGAAGCATAACAGGCAGAATCAAGGTTTCCATCATGCTCATATGATTTCCAACAATAACCACAGGGCCATTCTCTGGCCTGATATTGTCAATGCCGGAAATATCTATTCGAACGCCAATTGCCTCAAGGCTCTTCAATACCTCCAGGCTGCTCTCCATCCATGCCGTTCCATCATAATCGCCCTTCAAAGCCCTTCTGCTCGCTTTCTGCACAATAAAATAAAGACGAAAGTAAAAAAGGACTGAAGGTATTACTCTTGTGATAAAGGAGCGCTTAGGACTTGCGGACCGATACGATCCTTCTAAATAATGTAGTTTGTGCATTGTGGTACATACGAAGTGTAAAAGAAGAGAAAAACGAAATTTTGCTGACTAAATCAGCACTTGTAAAAGTAGCATAAAAAGTAGTTGTTTATCAAGTAGATTCCTTTTCCGAAACCTTTCCTTGTCTCATACAGCTGTATCGCAAAGACAGCGGTCCTGTCTATGTACCGACCTCTACACTACCTGTCCATTTCAAGAAGAGCTTGAAGCTCCAGCACCCTATTTTTTATATCCGGCGCACCAACAATCTCAGTGACCAGACATACTGTAGCCGCTCCACGACGAAATACTTCTTCTATATTATTTCTTTTTATACCACCGATTGCAACAAAGGGCAGAGAAATATTTCCTACCACATAATCGAGATATTCCAGCCCTACAGGTCCACAAACGTTGTCTTTAGTTTGTGTGGCAAAGATGGGGCCCACGCCTAAATAGTCAACCCCCGCCTTTTCTGCTTTTCTGGCCTGCTCCGGAGAATGGGTAGAAAGACCAACTATCTTTTCATCCCCAATAAGCCGCCTCACTTCGTCTACGGGCAGGTCATCTTGCCCTACATGCACACCATCAGCATCTACCAAAAGAGCAACATCAACATGATCGTTCACAATAAAGGTTACACCCGCCTGCCGTGTCATTTCCCGTATTATTTTACACTCAGTAAATATTTCGAGCGAACTTTTTGAATCTTTCTTTTCGCGGTATTGAATAGTTACTATACCACCTTCAATCATTTGACCGACTACTTCGATATTCGTTCGACCGCATGAAAATTTTTCAGCGGTTATGCCGTAGAGCCCACTTTCCAAAGATTTTTTTACGTTATCAACATTACACATATCTCATACCTTCTTTCAAAACTATATCAGCCATCATAGCAGATATAATTGAAATTTTAGGCGGATACAAGTTCTCGGTCCGAAAATCACTCTGAAAATCACCGACGATAGTGCAGTTGCCAAGCTGCCTGACTTCAATATTATCCAACCTTTCACCCGCTATACCAGAAGCTGAGACCACTGGAAAATTCTGCTCTGCAAACATTTCAATTAACAGTTTTTTACTTGCCTGTTCATCAAAACCTTCTACAAGAATAGTACAATCCTGAAAGCTTTCTTTCATATTACCGGCCTCCAAGAACAATCGCTCCACTTCAATAGTTGCAGCAGCATTAATTTGCAGCAAGTTGTCCTTCAGCATGTCAACTTTATAGGCGTTGATCTGGTGCATGAAATAAAACTGCCTGTTCAGATTAGAAGGCTCCACCCTGTCAAAATCGACAAGCTTCATTGAAGTACAACCAGCACGAAGAAGATTAACAGCAACATTCGAACCTATACCGCCAACCCCTGCAATCCCCACCTTCATCAGATCATGTCCCAGTCTTTATAGACTGGCTGATAGCCAGCCGTTCGAATCGCCTGAACAACTTCGTCCACACTCCGCTCGTCGGTTATCTCGAACTGAGGAGTTCCCGCCTCTAGCTCTTCTGTGTATCCACCGACTCCGGTACAGGAACCAGCCGAAAAACGCGTAGGACCTAGGCGTATCAGGTTATCGCGAAATCCAGCACGTTCTCTTGTTGAGACATTCAGCCCCGCCCTTGGCAGAAAGCAGCGTAGCGCAGTCATGAACTGAACAAAAGTTGTATCATCTGCAAAAAATTCAGGGCGATAGCCACCTTCTGCCGGATTCATACGAGGTAAAGAGAGGCTTATTTCTGTGTCCAGATAGTTTGCCTCCAGATACCTGGCATGCAGACCACACAAGAACATTTCAGTTCGAGGCTCTCCCAGCCCCAGCAGCGGCCCGATGTTCACCATACGTAAACCTGCACGAGCGCCTCGTTCTGGAGCATCAAGCCGATATCGATAATCGGTTTTCTTCCCGGCCTTATGCACCAATCGATATCGATCTTCATCATATGCTTCCTGATATACGGTTAAACCATCCACACCTGCAATTTTCAGACGGTGATACTGCTGTTCGTCCAAAGGGAAAATCTCTATGGATACTGAAGGGAAATGGCGTTTCAACAGTTTGACAGCCTCCTCCAGATACTCCATAGGAGTTACTTTTGGCGCCTCGCCTGTAAGCAAAAGAATATGGCGCATACCGGTCGCAGCAATAGCTTTAGCCTCGATTTCGATCTCTGCCATACTGAGTTTTTTTCGATGTATCGTATTTCCGCGGTGAAAACCACAATAAATACATTCATTTGAGCAAAAATTAGATATGTATAGCGGAATATAAAGACCAATCGTTCGCCCAAAGTACTGAACGGTCAAATCATGAGCCTTTCTGGCCATTGGCTCCAGAAAGTCGACCGCTGCAGGGCTCAACAGTGTAAGAAAATCTAGCGGAGAAAGCTGCTCTTCAGCCAGTGCAGCTTCAATTCTTTGAGGGGTAACATTCTGCCAGAACGAACTGAAATCAAAAGTCCTGTACTGCTCAATGGTTGTATAAAATGACACTATCTTCTTCGCTCCTCAAACATATCTCAGGTCAATAGAACCTTTAGGGATTTCTGCATCTCCACAACTTTTATCTAGGAGCCTAAAAAACCTGTCAATGGCGATGAAGGATTTGCCGTATCACTCTGCTGACCCATTTGTGCGAGATAAGCCAGTCGCCCTGCCTGTACAGCGAGAGAAAAAGCACGACCCATCTGTGCTGGATCTTTGGCAGTAGCAATAGCGGTATTCACCAGGACAGCATCAGCACCCATTTCCATGGCTTCAGCCGCATGGGAAGGTCTACCTATACCAGCATCAACCACCACAGGAACCTTGCAAATTTCAATGAGCAAACCAATCAGCTCCTTCGTCTCTATCCCCCTATTGCTGCCAATTGGCGAACCAAGGGGCATGATAGCTGCAGCGCCAGCTTCTTCAAGTTTTTTGGCTAGAGTCAAATCGGGCAACACATATGGCAGGACGACAAAATCCTCCTTGGCCAGTATTTCTGTTGCAAGTAGAGTTTCATGATTATCCGGCATGAGATATCTCATATCGGTAATCACCTCAATTTTTATAAAATTACCACAACCTGCCTCTCGTGCAATCCGAGCAACACGTACTGCTTCATCAGCTGTCCTGGCACCCGATGTGTTGGGGAGAAGGACCACGTCTTCTGGGATATAATCGAGGATTTTCTCAGTCGTCCCGCCTTGATCAATACGGCGCAGAGCAACGGTGATCATTTCAGATCTGCTCCCTTGCAACATCCTTGGAATCCAGTCTTTCGCCGCAAATTTCCCCGTCCCGGTAAAAAGACGACTGGAAAACTCATGCCCGCCTATGCTGAGTACATCTTCCTGCATGACCTCACCCTCCTCCTACAAAATTGAGCAGTTCCAGAACGTCTCCTTCCTGAAGAGTCACGTCAGTCCAGGCATCCTGTTTAATGATTTTTCTATTGTACTCGACAATCAGGGAGTCCACGGTCAGCTGCTTGTTACTCACCAGGCCAGCAATGGTGCCCTTTTCTATTTGTTCCTTTTTGCCGTTTATCTGTATTTCAATTTTCATAATCATTATGATAGAGCAAAAAAAAACCACTTCCCAATATATGGAAAGCGGCGTAAAGGCCATCTGTTTGCAGTAAGTTGTGTTCTAACTTTATGGCAACGAGCAGGCCGCTTCCCTTCGCCGGCATTACCCGGATCAGGTTCTTAGGGTTGGATTTCGTCCTCTCAGCTGCCACAGCACCCCTAGCGATGTATATTGTCTTAGCGAATCTGTCACACTTTGTCAACAGGTTGAGTGAAAAAGGCCTCCTACAGCAGAGCTGTTCTCTACATATTCATTATACTTCTGTATTGCTTTTTTAGTGGAACAGACAACCACCTTAATCCCCTGATTTTCTAGTACTTTGATCGTGGCGCCAGAAACGTTAAGTATCTTAGGTCGGCCTGTGGTGACGATCACGATCCTGCAATTACCCGACACCAGTTCGGCCTGGGAATTGATCAGATAAAATCGAGGAAAAGTCATAGTGTTTTTATTCTCTTTTTTTGATCTAACACCTTAAGGTCAGGTACTTCCCAGAATCGACTCTGTCTCCAGACAGACCTTTATTAAGCGTTATCTTTTTGCCTGTTTCCTGTCCCTCATTAAATGTACTTCTGTATATTTTTGTTCCTCTGCCTGCGGTTTTTCTTCTTTGCAACCGTGGAAATCTCATTCCCACAAAATCATCAAGCCCGGGGTCACTAGTGCAAACCAGATCTCGATCTGTATTACTGCTCTTCCCAAAACTCCTGTTTTTTTGCCGCTGTTCCTGTAATTTCTCATAAACCCCTCTCAGTAATCCCAGAAAGTAACTATTTTTCTCAGTCTTCGTTACCCCCGAAAACCGTTTTCTATTCTGCTGCCAGAGCGAGTGAAGTTTTTTGTCCAGAAACGAGTAACAATACTCCGCGACAATCACGTTCTCCCTCGTACCCAGAATCTCGATGGTCTTGTATGTTTCATTGCGCAGAGGGTCATATAGACTTGCCATAACTACTTTTACAAAAAAGAAATCTTGAACAATTCTGCACAAGTGCCGCTGGTAGGTGGCTATTTGTTTCTTCTTCTCGTCAATAATATGTGATGCATAACTTTGCTCTTTTCCCGACTTCAGACTGTTTATATTGTATTTTTCTATGAGCTTATTGGCCTTTTGCATCGCCAGGTTTGCCTCATGCTCATTTGCCGAACCGGCAAGCGCCAACAGCTTTTCAATCTTGACGATACATCTTCGACCCTGCTCAGTGAGCTGCAGACCTGAGGAAATTTCTTCAACAGCTTCCGGCAGCAGGGTACCCGAGGCTCGAAATTCCATAAGCACTCCCAGCAATCCACACGCTCTCTGGAAATTCTCCCCGTGCCCTTTTTTACTGAGAGAAGTCCCTTCACTACACAACTGGTGGGCCATTTCATGCTTAAGCACCTGGATGGTGACTGACCATGCATGGTTACGTATCAGTTGAGAGCTCAATCGAAGAGTTCTTGTCTCTTGACACCATGCTCCCAATTCGTTTTTCGCCTCTGATATTTCAAAAACTGGCATCTTCAGCTGTAAACCATAACTCCAGCAAATATCATCATACTCAAGCTGCAGCTGTCTCAACCAGAGTTTTTTCAACTCTCTATCATGCCGGTATTGTTCTTTCATTACTTGGTTTTCCTCATAAGCTCGTCAAAAAAACTCGTTGCCTCGCATCTCCGGCGGGCTGGTCAATTGCAAAATTCAGGTATTAAGCTGTCTCCCTGTTTCGCCAAAAGAGTACAACAGCATCGCCGCTTAAACAAGCACAACACTATACATACTTGATATTACAAATGTCGCCTGTATAGTTAAACAGACAGGCTTTTTCGTCCAGCAAAAGCAAGCCTCAATGCGCACACGTACCTTGGAACCGAAAACCATAAACAACACTATCTAAAGTGAGACCATGAAGCATATATTATCGATCATCTTTCTTTCCTTTTTGACAGCCTGCGCTACAAGTCCAACAGGTCGTTCTCAACTTATGCTCGTCTCTCCGAACCAGGCCATTATTGCTTCCAGAGATGCCTACACCCAGACCCTGTTGCCCTTGCAAAAAGAGGGAAAAATTGATTCAGATGAAGCCGTAGCCAAAAGGGTGCGACTCATCACCGGGCGTATCATTGCTCAAGCCGTTGAGCTCTACCCCGACACAAGAAACTGGGAATGGAGCGTCAAGGTAATTGATGATCCAGATACGGTCAATGCATGGTGCATGGCCGGCGGGAAAATGGCAATATATACAGGTTTAATAGACAAGGTTCAAGCCACGGATGACGAAATCGCCCAGGTTATGGGCCATGAAATTTCCCATGCTTTGGCAAACCATACCGCAGAAAGAATGTCTGTCGCCCTTGCATCTCAACTGGGACTGATGGGACTTGCTGTTGCTGCCGGCGATAGTCAGTACAGCGGTGCTGTACTGTCCGGGAGTTCACTGGCGGCAGCTCTTGCCATCACCCTGCCAAACAGCAGGACAGCTGAAGTAGAAGCCGATGAAATAGGTATCGAACTGGCAGCCCGTGCAGGATATAATCCCCGGGCGGCGGCCATTTTATGGGGGAAAATGGCAAAGGTGGGAGGCGAATCCCCTCCCCAGTTTCTCAGTACGCACCCCGCCCCTGAAAACAGGAAGCAGACCCTTGCAGCACTGGCAGAGAAAATGATGCCTTACTACCTCGACAGCTCTCCCCGCCCCATCTACCCACTACAGTAAAGGCTGAGATACACTATGCTCATTGCAACCACCCATAAAAACACAGATTTTGATGGCCTTGCCTCAGTTATAGCAGCAACTATACTCTATCCTGGATGTGTTGGTGTCATCCCCAAAATGGTCAACAAAAATGTAGCCCAGTTCCTCTCAACCCACAAAACTGCTTTTAACCTCATACTGCCTGGCGAAGTACAGCACCAGGATGTGACGAAACTCATTGTCGTGGACACCAATCAATGGTCTCGTCTTGACAGGATGGAGAAGATCAGGAAAATCCAGAATCTGGAAATAGATATCTGGGATCATCACACCCAGGGTAAAGGTGACATTGAGTCGGCCTGGGCCTGCGAAGAGAACATCGGAGCGACAGTCACCCTTCTGGTACGAGAAATGCGCAAGAGGGAGATAGCCATTAATCCGCTGGAATCAACAGTCCTGCTTATCGGGCTTTATGAGGATACCGGACACCTTACCTACCCGTCCACAAAGGCTGAAGATGCTCGGGCTGTAGCATATCTCCTCGACAACAAAGCCGATCTCAACGTTGCCGGATTCTTCCTGACCCCTCCTTATGAGGAGAATCAAAAAGAAATCCTCTTCGAAATGATGAAGAGTACTGAGAAAACAACTATTAACAATAACTCAGTTGGATTTAACGTCATCAAACTCGATAAAAAAGTTACGAACCTTGCCGTCATCGTCAATATGTACAGAAAAATCATTAATGTGGACGCCCTGTTCGTCATTTTTGTAAACGATGGCAACAGATACACCATTATCGGCCGCAGCGGTATCGACACAATCAATATTGGTACGATAATGAACAGTTTTGGTGGAGGTGGTCATGCAGGGGCTGGTTCTGCCACAATCAAAGGTGAAGATTCTAATGCACAGACGATCAAGCAACAGATCACCAATATACTAGATCAGGACAGGAGCGAATCTGCCCAGATAGCTGATCTGATGTCTTTCCCTGTGATATCGATCTCCCCCGAGACCCCCATGCATGAAGTCCAGTCACTCATGGCTTCCGAGAAGATACGTGGTGTAATGGTTACCGAAGACAATGAAATAAAGGGAATAATTGTCCTTTGGGACCTCAAAAAGATAAAGAAACAAAATCAATGGAACAGCCCCGTCAAGGCATTCATGGCACGTGATATAAAAACCATTACCCCCGATGTTCCCCCGACAGTGGCAGCCCGTTTTATGATCGAAAATGACATCGGCCATTTACCCGTAGTCCAGAACAATAAAATGATAGGTATTGTCACCCGTACTGACATTCTTACCTATTATTATGATCTTCTACCTGATTAAGCGCGACTTCTGGCCGGGGTTGCACGCTGCTCACCACAATCCCCAAGACAATCATCAAACAACCAAAAAAATGATACCAAAGCACCGGTTCCCCAAGTACCAGGGCTGCTAAAAGCACTGAGCTTGCCGGCATTGCAGCCGTGGCAACTCCAGCGGTTTGGCCACTGACCTTGCCAACAGCTGACGTCCAGAGAAGATACGCCAGCACCGTGGCAAAAACACCGTAGTAAATGACGGACAAAACGGTTGTGGTATCAACCATTTCGGTCATATCACGCAGATCCAGAGCGGCAGGGACAATGAGGAGCATCAGGCTGCAGAAGATAAGCACCGTTGTGTTTGTGATAGCCGAAACTGACTCCGCGACCCGTTTACGGAAAATGGTAAAGAGGGCCTCACAAACCACTGCAGCCCCAACCAGCACACAACCGAAAAAACTGCTCTCAATGGTGACTTCAGAGTTAAAGCTGGTTATAAAAAGACAACCACTGACAGCACAGATAAGCCCTGCAACACCCCTTTTCGTAAGTGGTTCTCCCAATAAGAGCAAAGACAATAAAGCAAGCACAGCAGGTGTTGTGCCGGTAATGATTCCGGCTTGAACTGCGCCAGCAGTGTGCAGCCCATAAAGAGTAAAAACCCTGAAAAGCACAATCCCGCAGAGTCCTTGCATGAAGAGGTTGCCCCACTGCTTTCGTGTCAGATTGCCGAGTTCAGAAATCCGGCCGTACATGAGCGGTATCATACACAGGAACGCCACCATAAGAGAAGCAAATGCCGCCAGGAAGACTGGTAGTGAACCGACAAGAATCTTACCGACAACCACGGAACTGCCAGCAAGTGTCATTGCCCCAACAAGCATGAGCATCAACCTGAGCCTTGATTCACCTTGTACACTATTACGACCTGTCATCTCCATCTCCTCTGCTATTTTCTCTTACCCTAACTACAAAAATTGGTTTGCAACAGGTCCACTTTTATATATCTTCAATGGTACCAATCAACATTTCAGCAACAAAGAGGGAAGATGCCATGCTATGGATTACGATCGACAAAGAGTCAAAAACGCCAATGATTCGTCAGATTTATTCTCGAATACGTGAGAGAATCTTATCGGGTAAACTTCTGCCAAGCGCTCGCCTTCCATCAAGTCGTGAATTGGCTGGTCAGCTACTGGTCTCAAGGAATGTTGTGCTTGAAGCCTATGATCTCCTCTATGCAGAAGGTTTTCTTGAATCGAAAAGAGGCGCCGGAACCTTTGTCGCTGCCGGTACAGCCTTCACGATATCTAAACAAATACAGGCTCCGACAGTGGACAAAGTGACGATGGGTTACGACTTTCAGGATGGCATTATTAATTTTAGAGCAGGAACGCCAAATCTTAAAATGTTCCCGAAAAAGCTCTGGTTGAAGATGTTAAAGAATGTTTTTAACGGATCCACTCATGAAGTTCTCGCCTATGGTCACCCAGAAGGAAGACTTGAGCTTCGCGAAGCTATCTGCGATTACGTTGTACGTCAGCGCGAAGTTATCTGTCATCCAGATCAGATAGTAATTACAGCCGGTACCACTCAGGCGATAGGCATTGCCTGTCATCTCCTGCTGCATGAACGAAAAGATGTGGTGCTGGAGAATCCCATCACCAACGATATCCAGCTGATAACTCAGGCACAGGGAGCTATGCTGCATCCCATTAGCGTTGACAACGAAGGGATGCAGACAGATACACTGCCCCAACAGCTCAATCCCGCCTTCATCTATGTTACCCCTTCTCATCAATTCCCCATCGGCGGAACGCTGCCAATTCAAAGACGCATTGATCTCCTGAATTTTGCCAGGCAGAAGAATTGTTATATTTTGGAAGATGACTACGACAGCGAATTTCGCTTTGACGGCCCCCCTTTAAGTTCTCTACATGGCCTGTGTCCTGACCGGGTTATCTATATTGGAACATTCAGCAAAACACTTTGCCCGGCAATAAGGATTGGCTATATGATACTACCGCCGGAACTCATTAACAGAGGCCGAAACCGAAAATGGCACAGCGACCTGCACAACGAAGTCTGCAGTCAACTTGCTCTCGCGGGCTTTATCAGAGAAGGTTTCTATCTCCGGCATGTCGTCAGGATGCGTAAACATTACAAGGTAATACGGAGGGCAGTAACGGAAGCGCTCTCTGACCATTTTGGAGATGATGTCCAAATACTCGGCAGTGCTACAGGCCTGCACCTTACAATCCAGTTCAAAGAATCTTTTTTTTCGTCCTCTTTTTTTGATAAGGTTGAGAAGGCAGGTGTACGGGTTTACCCGGTTGCAGACCACGCAGTAGGACTCAATGAACATAGAGACAAGATTCTCATCGGCTACGGTAACCTCACTGTGGACGAGGCCTGGAGCGGAATCGAAATTTTATCCCGCATTTTTTACGCCAGAAGAAAGCAGGGTCGCTGTCATGAAAAAACAATCTTTCCTACCGAAAAAGTGTTGACTCCTCCGACGGATTCTGCTAAAAAAGTGTCCTCCTAAAGCAAATAGAGCGGGAATAACTCAGTGGTAGAGTGCAACCTTGCCAAGGTTGACGTCGCGAGTTCGAATCTCGTTTCCCGCTCCACTTTTTTGTTTTTTTAGTGTAGTAGAAGTTCATTCGAAGTCGAGGCTTCTATCCCGTTTATCAGGATGAGTTTCTACATACAACGGTTCTACATACCTCTCTCTTTCTCCTCTGACGTCAGTTTTACCTTAAGCCTACTCAAAGCAGATCCGTTTAACTTCGTTAAAAGTTGATACAAAATGAGCGGTGATCCCCTCTTTTATATGGTCAGGTAATAACTCAAAGTCTTCCTGATTATCTTTTGGAAGCAGTACCTCTTGTACCTTGGCACGCTTTGAGGCAATCATTTTTTCCTTCACTCCACCTATCGGCATTACCAGACCAGTAAGAGTCAATTCTCCCGTCATGGCGATCCCTTTTCGTATCGGCTGATTTATCAGCAGGGAATAGAGGGAACAGGCCATCGTTATGCCAGCAGAGGGTCCATCCTTGGGAGTCGCCCCTGCCGGGACATGCAGGTGAATGAGGTTTTTCTTGAAGAACTCGGCCTGCTCACTATCATCTTTATTAAGTGAACGAATATAGCTGTATGCAATTTCAGACGACTCCACCATTACCTGTCCCAGCTGGCCAGTCTGTTTAAAGCCCGGCTGCCCTGAAAGAATGGGTACAGATTCTATGTGCAGAGTAGTGCCCCCCATGCTGGTATAGGCGAGCCCGGTAATGACTCCCACCCGTGGCTTTTTAAAAGCCTGTTCTTCAGAAAAATACCTTTTACCCAGTAAGTCTCTCAGTTCATCTTTTCGTATTCGAACGTTCTTCTCGGGATTTTCAAGGATCCTCGATACGGTCTTTCTCAGGATCTTTTTAATACAGTTTTCAAGCCCGCGAACACCAGCTTCTCGTGCGTATCCATCGACAACCGCGGAGATTATGGCCTTAGAGAGTGTCACCTGCTTTAAAGTGAGGCCATGCTCTTTAAGCTGTTTCGGAATCAGATGACGCTTGGCAATCTCAACTTTTTCCTCCAGAATATATCCCGGCAGCTGGATCACTTCCATTCTGTCCATAAGCGGTGCCGGGATTGTATCCAACTGGTTAGCTGTACAAATAAATAGAATTTTTGACAGATCAAAACGAACATCCAGATAGTGGTCCAGAAAGTCGCGATTCTGTTCCGGATCAAGTACTTCTAAAAGTGCCGAAGCCGGATCTCCCTGAAAACTAGCCCCAATTTTATCAATTTCATCCAACATTATAACCGGGTTAGCAGTTTTACAGGTCTTGATCGCCTGAACAAATTTGCCTGGCATAGCACCAATATAGGTGCGTCTGTGTCCTTTTATTTCGGCTTCATCCCGCATACCACCAAGGGAGAAACGAAAAAATTCGCGCCCCAGACTTCTCGCCACAGATCGCCCGACAGAGGTCTTGCCAACTCCCGGGGGCCCCTGGAGCAGTAGAATCGTTCCTGAAAGATCACCTTTGATCTTCCCCACCGAAATCAATTCCAGTACCCTGTCTTTTACATCTTTTAAGCCATAATGATCCTGATCAAGTATTTTTGAAGCTTTCTTGATGCTATAACTATCCTCTGAGTACACTCCCCAGGGCAGGATGGTCAACCAGTCAAGATAGGTTCTGGTGACGTTAAATTCAGGGGACGAGGCACCAAGCAGTTTGAGTTTTCCCAGTTCATCCTTGATTTTCTCGCGTGCTTCATCTGGAAGGTTCAGACTCTTTAAGCGTTTTTCATATTTTTCAATCTCTGCCTGACTATCATCTTTTGCAAGCCCCAGTTCTTTTTTAATCTCCTGCAGTTGCTGTTTGAGGAAGAATTCCCTCTGCTGCTTGGACAACTGTTCCTCGATCCGTTTGGAGATTTTGGCCTTCAGTTTAGAAATCTCGACTTCATTCTTCAACAGGATGAGTACCGTTTCGAGACGCTTACGCACCTTCCTGGTTTCAAGAATTGCCTGAATCTCAGTTCCCGAGGATGTGGTCATGGAGGCAGCAAAATCCGCCAGCGAACCCGGGTCACTCAGATTAATCCTTTCAATAAGAAGAGACAGTCCTTCTTTAAAAAGAGGATTCAGGTTCACCAGTTCTTTTATACAGTCAATAATTGCAACCGAATAGGCTTTTAGTTCTCCAGTATTTTCTTCAATTTGTTCCAATCTATAGGTAACATCGGCTGTAAACATTCGATCTTTCTTTATCATTGTAACTATGTCAAAACGATCGAGCGCCTGCACTAAAACCTGCAAAGGTTCACCCTGCTTTTGCGGAGAAACCTGAATTACCCGCGTCACAACACCTACCGGAAAGAAGTCATCCTGCCCTTCCGGCGCATGAGCGAGACCATCCTCCTTCGGTTTTACCAAAACAAGCCCGAAGTAGAGTGGCGTATCTTTTTCAGCGTGCTCCATCACAGCCTTTTGTAAACTCATGTCATCTATAATTACCGGCCCCATCATTTTAGGAAACATTGGCCTGTCATGCAGAGGGATAATCAGCAGGTTTTCAGGAAGGATATCTTTTGATACAACAAGAGACGTGGATGCCCCCTGCTTCTCTTCCTTTGCGGGGGAGTCAATTCCGTCAGGAGTTAAAACTGTTGTTTCTTCGGCCATTCGTTCTCTCCTTAAATTATAGTTCTATATATTTGGTTGCTTAATACCTCAATCTTGCATACGCAAAGTAGAGAAAAATAGATTTGTCTTTGCAAGACGATATGTTGCACCCATACTAATCAATTTAGAAACTCATATTTTTTATGAGCATTATTTTTCTCCTACCTTGCTACCCTTCAGGATTGACAATTCCACCGAATCTGTTTTGTTACCGAAACTTTGAAGTAGTTATCCGTCTTCAGCTACGCTGACTCGCATCTCCGGTGGACTAGTCAATTGCAAAATTGAAGTATACAAATCGAACTAGAGATAAAGATAATCATTTGCATCTAAATGCAAACACTTTTTGGTAGATCGCGGTTTCTCAAATAAAAAATGACAGGCAGCTTTCAGTCTCTAAGCATCCTAAAAATCTTGCCCAAGACATCAAAAATAGATATGATGAGTGCTTCAAATACGCTACAACGAATGACACATTGAGTAACGCAGTTTGTCAGCGCTGAGGGGGCACCCCCGGCATCTATTAATTTTAATAAGGATGAGAAAAATGTTCAAAAAAAACTTGGTACTTTTGGTAGCGGCCTTGAGCCTTGTGTTCGCGGGTCAGGCATTGAGTGCTCCCAAGATCGTGAACGGCATCGACGCAAACTTTCCTCCATTTGCCTACATTGACAAAACAGGTACCCCCAGTGGGTTTGATGTTGAGGCCATGGACCATATAGCAAAACAGATTGGTGTTGAAATTACCCACCAACCCATCGAGTGGGACGGTATTATCACCAGCCTCCTCACCAAGAAAATCGATATTATTGCCTCCGGGATGAGCATCACCGAAGAACGTGGTAAAAAAGTCAATTTCTCTGTACCATACTGGACAATCAAGCAGGTATTGGTAACAAAAGAAGGTTCTGCTGCAACTATTGAAGAACTGCTGACCGGAAAGAAAGTTATCGGTGTCCAGCAAGGTACCTCCGAAGCCAAATGGCTCAAAGAAGAAGCTGCAAAAAAAGGCTGGGATTTTGAGCTGCGTTACTATAGCTCCTCCCCGCTTTCTGTAGAAGATGTTCTGAACGGAAGAATTGACGCTGCAGCAATGGACGATGCTCCGGCAATGGATGCAGTATCCAAAAAGGATGTTCAGATTGTTGGCACGTTCGGCATGCACGATGAAGAGTTCGGATATGCTGTCCGAAAAGAGGACTCTGAACTATTGCAGAAGGTCAACAAGGCACTATCCGAGTTCATGAAAACCCCTGAGTGGGATGCCTTGGTTAAGAAATACGAGCTCGACAAATAATTTGCTGCAGAGACGGTTCCAGGTTCATGCTGGGACCGTCTTTTTTGTCATTTTCTCACATTGGGCCGCAATGTCGTATCACCTCTATTCTTACCAGCCACATATCGCTTCTCGTATCTGAGAACGTGCGGTGAGTACACTCATTTTCACAGGTAACTCCATGCCCAATGCTGTCTCTGCCGTCATCGATTCTCTACCGTACCTCTTACAGGGTGCCTCTATCACCATAGGTATTGTCGTTTCAGCAATGCTCATTGGCCTTGTGATCGGCATTTTCATGTCGGTTGGCCTTGTCTACGGCAACAGATCCACACAATACCTCGTAACAGGCTATGTCTGGATCTTCAGGGGTGTGCCGGTGGTGGTTCTGCTCTTCTTGTTTTATTTTGGCCTTTTTACTTACCTCGGTTTTAATTTCAGTGCATTTGTCTCTGTCACCATCGTTCTTGGTATGACCACAGGAGCCTACCAGGCAAATATTTTCAGGGGAGCGATCCTATCCCTGCCTCAAGGGCAGTTTAAAGCGGCAAGTGCCCTGGGCATGACGAATGCACAGGCCATCCGGAGCATTGTGCTTCCTCAAATACTGAGAGTTTCGATCCCAGCCTGGTCGAACGAATATTCTATTATCCTCAAAGATTCCGCCCTGGCTTTTGTAATCGGGGCACCCGAGATTATGGCCCGAACCCAGTTTGTCGCCTCCCGCACCTACCAACACCTCTCATTGTACATAGCTGCAGGAGTTATATATTTCTTGCTCACCTGGACCGGTGTCATACTCCTCAGAAAACTTGAAAACTACCTCCGGATCCCCGGATACTCACACCATGGAAACAATTCATGACAGATAGCACCCCGATTCTCAGCGTTAACGATATTAGCAAATCTTTTGATGGAAATATCATTCTCAATTCCGTGAGTTTTCAGTTAGCAACAGGTGAAATTAAAGTGCTGATAGGACCTTCGGGTGGAGGCAAAAGCACTCTGTTACAGTGCATGAATTGTCTAGTAATTCCAGATTCTGGTGATATCATGTTGGAGAACAGGCAGATAGATTATCTGAACAAGGAAAGCTTATATAATCTGCGTCAACAGGTTGGTATGATTTTCCAGGATTTCAACCTCTTCGACCACCTCACGGCCCTGGACAATATCACCATTGCTCTGCGCAAGGTCAAAAAATGTGACCGAAAGCAAGCTGAACAGCGGGCGCGGCAAGAGCTGGAGCAAGTTGGACTTGCCGACAAAGAAGGGCTTTACCCGGCTCAATTATCCGGCGGTCAGAAACAACGTGTTGCCATAGCCAGGGCACTTGCCATGGACCCTAAAATCCTCATGCTGGATGAACCCACCTCCGCTCTGGACCCGGAACTCATTGGCGAAGTCATTGCCGTCATAAAGGCTCTTGCAGAAAAAGGGATGACTATGGTTATGGCTACCCACCAGATCAGTCTTATTTCGGGTCTGGCTGACGAGATCCTTTTTATGGAAAACGGAAGAATTGTCGAACAGGGTTCTCCATCCAAGCTACTGAGTACCGGCAACATCAGTAAGTCACAGGGGTTCTGCGATCGACTGAACGAACTTGCAGAAGTGGGAGAATAGACGTGGAACTCTCACCCTTTTATCAGGAGTTGCTCACCAGCCTCAACCGCGGCCTGATCATGTCCATTGCTCTCATTGTACCTTCGGTGATAGGCGGGGTAGTGATTGGAGTTCTTGCTGGCACCCTTCGCACCTTCGGCAACACGATTACAAGAAGAGCAACAGATGCCTATGCAGCTGTGTTCCGAGGAACCCCCCTGGTCGTTCAACTCTTCATTCTCTACTTCGGCTTACCGAATCTGGGCATCTACTTATCGCCCTATGTCGCTGCAGTAACTGGATTTACCCTATGCAGTGGTGCCTACCAGTCCGAATACGTTCGAGGGGCACTGCAATCCATTAAAAGGGGGCAGTATCTTGGCGCCCAGGCCCTCGGTTTCACAACTTTTCAGTCGATCTACTGGATCATTGTGCCACAGGCCATACGCAGAGCAATACACGGCTGCGGCAATGAAATAATCTATCTGATCAAATACTCCTCTCTCGCTTTTATCGTTACCTGCGTAGAGCTTACCGGCGAAGGAAAAACGATTGCCACCGAGTATTTTCGTTTCACCGAGGTTTTTACCATCATCGGCCTCTATTATCTTGGCCTGGTCACAGTTGCTATTTTTATTCTCAAAAAGATTGAACAGCGTCTTTATATCCCTGGTTTTGGCCACGGTTGAAATCCTGTTCACCAAAACTCTTTTTCTCTTTCACTACGTATTTATGAGTAACTATCCACCTCTCACAAAACAGGTAAAGGCAGCCATTATTGACTGTCTTGGCTCAGATTCCGTTATCAGCGACCCGGAACTTCTTAATCAGTATACAAGTGACGCCTCAAAACTGAGCGGCCTTCCCGAACTGGTCGTCGTTGCCAAAACGGTTCAGGACATCCAGAGCCTGATGGAGCTGGCCAACACCTATCATTTCCCTGTAACTCCAAGGGGAGGTGGTTCAGGACTCGCCGGAGGTTGTGTACCGAACTGCGGCGGCGTAATATTACTGACCACAGCACTGAACCGGATTTCGGTCATTGATACCAAAAATTTTCTAATGAAGGTTGAACCGGGAGTTATCAGTGAGCACGTCTGTAAAGCTGCCGCTGACCAGAACCTGTTTTACCCCCCAGACCCTGCCGGTATGGACCAGAGTACCATCGGCGGAAATGCAGCAACCGACGCTGGCGGCCCGGCCTGTGTAAAATACGGCACCACCCGGGACTACATTCTTGGCCTTGAAGCGGTTCTCCCCAGCGGCCAGCTCATCAATACAGGAGTAGAGACCAGAAAGGGAGTGGTTGGATACGATCTCACCAATCTGATTGTAGGTAGTGAGGGGACACTCGGAATCATCACTTCTCTGACCCTCAAGTTACTTGCAAAACCGGCTGCGATAACCGGTATGATGTGCGTCTTTACCAGTATGGTCTCAGCTATGAACTGCGTGGCTGCAATTATGGGTGCAGGACACCTGCCGAGTGCTATAGAGTTTCTTGACCATAAATGTCTCTCACTTGTGGGGGAACTGCTACCGTTCAAACTCCCCGGCGAAAACCCCTCTATCCTCATTATTGAAATAGACGGTTCGCAAAGCCAGATTGACCTTGAAATGGAAACGATCTGTACTATTGCGAACAGAGAGGGTGCCATCGAGCTCATTAAAGCCCCGCACAAAGAAGACCGGAACACAATATGGGCAGTTCGCCGCCAGGTCAGCCTCCGGATCCACGAATATGCAGCACTGTACATACCCGAAGATATCGTCGTACCTCTTACCGCCATAGCAGAACTGGTTGACGCACTGCCTCTCTATGAAGAAAAATACGGCATAGAGGTTTTTGCCTTCGGCCACGCCGGAGACGGTAATATCCACCTCAATATCACTACCCAGGATCTGGGTAACAAAAAACGTGCCCGAGAAGGAACCAAAGCATTGCTGGAACTCACCCTTCGCCTGAGAGGTACTATTTCCGGTGAACATGGTGTAGGTATCGCCAAAGCAGAATACCTTCCTCTGGAACTTACAAAAAGCAATATCGAACTGCAAAAGAGCATTAAACAACTCTTTGACCCCAATATGGTCCTCAATCCTGGGAAATTATTCTAAATCGATATGGATACATTTACGCATCTCCCGATCAGTAGAAGAGTAGACAGCATCTCAACCTCAGCAACCAAAGAGATGGCCATTATCGCAGCGAAGATCGAGGGCTGCGTCTCCCTTGGGCAGGGAGTTCCCTCCTTTGCAACTCCACCCCATATTATCGAGGCCGTAACCACAGTCCTCCAGCACGATCCCAGCAGTGGAAAATATTCACTGCAGACCGGTATGCCTTTGCTGCGGGAAAGGATTGCGTCCTATCTGCTTTCTGAAAAAAATATAAAGGTTGACCATGACAGTGAAATTTGTGTGACGGTGGGAGGAATGGAAGCTCTACTGGCCACTGTTATGACAGTTGTGGATGAAGGTGACGAGGTAATTCTCCCCACCCCCACCTATGCATCCTATATTGAACAGGTACTTTTGGCCGGTGGCACCCCAAGGCAGGTACCGCTCACAAAAAACTGGGACCTCGATCTTGGGGCGATACAACAGGCTATCGGCCCGAAGACCAGAGCCATCATGCTCTGTAATCCCGGTAATCCCACCGGCACAGTCTTTTCAGATACTGATACTGCCACTCTATGCAGACTGGCGATAGAGAACAATTTTATTGTGATCACCGATGAAGCCTACGATTTCATGGTCTATGATGGAAAAATGCCATGTAGTCCGCTCAGTGTACCGGAATTCCGCAACCATGTGATCTCTGTGTACTCTATGTCCAAGAAATATGCCCTCACCGGTTGGCGAGTGGGCTGGGTTACTGCTGCCAAGCGATGGATGGAGCAAATAATGAAAGTGCACGATGCCACAGCCATTTGTGCACCAACCCCGTCACAATTCGCCGCCCTTGCGGCTCTTGACGGAGATCAGCAATGTGTAGCAGTAATGCAGGAAAAGCTGGTCGAAAGAAAGAATCGATGCTGCGCACGCCTGGATAGGCTGCATGAGAACTTCTCCTATGTTATGCCCAAAGGCGCCTTCTACATTATGGCAAAATATCTCTTCTCTGATGACGACTCCCAGGAGATTGCGATTCGGCTTCTCAAAGAGGCAAAGGTCATTACCATTCCAGGCGGTTCTTTCGGCAGAGGAGGTGAGGGGCATCTCCGCATCTCTTTTGGCGGGGAACTGGAAACTATCGACGAAGCCTTTGATCGTATAGAAGCATGGATAGACAAGACCTTATAGTTCTTGCTCATTTTGGGCCCTCTCCTAATGGCAACAGGTATCCCCAAAATAACCTAACTCCCTATTGCTCTACCAGACGATTCATATTATCTTTTAGGTAGTTTATTAAAAAGCTAAAATACCATGGTCCAGTGACAGGAGATCACAATGAAAAATATGATGTGTGTTAAAGTTGTTTTCGTATCCATTTTCCTCACAGCTAACCTCTGCCAGGCACAGGATGCTATTATCTATCCGGCCAAGGGACAAAGCCAGGAACAGATGGAAAAGGACAAATATGAATGTTACACCTGGGCTAAGCAGCAATCGGGATTTGATCCGATGCAGCAACCCACAGCAACCACTCCCCCACCGCCTCAACAGACTCAACAGGGCGGCGTAGTTCGTGGAGGAGCGAGAGGTGCGCTCGTTGGTGTCACAGCTGGAGCCATCGCCGGTGACGCTGGCAAGGGTGCAGGGATTGGGGCAGCGGTGGGAGCACTCGGCGGCGGCATGAGACAGAGAGGCCAACAACAGCAACAGGCCCAATCGCAGCAGCAGTGGGAACAACAGCAGGCCGCGGCCTATGCTCAGGGTAGAGATGGGTACAACAGGGCCCAGAGTGCCTGTTTAGAAGGAAGAGGCTATTCCGTTAAGTAGTGTTCGACAGTATCCGGGGATACATACAAGCCGTTATTGTCTTCCTCCTGGCGCTAGTCCGATCAATCAATACTCAACTGGCTCCGCTTCCTCCTCTAGAGGCATCACCCCTGATTTTTGGGCTCCTCCGGGGGAGAGATACTTACCAGGGATTCCTTACCGATACGTTCCTTTACATATTCGAGCATGAGCACCTTGACCATCTCATCACGGCTCATTTTCTCAAGATATTTACCGGAGGACAAGAGCTTTTTAAACGGATTAGATCGAACACCGGAAGAATCTGCATCCACAAGGGCCTGCAGATAAACGGACACACTCTTGCGCAATTCCCGTTCATCACTCTGCTGTAAAAGAGTGTATTTGCCGGCAACGACCTCTGGCCCAGGTAGCCCTGGAGCTTCCAGAACAGTCTTAAAGTCAGAGGCGAAACGCTTAATTCCGTTAAGAATATGACTTGACTTAACCAGATTCATCTTGGCCCAGCCGGCATCCAGCCATTTAAAAGAGCC
Organism: Desulfocapsaceae bacterium; assembly: GCA_033852035.1. GTDB lineage: Bacteria > Desulfobacterota > Desulfobulbia > Desulfobulbales > Desulfocapsaceae > Desulforhopalus_A. The sequence continues at coordinate 69,915 of JAWSVG010000011.1, read as the reverse complement.
AATGTGGACAACACTATTCTCAGTATCAGCAACATAAACAATGACAGAATGGGCCTTATACATATACGAACTCACCCAACCCAACCCGGCTTTGTTCAGCCCGGTCTCCCCGGAATAGAGATAATTCCAGTCCCCATCATCTCCGACAACACAACCCTTTTTCCCTACATCAGAAATATCCGACTGGACCGAAGAAGAAATAAGCACGGGTCCGGTCTTCCCATGCAACATTGCGATAAAACGATCCTGAATATAATTATAGTAACCGCCGGTGTTGGTATCAGGGGTGATCTGCTCACTATCTTTCCCTCGTAATGTGCGAACACCTTCCGTTGAGTCAAAAAAACGGAGTAGGTTTTCTAGTTCACCATCCGTTTGCGGTGTCAACCATTTTTGCTTACTAAGAGATGAAGGCATTGTAACATAGACTGGAATACCGGGATTATAAGAGTAGTCGAGGATGTGGCTAAGGTCTCCTGTGAGAGAAAAAGAATGGAATGCCCCTGATGCACCTTCCCGGCTTGTGAGTTTACTACTCGACCCCGCTGTTACCGTTCCCACAAAATCTATGAGACCGGTAGCTTTTTCCGGCTGGAATTCATCTTCCGAAAGAGCAAGCGAAAAAAGATACTCCAGTTCCGGATACACGCTTTCAGGAATATTCTGTGACTCCTCGCCAACGGCAGGGACGACAGTCACCAACATTAAAAAGACTATATACACATAACGAAATGGCATAACTGCATACCTCAAACTTTACGATTCACTGATTAATTTGCTCTGGTCAAGCGACATAGTTACAATACTTTTTTACTCGTTTATGGGTTGGTTTCTATCCCGTTTACCGAGCGTAGTCAATCATGATCAAAAACATACCCCAAAGAACGTCTGCTCCTGAAATAGACAGGTTTCTTAGGCTGCTCTTCAAAATAGCGCCGGAATCTCACAATGTAATTATCTACGGTCCGGGTCGACGTCCCTTTACTGTAGCCCCAGCCAACCTCAAGCAGTTTGCTTCTTGAGAGGGGTTTACCTCTGTTCACAACAAAAAGTTTGAGAACCTTGAGTTCCTGCTCTGTAAGGCTAATGGTGCCCGCACAGCACTCTGCCTCACCGCTGGAAAAGTGAATCCTGTTCCGACCAAAGGTGTATGGAGTTTGTCTTACACCCTCTAAGGCAGAAGTGCCCTTTTCACGCTGCCACTGATCCCGGGTAAGCAGTCTATTGACCCTGAGCAAAAACTCATCAAGACTGAAAGGTTTGGTCATGTAGTCATCCACACCGTCGATAAATCCTTCAACCCTGTCTACAGGGTCCACTTTTGCTGAGAGAATAAGAATAGGCAGACGCTCATCTTCAAGGCGAATATTTTTCAGAACCTGCATCCCATCTATGCCCGGCAGCATCAGGTCAAGTACTATCAGATGAGGTGCCCACCCCTTCCAGTCATTCAGTCCCTCTATACCATTCTGGGCCACTTTCACTTCGTGACCCTGGAGGCTCAGATTCAACTCAATGCCTTCGGCAATATGAGGATCGTCTTCAATTATTAATATTCGTTTTTTGCTCAAGACATTCATTATCAACTCTCTTATCACCAGCTCCAAAACCAGTTATTCACCTTCACAGAAATCCACTCGTCAAAGAACCAAAAGAATTATCACAAAATTTAACAGTAATTACACCACGAGCAATGTCCATTAGATGCTGACTCACCAGGAAACCTTACCAGTTTATTGCGACTGGTCACTTTTAGGAAGGGAGATAACAAAACGCGCCCCTTTCCCAACCCCGTCACTTTGTGCAGAAATCTTACCGTTATGGAACTTTACCACCTGTTCAGCCATATACAAGCCAAGACCTGTCCCTCCCGACTGACTCCAGTCGGCACGCTCTATCTGAAAAAACTTCTTAAAGATTTTTTTTACGTAGGATTTCTCAAAACCAATGCCATTGTCAATAAAATGAACAATTATGTTTGTATCTGTCTGATCTAAAGCAACAGCAATCTGAGGACGATCACTTTCATTATGGCGTATGCCGTTGGAGACAACGTTCATCAACAGCATACGAAAAAGTGAAGGATTAATAGAACAGGGGTAACTGACGCCTTCTTTTATATTTATCTGAACATCGCTCCCTCTAAATAACTGCATGTTATCATCAAAAAATTCTTTAATTTTCTCTGCCAGATCAACAACAACCAGTTCCCCGCCAAAGATTTTCGCCTCCAGCCGAGCCAGGTTAAGAATACCATTAATGTTCTCAGAAAGTCTTTCTACATCAGCAAGCATGTAATCAAGATACTTCAACTGCTTATCTCGAGGCAGTTCGTGTTTTATAAAGGTCTCGAGATAGAGCCGCAGAGAGGTTGTTGGGGTTTTTAGCTCATGGGTAAAACTATTGATAAACTTATGTTGAGAACGATATAAAGCCAGAGTTTTCCTCTGGTAAACAAAGATCATGAAAATGCCAACAAGGATAATACCGACCAGGATCGACATAATCATGATAACAACCCAGGTCTGCCAGGCAATAAACTGGTGAGGATCCAGATTGGTCTTTTCGAGTACTGCCTGCAACCCGGTACTCACCTCTACATACCAGTAAATATATAAAAAAAGAGAAAGCCCAAGAGCTATGATAGAAAAAATAAAGATAGAAATCGGGTGCACAAACCAGAGAGAACGTCTCATCACATCCTGATGTTTTGTAAAAGAATTGTCATTCAAAAACCTTAGCTATCTACAAGCAAATTAATGCCTTACATTGCAAGGTATCTCCTTCCCACACTATTACATTCGCAAAGGAACGACAATGACAAAAAATCATCCCGTCCACCACCTCGGCACCAGGGCAAAAGTTCTCCTGACAAGCGTTTTTGGCCCCTATGCGCAAGACGACGAATACGGCAGCAGTACCATTAATCCTATGGAATTATACCACAATCAGGTCACTCGCGAACAGGGGGTTTTCTCACTTCGCATGTTCCACCGTTCTTTTGGCCTGTTGATGATCAAAGAAAATATTGATGGCCCATGTACCCTGCTAGACTTTCCGGAACTTGATTGCTTCACCCAGACAATAACTGACAACCAGTACGACATCATCGGTATCAGTGCCATCATCCCCAATATAGGAAAGGTCAGTAAAATGTGTCAGCTGATTCGTGAGAATCAACCCAAGGCCGTCATCGTCATCGGCGGGCATATCTGCAGTATGGAAGGTCTTGATGAGATTATTGACGCCGATCATATTGTCAAAGGAGAGGGTATTCAATGGTTCAGGCACTACCTGGGACAGGAAACAGAAAAACCAGTAAAACACCCTGCAGTAGCATCAGCTTTTGGAGCTAGAATCCTGGGACATACCCTTTCTGATGAACCAGGAGAAACAGCCGCCGTCCTTGTGCCCTCTGTTGGCTGCCCCATAGGATGTAATTTTTGTTCCACCTCTGCTCTTTTTGGAGGTAAGGGTAATTTTAATAATTTTTATGACAGTGGGGAAGAGCTCTACAAAGTGATGGCCGAACTTGAAGAAAAGCTCAAGATCTCCTCCTTTTTTGTTCTAGACGAGAATTTCCTCCTTCATAAAGAAAGAGCATTGGCCCTGCTTAAGATGATGAAAGAGAATAATAAAAGCTGGGCACTTTTTGTTTTTAGTTCGGCTCAGGTCTTACAATCCTACGAAATGGAACAACTGGTTCAGCTAGGTATTTCGTGGGTTTGGATGGGCCTTGAGGGTCAGAAAAGTCAGTATAATAAGCTGGCAGGAATTGATACTGTGGCACTTGTTGAAAAATTGCAGGATCATGGCATCAGACTACTCGGGTCCTCGATCATCGGCCTTGAAGAACACACACCCGAGAACATTGGCACGGTCATCGACTATGCCACATCTCATCCAGTTGATTTCCACCAGTTTATGCTCTACACTGCCAACCAAGGTACCCCTTTATACAATCAACTCAAGGAAAAAGGTACTCTGCTCTCACCACAAGAATTCAAGATATGCGACAGCCATGGCCAGTTTCGTTTTAACCATCGCCACCCCCATATACCGGCAGGGGCTGAGGAGCAATTCCTGCGCAACGCATTTCAACAAGATTTCCAATTGAATGGGCCCAGCCTCTTTCGCCTTATTCGTACAACTCTAAAGGGTTGGAAACGACACAGAAACAACGAGGAAGCACGCATTCGAACCCGTTATAAGACCGATGTCAAACCACTGCGGACCATGTACGCCGGTGCAGTTTGGGCGATGAGGAAGTGGTACAGGAACGATACAGTTCTTCGCAGCAAACTTGACGAACTCCTCCGTGATATTTATGAAACTCTTGGTCTGCAACCAAAATTGTTCGCCCCCATAGCAGGTCGCTACATCTACTGGGCAATGAAAAGGGAAGAAAAACGACTGACTGCTGGCTGGACTCTTGAACCAAAGACTTTCTTGGAAAAAAATCTGGCAGCCAGCCGTGAAGCCAGCACGCCTGAAGTCGCAAGAAAACCACTCGTTACAACTACAGTCTCCGAGGATCTTGTTGAACTGGGGAAGGCTGCTGCAATTTTACCAGTCAACCATCGTTCAGCTGTTCAACGCCGTGACAGCAGGTAAAAGGTACATTCATCTGCTGCGTTTCTTCAATTCCTCACAGTCAAATATGGAATTGATGTCTTGTCATGGGTAATGATCTCGGATATTCTAGGTTTTTGAGTTTACTCACCATGACAGTCTAAGAAGATTTGTCTCATCAAGATTTCTGACGAGGAGTTTCAAATGCAGGCAAACGAGAGGTATATCTTGCAGCAGATACCGGAGAATCCGGACGGGTCAAAAAAGTACCTCTTTTACTTGCATGGCCTCATCGTGGAAGAGGCTGGAGTCCGCCCCAAGAGTGAGGAGCACGGATACTACGAGTACGAACTGATCCTCGAAGCTTTTGCAGAACAAGGATTTGTAGTAATCAGCGAAGCGAGGTCTCAGGGCACTCAGGTTAAGTCTTATGCCGAAAAAGTTGCAACTCAGGTAAAGGCTCTACTAACTTTAGGAGTTCCACAAAATCATATCACCATCGTCGGCGCCTCAAAGGGTGGTATCATCGCTGCCTATATTTCCAATATGCTGCAGGAGAAGGAGATACAATACATTTTCCTCGCAGGATTGTTCGAAAAGTGTTTAGTCGATGAGACGCTCAGTCTCTATGGCCGTATTCTTTCTATTCACGACCGTTCTGACAAGTTGTCAATGACCCCTGAATTATACTTCACAAGATCTCAGAATCAGGGGACTTTCAAAAAAATTACCCTCAACCTCGATATCGGACATGGTTTGATTTACAAACCGTACCCGGAGTGGATGCAACCAACCCTTGATTGGATATCTTTGAAGTAGTCCTCACGCTACGTTCAAACTGACAGACCAGACAACTCATATAGACCTTCCCTTTCTGACGCAGTCCAGCCTGACATAATAGGATTTCACAAGAAAACTACACGAAAAAGTGACAGATACATTTTTAGGTCTTTTTATACCCTCCTATTCTGTGGTATGGTTTTTTGTTTTTAATAACGAATCACATTACTATCGATAACATTTTCTTAACTATCGTAACCTTAACAAGACAAGAAAGGAGGTGAAAGGATGGTGTTTGGGCCAGTCACAATGAAGAGGATTGCTGTTTTCCCCATCGTGCTGGTTGATTATTCATTTTATCAGGATTTCACATATGAAAACAGGTAAAGTACTGATGTTCAGTTCAATTCTTGCCTTTGTCGCTGCGATAGTGATGTTTGCCTATCTGGTTAATGCGTCAAAAGCATTGTCTTACCTGTCAACCGACCCGAAAGCTTGTATCAATTGTCACGTAATGAATACGCAGTATGCGACATGGCAACATAGTTCCCACGCAAGAAGTGCGACCTGTGTAGAATGCCATCTTCCAACGGACACGACGATCAACAAGTATAAGGCCAAAGCAAGGGATGGCTGGAATCATTCAGTTGCTTTTACTCTTAACACGTATGCCCAGAATATGGTCATCAGTGATGATGCGGCAAAACGTGTTCAGGCTAACTGTATTTCCTGTCATGCCAGGTTGACGGAGGTGATTATCTCAAATAGTGACAATTACCATAATTTTAATGGCGTTCCAGCAACCGACAGACTGTGCTGGGATTGTCACAGGGATGTTCCTCATGGCAAGGCTAGAAGTTTATCAACAACTCCCAATAATCTTGGTATCAGAGAACTCTAACGAGTGGAGGGGATAGTGAACAAGTATAAAGTATTACTAGGTGGCTCCTTAGTAGCTATTGTTGCAATGGGATTTATGGCTAATTCTATCAGCGGCAAACAGGCAGAAGCAGTGAGCCTCACCACAAGCCCTGTGGTGAAAGCCGACGGCGTAGAAAGCAAAAACGAAGAGTGGAAAAAGTATTTTCCAAGGCAGTATGACTCCTGGAAGAAAACTAAAGAGAATGACAGCATAACTGACATGCTTGAGAAGAAGCCTCAACTGGCTATATTGTGGGCTGGATATGGCTTTGCAAAAGACTATAACGCTCCACGTGGTCATTTTTATGCGGTGCAAAGTAACATCAATACCCTGCGAACAGGTGCTCCCGTTGGACCAGCAACCGGCCCCATGCCTACCGCCTGTTGGACATGCAAATCACCCGACGTTCCACGGGTAATGGATGAACAGACAGAGAACGGCTACTTCACCGGAAAATGGGCGCGACTTGGCGACCAGATTGTCAATCCCATCGGCTGTGGTGATTGTCATGACAGCAAAACTGCGAATCTTGCTATTTCAAGGCCTTACCTGAAAAGAGGCCTGGAAGCAAGTGGTGTAAATCTTGATGACATCACTCACCAGGAAATGCGCTCACTTGTCTGTGCCCAGTGTCACTCAGAGTACTACTTCAAAAAAACTGAGTACAAAGATGCCGAAGGCAAAGATCAGGTTGCGAAAGTCGTGACTTTTCCGTGGGCTGAAGGCCTCAGTGCTGAAGCGATGGAAACCTACTATGACGGCTATGGATTTAAAGACTGGACCCATAAAATCAGTAAGGCCCCAATGCTCAAAGCTCAGCATCCCGGCTATGAAATTTTCAAGACCGGTATACACGCTCAACGTGGTGTATCCTGTGCTGACTGTCATATGCCATACAAACAGGAAGGCGGTGTGAAGTTTTCAGATCACCACATTGCAAGTCCAATGGAAAACATTGCAAACACCTGTTTGACCTGCCACCGTGAAAGCGAAGAAGAGTTTAAGGCAAACGTCAAACGAAAGTTTGAGCGCAAAGAACAGTTGATGGAACTTGCCATGGATAATCTTGGTAAAGCTCACCTGGAAGCAGGACGGGCCTGGGAAGCAGGCGCGACTGAAGGCGAGATGGCTGATGTTCTGCAACTGATCCGCAGCGGACAGTGGATGTGGGATTATTCCATTGCAAGTCATGGTTCTTTCTACCATGCCCCTGAAGAAACTTTGCGTCTTCTCAGTGTAGCCAACGACAAGGCGCAACAGGCCAGACTCAAACTGGTTGCAATTTTAGCCAGTCACGATGTCTTCAACTATGAAGCGCCTGATTTTTCTACAAAAGAAAAAGCTCAGAAACTTGCTGGTGTTCCACTGCAAAAACTGGTCGATGAGAAGAAAGCTTTCAAGACTTCTCTGCTACAGGAATGGAATAAAAAAGCAGAAGCAGAAGGACGCTTGAATATGGAACCAAGAAAGGGAATGAGTGATAACTCCTCCTACTCAAATTAGCCCGAAATTCTCATCAGTTCAGACGGCGTCAAGTTAAAAGTTTTTGGCAGTAAACTATAATTGGTTATGTTTGCAGCCAAAATACTGTATGAGTTGGCGTCGCATAGGCTGAACATGCAGGCTAGTTCCGCAGAAGGGTGATGTATCTTAAATAATCAAGAAATTACGATTATTTAAACATCAAAAAAAAAAGTTCCGGTGGGCTATTACTGTCCATCGGAACTTTTTTGTTTATGAGCGGCTCATTTGGTTAGTCAACAAGGCTCCATACGGAGCTTCCACAAAACGGCCTTGAGAGCTAACTTCATATCAAGATTACAAGACCTGCCTCGAACGGTGGAACCTTATCTCGTCCACACCTCCGGTTCATAGGACCCCTGGGTACAGTACTCAATCCTGTATGGCTCCACGACAATAACTGAGTAGGCTGGGTCGTCCGGCCCTTCAAAGATCGAAGCGAGCATGTCATTCCAAAAACCATCACGCTCTTCTTTTGCATCTGTTACCGTTGCCTTACCTTGTATCTGTACATAGGGCTGCATCTCCATGAGACTGTTGACACCACAGGTAATGTGAACATTAGGATTACTTTCGATCTGCTTCACTTTACGAGAGTCGGCAATAGTTGCACATCGTAGTTTAAAATCGCCATCGCCAACTGTTACAACATAGCGAACCCAAGGATTATTCAGGTCCGTCACAGTCGCCAGTGCTGCGAGTTGTGGCTTGTGGATAATATCAAGAATGCGTTGTTCTAAGTCGGACATATATCTCTCCGTGTTAATTTTTATGGAACCAGCACAACGTCCCCGCAAGAGAAGTAACGCCGGGACGTTTATATAGAAACGGGTTGATTTCTTTTGAAATATCAAAAAGAATACTATGGACTACTTATAAAGCAGATTTGCCGTCATGCAAAAGAATAATACTCTTTTGCAACAACCGACAAAAAGTGCCTATCATCTAAGCGCAGGATCCTGTCTATTGTTTTGTTTTCAGTAATAGTCAGTTACGACTAACCGATAAACAGAGTTGTCTCCTGTTTGTGCTCTGAAAATTTATCACATTTCTGTTATTATCATGTTGAGGACATCGAGCTAGGAATTTGTCCGAGAATGGTCTTTCGCCTAAACTCTTTGTTATTTCCAAAAAATAATTCCCGCAGATAGCGTAGACTTCGATATTGCCTATATGGCTGTGCTTATTTTTTGAAAATGCCTTGATTTTAACCAAAATCCCCTATTATCAAACAAGCTCCTAGTGTAATGTCGGGCTTGAAAGTAACACTTAATTGGAGCCAAGATGACATTGAAACCAACGTATGAAGAACTCGAGCGTCAAGTGCGGGCTTTTGAGGACGAGCTAGCCCACTATAAAACCTGTATAGTCCCTCCTAAGCAGAGAAGTTATCAATACCTCGAGGCTTTCATTAACAACATCAACCTGCCTATTTACCTGAAAGACGCCAACTACAAATATATTTTCATAAACAAACAGTTTGAATTCCTTGCCCATGTGGCATGTAATCAAATTGTGGGAAAAGATGATTTTGAAATTTTTGCTACATCAGTTGCACAACTTTTTCGTTCTCAAGACGAAGAAGTTGTCAAGAAAATGGATGTAGTAGAATTTGAAGAAACTATAGTACTTCCTGACGGTGTACAAACGTTTATGACTGCCAAATTCCCGTTGATTGATCGTGAAGGTCAGGTTTACGCTGTTGGTGGTATTTGCACAGATATTAGTATTCGTAAAACGACTGAAGCGAAGCTCAAAGAGGCCGAAGAGAAATACAAGGGTATTTTTGAGCACTCACCGCTGGGAATTCTACAGATAGATCAAAGAGGTACCGTTATAGCAAGTAACGAAAAACTTGCAAAAATTCTCGGGTTCAACGTCCAAGATATTTTAGACTATAATATGCTGAGATCTACCCAAGAAGAAGAAATGAAGTCAGCTATTACTTCAGTCCTATCTGGGCAAGTAGCGCACCGCGAAGGAGAGTTCAAATTTCATGAGACTGGTGTGTACAGACACCTGCGTGGTGTTTTCTCTCCAATTTCCACAAACGATGGGACCATCTCGTCAGCTATTGGCATTATTGAAGACATCACGGTACGAAAGGAAGTAGAAGAAGCGTTAAATAAAGCGCACTGCGAGTTAGAGCGATTAGTAAAAGAACGTACGGTCAAACTTGCTGAAAGAACAGAAAAACTTACAGAAACAAACTGCGCAATCAAAATTTTGTTGGAGAAACGCGAAGAGGATAAAAAAGAAATTGAAGAGAACATCATGTTTAATGTAGAAAAACTGATAAAGCCATATTTCGAACAATTAGGAATGAGTCAAAATACGACTGTTCAGCGTGATCTGCTTGCCACTTTACAGGTTAACCTTGATAAGATTACCTCTTCTTTCGCACATAAATACAAAAACCATCTTTCAAATCTTACCCCTACTCAGATCAAAATTGCTGATTTAATAAAACAAGGGAAAACAACTAAGGAAATTGCGGCCTTTTTAAATCTGTCTCCATCAACTGTAGCTTCCCATCGACAAGAAATCAGAAAAAGACTCTTCCTGACAAATAAAAAAACAAACCTTCAAGCAGCTCTCACTGCAACATACAACAACTAGAAAATATAGTTGTTTCCTAACCGTTTAATCCTTATTGCGTTACTCCCTCTATGTGATACAATTACTTTGAAAATCATTTTCATCTTCTGGTTCTTAGTACCTTACTCCGTAAAAGCTGTAACAAAAAACAAGGAAACATGAATTCTTTTTATATCATACGGTTACAAACAATAACAAAGTACTTACTTACCGTTTACCGGTGTTAGAAATAGTTCGTAAATTAATTCACAGTGGAGGGAGTTATGAATCTTTGTGACTATATCATTTTTCTCTGGGTATTTCCTGTAGCATTCCAAATCCTTCTTCCACTTTTAATCCTTTGCGGATGGGCTGTATCAAAACTACCCTCAATATTCTTAGGTACAAACAATTTTTCTACAAGCACCTGACAAGTAAGAATTCGCTAGGCATAATTATTATACTTCTATATCAACCTTATCAGACAGCACGACGTGAGGAGTAGATGAAGTTTCCTCTTTCTTGTCATTAAGTGTCACTACACATCGTTCACATTAATCGCCTTAGAGGGAACGAAGCTTTGAAACAACTGCTTGGATATTTTAAAGTAATGTCACCCGGGTTTTCGACCAAAACCGTGCTAGTTCAGCAAGAGGTCATGGTAAATGGAGAAAATACTATAGTATCAGCGCGAAAGGTATTTACCTTGGACGCATTAGATGGAGAACGGGTCTACCGAATGACGAATCCTAAATTTTTCCTGCAACAAGATGGCACGGTACTCAAAATAACTGGGAAATTTCAGACAGATGTTCTCCTTCCTACCTAAGCCCGATAAACGGAAAATAAGTCTGGATACGTATCTTTACAAAATTATTTTCTGCCAAAAAAACGCAGAAAATAATTTCTACGGTACTAAAACTCTGAAAAAGGTGGCTCCGTCAACTCCCCCACCCGAGCAAGCGTTAATATGCTTGAGAAAAGCGGAAGATTGGCGAGAACCCTTTCTATGCACAGTCCATATACACTTCATCACCCCTAGCCAGAAATAGCGACAGATCTAGTTTTTGTCTTTCCTTGATTTTTCGTAACTATTCAGCGACCTCAATTTTTGCCACTAAAGCTAATCGCCAAAATCAGGTAGTTTTCCATTAAACAATCCATCTGTCTGGATCAGGGTATGCTTTTATGTACAGTAAGTGGACAGGAGCTACCTGGGAGACCACAACAATTGCCAGTGAAGCAAGACATAATTCAATTGGGCTTGACAACAATAATACTCCTCACATTAGCTACTTTATTGCTGGATCGGATAACTATCTTAAATACGCCACCTACAATGGAACCAGATGGGATACTGAGATTGTTGACCAATCTCAGTATCCCATCTGGTTATTACGGATCTAGAAATACATTAACCCTGGATGGCAGTAACTTGCCACATATAGCATATAGTGTAGAAGGCTCTGGTGGCAATCCAAACACCATCATTAAATATGCAAAATGGACAGCTACAAACTGGGAAATGGAAATGGTGGAATCCTCTTCTTCTGCACGGTACTCTTCAGTAGTGCTATCCTTCACAGGGAGTACTCCTCACATTTGTTACACTACTTCAACCGGTGGATCCTTACATTATTCGTATAAAAACGAGACAATTTGGATCAACGAGACTGTTGATCCAAATGATGATGTTTTTGACGCGTTCATCTCTTTAGATAGTAATGGGTGTCCTCATATCAGTTACTCAACAGTTGATGGACTCAAATATGCGAGTAAGTGCTACTTACTTTTCCATGGCCTATGTTTTTTCCAAGTAGAATTAATAACTCTTCGCTATAGTTTGGGGCAAAAAAATGCCGCTTGTTTCCGATGATACAGGCCGTTCATGGCGCAACTGCGTCCGCTTGTTCTGTGCAGCTGGTCAGCAGCGCGATTGACATTGCCACATAGAAGGTCAGATTATCCTGCCAATACCTTTGCTTTACCTTGTTCCTGTTAACCTTGGGAGACCATACCTGACAAGGTTCCCTCTAGAGGTGTTGCTACCATGTGAACCTGTAGTAATACCTCGGCCTCCGATAGATTTTTTATTTTCCCAGGGCAGAGACTGTGGTAAGGTTGGTCCTGTTCCGGTACTTCACTTTCAATTATTTCATCAACCGATATGTGGTAATGTCAGCGCACACTAAAGTGTCTCGTAAGAAAGCCAGGCTCTGGGCAGAAAAACAGTATCAGCGTCACCTCAGATACAACAAACACTTTGCCAAACCGGGAGTGCACCGGTTCCAGATCATTCTGGACAACCTCAAGCCGTCTTACAACATTGGTAAAATATTCAGAAGTGCTGATGCTTTTGGAGCCGCAGGAATACACCTTGTCGGTAACGATTTTTTTGACGTGCGATCAGCAAAAGGTGCTTCGAAATATGTGCCTGCCCACTTTCATTCCTCTTTTTCTTCCTGCCATGGTGAACTGGCAGAGCTGGACTGTGCACTCTTTACCCTGGACCCGCTGGCAACGTTATCTTTACATGAAGCAAACCTGCCTGTGGATAGCGGTTTTATTTTTGGTCATGAAGAGTTCGGTTTCAGTTTTGATTCGTCAACCTACCCCTCAATTACTCCCCTCTGCATACCTCAGTTTGGCCGTGTTCAAAGTATCAATGTCAGCATAGCTGCATCAATAGTCATGTACGAATATATCAGACAGCATAGCATTGCGTTATAATCATGCCTTAAAGGCACCCTTTACAAACGGGCTTAAATAGTCGTTGACCCGTGGTTTTAAAGGAATTATCGTAGTTTTTTGGGTATATTTGAATATTTTATTGTTTCAGCAGCTCATATGAGTTACGAACACTATGCGTTGTTCTATTATTGTTTGTTAAATTCTATTTGGCTTTTACTTATGAAAAATGATTATAAACAAAATAAAGTATCCCAGGCAGTATGGCCATGGCATACTCCATGTACCACAAGGCAGATAAAACGGCAGGCCCTGCCAAAGGCATTGCTGACGCTGACTGTTGCCTGGACGATAGCTGGATTTTTTCTTTACTTGTCATACCTACCAATGTCATGGCTGATAATTGTGGTTTCATCTTTCATCTTTTGCGTATCACAATTTTCCCCTTCACTTTTTGCCAGGATTGAATCAGTCTTTCAGAAATTAGCATATTATATTGGCCAATTTATTACGCACATCTGCTTAGTCCCTTTCTTTTACCTCTGCTTTACCGCGGTGCGGCTTATACAAATAGCAAGAAAAACTGATCCTATGACTCGTAAGTATAATCCAGGTGCCGCTTCTTATTGGGTGGATAATAAAGCAAAAAGCGGGAAGGATACTTACAGGAGACAGTTTTAATGAATATCCTTGGTATCAGTGCATATTACCATGATTCTGCCGCCGTATTAGTGAGGGATGGAGTCATTGTAGCAGCAGCACAAGAAGAACGTTTCACAAGAAAAAAACACGACCACAATTTTCCACTACAGGCTACTCGGTATTGTTTAGCAGAGGCCGGGATAGATAGTGCTTCCATAGACGCCGTCGTTTTCTATGATAAGCCGATCACAAAGTTTTCCAGAATCATGGAAACGTATTTTAGCGTTGCCCCTAAGGGGCTTCAATCTTATTTGATGGCAATGCCATTATGGATTAAGCAAAAACTGTGGATTCCAATGCATATTGAGCGGCACTTAGCTCAGTGTGGCATCAATCAAATTAACGATCTACTTTTCACCGAACACCATGAATCTCACGCAGCTTCAGCTTTTTTCCCATCCCCGTTTCAATCTGCAGCAATATTAACTCTTGATGGAGTCGGAGAGTGGGCGACCAGCTCAGTCGCTGTTGGTAAAGATAATGACATTAATATTATTAAGGAGCTGAGGTTTCCTCACTCACTGGGACTGCTTTATTCAGCATTTACCTATTTCACAGGCTTTCGTGTTAATTCAGGAGAGTACAAACTGATGGGACTTGCCCCCTACGGACAGCCTAAGTATGTAGAGTTAATATTTGATAATTTATTGGACCTCAAGTCCGACGGTTCCTTCAAACTCAATATGGCATATTTTGGGTACCTTGATGATTTGAAAATGACTAATCAGAAGTTCTCAGACTTGTTTGGTGGCCCTGAGCGACAATCTGAAACTGACATTACCCAACGAGAAATGGATATTGCAGCGTCTATTCAGGTTGTCACCGAAGAAATTGTTTTAAAAATGGCTCAATATGTCCATGAACTGACAGGAGAACAGTATTTGTGCCTGGCAGGAGGAGTAGCTCTTAACTGTGTCGCCAATGGGCGTTTACTTCGTGAAGGACCGTTTAAAGATATCTTCATTCAACCTGCTTCAGGAGATGCAGGTGGTGCACTTGGGGCAGCGTTGTTAGCATGGTATAAAATTTTTGGAAATCCTCGGGTCGTTGAAAGAGAACATGATTCGATGCTAGGCTCCTACCTGGGTCCTGCTTTTGATGATAATGAGATTGAACTTTATCTGAACAAGCATGGGTATAGTGGAAAGAAACACGACAAAGATACCTGGGCCAAAGAAATAGCTCGTCTGATTGCCTCTGAAAAGGTTGTCGGATTATTTCAGGGCCGCATGGAATTTGGACCACGGGCTTTGGGAGGAAGATCAATAATTGGTGATGCGCGTTCAAGTAAAATGCAAGCAACCATGAATTTAAAAATCAAATATAGAGAATCTTTTAGACCTTTTGCACCATCCTGCCTTGAGGAAAATGCAGCAGATTTTTTTGATATTGATAGACCTTCTCCATATATGCTTATAGTTGCTGACGTCAAAAAAGAGCGCTGCATAGAGCGCGTAAAGGGTGCGGAGAAAATATCTTTTCGTGATAGAATCAATGATGAACGATCGGATTTACCTGCCATTACTCATGTTGATTACTCAGCCAGAATCCAAACTGTAAGCAAAACAACAAACCCAAAATACTACTCTATTATAAAAGAATTCGAATATCTTACGGGATATGGAGTTATCATTAACACCTCTTTTAATGTTCGAGGTGAACCAATAGTATGCACCCCAGAAGACGCTTATCGCTGTTTTATGCGAACCGACATGGACTACTTAATTCTTGAATCGTTTATACTTGCTAAAAGCGATCAACCTGAATTCAAAGAAAATGTTGACTGGCGAGAAATTTACGAATTAGATTAATTACAACAAAAATACAAATTATGGTTTTCTTAAAACATCTAGGTAGGTTACTTGGTGAAATTTTTCAGTTTGCTTGGAAGAAAAAAGTGTGGTGGATTGTTCCCTTTTCTTTAATGCTCCTCGGTATTGGTCTCCTTATAGTAGTGGGACAAGGGTCGGCACCTTTTATTTACACTTTGTTCTGAAAAGCAGCCCTCTTCTACAGGAAGCGGGTGTTTCAAGGCGGCAATTATGGGTAACAGCAGAATCCGCCTCAAGCTCTTGAATATATATTTGGACCATCTCATCTCTGATGCTGTATGAACTTAAAATTGCGCACCGACACCCATCGATTGAGCTCCAAAACTATTCCCGACTGACACACTGATACCATTAATTAGATAGGTAAAGTAACATGATATTGGCCAATAATAAAAACAATTGGTATCAAGCAGGTGTTTGTATTTTATCCGCAATCAGTCTCCTCTTAGTTTATTTTGCATCATTGCAAGGAGAAGTGACGCTTGTAACAGATATTGATGATCGTATCAACATTTTCTGGGCCGAGAAAAACACCCTTATCAGTGAAAAAAAGTCAGTAGATAATTTTCCGATTTCTTCCCAAGAAAACAGGAATATCCATTCATTCTCAATAGATAAACTCTCCAAAGTTGCAGTTATCAGGATTGATCCTTTACGGTCCGAAGGGCAATTCAATATTTTTTCTCTCAAAATATCACAGCCTGGATACATAACGCTGCATTTTGATACGCAGATGGAGCTGAGTCAGCTCATTCCGGTCAATCATTTGTCAGATTTTATAGTAACTGATGACGGATTATCAGCGGTTTCTGATGGCGATGACCCAATGATGATACTGTCTTTCCAACCAAATTTGTCTTTTTTTTGGTTTATAACAAGGTTTGCGATCTCACTTGCCTTCGTGCTGGCAGCTTTTTGGGTGATGAAGGTTTTGCTGAGACACAAGTATCTCTTTTTCGTCAGTATCTTCTTTGCAAACATCTTGGTCGTAGGTTTCCTGAGCATCAATTGGTGGGCTAGCAAAGATAATACTCTTTTCCAAAATGGTCGTTGGGATATAGGTAAAGATACAGGGAAATTTGTTTTCCAGACCTTTGAATTTATGTCTGCACCACTCAATGATTCTACGATTGCTCTTACTAATAACATGGGCTTTCAGGAAATTCTGTACAAGAAGAACGACTCTGTTAATCGTCGTTTAGAAGAATTATCTTGTAGCTTGTACCTTGGCCCACAAGCTTATATTTGGATTGAACTCGAGAAAGTAGGTCAACGAATGTTGGGCGTTAGACTTTCAGTAAATGAAGATTATAAAAGTGGTTTTTTCACCTATTCAGTCGACGGAAAACTCACCAGCAAGCAGTTGATACATCTTCCCAATAAACCTACAAACAATTGGACTCATGTCTCACTCGTACGTAAAAATAATATATGGACTTTATTGCTAAATGACCAGGAAATAGCAACAACCCCTGTCATCAATCAGGCTGAAAGTACGTTTGGGTTTCGAGGATGTTCATCTGGAAGGGAGATGTACTTAAGAGATATTACCATGAAGTTTGTTGATCCAGTAACCAGTAAAAACTGGATCGAAAAGGAGGATTTCGGCCCCTCCTCATCAAAAAAACACGTCGCACCTTGGATATTTATTATTACCAGTTTTGTGCTTCTTGTAAAAATTGTTCGTGATGAAACGTTGGCGCATTTTTTGTCGTCCAATAAAGCCATACATTTTAATATTCTATGTCAATTATCCCTCTTCATTCCCGTTTCAATTGCCTTATTCTCTTTTTCTAAGGGTTATATTTATTCGATTCCATTGTGTTTTTTAATTGCTGAAATTGTAGTCGTCTTAAGCTTTGCATTTTTTTATAAACCCAACAAGAAAGATGTGGTCTCCAGAAAATGGGTGTCCATAGTATACGTTTTTTTAATTTTGATAGTATCAGGTGCTGTTTACTTTGTGAACGATACCATGTTGCAATCGTCGAGTAAGGTTGCAAACAAAAATCTAAGTCGAATTAACCCGGACATATACATTACGAGTCCTCAAGAAAGTCCGGCCCAAAGTCCTTATGTCGCAACAGACCCCATATCTATCACAGTAGGACAACCATTTTTTGTTCCTGGCGTCTTCAGACAACAAAAAATTGATTTGGTTTTTTCTCTTCCTGAAAAGACAACCCTTGATATTGTTTTTCAACAACAGAGTTTTTTAACAAGGGGTGATCTTGAAGGTGAAGAAATACCTCTCCAGCGTCGACTGCTTCGATTATCAACAAAACCAGGGGTCGTTTCAGGGCTCAGCACGGAGACGGGTGTACGATCAGCTCCTTTTGTAAAACTTAATGGAGAGCTATTATCTCGTAGAGACAACAATTTATCCATTTCTGTTACAAATAAAGGGATAGAACTGAATCTGAATGAAGTCATTACAAACTTTGACCAATTTGCTTTGCTTGGTTTCGGAGAAACTGGTTTTTTGACATACGAAAATTCAGTGCATTTGAGCTCTGTATCGGTTGCTCCAACAGAGCTCAAATTAGTGTCTGATTACCGAATATACACTTTAATATTTCTGACTCCTTTCCTCATTGCATTCCTTTTTTATCTTTGCTTTCGTTTGGCGGGACCTATACCTTTATTAGATACTTTGACACTTGGCCTCTGTTCCTACTATCCAATAGTTGTGCTTTTGATAGCAAGTATGTTCCTTTCTTCCGAAGGTTTACACTTTTTAAGTGAGAGCTGGCTGGGGTGGTTTTTTATATTAACAACAGCGTTTGCAGTAAATCTTTTTTGTCTCATCATCTATACAAAAAGACTTATTAAATTTCCGGCTATATATGCTAATTTACTATCTATTTTCGTCCTTACTGCAGTCACTGGATTTATCTATATAATATTACCAAGTGACAATCCTATTAAATTACATTTTTCCAAGAATACTATTGCTCCTGGAGACATTGCTCATGGAGAAAAAAAACACACACGTTCACCCTGGTACGCTAACAACACATTAATTGGTACTAATATCTGGGTTTGGAAACAACGCTTTGGAGGAAAGCAAGCGAAACCGGGAAAGAATAGAGATGCAGTACGTATTTTTGTTATTGGCGGAAGTCAGGCCTGGGGGTCTGGAGCTGGCGACAGCAAGAGCACATTTTCTACATTGCTTGAAAATAAATTACTTGCTAAAGGGTTGCCTGTAGAAGTGTTAAATGCCGGTACAAATTCAATGGGCCTCTATACCATTACCCGATCCAACAAAGAGCTCTTACCAATGTATGAACCTGACATAATAATCATTGATATTGGGACCAATGATTCTGGTGCACGTAGAATGCTGTCTGGAGCCAAAAAACAACAAAAGTTTATCCACGATAGGCTGGCTGATTTTATATCATTTGCTGATTTTTTTCAGAACAGCGGGGTTCGAATTATCCTCAATCTAGAAGCTATGTGTGCAGAAAGCTACGACATGTTTTTTCCAGACACTGAGCTTTATGACGGGCTACGAAAAATTGCTGAAGAAAAAGGAATTCCAGTAATTACTCCTTCAATTGTAACGGAACAACTTGAAAAAGATCATCCATTGTGGTGGGACATCGCCCATCCCACGCCATATGGACATAAGGTGATGGCTGAGATACTCTTACCTGCAACTGAGCAAATGGTCGAAGACGTGCTGAACGAGAGTACACCAAATACTGCGCTATAAGCGTATAGCATAATGTCTCTACTATAAAATCCTCTACATTATAAATAGTCCAGTCTAGCCAACATCCATCAGACGATAAAACTTTCCAGGCAGAGGTATCTCAAAATGACAGGGCTGCCGGGTTACAGGATGGACAAAGGCCAGAACCTGAGCGTGGAGGGCCAGACGTTTAAGAGATGTATCTCTGGAGCCATACTTTTTATCTCCGACAATGGGGTGACCAATATCCTGCAAGTGGACACGAATCTGATGCTTTCTCCCCGTCTCAAGCGACAGCTTCAGCAACGAATAGTTGGGATTTGACTTTATGGTCTGATAATGGGTAATTGCCTTTTTCCCCTGTCCCGGTTTTTGACTGGAATAGACTGTAAAAGCGCTGCTCTCAGTAAGCCATGAACTCACTACCCCTTTTTTCTTCTCAACACGCCCTTCAACAACAGCACCATAGACCCGTTCGGTGATGGTCGACATCCATGTCTCCTGAATGACCTCTTTAACCTTCTCACTTCGAGCGAAAAGAAGTAAGCCAGATGTCTCCCGATCAATACGGTGTACAATAAAAATCTTTGCCTTTGGGTCCTGCTGTTTACTGTAACCGCTCAAGACTGCATATGCGGTTTTACGCTTTTCTTTATCCGTAGCTATAGTTAACAATCCAGCAGGCTTATCAATGACGATGAGATCTTTATCTTCATAAACAATACGTACACCGTGTTCAAGAGAAGCAAAACTTTTTTTCTCCCACCCAACCTGCACCTGCTGTCCAGTCTTGAGGGGATGATTGTACTGAGTGACCACCCGCCCTTCCACAGTAACCTGCCTATCCCGAAGCACAGCTTTTACGATTTTTCGATTTTTATGCGGAAGTTGGGCAAAAAGGAATTCAAGCAAAGGACAAGGTGCCTCTACCTTTAACAGAGCGTCTTCTTTGCTACTTTTTGATTTTTTCAATGGTTTTCCTTTTGTACTCAGCTGATTAAACAAACGGCTGCACCAAAGATGCAGCACTGCAATTTCCACCTTCATAAAGAGTAACTGCTCACAACCTGCAGTCAAGTTTTTGTAAAAGCTCTCAAACCGATGTAAAGCAGGCTGAACAGCCCCAGACAAACAGTCAAAAACTACACAAGAGGTATTATTCCTTCAATTCTGTAACTTTTTGACTGTTTGCACAACCATTCTCCAGATCAACCTATACCGACCACCATTCGCATATACGATTGTTTTCATTACCTTTATAGCAGACAAGATCGTATTGGCACACCCCTTGCTCAAGTGTAGACAGATAAAGACTAACTCTACGAGCAAAGGATAATACAAAATGAGCACACTACCTTTACTAAAGGATAGAGACAAACAGATCCACAGAAAAGGCACAGCCCCATTTGAAATTGACTGCAATAAGGACAGCCTCGCCGGAGCAGTCAGTCAGCGCGCATGCGTCTTTTGCGGCTCCAGAGTGGTGCTCTATCCCATCGCCGATGCCCTGCACCTTGTTCACGGCCCGATAGGATGTGCCGTCTACACCTGGGATATTCGCGGCGCCCTCTCTTCTGGACCTGAGCTGCATCGCCTCTCATTCTCAACTGACCTCCAGGAGCTTGACGTTGTCTTCGGGGGCGAAAAAAAACTCAGTAAGGCCCTGGATGAATTAATTGACCTGCATAAACCGAAAGCAGCATTTGTCTACTCAACATGCATAGTTGGGCTTATCGGCGACGACCTTGAGGCTGTTTGCAAAAAAACTGCAAAAGAAAAAGGCATCCCCGTACTCCCGGTTCAATCCGAAGGTTTTAAGGGTAACAAACGGGCGGGTTATGAGGCAGCATGCAACGCCATGGCCAGACTGGTAGGCACAGGAAATACCAGCGATATTTCAAAACACTCAATCAACATTCTTGGCGATTTCAATCTGGCAGGTGAAATATGGCTCATACGGGATTATTTTAATCGTATTGGCGTTGAAGTTGTGGCCAACATCACTGGAGACGGCAGGGTAGCAGATATCCAACGTTGTCATGGAGCAGCACTCAACGTCGTTCAATGCTCCGGGGCAACAATGGATCTCGCCAATATGCTGCAAGACGAATATGGCATTCCTTCCATCCGGGTATCCTATTTCGGAATTGAGGACATGGCGGAAGCCCTCTATTCTGTAGCCCGCCACTTCGATGAAGAAACCATGCTTGAAAAAGCTCGCACCGTAGTAAAAGAGGAACTCCAGGATCTCCTGCCCGAACTCGCAAAATACAAAACAGCATTAAAGGGCAAAAAAGCTGCAATTTATGTCGGCGGTGCCTTTAAGGCCTTTTCACTCGTTAAGGCTTTTCGGCTCATAGGCATGGATGTGGTAATGGTCGGCTCCCAGACCGGAACCAGAGAAGACTACATTGAACTCGAAGAAATAACCGATGACGGCACGATTATCGTCGACGACTCCAACCCCCTTGAACTTTCAGCCTTTCTCAAAGAAAAAGACGTCGACCTTTTTGTCGGTGGAGTCAAGGAACGCCCCATTGCCTACAAACTCGGGATCGCATTCTGTGACCACAACCACGAACGCAAAGAAATGCTCGCCGGTTTTCAAGGGATGCTCAACTTTGCCCAGGAAGTATATGGCTCAGTGATGAGTCCGGTTTGGAAATTTGTCCCCCGAAGGTCAATTTCAGTTGCTGAAGAAAAAGGTCTTCCAGAAATTTCAGTGAAAGACAGTAAGGAGCAAGTATCATGACAAAAATGCCAAACTATACCGCGACGACAAATGGTTGCAAACTGTGCAAACCACTCGGAGCGTCCCTCGCTTTTCGGGGAATCGAATCGTGTGTCCCTTTCCTCCATGGATCCCAGGGTTGTGCCACCTACATGCGGCGATATATCATCAGTCATTTCAATGAGCCCATAGACATTGCCTCTTCTTCTCTTGGGGAAAAAAATGCCATTTATGGTGGCGGTCCTAACATGAAGCTTGGTCTCAAAAATGTCACCTCCAAATATTCGCCAAAAGTTATTGGAGTTGCAACCACCTGCCTCACCGAGACCATCGGTGACAATGTGCCGATGATCCTCAAAGAATACCAGACCGAATTTTGCAACGAGGATTCACCTCTGGTGGTCCATGTTTCAACGCCAAGTTATTCGGGGACTCACATGGAAGGATTCAACGCTGCGGTGAAAGAGATCGTCGATCAACTGGCAACTGACTCCGAGCCGAACGAGACAATCAACCTGCTCAGCGGTTTCATCTCTGCAGCAGATATCAGGTACCTGCGTGATGTCTGTGAAGACTTCAAGATAGACGCCACCATATTGCCGGATTATTCAGACACTCTTGATGGCCCTGCATTAAACGATTATCCGCTGATACCTGAAGGCGGAACCCCTCTTGCGGCTATTAAAAAAATGCCAGGGGCCCGGGCAACCATAGAGCTGGGCTCAACCCTGCCAAAAGAGACGGGGGGGAAGGTGCTGAAAAAAAAATTCGCTGTCCCACGACATCAGCTGAGCCTGCCCATTGGTATTCGGGCGACAGATTCACTCTTCGACCTTCTCTCAGAACTGAGTGGTAATGCCACACCAGAGCGCCACACAGCTGCACGGGGCAGATTAATAGACAGTATGGTCGACGGCCATAAATACATCTTTGGGAAACGTGCCGTAGTCTACGGGGAAGAAGATCTGGTGGTCGCCCTCACCTCCTTTCTCTCGGAGATCGGGATCAAGGTCGTGTTGTGCGCTTCAGGCGGCAAAAGCCGTCAGTTTGAGTCCAGCATCAGGCCCATCATCGAAGAGCTCGACTGTGAGATGCCGGTTGTACGCGAAGATGTAGATTTTTTTGACATTGAAAAACAGGCAAAAGAACTCGGAGTCGACCTGGTCATCGGTCACTCCAAAGGATACAGCTTCGCGCGAAAAGAGGATCTCCCTCTTATTAGGGTGGGGTTCCCAATCCACGACAGGGTGGGCGGGCAGCGTATTCTCCATCTTGGCTATCATGGTGCTCAATCACTTTTCGACCTGATCACCAACACTGTGATTGAAAAGAAACAGGACGACTCTCCGGTTGGCTACAGCTACATGTGATCCCAACATAAAGAGCTGAACGGCTCAGATGACCAAAAGCACTCACGGACGATACATATACCAATAGGGATAACCCATGAAAATGACAGAAACAAACGATTATAGCAAACATCCATGTTTTAACGCTGATGCCAAAGGGAAGTTCGGCAGAGTCCATCTCCCGGTTGCGCCAAAATGTAATATCAAGTGTAATTTCTGTGACCGAAAATATGACTGCGTCAACGAATCACGCCCTGGAGTGACAAGTACGATCCTCTCGCCAGAGCAGGCAGGCGTCTATATGGACCGCGTTATTGAAAAAGAGCCTCGCATTACAGTGGCAGGTATAGCTGGCCCGGGAGACCCTTTTGCCAATGGACCAGAAACCATTGGCACCATGCGGACTATCAGAGAGAATCACCCTGAAACAATCCTCTGCGTCTCTTCAAATGGCATGGATATAGGGCCATACGTCGAAGAACTGGCAGAGATTGAAGTGTCCCACGTTACCATAACTGTCTGTGCAGTTGATCCAAAGATTGGCCAGAAAATCTACTCATGGGTCAAAGACGGCAACGTCATCTACAAAGGGCTACAGGCGGCTGAACTCCTGCTTTCACGACAACTTGCAGCCATTAAAAAACTCAAATCATACGACATAACGGTAAAAGTAAACTGCATTGTCATTCCTGGAATCAACGATAAGCATGTTGAAGACGTAGCCCAGGTCATGCAGGGTCTTGGTGTCGACTTGTTAAACTGTATGGCCATGTTTCCTAATGTAAATACACCCTTTGGGAATATTCCCCAGCCAGACAAATCAACAATGGAACAGATCCGAGCAACAGCAGAAAAATATCTACCGCAGATGCGCCACTGCACCAGATGCCGTGCAGACGCTGTCGGTCTTTTGGGCGATGACAAAACTGACGAATTCAGAAGCTGCCTTACAGCCTGCTCCACTTTAAAACCGATGCCAAAAGAACAGCGGCCTTATGTAGCGGTTGCCACAGAGGAGGGCATCCTCATTAATCAGCACCTCGGGGAGGCTCGATTTTTTCAAATCTGGGAACGCCATGAAGACTCCTACCGCAAAGTGGAGGAACGAACTGGCCCAGCTACTGGTGGCGGAATCAAGCGCTGGCATCAACTGGCCAAAATCCTTGGCGACTGCAAAGCCGTATTAATAAGCGGAGTTGGGCAGACTCCCCTTGAAATTCTCTCCAAATCCGGGGTGACGCCCATTGAAGCAAGCGGTTTTATTGAAGACGGTTTAGAAACCATCTATGAGAACAAAAAGGCCTCTTCCCTCAAAGGTCGACGCACCTCCTGTGCAGATGGCACCTGCACAGGTACCGGCGGTGGCTGCGGCTGACAGGCTAGCTTGCTATAAAGACTACAACTAAATCCGTGAATTGAAAACCTTTCGAACAGACATTTCATCAACCTCCTCAAATATATTGAGAAGGATTGTACCCGGAAATGCCTGTTCGAAAACACTGCCTGCATCAACGCACTTTCTTCTCCTCTTTTCTGCGGTTCGATGTATTCCTCCAGCCCCCGCAAATACAGCAAAACTGTCTTTTCAGCAGGAAATCATTTTTCTATAGTCTTTCACAGCTAAAAGGAGTATGTATGGTTTGTTTTGGGTTCTAGTATTTGAGAAAAACATGATATTGGCGCCTTTAACAACGCAGTTTGGTAAACAGGTTAGTAACGTTCTTTGCTTTCCAGACGTACAATTATTCTATCATTACGGCTAATTTAAATGGGTCGTAATGATAGAATAATTGTGACAACGACGAAAGTGACCTTCTTACGACACCATTAACAATTCGATATTACTTCCGCAGAATGCGGTAATCTGTACGCCTCTGTTGCAATCACTTCGTAAGCTCATTTACTCTCAATAAAAATGAAAGGGAATGAACTCTCTGGGAAGGGCTTCTTTATGTAGAATCTACCAGAGCGATTGCAGCAGACACAGCTCAAACAGAGTACAAATAATAGCGAACAAAACATTAACACATAGATAGGGTAACGCTCTGTCGCAATGTAGTGGAGAAACAGATGAGCTTTCGGTCACACTGTAAAAGTACTTTATTTCAAATTATTATTTTTGCCCTTACACTGAGCCTAGGGCTATTGCCCGTGGCTTCTGCGACCAGTGCCGCTACAGAAACCGCTGTTGCTCCTGTAAGCAAATCTGAAGCAGAATTGGATACAATCGTACTCAACAGCGACGAAAAAAAACAGGACCTCACAGGAGAAAAAGAAGAAAGCGATACGGATGAGTCTGAATCGTCAGAAGAAGGCATGTCAACCACGACCAAGGTTGCCATTGGTGTTGGTGCTGCTGTAATAGTTGGAGCCGCTCTAGCGCTGGGTGGAGGAGGAGGCGGAGGTTCAAACTCTTCGGACGCATTATTGCCACCAACAGTCAACCGGCTTACAGCTACCTGGAGTGCTTCAGCTTCATCCCTTGAACAAACATCCTATACTGGAACTTACACCCTCTATTCGGATGCAACCCACAGCTATGACTTACAGTTAAGCGATGGCTCTCGGTTAACCGGTAGGGGTCGATGGGAGATAAACGCCTATCAGCTTACCCTACACAACAACACTGGTAGCAACTACGTAGGAGAGTTTGCTCCTGGAAATTACAGGACTATTAGACTCACCACCAATGGAGGGTGGACTCTGGATCTGACCAAGATGTAAAAAACATAAGAATGACATCATTTAGTACCTGAATTTTGCAATTTAGGTAGGATTTATGTCCACATTGCTGGTAGCATTTGCACTGTATGTTCTGGCCGGAATCCTCCTGCCACGTTTTTCAACAATCGCGGTTAAGGATCTGCCATCCATCTAAGGATGAATACATTGCTCAACAGGACACAAAGATAATCCATGAATATCGAAAAAAAAAGAGTACTTATAACTGGAGGTGCTGGTTTTCTTGGCTCACATCTCTGCAAGAGACTTCTTGAAGAGTCATGCGAAGTGCTTTGCCTGGATAACTATTTTACAGGCACGAAAGAGAACATCCTTGACCTCCTGGACAATCCATATTTCGAACTTGTCCGTCATGATGTCACCTTTCCGTTGTACCTGGAGGTCGATGAAATATACAACCTCGCCTGCCCGGCATCGCCAATTCACTACCAGCATGACCCCGTGCAAACGGTGAAAACCAGTGTTCATGGTGCAATCAACATGCTCGGCCTTGCAAAACGCGTGGGTGCTAAAATATTTCAGGCATCCACCAGTGAAGTCTATGGAGACCCAGCGATGCATCCCCAGCAGGAGTCGTACTGGGGCAATGTAAACCCCATAGGGATCCGTTCCTGCTACGATGAAGGAAAGCGCTGCGCAGAGACACTTTTCTTTGACTATCACAGGCAGCACAAGGTGAATATCAGAGTTGGCAGACTCTTCAACACCTATGGCCCCAACATGCACCCTAATGATGGTCGCGTGGTGTCAAATTTTATAATTCAGGCGCTCCAAGGCAAACCTATTACTATTTACGGCAAAGGTGACCAGACCAGATCATTCTGCTATGTTGACGACCTCGTTGACTTGATGGTCCGTTTTATGAATGCTGATGACAGTTTTACCGGACCTATGAACATGGGAAATCCTGGTGAATTTACGATAAAGGAGCTGGCTGAGAAAGTAATCGATCTTACCGGTTCTTCATCGAAACTATCCTTTATCAACTTGCCGAAAGATGACCCAAAACAGCGCAAACCCGATATATCTCTAGCGCAAAATGAGCTGGGCTGGACGCCGACCGTCAAACTTGAAGATGGACTGCTAAAAACTATCTCATATTTTAACGCACTGCTGAAAATTCAATAACCAATCAGGCTCGTTTATGGCTATTTTCCTGGATGCCCATGTCCACGTTTATCCTCAAGTACCCATTGAGGAGCTACTCTGTGCAGCTTTGGAGAATTTTAACAGGGCTGCAAACGGTGAGGGTGTAACAGAACCCCGGGACTACGCACTGTGTTTCACCGAGAGCGCAGGCATGGATGTATTCTCCTGCCTGCAAAAACATGCCGAGTCCCCAGACAAAAGTAGCCCCCCTTTTCCCCTTTCTAAGGGCGGAACCTGGACATTCCAGACAACTCCTTCACCCCAGTGTCTGAAAGCTGCGGATAACACCAATCAGGTCATCTATATCTTTGCTGGAAGACAGTTGATAAGCTCGGAAAATCTTGAGCTCCTCTCCCTCTTCGCCGATGTCAGTATTCAAGACAAGACCTATTCTCTTGAAGAACTGGCCCAAAAGGTATGGGCCAGTGGTGGCACTCCTGTCCTGCCATGGGGGGTCGGAAAATGGCTTGGAAAGCGAAAGAATATTGTTGAGAGATTTATCAAAAGAAAACGCGAGTTCCCGGTTCTTCTGGCAGACAATGGTAACAGGCCTGGTTTCTGGCCACGTCCCAAAGAACTCCGTACAGCTTCCGAATCCCTTATACCAATTGCTTCGGGAAGTGACCCTCTCACCCTGCCGAACCACCACCTGCGCGCGGGTTCGTATGGCGGCTGGATTAACCAGCGTCGGCTGGATGCAGACAATCCGCTTAACGACCTCAAGTCTATCCTGGTTCAGCCTGGCCTGGTAGTTCCGTTTGGCCCCCAGGCTACTATGTTCAGTTTTTTTCACGATCAGCTATTTGTCAACCTGAGGAAGCGGCTGCCAAACCTTTTTCCATGAGCTGTACCTGACAATGAAACGTTTCACACATGAGATACGATTTACGACCTTGTGATAGCAGGCGGAGATTACTGGATTCTCTTGCAGAATACATGGCCGAATTGTTAATATGCTCAGCTGAACAGACAAAACAAGAACTCGAACAGGTTACAGACCTAAGGAAAAAAAACATATGATCGAAATTCTCGTTGTTGGAGGGGCCGGGTATATCGGTTCCCACATGTGTAAATATCTGCATCGCAACAACATGCAGCCGGTCGTGCTTGACAACCTTAGTCTGGGTCATAGAAAAGCTGTGCAGTGGGGGCCCCTCTACGAAGGAGATATGGATGACCCCGAACTGCTGGACACCATCTTCTCCCAACACACCATACGTGCGGTGATGCACTTCGCCGCCCTCTGTTACGTCGGGGAGTCGATGCTGGTACCCCTCAAATATTATAACAACAACATAGCAGCCACCCTGGGCCTCCTCGATGAAATGCAGAAACACGGAGTCAACAAACTCATTTTCTCATCAACCTGCGCGACCTACGGTGAGCCCGAGTTTCTTCCCATCACTGAAGACCATCCCCAACGCCCCATAAATCCATACGGCAGATCAAAGCTCATGATGGAGCAGATACTCGACGACCTCGATGCTGCTCATGGCCTGAAATCTGTTTGCCTGCGGTATTTCAATGCTGCGGGTGCCGATCCCGAAGAAGAACTGGGTGAGGATCACAAGCCGGAAAGTCACCTTATTCCTTTGGTCCTCCAGACGGCTCTGGGACAACGTCCTGAGCTGACAATTTACGGAGGTGATTACTCAACAGCAGACGGTACCTGCATCCGAGATTATATCCATATCCAGGATCTTGCCCAGGCTCATTTTCTCTCTCTCCAACACCTTTTAAGAAATGGTGAAAGCAAAAAGTTCAATCTCGGCAATGGGAGCGGCTATTCCATTCTCGACGTGATCCAGACAGCAGAAAGCGTCACTGGCAAAAAGTTATCATACAGTTATGCAGACAGGCGGCCAGGAGACCCCGCAAAACTTGTGGGGTCTGCCGAACTCGCCATCAAAGAACTTGGCTGGAAACCCGAATTCAATACACTTGACTCAATTCTCAAAACTGCCTGGAACTGGCACACCAATAATCCTGAGGGTTTTAAAGAGGACAAGTAGCATGAAAGACACAGAAAATGAGCCGATGAGGATATTGCTGCTTGCCCCACACCCTTTTTTTCAAAACCGTGGCACCCCTATAGATGTACTCCTGGTGCTGCAAGCGTTATCTGAACGTGAGAACACTTCCGTTGATGTCATTGTCTATCCAGAAGGTGAAGATATCAACTTACCAGGTGTTTATCTCTTTCGTGTTCCGTTCCTCAAGTGGCTCAAGGGCATTCGCCCTGGATTCTCATTCAAGAAACTCCTTGTCGATTGTTTTATGCTTTTTTATACCTGGAAACTGGTACGCAGGAACAGATATAACCTGATCCATAGTGGGGAAGAGTCCGTGTTTACGGCGATGGTCATGAAGAGGATCTATAAAATCCCTTACGTCTACGACCTTGACTCATCCATTGCTCAGCAGATGGTAGAGAAGCACCCAGTACTTTCACCTGTTGCTTCTTTCTTCAACTGGATGGAAGGTAGGGCAATACAAGGTGCTCTGGCTAATGCCCCCGTTTGTCACGCCCTGCGAGAGTTATGCGAAAAAAATAATTCAACCAAAACTGTCACCCTGCACGATATATCTCAATTACAAAACCCGGATATCCCCCGGACCGGCCTCATCAAAAATGAGATCAACTCGGATGGACTTATCCTCCTCTATTGCGGTAACCTCGAGGCCTATCAGGGAGTTGATCTTCTGGTGGAGAGTTTCCCTTATGTAGTTAGAGAAAACAGTGATGTAGAGCTTGTTATAATTGGAGGTGTCCCTGAGGACATCGAATTGTATACCAAAAAAGCCGAGAAAATGGGGATTAAAAATAATGTCCACTTTCTGGGCCCTAAGCCTTTTGATCAGCTTAATCAATACTTGGCAGATGCAGATATTCTCGTCGCCCCCAGAACCAAAGGTGTGAATACTCCGATGAAAATATTCCCTTATATGCATTCAGGCAAACCTGTACTACTTACCAAATTGTACACTCATACCCAGATTGTAACCGACAATGAAGCCTACCTTGCTGACCCCGAACCTGAGCCTTTTGCTAAGGGCATCCTGGAGTTGGCTTCCAGTCCGGATCTCCGTGAACGACTTGGGAGAAATGGCAGAGAATTTGTTGAAAGAGAGCACGTTTATTCTGCCCACAAGAGAAGAGTAGACAGTCTGTATGACTGGGTCGAGGAACAGTTGGCTTTGAGCTAACCCCGATAAACGAGAAATGAGTCGGGACTCTTTTCAGTACTCGCTCGACGGGTATAAGTACCTTATAAATCAGTTTCTTTTTTTTAAACAAGAAACTGATTTATAAGGCACTAAAAGTAACAGGAAGGAAATTATGACAAAACAGATCCCCCCAGGCAGTACTGTATTGGTCACCGGTGCCACCGGCTACACCGGAATTGTTCTCGTCAAAAAACTGTTAGAGAGTGGACTCAAGGTCCGGGCCATAGCCAGAAAAAGTTCAAATATTAAGCCTTTCGAAGGCCAGTCGGTTACCTGGATTCGCGGAGAAGTTTTTGACGAGCAAACGATTAAATCAGCCATGGAAGGTGTCGAGTATGTTTTCCATGTTGCAGCAGCTTTCCGAGAAGCCAAAAGTACGGAGCGGGACTACCACAATGTTCACGTCACGTCAACCCAGCTGATTGTGGCCGAAGCCATGACCAATCCTGAGTTTAAACGTTTAGTCCATGTCTCTACAATGGGAGTACATGGTCATATCGAAAATCCTCCGGGAGATGAAAATTCTGTATTTAGTCCCGCCGACGGATATCAACGAACAAAAGCTGAGGCAGAATTGTGGCTTACTGATTTTTCCAAAAAGAACACTTTTCCCTACACGATCATCCGTCCATGTGCAATCTATGGCCCTGGTGAGAGACGGCTGTTAAAACTGTACAAAATGGCTAACAAGAAGCTTTTCCCTATTTTAGGACGGGGAAAATGCTGGTACCACCTTGTTCACGTGGAAGATCTTACAGGTGCCATGATTCTTGCTGCAACAGAAGAGCGGGCCCTGAGCGAGGCCTTTATTATAGGCAGCTCCGAAGCGATACAGCTTGAAGACATGGCTGCAATCATCGCTAAAGAATATAAGAACAAACTCCGCATTGTTCGCCTGCCAATTGGTCCGTTTTTCCTCATGGGAGACCTCTGCGAAGCTCTTTGTAAACCATTTAAGATAGAACCCCCTCTATACAGAAGAAGGGTTGCATTCTACTCAAAAGATAGAAACTACTCTACTGAGAAAATGCGTACTGTACTGGGCTATACACCTCTTTATGAGAATGAGCGCGGGGTAATTGAATCAGCAAGATGGTACCGGGATGAAAATTGGCTATAGGCTGAAGGACGCTTCCTGAAGGCCCCCCGAACATTTCAGGTGTGTACCAAGTGCTACCGAAAGAGTAACGACAGAAACCAGCCTACATTTTTCATGAATTGTTTCGAAGAGAATCTATATGAATGACAAACCATCCACAGACCAACAGAGTGTAGCCAAAGAAATACTAGCCCAGCAGTTGCACATTGGCGGCAACCCCGTTTCCAGGTACAAAGGTAAGGTACTCGGCGTCAACAAAAGCTATCTTCGCCTCTTTCAATTTGAGCTTTCTCAGCTCTTTTGTTCTAACCTGGGCGGCGGTCTGGGGTATCTTCTTCGAAAACTCACCTTTGCATCGCTCTTTGCCAGCTGTGGCAAAAACGCCATCTTTGGCAAAGGACTTATCCTGCGAACTCCCGCCAACATATCCATCGGCAGCAATGTTGCCATTGACGATCATAGCCTGGTAGATGGAGGAACTGGCCCGGAGTGTAAAATGCAGATCGGCGACAAGGTTGTCATCAGCAAGGGCTGTGTCATTCAGGCCAAAAACGGTGCTCTGGAAATCGGCGATGAGTGTGACATCGGCGCTCATGTCATATTATCAAGTGTCGGTGGTATAGTCCTTGCCCCAAATGTACTCATTGCCGGAAATTGTTATATAGGTGGAGCCAGATACCATCTGGCCTCACACGAAACGCCGATAATGTACCAGGGAATTTATTCCCGCGGCCCTATTACGATTGGTGAAGGGACCTGGATTGGCGCCTCAGCGACTATTCTCGATGGTGTCACCATCGGCAGAGGCTGCGTCATCGGGGCAGGAGCCCTGGTCATTAAAGACATCCCTGATTATGCGATAGCAGTTGGCAGCCCGGCAAAAGTGACACAACAACGATAAACAAACCTCTTTGTATCACATCTTCTAATATCGGCGTTATTCTGAAAAAAACAACCCTGCGGGGTCATTCAAAACGCTGGTGGATCATTGTCGGCCAATTTTACATAGGCTTGTCTGCCTGGCTCCAGGCAACACTACTGTGGGGAATAAATAGATCTGCTTTCTTCCCAAGAGCTGGCAGCTGCTTATGATACTCCTTCATTGACATGCGCAGAACCATTGTAACACCCACATCCACACTCACCCGTACCCACCCTTTGTCCTGAGATAATTCAACAATATGGCCGGCTACACTGTTCCCTTTACCAACATCAGTATCCTGCTGCCTGAACACGACACCATCCGGATCGATGTGCAAGCGCAAAATCTGTGCCTCAGCTGGTAAACCTGCTGATGGCAGATTCAATGCCAATTGACCTGTTAATTGGCAGGAGAAAGTTTCATCGCTATGATGAATGACGGTACCCCGGAAGATATTTTCATTCGTCAGATCTGACAGAACCCCATTTTGCAGAAGCAGTGTGTGATCCGCGAGCTTTTGCCCCTGGGAAAGATAATGGGTGGAAAAGATAACTGAAGAGTTATGAACCTTATTAATTTTTGAAATGATCTGGAGGATAATCTCCTGGTTTTCGTTGTCAACATTTGCCGTGGGTTCATCACAGAGCAACACATGCGGCTGGAGCGCCAGGGCGCGGGCAAGCGCAACCCTTTTGGTCTCCCCTCCTGAGAGGCTTTGAGCATCATAATCCGCAAATATTTCCATCCCTACCAGTGCAAGCATTTCTTCAACTCGCTCATTCCTTGCAGCCGGTGGCATTTTGCGAACCTTCAGACCGAATTCAATATTGCTCCTCACAGATCCGGTAAACATGATCGGATTCTGGTCAAGCAGCACAACCTGTCTACGAAAGTCATACAAATGTTTTTCACTAAAGTTTACAGCCTCGTCTGCAAAGAACATCTTTCCACTACTCGGTTTATCGAGAAAAGAGAGGATTTTCAACAAACTCGTCTTTCCAGCACCATTGGGACCTATTAAGGTATAAATTTTATGAGGGGAAATTTCCAGTTCACTAATATTTAAAACGGTGCGATCACCGTGTACCCTTTTCACATTTTCCAATTTATACAACATCGCTTCGAGTCCTTCCCTGGAAAAAATGAAAGAGCATGTTGATAGCAAAGGCCAGGGTCATAAGTGTAATTCCAAGAGCCACAGCAAGAACAAACTCACCTTTGTCGTACTCAAGGGCCATCGCTGTGGTCATTGTTCGGGTAAACCCCTTGGCATTACCGCCTAACATCATACTGATACCAACTTCAGCAATGACCCGCCCAAAGGCAGCGATAACTGCGGCCAGAATTCCGTATCGGGCCTCCTTAAGAATTACCACAGCCATCTGCAAAGGATTGGCACCAAGAGTAAGAGCTGTCATTCGGTAACGACTGTCAATTCTGCTGATTGCAGCAATGGTGAGAGTCATGATCACCGGAACAATGAGGATCACCTGCCCAATAATAATAGCTTTTTGTGTATAAAGCAGATCGAAAGACCCCAAGATTCCCTTTCTCGAAATAAACGAATAAACGAGCAACCCAATAACGACCGTGGGCAAGGCCAGAAGTGTATTGAGACAGGTGAGAACAAATCTTTTCCCGGGAAAAGTTGAGTAGGCAATAAGAAAGCCCCCGGGGACTCCCATAATAGATGCGATAATCGTCGCAAAAGAACTGACATTGAGTGAAACCAAAACGATTTCAATCAAGTCCTTATCAAAAGAAAAAAGCAATAGGAGTGCAGAATGCACACTATCAAATAACAAGTTCATAAAGTAATCCCTAATTCTTGCAAACGCAAAGTAGAGAAAAATGATTTATCATTTAAAAATAAGATGTCGCATTCATCATAGTCATTTTAGAACCTCACCTATTCGTGAGTTCCATTTTTCTGTTACTTGCTACCCTTCGAGATTGACAATTCCACCGAATCTGCTTTGTTACCGAAGCGTTGAAGTAGTTATCCGTCTTCAGCTTCGCTGCCTGGCATCTCCAGTGGACTAGTCAATTGCAAAATTGAGGTAACCAGTAAAGTATACCTCTATTTCTTCGCACATCCTTATTCATTTGGCCCACCACAACAAGACAAATGTCGTTCTAGTGTATTCATTGCACTAGATATTACAAGATGGCTTTTTATTACTATTGGTCGAACCTTATAAGGTACTTATACCCGTCGAGCGAGTACTAAAAAGAGTCCTGCCGTATCTCCCTTTTGTCGGGGTTAGGCTGCACCAGCACCAGTGGAAAATCATGAGAGGTTGAATCATAGAAAAAGGAGAGGCTGATATGTATCACGCCCCTCCCCGCTCAAGTCATCGAATAATAGCCACAACTGCAATTACTTTGCATCAGGATAAAAAAGCTGTTTACCTTCGAGACGGTAGTCTCCGATCATTTTCTGACCTTTCGGAGAAATAATCCAGTCAACAAAAGCCATGGCCAGATCGTTTTGTACATGAGGATGTTTTTCCGGGTTTACAGGAATAATTCCATATGGATTTGCCAGATTATCACCACCTTCACAAAGAACATCAAGGTCAACTGCTGGTGTCTTACCATATTTGAACTTGATGAAAGTACCGCGATCGCTCATGGTGTACGCCTGCTTCTCTTCAGTAAATGTTATGGTTTTACCCATTCCCTGGCCTATAGACATATACCAGGCGTCTGAGTCGGCAGGTGCCAAATAGCTGACATCTTTCTTCTTGCCTTTTTTTACAACAGACTGGGTTTGCTCAGTAAGCGATACTCCAGAGGCCTTCCAGAGAAACTGCTCTTTCGTGTGGGTACCACTATCGTCACCGCGGGAAACAAAAGTCGCCTTTGCAGCGGCAACCTTGGCGAGAGCCTTGCCCGCATCAGACATACCTTTAATGCCTGCTGGATCCGCATCTGGACCAAGA
Organism: Desulfocapsaceae bacterium; assembly: GCA_033852035.1. Taxonomy (GTDB): domain Bacteria; phylum Desulfobacterota; class Desulfobulbia; order Desulfobulbales; family Desulfocapsaceae; genus Desulforhopalus_A. The sequence continues at coordinate 34,456 of JAWSVG010000011.1, read as the reverse complement.
ATAACGAAATCATTGTGCATTACGGCATAGCGCTTTGTACCAAAACCATCGGCGACAAACTTATCTTCACGCCCTTTAGCGTGAACAAAAATCACATCAACGTTACCATCTTGTCCATCTCGAATGGCTGCGCCTGTACCTTTAGCTATTACCTTTACCTGAATCCCGGTATCCTTTTGAAACTCGGGAAGTAGCAAATCCAGGAGACCGGATGACTGGGTGCTCGTCGTCGTTGACATTTTCAACACCTTATCAGAAGCAACAGCTTCATTTAAAAAGAACCCCAGACACCCCAAAATCATAAGACACAAAATTGTTTTTCTACTCATAACTCTCCTCACTTGTAAAATTGTCAGGGAATAACATTTTCCCACATAATGAAACATCGTAACCTTCTAATGCGCTGGCCTGTGCACTAAAAGACTTCTCGTGCAACAAACCTATGAAGCTCTGTATGGTTCTTTCAAAAAACCGATCTCTTGCGATAAGCAAATCGAACCTTTCCCAGCGCAAAGGAATGAAATCCAATCCCAGCATGCCAGCTATCGCTCGAATTGCCGGAGCTGTATCCACTTTACCTCCAAAAACTTCGAGTCCAGCATCAAGGTGCCGGGAAACCTCTTTTCTGTAACCGGTGATCTGCTTTGAGGCAATTTCCGATTTAGCGATTTCATAATCGAGCAGCAACCGAGTACCTGTACCAAGAGGCCGGTTTACCATTCGCACATCATCCCTGGCCAGGTCTTCAACTCCCTGTATCCCCTTGGGGTTCCCTTTTGCCACCAGCAAACCTTGTTCCCGCTTACTAAAATTCACAAAGACAGGGGACTTTTCCAGCTCCTGTTCTGCAAAATCAAAATTATATTCCTGGTTATCATCCTGTAATAAGTGACAGACCCCGATATGACAAAGGCCCTGTCTTAGACTTTTTAGGCCTCCCATGCTGCCAAGATTTGCAAAAAAGCCAATGGCACCAACAGACTGTGAATTGAATAGGGACAGCGTCTTTTGAAAGAGTGGGTCATCACTTCCTGCCAGGAGCAAAATTCCATCATCAGAGGTGGCACCACGTCCCGTTTTTTTGTAGTTGAGTATATTCGTTTCAAGCCATTCCTCAACAAGCCGGCGTGGAAAGAGCCACTTACCAGTAACTTTCGTTGCCGGCAAACCCTTGTCGTTAACAAGAGAATAAACCATCTTATCATTGACATGAAGGAGTTGTGCCACCTCTTTTGTCGTTAGAAATTTACCGCTTTGTGTTATTGCCATATTCTTCTTTACTCCTCTGACCTCTATGTCCTTTTGAACCGGGAATAATTACATTAGACTGGCGTTTTCGCCAAGATTTCATTGAAAAATTCCTCCGACAAACCATGGATTACCAGAAATAACACCCCTCGAAAACAGCCAGGGCTCACAGAAAATTTGACGATCAGCTCTTCTGACGAAAAAAATCCGCCCAAAATCATATTTCCGACTCCTGTCGTGTATGATTTTTCCGATTTCAAAATCAATAGTACAGGGTATAGTAACGAAATAACGAAGGATATGATAAGACCAACAGTCACAACCCGGAGTAGAAATGCGAGCGGTAGTACAAAGAGTAAAAAGTGGATCAGTACGAATCCAACAAAAAACCACCGGAAAAATTGACGAGGGCATTGTCGTCCTATTAGGTATTCACGCTGCTGATACCTCCAAACAACTACAGTGGATGGCAGATAAAATCATTAATCTCAGAATATTCGACGATGAAAACGGTAAAATGAACAGGTCCCTTGCAGACATCGGAGGTGAAGTGCTTATCGTGTCACAATTCACGCTCTATGGTGATTGCCGAAAAGGAAGAAGGCCGGGTTACTCAACAGCAGCATCACCAGACATTGCCGAGCCACTCTATCTACAATTTGTAGATGAGATGAAAAACAGGTGCCTCAACGTAGCCACTGGCACGTTCCAGGCAGAAATGGAGATAGAACTTATAAACGATGGCCCAGTGACCTTATTACTGGACAGTGAAAAGACATTTTAGTGTGCAGCTCCTTCGACGAGGAACCACACAACCACTCACAGAGAGTACTCACACAACCGCCTTTTTAAAATACAATTACGGATTCACACATGACCTACACCAAAGGAAAGACGTATTCAGGCTTCACCCTCAAAACCCATGAGTTCGTTCAAGAGATTAACTCAGAGGTGTACCTTTTTGAGCATGAGCTCCTTCAATGCCCTCTCATGGCTATAAAAAACTCTGATACAAACAAAACGTTTACTGCAGCGTTTAATACTATCCCATCAGACTCCACCGGAGTAGCCCACATACTTGAACATTCTGTGCTCATGGGGTCAAAAAAATATCCAATCAAAGACGTCTTTGGAGAGATCAACAAAGGCGGCCTGACGACTTTCCTCAACGCCATGACAGGTGGCGATATTACATATTATCCCTTTGCAACCAGAAACTTGAAAGAATATTTCAATATAATGGATGTTTATTGCGATGTTGTATTCAACCCTCTACTGGAAAAAAATACATTCGAACAGGAGGGCTGGCACTATCATCAAGAACAGACGGATGCTCCGTTACAATTTCAAGGCGTTGTGTACAACGAAATGAAGGGCGCTTTTTCTGACCCTATACGCCACCTCTTCCACCATATTTATGGGGGACTTATGCCTGGCTCCACCTATGCTCATGAATCTGGAGGAGACCCTAAAAATATACCTGACCTCAACTATGAACAATTCTGCGATTTTCATAAAAATCATTATCACCCATCAAACGGACTGTTTTTTGTCTACGGAGATGCACCTCTTGAAGATGAACTCTCCTTTCTCCAAGACCGGTTCTTCTCTGCTTTTTCCGCTGCAACGGAGCGCGCAACAATAGTTGAAGGAAGCCTGACGACAGAGCCTGTTTTTATAACAGAGCGATACGCAACCGAGTCAGAAGACACCTCAAACAAAACATTTCTGGCTGTCGGTACAAATGTCTCCACAGTAGCCAACCGCGAAGAGAACATAGCCTTTCAGATCATTGCCAACATCCTTTTCAATTCTGACGGTTCTCCTCTTAAAAATGTCATTACGTCCAGCGGCCTCTGCAAAGATTTTGGAGGATTGTACCTGGCTACGTCCTCTTACAGAACAATCATGTTGACCTACCTTGTAGGGAGCGAGGCGGAACACCGCGACAGCTTCCTCAACCTGTACCGATCCACATTAAAAGAAATGGTTGCAAAGGGACTTGATCAGGACCTTATACTCTCGGAGATGAATAAATTTGAATTCAGCTTTCGTGAAGAAGGCAGTAAAGCCCAGCGCGGACTCGATCTCATCGGCAAGTCTATGAGCGGACTGAAATACGACATGGATCCTTTTGATAATCTAACGAGCGAAAAGCTTATCAGCTCTTTGCGTCAAAAAGCCATGAACGAAGGATATTTTGAGACGCTGATAAAGGCTCATCTTCTTGACAACCCCTCCACTGTGACCGTTACCCTTGTACCAGACCCCAACAAGCAGAAAGAGAGTCAAGAGGACGAACAGCAGCGTCTGAAGACATACGATGCCGGAGTTACAGAACAGGAGCGAACCGATCGGATACATCGGACCCAGCAGCTCATGCAGCAGCAGACTGAGCCAAACAATGTGGAGACCCTGTCACTTCTTCCCCAACTCGGCCTCGCTGATCTCTCGTCCTCCATTGAATTTCACAGCACCCTCTCCACTGAAATGTTTGGCCGGCAGGTACTTGTTAACGAGCTTGCAACAAACCGAATTGCCTATATTGATGTGGGTTTTGATTTTTCCTGTCTACCGCCAAATCTGCTGCCTATCCTGGACCTTTTCGGAACCATCGTTACAGAAATTGGTACGACAAAACGTAATTTCCAGCAGTTTGCAAAAGAGATTGCCACCTATACGGGTTCCTTTTCTCACTCCCTTGCTACCTACACGAAACGTCAGTCACCAGAACACACCAGCCCGGTTTTCTGGCTGCATACAAAATGTCTACCCGACTACCTTGAACGCTCACTTGACCTGATTTCAGAACTATTCACCTCCCTCAATCTGGAAGACAGGACCAGAATTCGAGAAATTGTGGGCAGAGAGTTTGCCTGGGCCGATCACTCAGCTCAAAGCGAAGGATACAATCTGCCGACCTCCAGGGTCTTTGCCCACCTCAGTACAGCCGGAGCATATAATGAATTATACGGTGGCGTTACAGCATACCGGGCAATAAAAGAACTCGCTATCAACTACGAAAATCAGGAAGAGGGCTTTCTCAATAACCTGAAACAGATAGCCACCCTGCTTTTCAACAGACAGAACGTCCTGTTATCAATAACTGCTGAACGACGTGAAATAGAACAGCTTGCGAAAATCGGTTCCTGTTTGCCCGATGCTCTTTCCACTAAAGCCCTCAGCTCCTACTCGCTGCCGGAACTGGATCTTGCTGAACACGAAGCCTTTATAACCTCAGCAGAAGTTGTCTTTGCGGTACAGGGAGGTAATCTTCTTGACAATGGAGAGGGATACAACGGTCATTTTGAAGTCTTGAAAACCTACCTTTCCAGAGACTACCTCTGGAACAGCGTGCGACAGATGGGTGGGGCTTACGGATGTTTCATCCAGTTCGGCCTGATAAGTGGAAATCTCGCTTTTATCAGCTACCGTGATCCCCAGGTGAAAAAGACCTACGATGCCTACAATGCAGTTCCTGAGGTTGTTGCACACCTGGATATACCTGAAAAGGTATTGGAACAGCTCATAATTGGCACCTACGGCAACTTTGACCCACTGCAAAGCCCTGCAGCCAAGGGAGCCGCCGCCCGGAATGAATACCTCAACGGCATCGACTGTCACTACAAGCAGCAGCGATTAAAGGAAATAACCACAACCACTCTCTCCGATCTGCGCAGCTTTGCCCCGGCTTTTGCGAAAATGACCCCACGAAGTCACCGAGCAATCATTGGCAACCGAGCCAAGATCGAAGCCGACATGTCACTCTTTGACACTGTCAGCGAATTGTAAACGACAGAGCTCCATTTTGGGTGGCAGCCCCAGACAGTAGATGGAGCTCGTTTTCATTGACCAGTTGCAGACTCTATTGAATTTTACAACCATTTGACTATAATGACCTAGACTTCCTTTCACATCCTCAATTTAATTTTTAACATCATTTTCTTAAGGAGAAAAGCATGCAATACTCTTCTGAAGTATTGGAAATGTGCCGCGTTGCGCAGGGGACGAATCATGGCCCAGCACCAATCCCGCAAGAAGGCTCATGGACCCAGGCCCGAGAGGTCAAAGATATAAACGGACTCACTCATGGCGTTGGTTGGTGCGCCCCTCAGCAAGGCGCCTGCAAACTCACCCTCAATGTCAAAAAAGGCATCATTGAAGAGGCATTGATTGAAACTATTGGCTGCACCGGCATGACACATTCTGCAGCAATGGCTTCAGAGATTCTCCCAGGAAAAACCATCCTTGAGGCAATGAATACAGATCTTGTCTGCGACGCCATCAATGTGGCCATGCGTGAACTGTTCCTGCAGATCATTTATGGTCGCACTCAGTCCGCTTTTTCCGAAGGAGGCTTGCCGATCGGTGCCGGCCTGGAAGACCTTGGCAAAGGACTACGCTCTGTTTCCGGGACCATGTACGGCACAACCAGCAAAGGACCACGATACCTTGAGATGGCAGAAGGATACGTTACAGAGATTGGTCTTGACTCCAATGATGAAATCATTGGATACAAGTTTGTCAGCATGGGAAAAATGATGGACGCTATCAAAAAAGGCGTTGACGCAAACCAGGCAATGAAGGACGCATCGGGAACCTACGGAAGATTTGCTGAAGCAGCAAAAACCATTGATCCACGAAAGGAATAAGGAGGCTACACATGGCACTGTTTGAAAGTTATGACAGGCGAATCGACCAGATTACTCCTGTCCTGGAACAATATGGGATACAATCCCTTGAAGAAGCAAAAGAGGTCTGCTTGAATTATGGCGTCGATGTTGCCGACATTGTCAAAAGCATCCAGCCCATCTGTTTTGAAAATGCGCTGTGGGCCTATACCCTTGGTGCAGCCATTGCAGTAAAAAAGGGCCAGACCAAAGCGGCTGAAATTGCGTCGACGCTTGGAGAAGGCTTGCAGGCCTTCTGCATTCCTGGTTCTGTTGCTGATGATAGAAAAGTTGGTATCGGCCATGGTAATCTGGCAGCAATGCTGCTCAGAGAAGAGACTAAGTGTTTCGCCTTTTTAGCCGGACATGAGTCTTTTGCAGCTGCAGAAGGAGCGATTGGCATTGCTAAATCCGCAAACCGCGTTCGTATTTCACCACTCCGGGTAATCCTCAATGGTCTTGGTAAAGATGCCGCTAAGATCATTTCAAGAATCAATGGTTTTACCTATGTTCAGACGCAATTCGACTACTCTACAGGCGAGCTTGCAGTGGCCAGTGAAACGGTCTATTCAGACGGAGAAAGAGGTCAGGTCCGATGTTTTGGTGCGGATGATGTACGCGAAGGCGTTGCTATAAATCACATGGAAGGCGTTGATGTTTCTATCACCGGGAACTCAACCAACCCTACCAGGTTCCAACATCCTGTGGCGGGCACCTACAAAAAAGAATGCATTCAACAGGGAAAGGACTATTTCTCTGTAGCCTCTGGTGGGGGAACGGGTAGAACTCTCCACCCTGACAATATGGGGGCAGGGCCAGCATCGTACGGAATGACCGATACCATGGGCCGTATGCACTCTGATGCCCAGTTTGCCGGGTCATCATCAGTTCCGGCGCACGTGGAGATGATGGGGCTTATCGGCATGGGCAATAACCCCATGGTGGGAGCTTCTGTTTCTGTGGCCGTTGCCCTGGAGCAGGCAGCGTCATAAAAAACAGATCTGTCACAAAGAAAAGTTATTTTTCAAGGTAGCCCAAGAGGACAGTCTGCAAAGACAAGCGACTGTCCTTTTTTGTCTTTCTAAACAATCCAGAACGTTTACGAAGCTGGCTCAGGCAGACTTGGCTCAGGCGCAGTCATGTCGTGAATTTTGGCCTTTGTTTCATCAAGGAGCTCTGAGGACTTTTCCTTCGTCTTCTGCCAGGCTTCTTTTGATTTTTCTGCCGTTGCATCTGCAGCTTTAGAGGTCGCTTCAGCGGTACTGTCGGCTAATTCAGCGCTTTTCTTCTTCGTTTGATCCCAAATCTCACCACTCTTTTGTTTGGCATCCTCCATCACTTCCGCTGAACTCTTCTTGGTGTCCTCCCAGCTTTCTTTACTCGCGACCCCCACTGCGTCGGCTGCTTCTTTTATCTCTTCACCAGCCTTATCCCATTTGCCCGGTGCCTGCTCCTCTGTGGCGTACGCCTGTGAGAACACAAGCAACAGAAAAGTAAAGGCGATAATAATGGTGGTACGTCTACCTGCCTGTCCTTTCATCACATGCTCCTTTTATTCAGCATAATTACTTATCGAATAGGTGGTGCATACTGCAGTCCACCATCTTTCCAGAGTTTATTCAGTCCCCTTTCAATATGTACGGGAGAACCAGGACCAAAATTTTTTTCAAAGATTTCTCCATAATTGCCAACCTGCTTAATGACCTGGCCGGCCCAGTCATCCTGGAGACCTAGGCCTTTCATTGCAGCACCTCCCTGAGTAAAGAACTTTTTAATATTGAGGCGGTTACTTATTTTAATCTCCTCAATATTAGATGAAGACACTCCAAGTTCTTCGCCGTTAATCATCGAATACAGAGCCCACTTAACAATATTGAACCACACATCATCCCCTTGACGTACCACCGGAGAGAGTGGTTCTCTTGAAATAACACCTGGAAGAACAACTCCACTGTCAGGGCTGGCCAACCCCATACGAATTCCGTACAACTGGGACTGCTGCATGGATACGACATCGCACGAGTTCTGCTCAAACCCTTTGATTGCCAGATCAACAGTATCATAAGGTACTAATTTATATTCGGTATCCTGCAGTTTAAAATGGTCTATAAGATTTTCTTCAAATACAGACCCGACCGGGTTGCAAATACGAACTTTCCTCAATTCTTTTATGCTTTCAACACTCAGGTCAGTTGAAACAAGGAGACCTTGTCCGTCATAGTAGCTGACACCCACAAAATTGACCCCCAGCGCGACATCGGGAGTAAATGTCCAGATTGAATGTTTTGAGAGCAAGTCGACCTCTCCCGAAAGCAAGGCAACGAAACTCTCGTTCTCTGCAAGAGGTAGGAAATCGACCTGTTCAGAATCACCTAGAACCGCCGTTGCTACAGCCCGACAAATATCTATATCCAGCCCTGTCCACTTCCCATCCGTATCAACCATTGAAAAACCCGGTGCACCGGTTGAAACACCACACAACAGCCTTCCTCTCTTTTCTACCTCTTCCTTGGTATAACCATGAGCGGAGGACAAAAAAAACAGCCCTGCAAGCAGGGATAAAACAGCTATTTTTATTTTCATATCAATATGTTGATTTGTTATTCACTTCAGCAAAGGCTATAAGAAACGCACTACCGACAGAATACCAGCATGCTAAAAAATTGTCCATCTAAAGCAATTTCCAAAATACCAATATAGGGGCAGCATTGATTCTTTTTCCATTTCACTTCGCTCCAATAATTGCTACATTCGCATATTGATGAAAAATTCAATCAGCCTTTCAGTTTCTCCAAAATTATTGAGGCATAAGCGAAATCCACCCAAACCCTGATATCCATTTTGCAAAAAAAACAGTTTAAAACAGCACGATATGTTGCAATCCAGTCCCTCTGCGACCTCTACGAAAACCGATTACCAATAAAGCCTCTTTTCGAAAGTGCGATAAAACAATATCACCTTCCAACAAACGAGCGGGGTCTGGCAATGCATCTCATATATGGTGTGCTGCGAAGGCGACAATACCTCGACAGGATAATACAAATTTTATCCAAAACTCCGTTACGCAAAATCGACCCGTTCGTACACCAGGCACTTGCGGTTGGTCTCTATCAACTCTTTTTCCTGGAGCGAATCCCGGAATCAGCTGCGGTCAACGAGGTGATTAACAGCTGCAAAGCTGCCCGGATACCTAAGAGACTACACGGCTTCATAAACGGTATCCTTCGGGAGTCCATTCGTCAAAAAGACAAACTCACCCTTAGAGCAGCCAAAAGTAGTAGCCACAACCTCATACTCAACCACCCTGAATGGCTCGTTATGAGATGGCAAAAAAATTTCGGCCAGCAAGAAACAGTACGTATTTGTGCTTGCAACAACGAAGAACCATCACTGGTTTTGAGGGTTAACAGTTCAATCATTTCGCGAGATGATTTTTATCTTACTCTGGTAAATGCTGATATCACTTTCCAGCCCGGTTCCTGTGCACCGGACAGCATCGTATTGCCCAACTTTCACGGGAAGATAACGACAATTCCCGGGTATACTGAAGGCCATTTTCAGGTACAAGACGAGGCCGCTCAACTTGCAACTACATTGTTATCTCCGTTTACACAAAAGGGGCGGTATCTGGATGGTTGTGCCGGACTTGGCGGGAAGACAACGCACCTCCTTAGCCTGGGCCAGCAATTGCAACTTCAAATTCATGCGATTGAGCCGGAACAGCACAGGCTGGCACTCCTGAAAGAAAATGCAGACAGGCTCGATCTCTACGACACACTGACAATCCATGCTGGCAGCCTGCAGGACTTTGCCGCAACAGAACAGGGTGCTTTTGACGGCATATTGATTGATGCACCTTGTTCCGGCACAGGGGTGACCGGACGCCACCCTGATATCAGGTGGAACCGTGTCGAATCGGATCTTTTACGTTACCAGAAAGGCCAAAAAGAATTATTGACTGCTGCCGCAGATCTGGTCCGTCCAGGCGGCGTACTGGTCTTTGCAACGTGCTCTCTGGAGCCCGAGGAGAATCAGGATGTCATCCACCATTTTCTCCGTACACAGCCGGAATTCTCTCTCAGCGACTGCTCGCAGCAGCTGCCCTCCAGTGCCCATAAATATGTGAAAGGCAATTTTTTTATGCCGCACCCTTCTGCATCAATCGATGGTTTTTTTGCAGCGAGGCTCGAGAAAAGACTATAGATATCTATAGCCTTTTCTTCAATTAGAAAACGAGCCGAGAACTCCTCTCTTCTTCATTATTTATAGGTAAACAGCATCTGTTTTCCTTTGCCATCACCCACGACCTGTTGTACATTCTCTGCATCTCGCTTTGAGACGAACACACTCAAATAAATGCCACACAATACACGACCTGTGGCTTCCCTAAATAGAGGTTCAAAAATGGCAGAAATAAAGAGCACACTGGAAATGGTGTTGGAACGTGCAGAAAGAATGGCCGCTGAAGCATCACCAACCGGAAGCAACGATGAGTTAACCAAGAAAGGAATGCGTCTTGGTGCAGACTTTATGAACAAAAAAGAAATCGACATCTCTGCTGAGATCGCCAGCGAACCTGCAGAGAGCCGGGTTGAGGTTTTAAAAGGGGTCAGCCAGACACTTTTACGAAATATCGTTCTCCCTCGTAATGCGGAGCGCCAGGAATCCGGCAAACACGCTCTGAATGGCATATTAGTTATAAGCTCCGGATCCGCTCAAATTCAGTCTATTTGTCAGGAACTTGACCAGATACTGGCACAGTATGGACAGCACAAAGAACAAACGACACAACAGCTCAACGATGCCATTCGTGCTCAACTTGAGCAACAGCAAGTTGAGAAGGGCGCAGAACCATCGTCAGACATAAACCCGGCAATGCATCCGCAATACCAGGAAGAATTGACAAAGATGCTGACGAGCCTCAACAATCAATACAGCGAAGCCATGGACCAACGTAAGGAAATGATTTCAGAAGCCCTCACAAACGGTTCCTGATACTACCTTCAAATATTCCTCTTCGACAGGATTGAAATGGATTATAAAAAGCGAATCAAGAAACTCCAGACCACACTCCAAAAGAAAAAAATAGATGCTTTCCTGATCAGCCAGCCTGAGAACAGGCATTATTTAAGCGGCTACACCGGTGGAGACCACGGCATCGGAGAAACTTCCGGGCTTCTCCTTGTACCGGCAGAAGGCAAAATCCATCTTCTAACCGACTCTCGCTACAAAATACAGGCAGAGCAGGATATTCCCTGGGCAACAGTACAAATATACACAAAAGGTGCCGTTGCCCTCCTCGGCAAGATCCTTCTTGATCTTGGTGTTACAAGACTTGCCTTCGAAAGTCATTACACCCTTTTTTCCTCCGCCAAAACAATGTCCAAGTCGTTGAAGAAAAATGGCATCAAACTGGTACCTCAAGAGGGTCTCGTTGAAAAAATGCGAGAGATTAAAAGTGAAGAAGAGATCGAGATTATACGACAATCGGTCCGCTTAAACGAGGCAGTGTTTAACGACATTTACAGCAATTTCTCGAACTACAAGAGTGAAATTGACGTGGCTCTTGCGGTAGAATTTACCATGCGCCAGAAAGGCGCCGAAAGTGCGAGTTTCAGTACGATTGTCGCCAGTGGCGAAAACAGTGCCCGCCCACACGCCGTACCTGGGCAACAGCGCATTCTAAAAAATAAGTCACTTACCCTGGATATGGGCTTAGTGTTGAATAATTACTGTTCAGATATGACCAGGAACTTTGTGCCTGGAAAACCGACGAAGAAATACCTCAAGGTTCACAGAATTGTGCGCAAGGCTCAGCTTGCCGGGCTTGGGGCCATTAAAGAAGGTGTTAAAGGCTGTGATGTCGACAAAGCTGCCCGCACCGTCATCAAAGATACCGGCTACGGAAAGTATTTCGGTCACGGCCTGGGCCATGGAGTGGGCCTTGCCGTCCATGAAGCTCCTCGCCTCTCCCCTCTCAATTCTAAAAAACTCAAGGCAGGGATGATCGTTACCGTCGAACCGGGAATATATCTTCCAGGCTGGGGGGGCATCAGGCTCGAAAACATGGTGGTTGTTCGAAAGGACGGCTATGAAGCCCTCAATGAAAACAGTACCTGGCTGGATATATAAGACATTGCCTTTTGCTGACTGAGCCGGAGAAACATACTGGCTGGTTTCCAATTAACACCCGAGAACAGGACTTTTTAAAATGCGTCAATTTGTAGTAGATGAACTCTCTCCCATGGAGCATGACAATATCGATTCGTATCTCAAACGAACTCTTAAGCAGGGACCTATGGTAGGTTTTTACTGGTTAGAGTTACCAAAGGGACTCCTCGGTGAAGCTCAGCAGGGGCATGAAGAGCACGGACCATTCTACCTTGCTGTTGACCTCAGCAACACATCTGTCAAATTCGAACTCCTGGTTCGCAGTGAGACAAATTTACACTGTAGCTGTATCGCTCATGCTAGTCCAGCCCAGAGACAGTTTGTCCTGGATTTTGCAGACCAGATGTTACAGGAAGAACTCATTCGATCCTAAACCCCAATCCTCACGAGTTTACGCCTAAATATTGCAGACAATCCCACCGAATCTGCTTTGTTACCGAAGCTTTGAAGTAATTAGCCGTCTTCAACTTCGTTGCCTCGCATCTCCGGCGGACTGGTCAATTGCAAAATTTAGTTTACAATCAAAAAGCTCATGATAAAAGCGGACTCAGGCGAAAAGAACCCCAGGAAAGAGTGGTGAAGAAACAAGAAGGGGGATGCAAGAAGCATCCCCCTCATAACTGCTGAACATACAGAGAACGTTATTGAGTAACGGTCGCCGATGTTTTAATATAGTAAAACTCCGACATGGTGGTCCACTCTCTGGCCTTAATCATAAAATCCCGCTGTGAAGTTAGTACTTCCTTAAAGAAGGCATCCTGTTCAGCATAACCATTCAGAACGTTGTCGGTCTCTTCTTTCATCTTCTTCAAAACTGCTTCCGGGAAGGATTTTACTTTAATTTCCGGATAATCTTTCTTCATTTCTGCCCAGGCATTGGCGCTGTCAGCAAAGTTTTCAGCGAACATGTCTGCGCTGACGGCTTTGATCGCAACTTTCAGAGCAACCTGATACGATTTTGGCAATTTATCAAATTTTTTCTTATTAATGAGGAATTGCATATCTGAAGCAGGTTCATGCCAGCCGGTATAGTAGTATGGCGCGACCTTGTGGAATCCCATCTTAATATCCATCCCTGGTCCAACCCACTCAAGAGCATCAATAGTACCACGATCGAGTGAGGTGTACAGTTCTCCTGCAGGAATATTTGTTACATTAACTCCCAATTTGGCAAAAACCTCTCCAGCAAGCCCAGGAATGCGCATTTTCAGGCCATCCAGATCTTTAAGCGATGTGATTTCTTTTCTAAACCAACCGCCCATCTGAACACCGGTATTTCCTCCAGGGAATGCGTAGACGCTGAACTTGTCGTAACATTTCTGCATCAATTCCATACCACCTCCGTAATACAGCCAGGCAATCTGCTCCGATGCGGTCATACCAAATGGTACAGTCGTGAAAATGGTCGTGCTTATGTCTTTACCCTTCCAGTAATACGACGCGCTGTGACCCATTTCGTACTGACCACCTTTGACCATGTCAAGAATACCCAGCGCGGCTTTATGCTTCTCTTTACCATCTACCTTGATGATGAAGTTACCATCCGTCATATCGCTGACAATCTGAGCAAGTTTTATTGGAGGTGAGGCCAACGGCGTCAGGGTGCTCGGCCATGTCATGGCAAGTTTCCATTTTACTATTTTTTAAGCCATTGCAGGAGTTGCCAACAGCAACAATGCACCAAGCAATACAACTGTTTTTCCCAGGTTCTTCATCTTTTCTCCTTTGTAAAAAATAGTAATACGTAGCAACTGATCAATTGCGAACGGGACTCCTCGCGCTCATTTTTCGCAAATCAATATATCAAACTTACTGACACAAACAACCAGGTAATCATACTTCTCTTTCTCAGGCCATTCAAGACTAAGAATGATTCTTTAGAGTAAAAAAGGCGCTAATATTCCAAGGCATTAGTGCCTTACTCCGTAAAAGCTGTAACCAAAATTAAGAAAATACAGATTCGATTTCATACTATATGGTTATAAGCACTCACAAGGTACATACTTACCGTTTACCATTGTTAGTTAGTATCATCCAATGATCTTCACTAGAGCCAGCCCATTGAGTTTAGGTATTTGCCAAGCATGGCCAGGCACATGACGACAACCACCAGTCTCAAACTACCTGGATGTATCCTAAAGAGGCAGTTGGAACCACACCAGGCGCCTAGAAACTGACCAAACATCATAATAGCCCCGACGGACCAGACTACTTTGCCGGCAACAAGAAAAACCAGCAATGAGGCAATATTGGTGGAAAAGTTAAGGGTTTTTGCAATCGCGGTGGCCTCAATCAAGCCCTGTCCTCGAAAAGAGACGCCGGCGAAGGCGAAAAACGATCCCGTACCCGGACCAAACATTCCGTCGTACCAGCCAATAGCGGGAACAACTACTCTTTGGAATTTCCCTTCTGATAATCGAGGACGTCGATCGGCCTGGCTAAATTGGGGGGCGATGAGAAAATACAAGGCGATAAAGAGGAGAACTGACGGAATGACAATAGTTAAGAATTCTGTGTTAATGAACTGGACTGCCACTGTTCCCAAGGCTGCCCCTATAAACGCTGAAAGCATCAAATATTTCACCTCTGCCCAACATACCTTTCTGTTTCTCAACATTAAATACGTTGCTGTTGCCGTACCGACCGTGCCTTGAAGTTTGTTTGTCCCCAGGGCTAACAAAGGCGGCATGCCACTCAATACAAGGGCAGGCAAAACTATCAAACCACCTCCCCCCGCCAGGGTATCAATGAAACCTGCAATACAACTAGCCAGGAACAAAAAGGCCAATAATTCTACTGTAATACTATATAATTCCATCAATTCCCCATTTCCCTGACAAGGGGCACCATCTGTTCATTGAAGGCCAGGTAGTGGTTGTAGATTTCCTGGTAAAGCTGGACATTGGTCAGGTCAGGGCTCTTTCTGGTCGACTCGTCAACAGTCACGAAACGGGAGGCAATCTCTTCTATGGTAGTACTTTCACCGCTATCCTGTTGGTCACACCAAAGAGCCTGTAGAGCTGCACCGACCGCCCCCGCCTCTTCCTGAGCAAGACCAACGACTTCGCAATCGAAGATATCGGCGACGAGCTGCCTCCATTGGTTGCTTTTTGCCCCGCCACCGGTGAGGCGGATCTCCCGTGGTTCAATACCGTTGCGTTTTACCACATCGAGACCGTATCTCAATCCGTAAGTTGCCCCTTCCATTGCCGCCCTACAGAAGAGATCAGGCCTCATGTTCATGCCGGTCATCCCGGTGATGGTGGCAGTGGCAAGGGGGAGGGCCGGGGTTCTCTCGCCATTGAAATAGGGAAGCAGCAGCAAACCGCCAGCTCCCGGCTGGGTTGCTGCGACGAACTCATTCATTTCGGCAAGGCTTACCCCCAGCAGCTCGCGGAATAGCTCTGTGGCCACCGTAACATTCATGGTACAGACCAAAGGGAGCCAGCCGCCTGTGGATGAGCAAAACGCCGCCAGCTCCCCTTCCTTATCAATTACCGGCACATCCGAATAGGCATAGATCGTCCCAGATGTGCCGAGACTTGCTGTAATGATGCCGGGTTTGACGTTACCTGTACCGATGGCCGCCATCATGTTGTCGCCACCACCGGCAGAAACAAGCACATCTACCGACAGTCCCAGAGCGTCCGCAACAGTTCGATGGAGGTTTCCGCAAGGGACTGAAGATTCCATCAGCTCCGGCAAGCAACCAGGTAGCTTACCGCTAGGGTCAATGGCTTCAAGAAGCGGATCGGACCAGCTTCTGTTCGCAACATTGAAATAAGCAGTTCCCGACGCGTCTCCACACTCAGCCTTTTTCTCACCGGTCAACCAAAAATTGATATACTCATGGGGGAGCAGAACAGTGGTCAGGCGGTTGTAGTTCTCCGGCTCATTTTCTTTGAGCCAGAGTATCTTCGAGGCGGTAAAGCCTGCTGCCACACGATTTCCTATGGCATCCAGCACGTTCACCTCACCTCCAGCCCTAGCTGTGATTGTGGCGCACTGGTCGGTAGTTTCAGTGTCACACCAGAGCTTGGCCGGACGGATCACTTCTCCGTTTTCACCCAGTGGAACCATCCCGTGCTGCTGCCCGGAAACACCTATTGCCCTGACCTTGGCGGGATCAACTGTGGGGTCAGCCAGAACCTCTTTTAAAACCTTCCGGCAAGCCACAATCCAGATGTGCGGATGCTGCTCACGGCCACCCCGTTCATTTTCGGTAAGCTCATAGGCAGCATAACTCGCGGCTATCACATTGCCGGTTTTTCCACTGATCAGGACCGCTTTAGTGCCTTGAGTGCCGCTGTCAATGCCGATATAGAGTTTATCGTTCATCACTTAATTTCTTGTTAGATAAAGGTATTAATAACATTTTCAAGATACTCTTGCCTGCCGCTTTGTAACTCAGGCTCATCTTTTTTAAGGATAAGCCGCTCACACTCGGCAAGGGATGAATTCCCTGCCAGGACCGCCTGAGCGGCCTCATCCTGCCAGGATGCATACCGGCTCTCCTTGAACTCTTCGAGGAAGCCGTCTTCGATTATTCGAGCAGCAACCAGCAGGCCACGGGCAAAGGCATCCATACCACCCACATGGGCGTGGAAGAGGTCTACACTCTCATTGGAAGAACGCCTCACCTTTGCATCGAAATTCAGGCCACCATTTCCTATGCCGCCTGCCCCAAGCACTTCAAGCATTGCAAAGGTGGTGGAATATATGTCGGTGGGAAACTGATCGGTGTCCCAGCCCAGCAGCAAGTCACCCCTGTTCACGTCTATGCTGCCGAGTTTACCCACCGCAGCGGCTACAGCCAGTTCATGCTCGAAGGTATGACCTGCAAGGGTCGCGTGGTTTGCCTCGACATTGAGTTTAAAGGAATCAAAAAGATCATAACTCCTCAGGAAATTGAGAACGGTAGCCGAATCGAAGTCATACTGGTGCTTGGTCGGCTCTTTGGGCTTTGGCTCAATTAGGAATTGGCCGGTAAAGCCAATTTCCTTTGCATAAGCGACACACATATGAAAAAAGGCAGCAACCTGCTCCTGCTCCTGTTTCATCCTGGTGTTGAGCAATGTATCATATCCTTCACGGCCGCCCCAAAAAACGTAGTTCTCACCACCCAGTTCTTTGGTCGCGGCAATAGCGTGCTTCACCTGGGCTGCCGCATAGGAAAATACATGGAAGTCGGGATTGGTACCTGCGCCATTGGCGTAGCGCGGATTTGAGAATAGGTTTGCAGTACCCCAGAGAAGTTTCACCCCCGTGTCCTTCTGCAATTTACCCGCATGCGCTACGAGTTTCTCGAGATTGGCGCAGGATTCGCTAAACGTCTCTCCTTCCGGTGCCAGATCCCTGTCATGGAAGCAATAATAAGGAGCTCCCAGTTTGGAAACGAACTCGAAAGCGGCATCACAGGTAGCAAATGCCCGGTCCAGCGGATCGCCAAACCTGTTCCACGGTCGATCCATAGTACCGGCACCGAACGGATCTCCACCTTCATTTTTAAACGTATGCCAGTATGCCACGGCAAACCTGAGATGATCTTCCATCGTCTTCCCGAGGACAACCTGATCCTTTCGGTACCATGTATAGGCGAGAGGATTTCTTGACTCCCTGCCCTCAAATTCGATCTTAGATTCCACTTCGGGAAAGTAAACGGCCATATTTTTCTCCTTAACACTGACTATGTAGCCCTGTAAACCTATAGGCGCAGGCTTTCTGTCTGATTTTATTTAAAGAACGGTGATTTATATAGCTCTCGCAACACCAGGGTACCTGCCCCTCTGGCCCAGTCTCCGTCACTCCAGCTCTGGATTATTATCTCAGTGTCGGTCGAACCGAATTTTCCGGTCTTCAACCTTTCTACCTGCTCGAACATTGGGTCGAATAGTTTGTCACCTGCTGCCACGCCTTTACCGGTGATGATCACCAGATCCGGATCGAGCATGGCGATCATATTGTAAATCCCTACACCAAGCACCCTGCCAGCCTTGCTGTACATGGCCTCCAGTTCTTCATTACCGCGTTTGAGTTCCTCAAGCATCTCACTGAAGTCTATATTGGATGATTCCGGCAGCGGCGCGGACCAATTGCCCAGTTTTACAAGCTCCCTGGCCTGTCTCAGGATGTAGATATTGCCGAGGAATACCTCGACACAACCATTTCGCCCGCATCGGCAGGGCGGCCCATCAAGTTCAGCACAGATATGACCAAACTCGCCGGCTATACCCAAATGACCCCTTACCAGTTGACCGTTAATGACCATACCAGCACCTACTCCGTTTTCCAGAGTAATAACAAGGAAGTTATCAACTCCCTTACCGCTGCCATTCCAGTACTCGCCGATGGCCAGATTGTTTGAACTGTTATCAATAAAAACAGGATGATTGATTTTCTTCTGCAGCATCTCCCTAAAGGGAATGTCCTCCCATCCGTAGTTTGGGAGAAAATAAATAATTCCAGTGGCAGCATCCACAGGGGCGGGAATACCCACACCAACTCCGGAAATCTGTTCTCTCGACAGGTTGGCCTCCCACATACATGCCTGTATTGCCCGCGTAATGAGCTCGATTATTTCCTCCGGTGAATAGTAGCTTTTGGCCAGATCAACGATATGGGTCGCCCTGACTTCTACCTGAAAGTTCACTATGACCAGGCGAATCTGGGTAACCGACATATTGATACCAAGAACATGGACTCCATCAGGCCGGATGGCGAGCAGTGTTGGCCGGCGTCCTCCCTTGTAGGCCCCTGATTCTTTTTCCTCTATCAACCCCTCCTTTACCAAATCCGCAGTAATACCAGTTACAGAAGCCTGACTCAGCCCTGTCTCGAAAGCCAGATCCTTTCTTGAAATTAATTCTTTTGTTCGGATCAGGCCGAGGATCTTGAACCTGTGGAGCGCTTTCTGCAAGCTCCTGGTGGTAGTCGGTGTGGTGGTCTTTGTCTTTGCCATGTAGGTATATTGCAGCGGCAGAATATAATAATTTTATTTTTAAATTAAATGAAGCAGTGACCAGTTGTCAATCATTTTTCTCACAGAATCAGCTTATGGACATGTAAAAGCACACAGTTACTATGCTATACCAGTCAGACTATAGTGAGATTTTTCTTGACATTAGCAAAGGGATATGGCAATCGAAGAGACAATATTCCAATTAATTTATTTATTGAATAATTTCTCGTCAACGTTGCCCAACCTGCCTGACAGTTTTGGCAGAGGCAGTAAGTAGACTCATTCCGGTCATACAGAATCGGGTGATTGCAAGTGGTAACATTACTTCCTGCCGACTCGTAACATCCTGCGTAAATAGCACGATGAACTTTCCATAAAAGGAGGAGAACATTCTATGAAAAAATTCACTGCATTTATCCTGGCCCTCTGCGTTGCCTGCCTCTTTGTTGCCTCACCGCTATTCGCGGCAAAACAGATCAAGATTGGCTTGTCGATCTCTGATTTTGAGACCGAACGTTGGTCTGTCGAAGAAGCCATCATGAAAAAACTTGCCGAAGAGCAGGGGGCAAAGCTCATCAGCCAGGTAGCAAACCACGATGCGAAACTCCAGAACGACCAGATTGAGAACATGGTCCTTCAGGGTGTCGATGTTATCGTCATCATCGCTGAAGACGGAGCCGCCGCTGCCTCCGCTGTTGAATCAGCCGCCCGTGATGGTATCCCCTGTATCGCCTATGACCGTTTGGTAAAATCAGACAAGTTGGCTGCCTATATCTCCTTTGACAATGTCGAAGTGGGCAGGACCCAGGCCCGAGGTGTACTGAAGAACGTCGACAAGGGTAACTTCGTACTCCTCGGCGGTTCCCCCACAGACAATAATGCAGTGCTCTTCCGCAAAGGGCAGATGGAAGTTGTGCAACCACTCATTGACAAAGGCCAAATCAAGATCGTTGCCGATCAGTGGGTGGAAAACTGGTCTCCGGCTAACGCCACCAAGATCATGGAAAACATCCTGACTGCGCAGCAAAACAAGGTTGACGCCGTAGTCGCCTCCAACGACGGAACCGCCCTCGGCGCTCTGCAGGCCATGAAGGCCCAGGGGATGGCCGGCAAAGTGCCCATTTCCGGCCAGGACGCTACCGCAGCAGGCTGCAAGTCGATCGTAGAGGATGAACTCACCATGACCGTCTACAAAGATGTTCGCCTGCTCTCCCCTATGGCTATTGATATGGCGATAACACTCGCCAAGGGTAAAAAAATTGAGGGTCTCAAAAACTTTTCACTCGAAGAACTTACCCTGGACAAAAAACTCAAAGGCAACATCCCCTGCAAGTTCCTCAAAGTTGTCGGAGTTGACAAAAGCAACGTGTACGAGCAGGTTGTTAAATCAAGCTTTCAGAGCTTCGACGATATCTACAAAGATACCCCGGAAGACACACGTCCTCCGCGCCCATAATCCTCCAATGGTTTAAGTGCGAGCCGCCGGGAAAACCAACTTACGTGTTTTTCCGGCATTTTTGCTCATGCAGGAGTGAGGCCTTGTCAAATTTCATTCTAGAAATCAACAACGTCAGCAAAAGCTTCCCCGGAGTTCTTGCCTTAAGCGACGTCACGTTCAAGGTTCGCCGGGGCACCATTCACGCCATTTGCGGTGAGAACGGCGCCGGCAAGTCAACCCTGATGAAGATATTGGCTGGGATTCATCCCCACGGCAGTTATACAGGCTCCATGGTGTTTAATGGAGACGAGCTTAGATTTTCCGGAGATTCAATTCACCAGGCCATCGAAACCGGAATTGCCATCGTGCACCAGGAACTGGCCCTTGTCTCCCAACTCACAGTCGGGGAAAACATCTATCTTGGTCGGGAACCTTCTGCAAAGGGTGTTATCAACTGGCATGAACTCTTCAACGACACCAGGCTCCTACTAAAAAAGCACAACCTCGACATCCCGTTCTCAGCAGTTACCGGCGATTTGAGTGTCGGTAAGCAGCAGATGGTTGAGATAACCAAGGTCCTGTCTGAAAATGCCCAGGTTCTCATCCTTGACGAACCAACTTCAGCCCTCACAGATACCGAGGTCGAAACCCTGATGAAGATTCTGAAAACTCTTCGGGATCAGGGCAAAACCTGTATCTATATTTCCCATAAGCTGGAAGAGGTGTTCCGGATTGCCGACGAGATAACAGTCTTTCGGGACGGCGCCGTCGTCAGTACGGTCTCCACGGGCGCTGTCGACAACAAGAAGATCATCGCCATGATGGTAGGCAGAGAAATGACGGAACGTTTTCCGAAGTCGACCAGAAAACCTGCGGAGCCGGTCCTGGAGGTAGGCGAGTGGTCAGTTGAATCGATTGAGCATCCTGGCAGGATGGCGGTAAACAATGTTTCGTTTACCCTTAAAAAAGGTGAAATACTCGGTGTAGCAGGCCTGATGGGTTCGGGCAGGAGTGAATTGGCCCTCTCCCTTTTCGGAGAGTACGGTAAGAACAGAAGTGGCAGTATCTCCATTTCTGGAAGCCAGGTCAGGATACGTTCCGCACGGGATGCCATGAATCATGGAATCAGCCTCGTTCCAGAAGACAGAAAGCAGATGGGGCTTATCCTGGAGCAGTCAATTCTGAAAAATATCTCCCTGCCGAATCTGGATCGTTTTTCTTCTCTTTTCTCAATCAACAAACATCTCGAGATTCAAGAGTGCAAAAACATAGCCAAGGATATGGCTGTCAAGAGCCCGACCTTGTATGCATTTGTCAGCAGTCTCAGCGGCGGCAACCAGCAAAAGGTGGTCATTGCCAAGTGGCTCATGACCGAGCCAAAGGTCCTGTTTCTAGACGAACCCACCCGAGGCATAGATGTCGGAGCGAAATATGAGATTTACAAACTCATGAACACTCTCACCAGCGAAGGCATCTCCATTCTCATGATCTCATCCGAATTGCCTGAAATTCTCGGGATGAGCGACAGAATCATGGTCATGCATGAAGGCGGGCTCGCTGGTATTCTCGACAGGACCGAAGCAACCCAGGAGAAGATAATGGCCCTTGCGACTGGCCTGAACTAATAGTTTTTACCAGGAATCATCATAATGCTCGCACAAAAGTTAAAAGAAATCATACAACGTAACATGAAAACCTACACCATGATCCTGGCCCTGGCGCTGATCTGGCTATTTTTTGGTTTCATGACGGACTGGATTTTCTTCTCGCCACGTAACATGTCCAACCTGTTCAGACAGATGACCATCGTATCGTTTTTGTCTATCGGCATGGTACTGGTCATTGTGACGGGGAATATAGATCTCTCTGTTGGTTCGGCTGTCGGGCTTGTCAGCGCCATAACTGCTTACCTTCAAGCTATACTGTTACCACCGCTACTGGAATCGCTGATTCCCGGCGCAGATATCATGGTGCGAGGAATCGCCAGCACTGGAATAACAATCATTATAGGGTTGCTTGTAGGGGTTGCCATCGGCATTTGGCAAGGGTGGGTTGTTGCCTACCTTGGAGTACCAGCGTTTATCGTTACCCTGGGCGGCATGCTGATATTCAGAGGCTTAGTTTTGGGGGTCACACAGGGGAAAACTATTGTTCCGATAGAGGATTCCTTCCGACTCATCGCCCAGGGCTATCTCCCTGCCAATGTCGGCACTGCTCTGGGTCTCCTGACCGTTGCGGTCATATTCTTCACTACACTGAGAAACCGTAAGTTAAGAAAGGATTTTGGATTCAGCCCGTCACCCATAATCGTCGATCTACTGAAAGCCACCTTCTTCTCCACAATAGTTATGGCCTTTATCACGGTGATGAACAGTTACAGGGGGATACCCAATCCTGTACTGCTGATGGCGGTGATCGCCCTGATCTTCACCTACATCACCAACAACACCAAGCTCGGCCGCCATGCCTATGCCCTCGGCGGCAACAAGGAGGCAACGCGACTATCCGGAATCAATATCCGCAAGAATATTTTTACTGTATTCGTTCTTATGGGTGCCCTTTGCGGCGTTTCCGGTATCGTACTCACGGGGTATGTTGCAGCGGGAACCACCGGCGGAGGGGTGAACTATGAACTCGAAGCCATCGCAGCCTGTGTCATCGGTGGCACCAGTCTCATGGGTGGCGAGGGGCGCATCTTCGGAGCGATAGTTGGTTCCCTGATCATGGCCAGCCTGCTAAACGGTATGAGTGTGATGAATATGCCGATTTTCTGGCAGTTCATCATAAGGGGACTGGTACTCATCCTGGCTGTTTACGTCGACGTATTATCAAAGAAAAAGAAAGTATGACCGCTGCACCTTTCTTTTCCGTTTACAGAGAAGATTTCGAAAATAAGAGCTGCTGGAAACTCGTGGACAACCAGTCCGGTCATAGGGTGACCATCCTCCCCTTTCTGGGTGGAGCCATCAGCTCATTCACTGTTCAGGGGGCAGACGGACAAGTTGAGTTGATCGACGGCTACCGGAATATGGAGGAGATCGCTGACGGGGTGGAAACGGCATTCAAGGGATGCAACCTTTTTCCATATCCCAATAGGGTAGCCGGTGGCAGATACCGCTTAGGCACCGAGATGCTCGAACTACCTATTAATTTTCCATTGGAAAACAACGCCATTCACGGGCTGATCTATAAGCTACCTTTCCAGATCGAAGAGAAAACTGAAAACGAAGATGGCTGCACTCTTACACTAGGCTACTTGCAGCATGAAGCGCTGTCGTGCTATCCGTTTAACTTTGAACTTAAGACAACATACAGCCTGAGTAGAAGCCACGGGTTCACATGCGCCACAACCATCACCAACACGTCACCTCAATCGATGCCGATGGGGCAAGGCTGGCATCCGTACTATACAGTTGCTGCGACATCAATAGACGAGCTCAACATCCAACTTCCCACCGTAGAGCAGATTGAACTCGATTCCGGAAAAATACCTACCGGTAGCGTTCTAACTGGTACTCGCTTTACCAGTCCTGAAGCACTCGTAAATATAACACTTGATGACTGTTACCGGCTGGCGTCAGGGACAGGACGAGCCGAAGTCATCCTTGAGAATCCTAAGACAGAACTGAGATTGCACCTCTGGCAGGAAAAAGGGGCTGACAAATACAATTACCTACAGATTTACACTCCACCGAACAGGACTTCCATCGCTGTGGAACCGATGAGCTGCCCTCCCAATGCACTTAATAGTGGAGACGGCCTTATCATTCTCAAACCTGGGGAATCAGCAGATCTCTGCTGGGGCATTCTAGTCAATCCAGCAAATTAAAGGAGATAGGTGCCGAGATCTCTTCTTCTATAATATCAAACATATGGCTGTGCTTATTTGGTGATAATTTCTCGATTTTAACCAGATAAGCGTAGACTTCGAAAATCCTATTCTCGAACAGCCTCCTAGTGCATTTTGACAACAAGGATTTTTTTCTCCACCCTTCCGTTTGCTTAAACGAAATTATCGACCATTGACTATTTATTACTGTAAGATATATAATGACCACTGGTCAGTTATATTTTTTCACAATGGGGCCCCATGGGAATAAAAGAGCGAAGAAAGCGGGAGAAAGAACATCGGCGAAGAGAAATCCTTAAAGCGGCAAAAACCCTGTTTTTTGAGCAGGGTTTTTTTGCAACCTCCATGAATGGGATTGCAAAGGCCGCAGAACTGAGCAAGGGCACCCTGTACCTCTATTTCAAAGATAAGGAGGAATTGTATATCTCCTTGCAAATAGAAGGAATGGAATTATTGAACAAAGCCTTTAACAAAGCAGTTGAAAACAAAACAGGGTGGGAGGAAAAATTGAGGGCCATTGGTTGGGCTTATTATCAGTTTTCAAGAGACCACCAGCAATTCTTCCATATCAATTTCCAGTTCCAGCATGGAGAAATTACCCGGAGCACTTCCGATGACCTGTTTCAAAAATGTTATGAAGCAGTTGTTCACAATTTGAATTTTCTTTCCATACCACTCAAGAATGGCATGGCAGCAGGCCAAATCAGACAAGATAACCCGATGGCTGTTGCTGTTGTGTTATGGGGATCCTTAACCGGCATTATCCTTCTACATGAAGGCAAAGACCACAGGAAGTTCATGCCGGGCAGTCTTAATGACCTGATCGAAATAAGCATAAATCTCCAGATAGCAGGGCTAAAAACAGCGTAGACCTTAAATAGCAACAATAAGGTGGTGCTTTTTTCAGAAAGATCCTTCTTCAAAAACTGAACACCCTGGAGGGCGTTGGAAAGAAGAGGAATGGCAAGCAGCAACAAGCTTGCGGCCGAGGAAAATGTTTTGCAACTTCAAATAATGGTGCCTGGGGAGGACCGTACATGACGAGTGGTTTAAAAATGATAGTTGTTTATATGTTATTTTTATCCGGCTGCGACTCAACTGGCACCGACATAAGGACTATGCCCACGAGACCGGTGACAGTTATTGAACTAGTTGAGCGTAACTACACTCGTGAACGACTGGTCGCCGGAGTGGCAAGCCCTTATCGAGAAGAACAGATCGGTTTTGAGATAGGCGGTCGTGTCACCCATGTTTTAGATAAAGGCATCGAGGTTAGGGGCCCGGCATTCAATGAAGATGGTGTGTTAATCCGCCGCGGTGATCCTATCGCCACCCTCGAAGGGACACGGTACAATAGCCAGGTCGGATCGCTCAAAGCACAACTTGATGCCGCACGTCAAGATTACCAATCAATCGAAGCAGAAGTCACTTTTGCCCGTAAGTCATTGACGCGACTACTCAATCTCCTTGCCAGGGATGCGGTTTCTCAGCAGAGGGTTGATGATGCCCAGAGCGTATTCGATCAGGTAACGGCAACATTAGCAGCACGACTTGCGACAATTAATTCTATTGATCAGCAGCTTTTACACGCCACTGAAGACCTGAGCGACTCAATCTTATTCGCCTCTTATTCCGGACGCATAACTTCTGTTCATACTTTTGAGGGTGCGGTTGTCGAGGCGGGACAAGCTATTGTTACCTTGACTCTGATGGACCCCATGCAGATACAGATTGAAGTGTCTGCAGATGACGAACGTGAGTTGAAAACCGGCGACCGGGTCTTGCTTTCTCCTAAAGATCCCTTTGATCCCGATAAACGGATTGAGGTGAACGCAATTGTTTTTGAGAAAAGTGCAATTGCTGATCCCCGCCTGCGAACGTTCAGGATCGATTTAATTGCTCGTAATTTACGCAAAGGTATTCACGAACAGAATCCAGACTTGACAGGGTTACCAAACATTAACGACTACCTTCCTGTGGTACACGAGTATCAAGGAGAACCAGGCCCTCTTTATATCGCGACCAATGCAGTCTACTTCGAAAAAGGGACGCCATTTGTGTTGCGTTTACCCGGCGTAAGTTTTCACTCAGGAGCAAAGCGTGGCGCGGTTGGCAAGCATGTCCCCGAAAAAGTCAAAGTGAAACTTGGGGATCAATATTTAAGTGTTGTGAACTGGAACTTTCAAAGTGTTATTGAAAATACGGAGCTCAAAGAAGGCGATTTTCTGATTCTGCATCCTCAAGCTGCATATTTAAGCGGCATTTCCATAGGGAGACCTCAATGGCTATTGCGTCCACAGGATCTGGTGCCGGTACAATTCAAGATTTCGAATAGTCCTGAAGGATACTATATTCCCCACACTGCAATTACACTACAGGGTGGCAAGCCTACGGTCTACCGCGTTGAAAATGGTGTCGCCCGGGCAACAGTACTATCACTATCTGAAAGTATCGATGAGTACCGCCGCATAGAGGGGGAGAAGATTACGACAGGAACTCAAATAATCCTGAGAGGTGTTAACTATGTGACTGACGGGCAGCCGGTGATAGTGACAGAGGTCGTGGAATGAATCTTCCTCGCTTTGCACTCACCCATCGTCCAGTTATTCTTGCCTTTACCGTACTTTTTTTGTCTATCGGCATATTCAATTTCAGTTCAATGTCACGAAGGGAAGATCCGGAAATTACGATTAGGGATGCCCTTATTATAACTCCCTGGCCAGGGGCATCCGCTACTATGGTTGGGGAATTAATCACAAAGACAATTGAAGACGTGGTGTTGGAGATTCCTGAAATCACAACGGTTGAATCAAAATCGATGACGGGAGGGTCGATTATTCAAGTTGCAGCTGGAGATGATATTGTTGAAACGGACCAGGTGTGGGATGATGTCAGGGCGAAGGTCGCTTCAATTCAAAACCAGCTCCCGTTCGGTGCCATTACTCCGTTTGTTAATTCCGATTTTGGCGATGTGTTTGAAATAGTTTTTGCGCTTCACCAAATCCCGGATAAAGCCAGTAATTATAAATACACCCAAAGAGAACTTGAGGAAATCGCAGAACGAATTGAAGAGGGAATCGAACGAATTGATTCCGTTGCCCGTGTTGAATTCTGGGGCAACCAGTCCGAGCGGATCTATGTTGAATTCGACAGTGCTCAGTGGGCTAAACTCAGTTTGACCGCAGACCAGCTGAGAAAGCTGTTCCAGGCAAGAAACATCGTCTTTCCAGGTGGTGAACTTGACACGAAACATGCCAGATATGCAATCAAGCCTTCAGGTGAATTCACATCAATTGAGCAAATTGGTGAACTCGTTGTTGATCGTATAGACGACGAACTGCCGGTTCAACTTGGCCATCTACCAGTTTCCATTGAGCGCCGGTATGAAGAACCACCTCGGTCTTTAACCAGGATTACAACCCCCACGGTTCAACAACAGCCGGCTCTGGTGATAGGGGTTTCCATGAAAGGCGGGCGAAATGTACACAAAATGAGTGCAGCGGTCGATGAGGTTATTGCTCAGTTGCGTGCAACCTCAATACCACCCGATCTTGCCCTGGTCCGTATAAATGATCTGCCGCGACAGGTCAATACCCGAATCGTCGGTTTTCAATTCAATCTCATTCAAGGAGTCTTGATAGTCCTTGGTCTCGCCCTGTTGACAATGGGCTGGCGTCCTGCATTGATAATGGCAACTGCTGTTCCTCTATCAATGATTGCGGCTTTTGCAGTTGTGCGATATCTCGGAGTTGAGCTCGAGCAATTTTCAATTGCATCACTCATCATTACTCTAGGTATGGTGGTAGATAATGCCCTCATTGTCACTGACAATGCTCTACGACTTATTCGGCAGGGCAAAGATAAACTCGTGGCCATTACAGCCGGGACTCAAGAACTTGCTGTACCAATACTTGCCTCCACCCTGACGACTATCGCGGCCTTTTTGCCCATGCTTACCTTGAAGGGAAATGTTGGTGAATATGTTGCCAGTCTACCGGTGGTTGTTGCTGCAACCCTTGCGGTCAGCTATGTGGTAGCGATGCTGGTGACACCAATTATGTGTGCCTGGCTTTTAAAAAATGATAAACATGAAAACAGAGAGGAGCAGTTCCCTAGGCCGTGGGTAAAAAAATACAATGTGGCAATTCACTGGTGCATGGATCGACCTGGAAAAGTGGTCACAGTGGCGCTCATCGGGCTTATGGCCATGCTGTTCCTCCTGCCTGCAATCGGCTCTCAGTTTTTTCCAGCAGGCACCCGCGATCAGTTTTTTATCAAAGTGTGGTTACCGGAAGGGTCGCCAATTGCGGCAACATCCAAAGTTGTCGAAGATATAGAAAAAATACTACATGAAGAAAGCCCCATAGCAGGTACACCTGGTGAGGATCGCCTTGCAAGTAGTGTGAGTTTCATAGGTACGGGCGGGCCGAGACTGATGTTAACTCAGGAACCCGATTTTCCTTACCCGTACTATGCAATGGTGCTCGTAAACACCAGTGATGCAAAATATACCGAGGAGTATGCGAAAAGCGTGCGTGAACGCCTCGCAGATTATATGGATGCGCGGATCACGGTGGATCAGTTTATGCTGGGCCCCCCGATAAAGGATCCGGTTGCCTTTCGTTTGACTGGTCCCAACCAGGAGATCGTTGGCAAACAGGCTGAAAAAATCTTAAAAATTTTCAAACAAACTCCTGGGGTGGTGAGACCATACAGTAACTGGGGAGCTGCGGCAAACCACGTGGAGTTGGCAATCGATTCCTACGCAGCCAATCTTGCCGGAGTGACCAATGCCGATATTGCACTTACCACCAGCACCCTGTTATCCGGTGCCGAGCTGACTCATTTCCGGGAGGGTGACCATCTCATTCCGGTAATGCTTCGCGCAACCCGGGAAAATCGGAAATCCTTGAGCGATTTGACAAACATCTTTGTAAATGGACAGTTTGGAAAGGTACCACTGAACTCAATTGCTGAGGTCATTCCCGTCATTGAGCCATCTGTGATTGCTACGAGAAATGGATTGCCCACCGTAACTATCGGCTCTCGAGTAGAATCAGGGTTACTTGCAAACACCGTAGCAAACCGACTGCAGCCAAAGTTGGATACGCTCCTCGATGATTTACCGGCAGGGTACTTCCTTGAAATAGACGGAGAACTCGAAGAAACCGCTAAAGCACAGTCACAAGTTATAAAAGCAATCGGGATATCTATAGTCCTTATGGGGCTGATCCTGACCATCCAATACAACTCTCTTGTCAAACCGTTTATTGTGATGGCCACTGTTCCCCTGGGGTTGATAGGTGTTCTGATGGGACTCTATATAACGGGGTGGGCAATAGGCTTCATGGCATTGCTCGGAATTCTTGCACTGGGAGGGATCGTCATTAATAATGCTATCGTGTTGCTTGATTTTATTGAGCACAACATAGCAAACGGACAAGATCTACGCCAGGCTGTTGCTGAAGCCGGGCGCGTTAGAATGAGGCCTATCATTCTAACATCACTGACAACAATAGGTGGACTGTTACCATTATCATTGTTTGGTGGGGCTCTCTGGGCACCTATGACAAATGGGATGATATTCGGCTTGCTTGTATCGACAGTTCTTACACTTTTTGTCATACCATCACTCTATGTGCTCATGGCGGAAAAAATGAAATAGCACTGAACCTCACTTAAAGAGTGAAGTTCTTGTCCATCATTGCGAAAATTCATACCAGATGTTTGTACCAAACATTCATGCTTTCAATGCGACCTGCAATGTTAGTATTGTTGATCAGAGTTCCTGATAACTGATATCCCATCCGGGCAAAGGTAAGATTCATCCCCACAGAGCAGGCCCTGGCTATGGTGAACAGAGTTTGAAACCCCTGGACACTCAGCTGATCTTCCATGGTCCTGAGCAAAAGCGCTGCAAAGCGTTTTCCCTGGTAATCAGTCAATGTAGCAAAATCCGTCATTTCAGCGTTCAGGTTATGGACATCCATCTCCGCTGATGATGCAGCCACAAGCCTCCCCCTGTCATAGATGCCGATATAGGTGCAATGGGTTTCCATGGTCTCACGAATATATTCCACCTCATTGATGGGAAACGGGTAGGTTTTAAACATGGCACCATACAACTCTGCAAGATCCTGGGCATCATTTTCGGTCAGAATACGGGGGAGCGGAGAATCACTCATTTCAGAAGATGTCTCGATCTTTTTGCTGACCAGATCCCTGGTCTTCCGAATCTGCTGTATGTCATCTTCTGAAATCACTGCCCGTTGTGTATCCAGGTAACGAGCCAGAAAAATCGCGTCCTCCCCGTCGGCATAGAATTGAGGAACCACTGCTTCCTGACAATACCCGTTTTCAGTAAACCCCGACGAGGCCCAGCCCGGAACCTTGGCAAAAATTTTAGAATATCCATATCTGACTGCCAGCACATCCAGTAGCTCAAGGATATGTTGGTAATCGTCCTCATGAAACTTCATGAGATAGACGCGGTTGCTCATTTTCCCGTGCTGGACGAGGGACTTCCCTATGGTTTCAATGGTATCCGTCATGATCTTCTATCCTTTTATGCCGAGGACTTACTCAAATAACGCAATTGGAGTTGAAACTTTTATTGTCTGATGACTGGAAAGATCCCTGCGAGATGGCTTACATGGTCTGGGGAGTCAGGTGTGCCGTTATCTTTTTTTCGATTTTTTTGAACACAAACAGCAGGCCGTATATCATCGCCAGATAGATGAGGCCGGCAGTTATGAACAATTCGTAAAAGGAAAAAGACCGGGCTGCAATGACTCTGGCAACACCTGTAATATCCATGAGAGTAATAATGGATACCAGGGACGATGCCTGGAGCAGAAAGATCACTTCGTTAGTGTAGGCTGGCCAGGCGATCCTTATGGCAGCAGGAAGAACAATGCGCCGATATAAAAGAGGTCCTGACATACCACAGGCTCTGGCTGCTTCAATTTCTCCGAAGGCAACCCCCTGGATTCCTCCCCGGAAGATTTCAGAACTATAGGCAGCTGTATTGAGCGTCAAGGTAAGAATGGCACAGAAATAGGCTTCCCGGAAAAATTGCCACAATCCCACCTGAGTAAGAATTTCCCGGAACTGGCCGCTTCCGTAATAGATCAGGAAAATCTGAACCAGGAGGGGAGTACCCCTGAAATAAAAACTGAAGCAATAGACGGGACCACTGATGAACGGGTTTTTTGATACCCTCATAATGGCAAGGGGAATGGCCAGAAAAAATCCAATAATCACGGAAATGGTAGTGATTTCTAATGTTACCATGGCTCCGTCCATGAGTTTGGGAAGGCTCTCTATGATAATAGGAACATTCATAATCAGACAGTCCCCCTCACGCCCTTGGCAGCACGCTTTTCCGCCCATTGTTGAAACACCAGAGATAAGATGGTGATGAGCAGGTAAAGAAGGGATGCCGCAAAATAGCAGGTAAACGGTTTTTTCAGATTTTTTGCAGCTATATCGGCATTGCGCATGAGTTCTGGAAGCTGAATAACGGAAATCAGAGCCGTAGCCTTGATGAGAACCATCCAGACATTGCCGAGCCCCGGAAGGGCAAATCGCCACATCTGGGGCAGAAGAATTCTTCGAAAAGTGAGAAGCTCATTCATGCCGCAGGCTCTGGCTGCTTCAATCTGGCCCCTGGGAACAGCTTGGAAAGCCCCACGGAACACCTCTGTTGCAAAGGCTCCATAGATAAACCCGATAGTCAGGGTTCCTGCTATCAGGGGATTGATGTCGATGAAGATCTCTTTTCCCATCAGAAGAAAGGTATCATGAACAAGGGTTGGTGCCCCGTAATAGACCAGAAGAATCAGTAGCAGTTCAGGTATACCGCGGATGATCGTTGTATACATGCCGGCAATAAACGAGATTGATCTCAGATGTGAAAGCTTGCACAATGCTGCGGCAAGCCCCAGGAGCATGGCAATAATCATGGCTCCTGCACCAACCATTATGGTCAGCTTGGCTCCCTTGATCAGTAGCGGCCAATATCCTTCGAGATCCAGCAAAGTCATTGAATCATCCTTGTCCAAGAGAAGAAATCAAATGGTTCACCTCCATAAAAATCAAGGCACACCACGCTGGTGTGCCTTGACTGATTAACAATTAGTCGCCGTAGACGTCAAAATCAAAGTATTTATCGTTGATTCTTTTATACTCACCATTTGCTCTGATGGTTTTAATGGCTTTATTGAGCGCATCCACGAGATCTTTGTCCTGTTTTCGAACGGCGATACCTATACCCTCGCCAAACCATTTGGCGTCGGTGAAGCCAGGACCGACAAACTCAAAGCCTTTGCCGGCATCTGTGGCAATAAACCCTTCAAGTAAAACCACGGAATCGGCAATGACCAGGTCAACCCTACCGGAAACGAGATCCATGTTAGCGTCATCCTGGGTTGCATAGGATTTGATGGTGACCGAATCACCGTAGTTATCACGGACAAAATTTTCATGAGTGGTGGCTCTCTGGACACCAACGGTTTTACCCTTGAGGCCTTCTTTGCTGATTTCAATGCCTGCACCTTTTGCCGCGACAAACTTGGCCGGGGTCAGGTAGTATTTATCTGTAAAAGCAACTTTCTGCTTACGCTCTTCGGTGATGGACATGGAGGCGATGATTGCATCATATTTTTTTGCCAGAAGTCCTGGAATCAGTCCGTCCCAGTCCTGGATTACAAGTTCATACTCCAAACCTGCCGCTTTGCAGAGGGCTTCTGAAATATCAATATCAAAGCCTTTGAGATCACCATTTTTATCGACCATATTGAAAGGAGGGTAGGCGCCTTCGGTTCCAATACGGATGTTACCAGCAAATGCAATTCCCACAGAGAGGG
The DNA here is from genome assembly GCA_033852035.1 of Desulfocapsaceae bacterium. GTDB lineage: Bacteria > Desulfobacterota > Desulfobulbia > Desulfobulbales > Desulfocapsaceae > Desulforhopalus_A. The sequence continues at coordinate 1,254 of JAWSVG010000011.1, read as the reverse complement.
TAAGTGCCAGTACCAATGTTGTTAAAATTACTTTTTTCATCAATTTTTCTCCTTTTTCAATCGGTTTATAATAAGACTACATCAGGTTAGATAGAAATTGTCGACACCGCTCTGAATTCGGGTTGGCAAAAATATAATCAGGACTCCCCTGAGCCTCAATCACGCCCTGGTCCAGGAAAATCACTGTGGAAGATACTTCCCGGGCAAATCCCATTTCATGAGTTGCCATGATCATGGTTCTACCCTCTTTGACAAGGTTCTGCATTACCTTGAGGACTTCCCCTACCAGTTCAGGGTCCAAGGCTGAGGTCGGTTCGTCAAACAACAGGACATCCGGCTCCATGGCCAAGGCCCTTGCAATGGCGGCGCGCTGCTGCTGCCCACCGGAGAGCTGGGAGGGAAAATAGTGGGACCTGTCGGCAATGCCGACCTTGTCCAGAAGTTCCATGGCAAGATCCAGGGAATCCTTTTTGTTTTTTTTCAGCACATGTATGGGCGCTTCAATTATATTATCCAGAACCGTCATATGGGACCAGAGATTAAAATGCTGGAATACCATGGCAAGTCGTGTACGGATGTTATCCACCTGCTTTTTGTCCACAGGCGTACGGTTTCCCTGGCGGTTTGTTTTCATTTTTATCTGCTCCCCCCTGACAAAAACGTCTCCGGACGTGGGGATCTCAAGGAGATTCAAACAACGCAGAAAGGTGCTTTTGCCGGAGCCACTGGAGCCAATCAACGAAATCACATCACCTTCATCAGCGTTCATGGATATGCCCTTGAGGACCTCCAGTTTCCCAAAATATTTATGGAGGCTATCCACCTCTATTGCATGTTCAGCTCTGTTCGTCAAACAAGCCTCCTGTTGTTAAGAGTGTCACCTTAGCTATCTTAAAATAGAGATGACGTTATCAGGGAATGGCTATTTTCTCAAGTCTTTAACTCGATCAGGCTCAATATATACGATGCTCTCTTTTATTAAACTTTTACCTACCCGGGTATCCCACGAATCGATTTTTCCTCAACAAAGTTGAGCTATTCATTTACCCCCAAAAGCACTAATCAGGAATCATATAGAATTGTTAATTGCAAAATTTAGGTATTATTGCAACTACGGTATTAACCCTGATTTCAAGCAAGATCTGAAACATCCCCAAATATCCGTTTCCGGTGTGGATCCGGATGATGAAATCTGCATCACTGAATTAGCTGGCCATAAATTAGGGATTCCAGAGACACTTTACTTGTTTCCTT
>JAWSVG010000001.1:165-133943 GCA_033852035.1 Desulfocapsaceae bacterium | reverse complement strand
AAAAGCCAACCACTATGTAAGTGATTGGCTTTTATACGATTTAGTGGTCGGGGCGGTAGGATTCGAACCGACGGCCTCCTGCTCCCAAGGCAGGCGCGCTAACCAGGCTGCGCTACGCCCCGACTATATCTAAAAAGGTTCGATTTATAATCGAGCCTGAGAAACTCTGGCTCCCCGGGACGGACTCGAACCGCCGACAAGGTGGTTAACAGCCACCGGCTCTACCAACTGAGCTACCGAGGAACACGTGACACTTAATCAACTGACATCGTAACAGATTTGTTAAATCTGCCACATTGGCTCTCCGCTGGAGACCGGTAAATGCGTCGAAGAAACGTTGTAGTCAAACGTGAGACGGGAATATACATTCACGACCTAGTGGTGTCAATAGATTTTTAACTCTTTCTCGCTTTTCCCTTCTTTTTTTATCACGATCGGCATTGCAAAAAGTAAACTCTCCCCATTACCACTATCGATTACCCTCCGGGAATTTGTCAATAATATTACCAACAACTCTATCAATATAAAGTTTTTTTTCGCTCTCGGTCAAGCTTTGAACCAACCGTTCTGTCGCAACACCGCGCCAAATAGCTTTATGGCTCTTGGGATCCAGCACATCAATGAGAATAGTTCCCTCCTCATATTCAGTGGTCCTTGCGGCTTCTGCCACCTTTTCTGGCATGGCAGCGGCAAGCGTCCCGTAGCCACTATTCCTGTAAAAGTGATCTATAGTTTCAACCTTTACTTTTTTTTCTACTCCACCGAACCAAGCCACAAGGAAATCAACGTCCCCATCACTGAGCCTCTTGTAGCCCTTCTTCTGCAGATTTTTGTCGATTGCATCTCGAACGGTGTTGTTTACCTCCGGATTTGTTATAGGAATCGGACTCTTCGCCACCGAGTCCGTATCAAGCCAACTGTATGTAGTAAAATTCGTAAAGACAACATCCGGACTTACTTGCGTTTTAACATCGACAGGAGCACACCCCATCAGCCCAGATAGAAGCAGACAACAACACAACAACAATCTCATCATACCTTCTCCTCGATTCGCCTTCCAACCAGTTGTCCCACATTCTTTTTTTTGACAATCGAACATGAGCAATGTTTTCAGCGCATACGAATTCTATTACTGATTCATCAACCCCTTCATTCCTTCCATCATCTGCTGCATCATCTGTTTTTCTTCTTCGCTCATCTGATCCATTCTTTCTTGAGAAAGACCCATCTGCGCCGGAATCATTTCTTTTGCAGCCTCTGGGTCTTTCATCATGGCAATTGACCGTTGTGCCATGGTACGAGCGATCCCATCGGCCTCAGGATTACTTTCGGCGACGATACCGGCAGGATGCTGAAAGTACTTTCCATCCACCTTTCCTGTATCAATAGATGTTGCTTCCATGACCATTTTCATTCCCATCATAGACACTACACTTTTTAGCGGAATATCCGTATCGTGAATCAGATAAACGTCAGAACCGTTCATAATACTAACTTTATCACAGTCATATCCCAAAATTTTTATCACATTTTTCTGGACTCCCCCCTGCATTCCTTGCGTAAGGGCCCCACCTAGTTTCTCCGCATTTTTTGCCACTTTCTTTTTATCGGCGGAAGACAGCTTTTCGTATTCTTCCTCCATATATTTCTGAGGATTAACACTTTTAACACCGCTCTTCTCCTGCAGGTCGAATGAGTAGATAGTATCAGGGGTGTGGAAGTCTACAGAAGAATTTTTCATTGTCATGCCCATCATCTTCGACACAGTTGCATGGTAGGTAGCTCGCTCCTTGCCGTAATCCCTGATATAGACAATCTCCTCTCCTTCCTCCATTCCGTGGATTTCATATTTAATCGTTGCAGTCTCAAACGGCAGTTTTTTTTCCCAGGGCAGACCCTTGCCAGCAGTTACGGCAACAGGAAACAAACAGATCACTGCAATGAACAAAACCTTACCAGTATGTTTCATCTCTTTCTCCTCACATTCTTTATTAGCAAATCTTCTACTAGTCAGGGTCACACCAATAAAACTTATGGACTATTTCTTTCTTCTAATTGTGGATCAAATCAATTCTTCACGGTCAATGGCAAAAGGACTCCAGCTCTGACAAACCGGCATAACCTCGACACAATTAATGTTCACATGGGCTGGTCTGCTTGCGGTCCAGTAGACAATCTCTGCAATATCATTCGGCTGAAGCGGCTCTACACCTTTGTATACAGTATCAGCCTTCTCCTTGTCGCCACTGAAGCGAACCAGTGAGAACTCACTTTCGGCAAGCCCTGGCTCAACATTGGTTACGCGAACTCCTGTTCCGTGCAGATCAGATCGCAGATTTCGTGAAAATTGTTGCACAAAAGCTTTGGTTGCACCGTAGGCGTTTCCTCCCGGGTAAGGCCATGAAGCCGCTACAGAACCGATATTTATAACATGCCCTCGCCCTCGTTCAACCATGCCGGGAAGAACCTGCCTCGTCATATATAAGAGTCCTTTTATATTCGTATCGACCATGACTTCCCATTCGTCGAGATCTGCTTCATGGGCGGGGGATAACCCCAGTGCCAGACCGGCATTGTTAACGAGAATATCAATATCCTGAAATTCTGGAGGGATGGCCTTTACCATCAACGATGTCTGCTCTCTATCTCTCACATCAAAAGCTGCAATATGAACAGAAGAGGATACCCCCAGTTCCAATTGCAACGCCTCCAACCGCTCTTTCCGCCTCCCTGTAAGGATAACTTTCCAACCCTCCTCAACAAAAAGCTCTGCAGTTGCCTTGCCAAATCCTGATGTCGCACCTGTTATCAAAACTGTCTTGTCCATAATGGTTCTACTCCTTCATAATTATCGTAAAAAACACAGGTTCACTCACAAAACTCATCCTTGGAATCATGCCTTGATATTGCCTCGACCATTTCACAGAAAAGAGGATTTGCCTGCTCCAGCGGCTGATCACCCGGTCGCACACTCGTAGAGAATACAGATTTCCCCAGGACCAGACAGGCATGATCAACCTCATGTTCCTTTAGAATTTCAAAAGCAGTATTCTCTGTAGCCGGCAATACATTCTTAAGCTTCTTAAGCGCCTCTGTATCCACCACATCATCAGACTCGGACCAGGCTGAAAAAAGGCTCTTACCGAAATCTCTCCCTTTCTCTATTTCAAGCAGCATTTTATTGTTTTCTACCATAAGGCGAACCAGTTCTACTGCGCTATGTGTACTGACCCGGTTATACCTGTAGGGGTTTTCACCAATGAATGAGCTATTCGGCTCCAGAATGGTGATAAACGGCAGACGCAAAAGTAACTCTTTCAGTTTACCGCCAAAAGGAATGCGACCGGAAGCCAGCCCAAACGCCGCGGCAAAAAGATATACATCTCCATTGACACCCTGCTCAACACAGCCAAGGTTGAAGGCAAGAGCACCTCCCATGGAAAGGCCGCCAATAGAAACAATATCAGATCCTTCTTGAGCCTTCCGGATGGAAAAACGGACATTTTCCTTCCACTCCCTAAGCGAAACGCTCTTCATTCCCTCGGGTTTTTCCAGGCCGTGACCCTGAAGCAGCGGAACATAGACATCGTAGCCCAGTGCCTTGTGAAAGTATTCAGCAATATCAAGCATATAGTAAGAGGAATCACTGAGACCATGTATCAAGACTATTGCCTTTTGGGTCGTGTTCTCATGAATCAGTTTCCGTGGATGGCACCCCTTTCTGACATTCTGTTCAGTAAAATAGGGGAAGGCATCGTAATACTCAGACCACAGCCATTCGTTATCTCGATTTTCTTCCACTGTTCTTTCCTGCATCTATAGATCTCCGATAAAATCGCCTATTTTCCTGAATACTTTCTCAGCCCGTTCACCATTAACAAGTACATGCCTGTCATAGCTGAGAAGACAATATTCTTTTTCTACAGAACCAAGGTTATCATATACTTTTTTGCTTCCTTTTGGATCGACGACCGGGTTGTTGTCGGCCTGGAGAATCAGGGCTGGCTGGCTAATCGTGCTATACCTCTTTTCCATCAATTCAAGAAATTCCCCGACTTCCTTGACCCCGGCTACAGGGTTTTGAAGATAATTAACGTGTGGATTGCCATGGGAAAAATCCAGAAAATCATGATCTCTATCACCCATTTTCACTTTATGCAACAGTCTGTTCCAAATATCCTGGCCCGGCATGAACCTGGTAGAATAGCTGCCTAAAGAGAATGGCGGACAGACTGCAAAAACGCCTTTAACACCAGCTACTCTTGCTGCGAGATCCAAAGCAAGAGTTCCACCAACAGCGACTCCTCCAAGGGCTACTTGGTCACAGATAGCGCCCATCAGCACATAACTGTTTTCAACAGTGTTGATCCATTCCCGATATTTTATTTTCGAGAGCTCTCTGGCCGAAGTGCCATGCCCTGGCAGCCTTGGCAGATACACCCAGACACCTTTTCTTCGCAAGTACGCGGCAAGAGCACGAACCTCCTCAGGCACCGCGAGGTAGCTGTGCACAAGAATCACGCCTAGTTTGCGCCTGATGCCAGGCAGGAGAAGAGGCTGCCCACCACACTGCTTTTTCGGGCGTGAAGTCGGGTCTAATCTTGTACACGCAGTCGCATAGATGGCCTTATCCCGGGAAAGAAGATAACGAGCCAGAGAAAAGCGTAAAAGCATTACCGGCTGCCAGGCCAACAGCTTAAGGACAAACTGAAAGTTCTTCAGGGGCTCCACTTCATTGGCCGCGACCTCGATTGGGTTTTCAATTCGTCCTTTATGAAAGCTGAGCGGTACAGACAAGGTCGATCTGTTACGAACGAGATAGTTGCCATTCTTTCTTACGACCCCTTTCGCAACAGCCAAGGCAATAAAATTTGCATACTTTTTATAACGATCATCCGTGAGCAGATGCGCCTGATTTTCCTTCAAAGACTTATGCAGAAACAACGTTTTACCTGCCCGCTCCCGGCTCGCCAAAAGGACCGTCGCATAGAAAACCCGTCTCTTAAAATCGTTCTCTTCGATACGCTTGAAAGGGTATTCCCGTAAAAATGAGGCAAAAAGATGCTCATGATTTACAGTCGTCATGGCATAAATATCGCCCATATACCTCTGCATAAGGTCATGGGCCGGTACACGCATTTTACTCTTCAACTCAGCAGAGACGAAATAACTGTTAATGCTATCCCGTGTCATGTCTTGCTGCAGCCAGCTCTCCTGATGGTATTCAGCCACTTGGATTGGCTTTCCAAAACGAATATCGAGATCCACTCCGGAAAACAACATGGTTCCTTCGGTCATGATCTCTTCGATCATCCTCTCCGGAATATCCTTTACCAGCTTTGAGGCAATGGTTGAGGCGATGTTTTCAAGCGCCCGAATGGGGTAGTAGGTCAGGTTTACCGGTACAATAGTTATCGGCTCAGGCTGAATTTTTTCTATAGACTCAAGTCCTAAGGAGTCAAGAATTTCTGGCAATCGGTCGGGCCTATTCCTCATGCTTTGAAAAATATACCTCCGAAACAGCTCAGCCTTCAGCGTCAGCGCTGCTGCACCGGTGCGGGGTTCATGCATACCGGTGGGGTGTGCTATCATATATTTGCCGCCGTCGACAATCTTTTTGTTCTTTACCATGCTCCCTTCCGGGAAGATAATCCAATTAGCCTCACCGGTAAGCAGGCTTTTGACAATCAACTCGTCACGCTTTGGATCATTGGTGGACACTACTCCAACAGAACCAAAGAATTTCTCCATTCCTCCTTTAAACAGTGAGGCTGCAGCAAGAGACCAGACGGGTTTTTCGGTAAAAGTATATATATAATACGGCAACAAAAGAGTCTCGACTCTGGTGAAATGGTTCATCACAAAGATGGCAGGACCGCGGGGAAGGTTTTCTTTATTGTGTACGACCACATCGGCTTTGGACAGTCGCGAAAGCAACTTTATAGCCAGGCCGGTGGTAAGATATGCGGATCTATTCATACAGCCTTCCTGTCAATATAAGAACCTCCTGAAATATCGATATATTTACATATATAAATGCATTTTCGGTGAGGGTCAAGCACGATGGTAAGGAAACAGAGAAGCCTACCATAGCGTGTTATACCTTACTCCATCGCGCAATGCGTATATGAAACACCAGTCCGGTTGCTTTTCAGACCATCCTTCCCTATAATAACTTGAATTGTATACGATGTAGAGCAACAATCTCCGTCCTCGAGAGGGTACTGAACTGAGTGACAGCTTTTACGGAGTAAGGTACTAAAAAACATGAGGATAACTCAATTTTTTGAGGTTATTTATGAGCCCGATAGTCACCTACACCCCACCTGATTTCAATCAGTTTCATCTAAAAAATAGTCCAATCGCTATTCTGGAAGCCGCCCCGGCGGACGGTATTGCCCCAACCAATTACCATGCTACTTCCAACCACCCGGAATATATTAAAATCAGTGATTCCAACTGGGCCCTTGCTCCTGAGAGCCGGATGGACGCGGTATTTGTTGTCAGGAGTGACGGTATCGAAGTGATTGAGGCAAGAAACCTCACGAAAGGCGACATGGTGGTTACCGGAAGAACAGAAAACGGTGAAAAAGGTATCCTCGTTCACAACAGGGGCTTCGAGCATGGCGCTGCCAATGAAGACAAGTTCGCGTTTCGCTCCAGAGGAACGAGAGAAACCCCATTTTCCCATTCCTATGATTCTCTTTATGAAATCCTTAAACACGACAGAGATCATGGCCATATAGTCTGGGTGCTTGGGCCTGCTGTGGCTTTTGACAAAGACTCAAGAGCCTCAATGCAGGGCCTTATCGAAAACGGTTTCTGCCACGGTCTTATGGCCGGTAATGCCCTGGCAACCCACGATATAGAAGCAGCTGTATATGATACGGGCCTTGGCCAGAACATATATACCCAGATGCTGCAGCCCATGGGGCATTATAACCATCTTGACATCCTCAATGAAGTACGCAAAGCCGGGTCAATAAACAAGGCCATTGACAACCTCAAGATCAAAGACGGTATCATGTATGCCTGCGAAAAGAAGAATATCCCGTATGTCCTGGCCGGGTCAATCCGTGACGACGGACCCCTTCCCGAAACGATAGGCAATGTCTACAGCTCCCAGGACCAGATGCGTGTCCACGCCCGCAAAGCAACCACGGTAATCACCATGGCCACCCAGCTACACTCCATTGCTTTTGGCAATATGACTCCAGGGTACAAAATCCTGGATGACGGCACTGTACGCCCTGTCTATTTCTATGTTGTGGATATGTCAGAATTCAGCGCGGATAAACTGGCGAACAGGGGCTCTGCTCAGGCACAAGCGATATTGACCAATGTGCAGGATTTTATAGTCAATCTCTGGAATAATCTCTCCAAAAGCTGATCAGTATGAAAAAAAATGTCCGCATAATAGGTGTGCCCATGGATCTCGGTCAGAATCACCGGGGAGTAGACATGGGCCCCAGCGCCGTTCGTTACGCAAATCTTGCTAAAAGCATACAGGATCAGGGTTACAACACCATTGACAGTGGGGATATTACTATCCCCGGTCATTACGCCCTTGCTAGCACAAGTCTCAAGGAACGGCTTCCGCTCATACAACAGGCCTGCCAGGAAGCGTATGTTCTGGGCAAAGAAAGTATCGCGAAAGGGGAGATCCCGGTATTTCTGGGAGGCGACCACTCAGCCTCCATCGGCACCATAGGCGGGGTCACCCATAACGCTGACGTTGGCCTTATATGGATTGACGCTCACGGTGACTTCAATACCCCCGAGACTTCTGCAAGCCAGAATGTTCACGGCATGGCCCTCGCCATACTGCTGGGACTCGGCCCGGATGAACTGGTGAACATCGGCAGACCAGGTCCAAAGGTCAAGCCGGAAAACGTTGCCTACATAGGACTCAGAGATCTGGATGAGAAAGAAAAAGAGCTGATAAAGAAATCAGGCTGCACAGTATTCACCATGCGCGATGTGGATGAAATCGGCATCCATACAGTGCTGGCCAAAACCCTTGAAGGTTTCCGACAGCTGGACAAGATCCACATCAGCCTGGATCTGGACGTGATGGACCCTCTCGATGCTCCCGGGGTCGGCACGCCTTCCCTAGGGGGACTTACGTACCGGGAAGGCCAGCTCATCATGGAAATTCTCGCAGATACCAACAAGATCAACTCAGTTGATATCATGGAAATAAACCCCATTTTAGACATCCAGAACCGTACTGCTCAGATGGCTGTCAATCTTGTTTCTTCGCTCTTTGGCAAGAAGATCCTTTAACAAAAATGACACTCTTCCAGTAACATCTCTTTACTTCATCCTACGTTCATATTAAATATAACCTCAAACTTGCGTACGCAAAGTAGAGAAAAACAGATTTGTCTTTGCAAGACGATACGTTGCACCCATACTAATCAATATAGAAGCTCATATTTTTTATGAGCATTATTTTTTTTGAATTTTCTATTGTTAGCCAATCGAAAGTTGGCTTTTTAGTTGGAAAACCCAAAAGGGAGGATGAAAATGAGATTTGTTGGGAAGACATTCTTGCTGTGCAGTGCATTAATGATGTTAGCTACTCCGGCAGTTGCAGAAAAGACCATCAAGTGGAAACTGGCTATGACCTGGCCCAGCACACTGACTCCATTTGCCTCAAGCGTACAAAAATTTGCACAGTCGGTCAGTGATATGACTGGTGGAAAATTTATCATCAAAGTTGATGGTAAAGAGAAACATAAAGCTGCCCTGGGAATCCTCGACATGGTCAAAGGCGGCCAATACCAGATGGGCCATAGCGCTTCCTATTACTGGAAAGGCAAAGACATCACCACCGTATTTTTCACAACTGCTCCCTTCGGCATGACGACTGCAGAACAGAACGCCTGGTTCTACTATGGTGGTGGTATGGATCTGATGCAGAAAACCTATGACAAGTTCAAGGTTCTTTCGTTCCCTGGTGGTAACACCAGTGTTCAAATGGGCGGTTGGTTCAGAAAAGAGATTAACTCTCTTGATGATCTCCAGGGCCTGAAAATGCGTATCCCTGGTCTCGCTGGAGAAGTATTTGCCAAACTGGGTGTGAACGTAACCAACATCCCTGCAGGGGAGCTCTACACTTCTCTTGATCGTGGAACCATCGATGCTCTGGAGTGGGTTGGCCCCGGAATGGATATAAAGATGGGCTTTCATAAGATTGCTCCATACTACTACACCGGTTGGCATGAGCCCGCAACAGAACTCCAGTATCTTATAAATAAGCGTGCATACGATAAACTCCCTGCTGAGTACCAAGCAGTTCTTAAGGTTGCCATGCAGGCGGCCACCGCTGATATGTACACAGACAATTTTGATGCCAGCGCCAAGGCCTGGGGTCAGATGAAGACCGATTTTCCAAATATTAAAGTAAAGACTTTCCCAGATGCCGTCTTAAAAGCTATGAAAAAGGCCAACGACGAAGTTATGGAAGGATATGCCAAAGAAAATGCTGAGTTTAAAGCAGTCTATGATTCTCGACAGGCATATATGTCAATGGCCCGTGAATGGACCAAGATGTCTGATTACTACTATATAAAAACAACTGAGGCCGTTGAGTAAAGAAAAGCTTCAGTTGACATTTTGATTGTAAGCCGCCTATTCTTAGGAATTGGCGGCTTTTTTTATTGATCGGTTTAGTATTTTTAGTACTCTGGGCGCTGTATTTTCCAGACGGCTGGAAAATACAATCTTTATTATGCTAGACTGAGAAGAAAACCACAGGGGAAACAATGCTTTTAAAATTAGAATCCGTGATAGATTCGGTGGTTGACATCGTTGGTAAAGTCACCTCCATTCTACTTTTATTAATGATTTTTAATGTGTTTTACGATGTAATAATGCGCTATTTCTTCAGAAATAGCTCTGTGGGTATGCAGGAAATGGAATGGCACCTCTTCTCTGTTATCATCCTTTTTGGTGTTTCGGTGGCACTGAAAGATGAAGGCCATGTCCGAGTGGATTTCCTTTATGAGAAGTACAGTGTTCGCACAAAAGCCATGATAAATATCCTGGGTACCCTCTTCTTCCTACTGCCTCTGGCCTTGCTTGTAACCACGGGTTCATTTGAGTTTGTCATGGATTCCTACTCCATTAACGAGATATCAGAAGACCCGGGCGGCTTGACCCATCGCTGGATTATTAAATCTATGATTCCCTTTTCTTTCATGTTTCTAATAGTTAGTGCAATAGGCTATATCGTGAAGAATGTTAATATCTATAGAGGTGCAAAATGATTGGTATAGTAATGTTTTTTGCAGCTCTATGTATGCTGGCAATCGGCTACCCTGTAGCCTTCACCTTTGGTTCTGTCTCGATCTTTTTCGGGTTCGGTGCAGCGCTCATAGAGCTTCTGCCAGACCCAACCATCGCTGCTGTATCAGAAGAGTTTTTCCTGATGTTCTCCATGATGCCTTTTCGCATCTACTCCATCATGAATAATACCATCCTCATGGCGATCCCTCTCTTTATCTACATGGGTATTGTGCTGCAAAAATCCGAATTGGCAGAACGTCTTTTGGAATCAATGGGTGCTCTGTTCGGTTCAATAAGAGGTGGTGTGGCGGTAAGTACTGTTATCGTAGGGACACTTCTTGCTGCCTCTACCGGAGTCGTTGGGGCATCTGTTGTGGCCATGGGGGTTATATCCCTGCCAGTTATGCTCAAATATGGCTATTCCAAGAAACTTGCAACAGGTACCATATGTGCCGCAGGAACCCTCGGTCAGATTATCCCGCCATCAATTGTTCTGATCATACTCGGTGATGTTTTTCAGCAACCGGTAGGTGATCTTTTCAAAGCAGCTCTTATGCCGGGCCTGATGCTGGTAGGCCTCTATATTATATATATTTTGATCATCGCATTTGTCGACAAAGACGCTGCCCCACCAATCGAGGATACATCCGTTAGTCGTGGAGAAGGTATCACAAAAGCTCTCATCGCAATTATTCCACCACTTACACTTATAGTTTTGGTGCTCGGTTCAATTTTTCAAGGTATTGCTACTCCAACCGAATCTGCATCGGTTGGTTCCGTTGGTGCTATGATCCTTGCAGCCATGTATAAAAAACTCAATTGGAGAATTATTGAAGAATCACTACATGAGACCGTAAAAATTACAGCTATGGTTTTTGCTATTCTCATTGGCGCGACCGCATTTTCCATGGTTTTTGTCTATAGTGGCGCAGACTATATGGTCGAGGATTTTTTGACTAATCTGCCGGGTGAAAAGTGGGCCTTTCTTATCCTTTCCATGCTGACCATTATGGTTCTGGGATTTTTTATCGACTTTTTCGAAATATCTTATATTGTCGTCCCCATTCTTCTCCCAGTAGCGGATTCAATCGGCTTGAATCCGCTCTGGTTCGCAATATTAATCGCCATGAATCTGCAAACATCTTTTCTAACACCACCCTTTGGTTTTTCTCTTTTCTATCTAAAAGGGGTTTGTCCACCCGAAGTAAAAACAGTGGATATCTATAAGGGAGTCATGCCCTTTATTGTCATCCAAGTGGCAGTACTCATTTCGATTGTGGTGTTTCCAAAGTTCTACGGATTTTAGTACCTTAGAAATCCAATCGAAGTCTTCGCTTATCTCTTGTTTTTATGAATGAATTTCATGAGATAGCGACAGATATTCGAGGTACTTACTTGCAGCTTGTCNNGCTAGCGAGACTGAAAATAATCCTGGATAAAATCGATATGTGACTGCATAGCTGTAAATGCCGCGTCCGGGGCTTTCCGGCTTATTGCCTTATAGACGCTTTTATGTTGTTCAATAACCTGCTCCAGGGCATCTCTGTCCATGACCATATGGGTCAGGTTCTTCTTTATTCCAACAAAAAGAAAGTCATAAAAGTTCCGCATGAGATGAATAAGCACCGGATTTTTCGTTGAGTAGGCAATTGCCATGTGAAAAGCAGTATCCGGAACGGTGCCGATTCTATCCATGGAAGCAAGGTCATCTTCCATCTCTTGCAAGGCTTTCATGAGTGCCTTCAGATCGCTCTCTGTAGCTCTCTGGGCTGCAAATTTTGCTGCATAACACTCAAGACCGAGGCGCACCTCCAGCAGATCGTCCAGTGTCGCCTCATCTGTTTCTATATCAGTCTCCCAGGACCTTTCTTTACGGAGATCTGGTGCGGTTACATAGGTTCCCTGCCCTTGACGATGCTCAAGCAGATCCATACTTACCAGTTTGTTGATTGCATTTCTCACCGAAGTTCTGCTGACCGCCATGCAAGCTGCCAGTTCTCTTTCCGGCAGGATCTGCTGGCCTGGCCTAAAGTCACCTTTATAAATAAGCTCACGAATTTGCTCAAAGACCTGATCTGAAATTCGCTTCGGTTTGATAGGTTTAAGATTCATATTATTAAATCAATTTTCATTTTCAAAAGACTTTTCATTGTACGTACGAGACCAAAGGTAACACACAAACGTTTTCCTCACTTGAGGTTAGGTAAAATAGCATAAAATTGCAATGTAAAATCCCCCCTGTATGAAGAGTGAAAATTCTGGAAACAGACATTCTGTTTCAATACACAAGTCTGCTTTTTTACAGCATCTTGAAAATTCAAGTTGATATCGCTCTTTAATTTTTTGCATTTTAACCTAAAGTTTTCTATCATTGAAAGTTACACTTTCCATCAACTGTGAAACAATAAGCTTCAATTCAAAATAGACTCTTTCAAAAGTTAAGGAAAACATGACCCACCTCATAGAATTGTATGACACAACCCTCCGAGACGGGACTCAGGCGGAAAACTTCAACCTCTCTGTTGAAGACAAGATTCGTATTACCATTGCCCTCGACAAACTCGGCATTGACTATATTGAAGGAGGTTGGCCAGGTTCCAATCCGGTCTCTGTTGAGTACTTTGAAAAGATGCAAAAGATCCAACTGCGTCACGCAAAACTTGCAGCTTTCGGTTCCACCAGGCATTTTAAAAATCCTCCTGAAGAAGACAGCAATCTCCTGGCACTTATAGCCGCAAAGACCCCTGCTGTGACCATTTTTGGCAAGAGCTGGGATATCCACGTCAAAGATGCGCTCCATATAGAACTTGAAGATAACCTCCAGATCATCCAGGACACCCTTGCCTTCCTGCGTCCCCAGGTAGAACACCTTTTCTTCGATGCAGAACATTTTTTTGATGGCTTTAAAGCGAATGAGGAGTACGCACTTAAAACACTTGAAAGTGCTGTTGATGGTGGTGCTGAAATCATTATCCTGTGTGATACAAACGGTGGTACTCTGCCCCATGAGGTCCCATTGATCATAGAGAAGGTGAAGCAGCACTTAACCACACAAAACAAGTCTATAGCACTGGGTATCCACCCCCATAACGATTCGGAAACGGCTGTTGCCAATAGTCTGCTTGCAATTTCTGAATCGAAAGTTCGTCAAATACAAGGGACAATAAACGGCTTCGGCGAACGATGTGGCAATGGAAATCTTACCTCTATAATTCCGGCTCTGGTTTTTAAACTTGGAGTGGAATGTGAAGTACGTAAGCATATAGATCGACTCTATAGCACATCAAGATTAGTAAATGAACTCGCTAACCTGCCGCATAACCGTTATCAACCCTATGTTGGAGAATCGGCCTTCGCTCATAAAGGTGGTATCCACGTCAGTGCGGTTAAAAAGAATCCTCTCACCTATGAACATATTGCTCCTGATAAAGTCGGTAATATTCGCCGCATCCTGATCTCAGACCAGTCCGGCCGCTCCAACATCCTCCATAAGGCTAAGCAGTGGAACCTCAACCTTGCCCCCAATGATCCGGTTCTCGCCACCATTATCAGTGAGTTGAAGGAACTCGAAAACCAAGGGTATCAGTACGAAGGTGCTGAAGCCAGCTTCGAACTACTCATGAGACGGGCACTCGGTCTACAGCGAAATTACTTCAAGTTCGAGAGTTTCAGGGTCATGAACCATAAATACCGTATGGACAAACCCCCTCTCACGGAAGCGACAATCCGGCTCTTTGTTGGTGGAAGTGAAGTCCATACCGCCGCGATGGGAGATGGACCGGTAAATGCCCTGGATAGCGCCATACGCAAAGCCCTTAGTGGATTCTATCCCTGCCTTGAGGAAATGGATCTCGTCGATTACAAGGTGCGCGTCCTTTCAGGAGAGCGAGGCACCCAGGCGCGGGTCCGGGTTCTTGTAGAAAGCAAAGACAATACGTGTACATGGGGAACCGTGGGTGTCTCTGTCAACATCATTGAAGCCAGTTGGCAGGCTCTCATTGACAGTATTAACTATAAATTGATGAAAGTGAATAGCCCCAAGTCGCCCTAAAGCTCTCTCTATTCAGATTTACCAAGAACAAGTACCTTTTAGATTTTTAGCTCCTTACTCCGTAAAAGCTGTAATAAAAAACAGGTACGCGCAGACTCCGAGAAAATACGGATTCTAGTTTATATTATGTGGTTATAAACACTCACAAAGTACTTACTTACCGTTTACCGGTGTTAGATTTCTTCGTGTGATCAATATGAGTGACCAAAAAAAATCTTTGCCTGACATGCCTTTTGCTCCCATAGTATCTTCAGAACATCTCGCATCACCTGACAGCTGGCCTCTTAGCGAATTTGAGTACGGCATGATCATCGCTCATAATGCTTTTACCAGGTGGATGGTTCGATGTATGAATGCTGCGGGCTATGGTGAATTCAGTGCCCTTGACGTGCTGGTGCTGCACAATGTGAATCACAGAAAACGGCACAAACGATTGGTCGATATCTGCTTTGTGCTCCATGTGGAAGATCAGCACACCGTAAACTATTCTCTTAAAAAGCTGGTCAAGGCGAATTTGGTGGAACGGGAAAAACACGGCAAGGAAATTTTCTATTTCGCCACAGAAAAGGGGGAAGAAGCGTGTGAGACATACAGGGATATACGAGAGAAGTGCCTGACATCTGCCTACCGGAGCCTCGACCGGGAAGGTTCAGAGTTCAGCCAGGTGGCAGCCCTGCTCAGACTCATGTCAGGTCTGTATGATCAGGCGTCCCGGGCCGCCACATCACTGTAGACCGGTCTCCAGATCACAAGAACCAATAGGCCACGGTTAATCAGCCACCCATCATATCAGGAAGAAATGTGACGATTTCAGGAAATACTGTTATAATTCCTAGCCCTGCAAGCAACAGGAGAAAGAAAGGGGCTGCAGCATACGCGACTTTCAATATATCCAGGCCTGTCAAGCCTTGGATTACAAAGAGATTAAATCCAACTGGCGGCGTAATCTGGGCCATTTCTACCACAATGACCACAAATATCCCAAACCAGAGGGGATCAATTCCCGCTTGGTCGATCATCGGCATGATGATGGAAGTTGTTAAAACAACAACAGAGATCCCGTCCAGGAAACAGCCCATGACGATAAAAAACACGGTGAGCACTGCCAACAGGGAATAGTGTGACAGCCCCATGGTGGAAATCCATAGCGCGAGCATCCTTGGAATGCCTGTAAAGCCCATAGAAACAGTAAGAAAAGCTGCTCCTGCCAGGATAAAGGCTATCATACATGACGTTTTGGTCGCCCCCATAAGACCATCAAGAAATGTCTTCTTATTTAAGGATCCGCTCAACCAGGAGAGCACTAAGGCCAGCAGGACCCCCACCGCCGCTGCATCTGTTGGTGACGCGATACCCGAATAAATTGAGCCTATTACCCCGCCGATGAGAAAAACAACAGGGAGAAGTCTTTTGGAGAGAGCAAGCTTTTCGACGAAGGGGACTGAATCTTCACCTGCTGGTATCTCACGGGGGTGAAAAAGCGACCAGAGTACAACATAACCGATAAAAAGTGAGACCAAGAGGCAGCCGGGCAATACACCGGCGATAAAAAGGCGCGCAATTGATTGCTCTGTCGCCACACCATAAACAATCAGAATGATAGATGGTGGGATAAGAAGCCCCAGAGTTGCCGATCCAGCAAGGGTACCCACCAACATCTTTTCGGGATATCCTCTCTTCGAGAGTTCAGGAATAGACATTTTGCCTATGGTGGCAGCAGTTGCAGCAGAAGAACCGGAAACTGCAGCAAATATACCACATCCGAGAATATTGACGTGTAGAAGTCTTCCCGGTAGATGGGTAAGCCAAGGAGATAGACCTGTAAACATGTCTTCTGACAATCGCGAACGAAAGAGAATTTCTCCCATCCATATAAAAAGTGGCAGGGCAGCAAGAGCCCAGCCATTACTTGCCCCCCAAACCGTTATCGCCAAAACTTCACCAAGGGGAGCATCGGAAAAAAGCAGCATCCCGGCCATACCCACTGTCATAAGTGAAAATGCTACCCATATACCACTCCCCAACAGAGCAAATAGGAGAAAAAGTAAAAATAAAGTCATGAATATTTCAGACATTTTTTCTCCTAATCCCGGTGAGGTGGTAGCAACTTTTCACTCACAAGCAACCCTGCCCCTGCGTCTGCATAGGACGGTTGTTTGCCTCGTAGAACAAGAACAAACTCATCCAAAAGAGCTACGGAAAGAACCATCAGACCGACAACCATTGCAAACTGCGGAATCCAAAGAGGGACAGCAATCATTCCCGATGATAGGTCGTTATAAGTGTACGATTCAAGGCTCAGAGCTATAGTGTACCAGCCAAAATAGCTTGAAACACATAAGGCAAAACCCAAACACCACACTTCAAGAAGGTGTTGTATTTTCTTCGGTAAACGAGAGGCCAGCAAGGTAACCCGGATATGGTCACCTTGCCGCAGGGTATAGGCAAGCGATAGAAAAGAAGCTGCCGCAAGCAAAAAACCTGTAAAGTCAGCATATGAGGGGATGGTAAGGCCAATTGCAGATCCTGTGAGCAGGGTGCTGACCCTGTCTATGAGGTTCAGAGTCACCTGGCAAACAACCAGAAGGCAGATAGCCGCAATGCAGGCTGCGGCCAGCCAGCAGCTGCCCTTATATAGAGAATCTAATAGCTTTCTCATCATCCCCTCATCAATGTTGTGCGACAACTGAATATTGACAGTTTTTATTTCTCGTAAAACGCTTTAAGCAGCTCCTCACCTTCAGGACCAGCAGCCTTTTTCCAGTCTTCGAGCATGGAACCACCAATTTCTATCAGACCAGTCATCAATTCCGCACTTGGCTCAACGATGATCATGCCATTGTCCTGCATGATTTTGGTCTTGACTTCAGTTTCTTTCATACTCATCTCCCAGCCTCTGGCTTCAGCCGCCTGAGCCGCTGCCAGCAATGCCTCCTGGGTCGTCTTGTCCAGCTTCCTGAAAGCCTTCTTGTTAACCACTACAACATTTTTGGGTAACCAGGCCTTGATATCTGTGTAATGGGTTACATAATCCCATGCCTTTGAATTGGCACCGGTTGACGGCGAGGTAATCATAGCTTCGACACGACCAGTTGCAAAAGCCTGTGGAATATCTGGGACTTCGACCTGAGTAGGTGCCGCTCCGACATTTTTTGCGAAGAGTTCGAGAGTAGGATTGTATGCTCTAAATTTGATTCCCTTCAGATCTTCAACGGTCTTAATTTCTTTTTTTGTATACAAACCCTGCGGAGGCCAAGGCACAGAGAAAAGAGGCATCAGCCCCTGCTTATCCAGGAGCATGGCAATAACTGAGAGCTGTGCATCCCAAAGTTTTTTCGCATCCTGATAGTTCGTAGCAAGAAAAGGCTGTGAATCCGCACCAAAAACTGCCTGCTCATTGGAGATACGTGAGAGGAAAAACTCACCAATGGGTACCAGCCCCTGACGAACCGCATTCTTTATCTCTGGATGTTTAAAAAGAGAACCTGCAGAATGAATCTTGATAGTCAGCTCACCAGAGGTGGCTTTATTCACCTCTTCGGCAAAAACCGCAATATTCTGGGTGTGAAAGGTCTTATCCGGATACGGTGTCGGCATATCCCAACTCGTCCCAGCAACCGCACTCCAGGTCATACATAGCCCGGCAACCATTCCAGCCAATCCAGCGATAGCATTTTTACGTACATTCATACTCGAATCCTCCTTGTTAAATATTAAACTCAGCTACAATTTCCCAATGGTATAATACTGCGTGCAAACGTTAGAATACTCTGAAATGCAAAAATGTTGTTGTAAAAACATTACGACTCACAATGATGTTGACATTTTTGAGCTTCATTGTCATCATCACATAACATCGACATTTTGTCGACAATATTTCACCATTCAATACATTCATGTATTGATAAGGAAAAAAACTATACATTCGACATGTTACAACAAAAAAGGCAAGAGCAATGGCACAGTGGCAGATGTGGATCGATCGAGGAGGAACATTCACCGATATCGTCGCCAAACGACCTGACGGTAGTCTGACCACCCACAAACTTCTTTCTGAAAACCCTGAAAAATACAAGGATGCTGCTGTCCAAGGGGTTCGGGAGTTGCTCGGCCTTAAGCCAGAAGAGCCTATCCCCGAAGAAAAAATTGCTGCTGTGAAAATGGGAACCACAGTTGCGACCAATGCCCT
The DNA here is from genome assembly GCA_033852035.1 of Desulfocapsaceae bacterium. Taxonomy (GTDB): domain Bacteria; phylum Desulfobacterota; class Desulfobulbia; order Desulfobulbales; family Desulfocapsaceae; genus Desulforhopalus_A. The sequence continues at coordinate 115,410 of JAWSVG010000001.1, read as the reverse complement.
ACTGGAAAGAAAAGGTGACCGAACACTTTTTGTCACCACCTCTGGCTTTGGTGATGCGTTGCGGATTGGTTACCAGACAAGACCAGACCTTTTTGCTCGGCACATCATCTTGCCGGAGATGCTTTACGAGCAGGTGCTAGAAGTAAAAGAACGAATATCTGCAACGGGGGAGATCCTCAATCGGCTAAACGAAGAAGACGTCCGATCCGAACTTCGAAAAGTACATGCAAAAGGAATCAATTCCATAGCCATTACCTTTATGCATGGCTACCGCTACCCACAGCATGAAGCAAAGGTAGCCGAAATTGCACAAGAGATTGGTTTTACCCAGGTTTCTGCAAGCCACAAGGTGAGCCCCCTGATGAAACTCGTTTCCCGTGGAGACACCACTGTGGTCGATGCTTACCTGTCCCCTATCCTCCGTCGCTATGTTGACCAGGTAGCAGAACAACTGGGAACTTTGGACAACAGCGGACCAAACCTCATGTTCATGCAGTCTAATGGCGGCTTGATCGATGCCAGGCTCTTCCAGGGAAAGGATGCGATTCTTTCAGGCCCTGCAGGTGGTGTCGTGGGTATGGTCAAAACTGCAGCTGTTGCAGGAGCCACAAAACTCATTGGTTTTGACATGGGAGGCACATCAACTGACGTCGCTCACTATGACGGAGAATATGAGAGAAGCTTTGAGACGGAAGTTGCAGGTGTTAGAATGCGCGCCCCCATGATGCACATTCACACCGTTGCAGCAGGTGGAGGTTCTTTGCTTCATTTCGACGGTGCCAGATTCAGGGTTGGCCCGGAATCAGCCGGGGCAAATCCAGGACCTGCTTGTTACCGCCGGGGTGGTCCCCTTGCTGTCACAGATTGCAATGTCATGCTCGGTAAAATTCAACCGAACTACTTCCCAAAGGTTTTCGGTCCCGAGGCGAACCAATCTCTGGACTCAGAAGTAGTGCATGATGCTTTTCGACATCTCGCTGAACATATAGCCGAGGCCACAGGTGGCCAACCAGAAACCCCTGAGAAAATTGCCGAAGGTTTTTTACGCATTGCCGTAGAAAATATGGCAAATGCCATAAAGAAAATATCAGTACAGCGTGGCTACGATGTTACAAATTATACCCTGAACTGTTTTGGAGGGGCCGGTGGTCAACACGCCTGCCTTGTTGCAGATGCCCTTGGCATGAAACGAATCTTTCTACACCCTTTTGCAGGTGTTCTGTCTGCCTACGGTATGGGACTGGCCGACATCCGCTCCCTTCGTGAGGTCCACATTGAACATACACTCACATCAGGGGCCGAAAAAGTTATGACAGCGGCCTCAGATCCCCTGATTGCTGAAGCAAGGTCAGAGGTTGAAAAGCAGGGAGTGAAGCCATCTCAGATAGAAATTATCCGTAAGGCCCACCTTCGTTATGAAGGTACCGACAGCAGCCTTTTCGTCAACACCGGAACTGTAGCCGAAATGACAAAGGCTTTCGAAGAAGCACACCATCAACGATTCGGTTTTATCGCTCAAGAACGAGGACTTGTTATCGAAGCTCTTTCCATTGAAGCTGTCGGCACTACCGAATCGACTGCTGCAGAAAATATCACCGTTACTGAAAACAAGAATGGTGCAAGACCACACGACACTGTCATGATGGTAAACCAAGGACAGTGGCAGGACACCCCACTCTATCTCCGAGACGAACTAGCGGTCGGGCAGAGCATAACAGGACCGGCCATCATTGTTGAACCAACCGGCACTATTGTGGTTGAAAAAGGATGGGCAGCGGAGACAAATGAACATGGTCATCTTCTGCTCACGAGATACCAGACCCGAATCCAGGCAACAGCCATTGGAACCTCAGCGGACCCTGTGATGCTCGAAATCTTCAACAATCTGTTCATGTCAATTGCCGAACAGATGGGTGCAACGCTAGCCAACACAGCCTATTCTGTTAACATTAAGGAACGCCTCGATTTCTCCTGCGCTCTCTTCGACCCTGATGGCAATCTAGTGGCCAATGCCCCCCACGTCCCCGTACACCTTGGATCCATGGGAGAATCTATTAAGACGGTCATCCGGGAAAACAGCTCCACCATGGCTCCCGGGGATGTCTTTATGCTCAATGCCCCATACAACGGAGGGACTCACCTGCCAGACGTCACCGTGATTACTCCGGTCTTTTCTGATGATGGTATGACAGTACTCTTTTACGTTGCCTCCCGAGGCCATCACGCGGACATAGGTGGTCGTACTCCCGGTTCCTCTCCACCGGACAGCAGAAGAATTGAAGAGGAAGGGGTTCTTATCGATAATTTTCTACTCGTAAAGGGTGGAATATTGCGTGATAAGGAGACCAGGGCCTTGCTTGCTTCCGGTGAATACCCCTGCCGAAATATCGACCAAAACATGACCGATCTTGCGGCCCAGACGGCAGCCAATGAGACGGGGCTTCGAGAACTCAGGAAGATGGTCGCTTATTACGGCCTGGAAATAGTCCATGCCTATATGAAACATGTGCAAGACAATGCTGAAGAGTCAGTTCGAAGAGTACTTCACGTCCTTCAGGACTGCAGCTTCAGCTATCTCATGGATGGCAATACAAGGATTCAGGTAAAGATATCAGTTAATAGGCAGAAACGTGAGGCCGTAATCGATTTCACTGGCACATCCCCTCAAAATCCAGGGAATTACAACGCGCCAACCGCTGTTTGCAAGGCCGCAGTGCTCTATGTCTTCCGAACACTGGTTGCTGACAACATCCCTCTTAACGAAGGGTGTATGAAACCTCTCAAGCTGATCATCCCAGCCAAAACAATGATTAGCCCCGAATATCCAGCTGCTGTCATATCGGGCAATACAGAAGTTTCCCAAGCAATCACAGATTGTCTCTATGGTGCACTGGGGTTGCTCGCCTCCTCCCAGGGTACCATGAACAATTTTGTCTACGGTAATGCGGCCCACCAGAATTATGAAACTATATGCGGTGGAACTGGAGCCGGACCTGATCATCACGGCACCAGTGCAGTGCATAGCCATATGACCAACACAAGAATGACGGACCCGGAGGTGGTTGAGTGGCGCTTCCCTGTGCGGGTAGAAGCTTTCAGCATCAGACATGGCTCAGGCGGGGCAGGAACATTTTCAGGTGGTGATGGAGTCACCAGGAAGATACGGTTTCTGGACCAAATGACAGCAACAATCCTCTCCTCTCACCGAGAAGTTGAGCCATATGGCCTCCAAGGAGGCCAGCCAGGAAAAAGAGGAAAGAACATTGTTATTCACCATGATGGAAAAGTGACGTATCTTCGCGGTAATGACGAAATAACGTTGTTACCTGATGACATTTTCATTATCAAAACTCCTGGAGGAGGAGGGTTTGGAAAGACCGTAAAATCAGGCACATAGAAATATTTACATATTATATCAACACTACTGATAGAAAAAATGAACCGCCATTCAGCTGTTGCGCTAGATTCCTTAAAGACATTATGGTATCTTCTTTTGACTGTAGCTTAACAAGACAATTTTGCGATATAATCGAAAGTCTTTTTTAAGGAGGATCACATGAAAACCCCAGTACGTGTTGCAATTACCGGTGCCGCCGGACAAATTAGTTATTCCCTCATTTTCCGCGTTGCCGCAGGTGATATGCTTGGACCCGACCAGCCTGTTATTCTTCAGCTTCTCGAAATTCCTCCCGCGATGGGAGCACTTGAGGGTGTTGTTATGGAACTGAATGACTGCGCCTTCCCATTGGTTGCAGGAATTGTAGCCACCGATGATCCAAATGTAGCTTTCAAGGATGCGGATTTCGGTCTGCTGGTTGGTTCCAGACCTCGTGGACCCGGCATGGAGCGCTCTGATCTTTTAAAAGCTAACGGCGCTATCTTTACAGTTCAAGGCAAGGCTCTCAACGATCATGCCAGTAAAGATGTTAAAATTCTCGTTGTTGGTAACCCAGCTAACACCAACGCTCTCATCGCCATGAAGAATGCCCCGGATCTCAATCCACGCAACTTCACCGCTATGATGCGCCTTGACCACAACCGTTCCCTGTCTCAGCTTGCTACCAAAACCGGCAGCCACTCCACCAAAGTCGAAAAAATGGTTGTCTGGGGTAATCACTCAGCCACCCAGTTCCCTGACATCAGCTACGCCACCATTGACGGCGTGCCAGCAACAGAAAAGGTGGACAATGACTGGTATGTAAAGGAATTCATTCCGACAGTACAACAGCGCGGTGCTGCAATAATTAAAGCTCGCGGTGCTTCCAGTGCCGCATCTGCTGCATCTGCTGCCATTGACCATATGAGAAACTGGGCTCTTGGCTCAGACGGCGGCTGGGTGAGTATGGGTGTTTTCAGTGGCGGTAACAGCTACGGAATAGACGAAAATCTCATGTACGCTCTGCCCATTACCTGTGAGAACGGAGAATGGAAAGAGGTCACCGGCCTTCAAATCAGTGACTTTGGTCGTGAGATGATGACTGCAACTGAGCAGGAGCTGATCGGCGAAAGAGACGCTATTGCTGATCTTCTGTAGAACCTGCATGTAGTGTTAGAAAAGAGAAGGGATGATTGCATAATGCAGCTATCCCTTTTTTCGTTCCAGGCTACAACCAGACAACAGTGCCTCTGTTCTCCTTTGATTTCCTCTTGGTGTCTGCCCTGCGCAGCTATGAAGCCCAGGAGATAAAAGGGGGAGATTGGCGGATTTTTTTATAACGTCAGTCCGGCTCCGTTATCAGGGCTTGAATCCTGCGCCCATACTCTGTTTTCAAGCTGTCAAGATACTCCTTATCAACGGGGCCTTTCCAGGTTGTAACCTCATAAAAGCGCTTGGGGATAGAAAAATTATCAGGGTGGAATCCCGTCGCGGCACGAACTCGCCAGCGAAGCCTTCGAATATGATCACCGGTTTCGGGGATTGTATCTGCAAGCTTATCAAAGCCCACGCTCTGCAAACACAGGGCTAACTGATCATCAGTGTAGATGGATCTGGCAAAAAGACAGGACACCATCGAGGTGAGGTAGGCCCGCCCCGGTTCATCATCTATCAGGAAATCCACTCCTTTTTGCACATCCTGTTCTGCGTGTTTCTGATCATAACTGTAAGCGCCTGTGTCCAGATGAGAATGCCTGAAACCGAGAGTCTGGGCTGCAAAAAAGAGCTCTCCGGTGGCGTAACCAGCCATTTCCTGGCCAAGGACGCAACCAAAATCTTTCCCACCATACTCCTCTGCGGCTTTTTGAGTCCCCTGCCCCAAAAGCCTGTAAAAATCATTATTGCCACGCCCCAGATGCTTCGCTGCCTGGATATAAGCCTTCGCATCACCAAACTTCAATGGAACCAGTGTTTCCTTTTCTGAAATCATGCCCTGCTCTGTGGCTTCTGTGGCCCAGGCCAGAGCAACACCTCCTGACATAGCATCAAGGCAGACGTTCTCCATAACATCAAGAATCCTGAGAACATCAAACGAATTGGTCACCCCAAGCATGGTGCCAGCTGCAAAAATGGGTTCATAGTCGTACGCAACCTGATGATAATGAAAACGGTTGTCCTGAGCCATTTTCTCCCTGATAAATCCGATGTGAATACAGCCCACAGGACATCCCGCACAGGCCCCGTTTCGCATCAGTGTTTCATCGGCAAATTTTTCCCCGGTAATGGTTGTTATTCCAGGGTCACAGGTCTGCTGCAGATTTCTCCACGGTAGGGACTGTATGTCATTGAGCCCTTGCAGATTAGCGGGCGTCCCTAAATTATGGTACTTACGCATCATGTCTGTGGAGGTTACTTTTTCATACACATCCTTGTAAATAGAACGATAGTCTTTGCCGGCAGGGCTCAGAAAATCACTGTCACCGTGGATAATTATACCCTTAATATTTTTAGTACCCAAGGCAGCACCACCCCCCATCCTGCCAAAATGACGATAGGTGTCCACATTAATACAGGCCATCGCCGAGCCTATCTCCCCGGAAGGGCCGATGCGCATAATCGAACGATGCCCACTGCCGCTTTTAAACATCCTGCGAATAAGTTTCCCGGAGCTGACCGCGTCCATCCCACGAAGAAAGGTGGCATCTTTGACTTCCAGGTGATTTGCCCCCAGGCTAAGGCAGGATAGTTTTTTAGCCTTTCCTACAATGACCAGAGCATCAAGGCCCGCAAATTTAAGTGAGAGAGCGGCTCGCCCACCTGCATGACTTTCAGTGTACTCACCGTGATAATTTGATTTAAAAGAGCAGACCATTTTACTCATAAGCGGGAAGTATCCTGTGAGAGGTCCTATGCAAAAAATTACCGGCTGTGATTCATCGTTCCAAGGGAGTTCGGCCCGACCATATTTTGAGTAGAGCAGCGCTGCCAGTCCACTGCCGCCAACCGCACTGTTTCTGCCACCAAGGACAATAATTTTCCCTTTCCCCGCCGCGACGTCCACAAGAAGAACGCGAAAACAATCCTTCATCATATGACCACCTCTTCTATGTACTCAATTTCCTTCATCTCGAGACAGTCCTGAGGACAGAAATCAACACATTGCCCGCAATGGATACATACGTATACATCACCATGGCGATCCTGGTAAATGGCATCCACCGGACACGCCTCAACGCAAGAGCCACATTGAATACACAGTTTGTTTTTAGCAATCACTCCACCACCAGGCCGTTCCGAATAGGCTCCGGTGGGGCAAACTTCAGCACAGGGAGCCGGCTGGCAGGCAAGACACCTGTTGGCAATAAAACCGATACTCAGTCCTCCGGAGCTGTGAATTCGAATCCCTGCGTTATTCCACGAGATTTTTTTATACACAAGTCTCGCGCAGGCAAGGGAACAGGACTGACAGCCAATACATTGATCCATACGAGGAGTAATCAACTGTTTCATTCTCTGGTCTTCATAGGTTGCTGATTGTTTTTTTTTGAGGATTACGAGAATCCCATGTTTTGAGGAGCTCCAATTACATCCTCCTGCTGTTTACCACACTCACAATAAGATGAATACAAAATTGAAAGAAGCTACAAGGTCTCACTCAAAGGCATACCCGGCACGATCTCTCACGAACAGTACAAAATTGTCCAGGCGATGCCGAAAACGGAACCAGGTCGTGCGTACAGACTACACGTTTCACACCTGACAGCCACCTGAATTGATGAACAATTTGCCTACGGTGATAAGACTATCATTTTCGGGAGAGGTACGATACCTTAGGCGTAAATATTGGGGGGGGGCACTCTCAAAAAGAAAAATACAACCGCGAGGAGACACAATATGGTACGATTCACAGTGCATAATCTCGGTGAGCACACCATCGACAACATGATAGTAAGCGGCCCTTTCAAGGAAATCATCATGCAGATGATTGAAATGTTCCTGGCAAGCTACACCGGCCCACCAGAAGGGGATATCGACTATGCGTTTGTCGAGTATTTCATTAGCTTTTCCCAAGGGAATGGGAAAATTCTGGAGTATAAGCAACCGCCACCATCCGACATCCACTAACACCGGTAAACGGTAAGTAAGTACCTTGTGAGTGCTTATAACCCTTTAATGTGAAATCGAATCCGTATTTTCTTATTTTTTTGGAAAGCTTTCACGGAGCAAGGTACTAAGCGGTCCACATGCAACCTCACTGCTCTCATACTGTGAATCGACGATGCAATAAACACACCCAATACGTCAGGCACGTAAACAGTTTTCTTATTCAAGAGCCGGTCAGGCCTGCCATCATCTGAGGTATTCGAGCAACCTGTTCTTCGTCATCTGCGTAGAAAATACCAACGAGATTTCCACCATACATTACACCAATACGATCAGACAGCGCCAAGGCTTCAGACAGGTCTCCAGTCACCAGCAGAACCCCTGCCGCCTCCCTGGCTTTCAGCAGTAAGGTCCAGACATCTTCTGTTGCTGCAATATCAAGCCCCTGAGTTGGCTGCTCGGCTACTATTAAGCGCGGCTTCCGATAGAACTCTCGGGCGAGAACCATCTTTTGGAGATTTCCTCCGGACAACTGCCATGCAAGGGCATGTAAGTTTGGTGGGCGAATATCAAAATCCTCAACGAGCTTCTCCGCCTTCTCTCTGGCACTATCCTTATTCAACCAGGGCCCCTTTGAGAAACCGCCTCTAGTGGTGAGCAGAAAATTGTCGAGAAGATCAAGCCCCTGGCAGGTTGCAAGCCCCTGCCGGTCTTCGGGAATGTAGGACAATGCGTTGTTCCAGGTGGCTTTTTGAAAAAAACGCCTCCACTCCATGCCAAGAAGACGAACACTGTCTTTTGCTGGTTTAGTGAGGCCGCAGATAGTTTCCACAAGCTGCTTCTGCCCATTGCCTGCTACGCCGACAAGTCCAAAAATCTCTCCCTGTCGTATTTCCAGATCTATTCCCTTTAAGACGTCATCGCAAAGGTTGGTCACCTTCAGAACAATCTGACGCGTTTCAAGAGGTACTTTATCTACCTGCAGAAGTACTTCACGACCCACCATCCTTTCTGCAAGTTCGGCGGTAGATGTCACCTGCGAGGCTGCAACCCTGTCAACAATTACGCCCCTTCTGAGAATAGCGATGTTGTCAGCTATGGCCATAACTTCTTCGAGTTTATGGCTGATAAAAACAATCCCTTTACCCTTTTCAACCATTTTTCTCATGGTAACAAAGAGGTTATCGGCTTCCCTGGGGGTGAGGACTGCTGTGGGTTCATCAAAAATCAGAATAGTACTTTTCCTGTGCAGCAATTTAAGTATTTCAACCTGTTGTTTTTCACCCATTGAAAGATCACAGATTCTGGCCTCTGGTTGAACCTCCATTCCGTACTGCTCTGCAAGTTCGACCACCTGATTGTGCATTTTCGGCCAGTCTAGCCACCACCCGCCTTTGAGCCCAAGAAATACATTTTCGGCCACAGTCATGCTGTCAACTAACTTAAAATGCTGGTAGACCATACCGATACCTGCACTGAGGGCTTTTTCTGTGGTAGTAAAAGGGGTCGGCTTTCCTCGTAGAAAAATCATCCCTTTATCCGGTTGCAGCTGACCTGCAAGAATAGACATCAGAGTCGATTTCCCTGCACCGTTCTCACCGAGCAGGGCTAGAACCTTTCCCTCTTCAATGTCCAGAGAAACATTACTGTTGGCGTGAACGGGACCAAAGGATTTTGAAATTGACTCCAGCCGTATGAGCGGTGCTACATTTTCCATCTTCAGGACTGCTCCATCCCGGCAATAGGCGTAACAAATTGCGACTCCGTATCCCATGGAAAGAGAATCCAGGTATCCTGACTCACCTCAGTGATAAAGGTATCGACCTGAGGACGCCCTGCTGGTTTCGCATAGACTGTGGCAAAATGAGCTTTGGGCACCAGTTCCTTGACGACCTTTGCCGTGCGGCCGGTATCCACCAGATCATCGATCAACAGCCATCCCTCTCCGTTTCCATCGACGGACTTCAGAATTTCAGCTTCTCCTTTTTTATCTTTCCAGTCGTAGCTGGAAATACAAATGGTATCAACAAGGTGGATGTCCAGTTCCCTGGCAATAATTGCGGCGGGTACCATTCCACCTCTAGTAATGGCAATTATTCCCTTAAAATAGTCCATGCTCAAAAGGCGCCATGCAAGAGCCTTGGAATCACGGTGCAGCTGATCCCATGAGATGGGATACATTTTCCTGAATTTTTCATTTCCAGACATAGGGTTTTCCTTTTCTAATCGTTTTCAAATCATTCTGCAGGCTCAATATTCACACCAAGTGCGGCCGGCTCCTCGTTTCCTCTGCCTTTACTCCATGACGACAAAATCAGAACGAGAATGGTCAGAGCATACGGAAGCATCAGCAGGATTGACGAAGACCACTGGGTTCCCGATGCCTGCAGCCGTAGCTGTAGAGCCATTATACCACCAAAAAGATATGCACCAAATACTGCACGTCCAGGGCGCCAGAAAGCAAAGATAACCAGGGCAACCGCAATCCAGCCTCTTCCTCCGGTGAGGTTGGTTGTCCAAAGATGTGTATAGGCAAGTGACAAGTAGGCCCCACCAAGTCCCATCAAAAAGCCTCCACCCAGAACACCACACCAGCGATAGGCAATGACATTCAGTCCAGCAGCGGTGGCAGCAGCAGGATATTCTCCAGCCGCCCGAAGCCCAAGACCAAAACGAGTTCTGCTGAGGAAAATCCACATAAAAGGTGGAATCAGATAACTGAGGTACACCAAAGCGTCCTGCTGGAAGAATATCGGTCCGAAAAAAGGTATTTCTGAAAGGCCAGCTATAGCAAGTGGTGAAAATCCCGGTGCAGAAAGGCCAATATAAGCCGTACCGAGATAGTTAGCCAGACCCGCACCGAGTATGGTTAGAGCGAGACCGGAGACCACTTGATTGCCCTGAAAAACCAAACAGACAACACCATGGATGGAAGTGGCCAGGCTCCCTGCCAGGCCTGCTGCAATGAGACCGGCCAGGGGACTGCCCGTATAGCGGGAAACTATAAAACCGGTAAGCGCTCCAAGTATCATGGCCCCTTCCACACCAAGATTCAACACGCCGGATTTCTCGGTAAAGATCTCACCCAGAGTCGCAAATAGGATCGGCGTTCCGGACTGAACTGCCGCGGCCAGAAGAGGAACAAGAAGCTCAAAGGTCATACCTTCCTCCTTCGCTCAAGCCGATAGTGGGTAAACAGCCCGCCCGCGAGCACCGTCAATAAAATCAGCCCTTCTATGATGCCGCCGAAAGCCGCAGGAACCTGTAGTTCGAGCTGTAAATTTTCAACACCTACACGCAAACCTGCTAAAAGCAAAGAAGCAACACCAATGCTGAGCGGATTCAGTCGTGCCAGCCAGGCAACAACGATGGCGGTATATCCGTATCCCACCATAATACTCGGCTGAAGCCGATTAACAGTAGCCGATGCCTCAAGAAACCCGGCCCAGCCCGCGAGGGCACCGCTCATCACCATCACCAGCATAACCAGTCGATCATAGGGCAGGCCTGCATATTTTGCTGCACGAACACTGTCGCCTGCGGCTTTCAGTTCAAAACCAATCCGGGTAAACTTGAAAAATCCCCAGACCAGTACCCCAAGGACAAGACAATGTGCCAACCCCCAGTTGATGGAAGTCCCGCCAATTTTGCCAACCACAGCCTGATCTGTGAATGCCGGGGTCATGGGAAAGCCGTAACTCGTAGGGTCCTTCCAAACCCCATATACGAGGTAGTCCAGGAAAAGAATTGCAATGTAGTTGAGCATCAGGGTTACGATTATCTCGTTTGTCCTGAGCTTCTGCCGCAGCAGCGCGGGAATAAATCCCCACGCTCCCCCTGCAGCCATGGCCATCAAAACCATGGTAGGCAATAAGATATATTGAGGTGCGTCAGGAAACGACAGAGCGGCCCATGTAGCACCGACGGCGCCAAGAGCAAACTGTCCTTCCGCTCCAATATTCCAGATCTTTAAGCGGAAAGCTACCGCGACACCAAGAGAACAGAGAAAGATAGGCAGCGCTTTCAGTACGCTGTCTTCAAAGGCCCATTTTGAACCAAAGGCACCCTGAAAAAGGGTGCTAATACCTTTCACAGGGGGCGTTCCCCCTAAAGAGAGCAGAATTCCGCTTAACAACACCGAAATGACAAGTGCAGACAACAAAACAAGGCAGGCCCCAAATAAACCTAATGGGGCCTGCCTTTTTACAATACGTATACCAAGCATCAATTTAACAAGGTTGGACAGTTATGCCGAGACCATCTTATTCAGTGGTACCAACTACGCCCTCGACAAACCAGGTCATACCCAACAACTCCTGATCTGTAGCAGCGACACCATCAGCGTACTTCACAGTACCTTTCTGGTCCTTAATTGGCCCTACAAAAACTTTCTTTTTACCGGCAGCGATTTCACCCTTCAGGCCATTCACCTTGTCCTGAACATCAGCAGGAACCATCGGCCCAAAAGGGGCCAGGTCAACAATACTTTCTTCCAGGCCAGGCCAAACAGACTCTGCTTTCCAGGTACCATTTTTCACGGCCTCAACGACCTTAGTGTAATATGGGCCCCAATCCCACACAGGTGCAGTGAGATGTGCCTTGGGAGCGAAACTCGCCATATCAGAGTTGTAACCTATAGAATATACACCTTTTTCCTGTGCAGCTTCCTGTGGACCTGGAGAGTCCTGATGCTGAGCGATGACATCTGCGCCAACATCAAGAAGCGACTTCGCTGCTTCTTTTTCGGTTGCGGGGTCGTACCATGTCTTGGTCCATACCACGCGCACTGATGCCTCTGGGTTCACAGACTGCACACCAAGGGCAAATGCATTGATACCACGTATGACTTCCGGGATGGGAAAAGCGGCGACATAACCTAAAATATTTGATTTGCTCATAGAGCCAGCAACAATACCAGAGAGGTATCGGGCCTGATACATGCGCCCAAAATAATTCCCCATGTTATCTGAGGTCTTAAAACCAGAGCAGTGCATAAAAGCGATATCGGGAAACTGTTTAGCGACTTTCAGCATTGGATCCATATACCCAAAGCTCGTAGCAAAAATAAGGTCAAAGTCTTTGCGAGCCATATTTTGCATTACGCGCTCAGAGTCAGGCCCCTCGGGTACCGCTTCGACAAAGGATGTTGTCACCCCGTCCATTGCATCAATCTTCTGACGACCAACGTCATGAGCATAAGACCACCCCGCGTCACCTGTAGGTGACACATAGATAAAACCAACCTTCATCTCTTGGTCAGCAGCAGAAACAACGCTGACACTGATGGTCAGTATCATTATTGCCAACAGCGCTTTAAACAATCTCATTCTTCCACCCTCCTGGGAGTTAAAGCCTTTGCAGATCCTGTGGACACTGTCAAAGCCTCTTATCTTCTTCGTCGTAATTACCCTGTCACGTACACCTCGAACAGGAACTTTTCCTGACTATCGATCTTGACTTTGAGGCGGCTATAAAACTACTCAATTTTTACTATTGTCGCACAGAAAATGCGTACATTGTCATAATACCTGCTTCAGAAACAGTTTCGCTCTCTCTTCTTGCGGGTTTGTGAAAAAATGTTCAGGGGTACCAACTTCAACCACCTTACCCTCATCCATGAAGATGACTCTATCAGCCATTTCTCTGGCAAACCCCATCTCATGAGTAACCACTACCATCGTCATTCCTTCACGGGCCAACTGCTTCATAACGTCAAGAACTTCTCCGACCATCTCAGGGTCAAGAGCGGAAGTCGGTTCATCAAAAAGCATGACTTTGGGGTCCATGGCAAGTGCTCTGGCAATGGCAACACGCTGCTGCTGGCCGCCGGATAACCTCGATGGATATTCCTGAGCTTTTTCAGGAATACCAACTTTTTCCAGCAACATCAGAGCCTTTTTTTCAGCCTCTTCTTTGCTGCGCTTTCGGACTCTACACTGAGCCAGGGTAAGGTTCTCAGCAACGGTCTTGTGCGGAAACAGGTTGAACTGCTGAAATACCATACCTACCTCAGCGCGAACCTTATTTATGTTGGTCTTTTTGTCAGCAAGATCAACACCATCTATGATGATATGCCCCTCATCAAATATTTCCAGACCATTGATACAGCGAAGAAACGTCGATTTTCCGGAGCCTGATGGGCCAATTACAACAACAACTTCCCCCTCAGCGACTTCAGCAGAAACACCATCAACCGCTCGAACAGTTGTTCCGTGACTATGGAAAAGTTTAACAACATTTTCAGTTTTAATCACTGACTGCGAGCCTCCTTTCCATATAGAAAACAATCTGTGACAACAACGAAGTAACCAGGAGATACATAGCAGCTACCACCAGCCATACTTCGAACGTTGCAAATGTGGAGGTAATAATTTCGCGGCCAGATTTGGTGAGATCTGTAATCGCGATAACCGAAACCAGTGAAGAATCTTTTATCAGACTGATAAATTGACCGGACAACGGGGGCAATATTTTTTTAAATGCCTGGGGTAAGATGATATCCATCATAGTCTGGGGAACCGTCATGCCCAGCGATCTTGCAGCTTCCATCTGCCCTTTCGGTATTGCCTGGATTCCAGCACGAACAATTTCCGCTGTGTATGCCCCTGCAAATAGTGCCAATGCGCCAATACCGCAAACATTGCGACTCAGGTCAAAGACTGTTCCGAGAAAGAAATAGGCGATAAAGATCTGTACCAGAAGCGGTGTACCACGAATGACCTCAACATACATCATGGCCAGGCCGCGCATGGTCACATTCTGAGAAACCCTGGCCAGCCCCGTAACGAGCCCTAAAAATAGAGCGAACACACTGGAAATAGCAGAAAGCCATAAAGTGGTCCAGAGCCCCTTGGTGAGAGGACCAAGCCTCCATTCACGGTCAAATCCAACAGTATCGTCTTCAAATAATTCTTCACCTTCTGAAACCTTAAGGCTGTCTGTTGCAATCGACACAGCAACCTTCTCTCCGGTCTCAGAGAGCAGATTGACAGTGGTACTTTTTTGATCAGTTGAAATTGAGACTACAGTCCCGTCAAAGGGAATCTTCTGGGCATCTTCGGCAAAATACAGAAAATACTGCGGAATCCTGTACCATCGCCACTTGTAGTCAATTTTACTAACAGCACCCCAGGTGCCGGCGGCTATCACAAGCAGGATAGCCACCAGCAGAAGTTTCCAGGGCCATGTATTTTGGGAACCTTTCAAAATAAGTTACCTTTTTATTACTGAATTTCTTTCAACCACGCATCATCTTGAAACCATTTTTTGTAGATTTTGTCATAGACGCCATCATACTTGATTTGGTTCATGAAATTGTTCAACCAGTTAATAAAATCGGGATCGCCTTTCCGAACAGCCCAGGCAAGTGGTTCTTTTGTAAATGGCTCGTCAAGGTGAACTATTTTTCCTTCACCCTTCTGGCTTGCCGCAATGGCGTTGAACGGAAGATCATAAATAAACGCGTCAATTTTACCGTTTACGAGTTCCATAACACCTTCCTGCTCGGTCTCGTATGAGATGTATTTCGCTTTTGAAATCAAACGTTTCGTGGCCTGCTCTCCGGTGGTTCCAAGCTTGGAGCCTACTGTGTACTTAGCATCACTCAAATCCTTATAGGAACTCACTTCATCAGCCAATTCTTTTTTGAGCAGAATGGATTGACCAATGAGAATGTATGGTGTTGCAAAACTTACGGTTAGATTTCGTTCCTGGGTCAAGGTCATACCGGACATGAGAATGTCAAATTTATTGGTAAGCAGAGCGGGAATTATTCCGTCCCATGCGGTGGAGACCAATTCCAATTCGACCTTCATAGCCTTTGCCATACGCTTTGCCATATCAACGTCAAAACCGATGATTTCACCCTTTTGGTTTGTCAACTCAAAAGGCATATACCCTGGCTCCATACCAACTCGCAACGTTCCACGCTTCTGAATCTCGTCCAAAGTATCTAAAGCCATTGCAGATCCTGCTGAAAAGCTAAGAACAGCAAGCGTTACAACAAAAAACAGTGAAAGTTTCTTCATATTAATCTCCTCTTTAAAAATTATTCACAAAGGGTCTTACCACCCCACTCGACAATAATGTAAAAATAGCTGAAAGATTGCACACATTGGCGTAACAATTTCCTTACCAAAACTCAAGAAGAATCTTCTGTATAAGCGGGCTTCATCAGTGCAATCCCGACTATACGGTGTTATTGTTCCGTATCCTCACCCCGATAAACGGGAAATAAGCCAGGGCTCTTTTCAGTACTCGCTCGACGGGTATAAATACCTTAACAATATTATTTTCTGCCATAAAACGCAGAAAATAATTTATAAGGCACTAAAATACCTGCGAGATATTTCTCTATAAATAGTTTATTTTGGGCCTTCTATTCGAAACTTGACCAGAATGTAAGTTTCTCCTACTGATCTCCAAAAGAAGAGTCATGAAAAAAGAAAGCACTATCTTCACCTATCTCGCCCTGGCTGTTGCTGTGCTCTGCTGGGGACTATCTTTTGTCGCCACCAAAATTGCCCTGCAGGATTTTACCCCATTCTGTCTGATCTTTTTTCGTTTTTTTGCAGCAGCCATTTTTTTCCTTATTTTATTATGGCGAACAGGATTTCCTCCACTCAACAAAAAAAACCTCAAAGGGCTGTTATTACTAGCCATAATGCAACCTGGTTTCTACTTCACTTTTGAAACCATCGGCCTGCAGTACACCTCAGCCACCAAGACCTCCCTTATAATCGCCACCATTCCTGTCGTTGTCCTTTTGTTCTCAGCTCTCTTTTTAAAAGAACGCATCCGAATTATTAATATTCTCGGAATCCTGCTCTCGCTAAGTGGTGTTACGCTGCTGGTATTTGGAGGCCAGAAGGTCCAGGATTTCCAAGGCATGCTCATTGGAGACCTGATGATAGTCGGTGCTGTTTTTTCTGCGTCGTTTTACATGATACTCACCCGCAGGCTTGGTCAGACAATTTCCTCAGTTCAAATCACAGGTATGCAGGTTATATTTGGAGCTATATTGTTCCTTCCCGCCTTTCTATGGGACCTCCCTGATTTTAATTGGACGACTATCAGCCGAGAGTCGTGGCTGGCCCTTGCTGCACTCACTTTGTTTGCAACCATTGGTGCTTTTCTCTGCTATAATTTTGCCCTGACCAGGATTCCTGCTGCCCGGGCCGCAGTTTTTATTAATGGCATACCACTTGTTACCGCCACCGGTGCCTGGTTCCTTCTCGGAGAACATTTATCTCAAACACAACTCATTGGCGGGGCAATTGTCCTCATCGCCGTAGTCCTGGCCAATCACAGCCCTAAAACAAAGCGAACTCCGCAAGAACTACAACGCACCTCCTGAATTACCTGGAGACAAACACTTTGAGGGGTGAAAGTTTTTTAAGTGCCTTTTGCAAAGGACAGTTCTCCGCTATGTCATCTCCTACCTGATACTGCTGCAGCAAAGCCAATGAGGAGCCTGCAAGTTGACGTCGCACTTCCCGCCTTCTCCCTTTTACTCGTGTAATGGTCATGCGATCATAACCGGTGGTCTGGTGCCGCATCCAGGCGACAACGGCACTTCGTACTCTATCAGCAAGAGATATCTGTTCTGTTCTGGCGACAGTCCCACTACCAACGGGAGTTGCCAGGTCTGTCACACTCCGTGCCAGTTCTCCTGCGACCTCTTCATAACGCGGGTGAAAATTCAAAAAATTAATCACCTCACGGTAGAACTGTTCTACATATTCCCGATGTTTTTTCTCTTTTCTTACAAGATCCTGAGCTCTTTTACGTTGATACTGCGGAGTTGCACGTTTTAGTTCCAGCTCTTCTCTGGCACTTTCAATATGCTTGCTATCTGCCCATATTCCTCTTGACATGAGTCGACGCCCAACCTTTACCCGAACGAGCCATGTCGGTCCTTTTGCTTTAACATTTTTAGTAAGCGCCGCATCCCCCGGGGCAAGCAGGACCCACCCTGTTGGCGGGGTAAGACATTCTCCCGATTCGGTCATGACCGTTCGGTCCTTTCGACCGGGCTTCACAATGCGGTTTTTATGCGGCATATTCTGTTGGAGAAAAATAATTGATGGAAAGATTTTTTACTGGCGAGTCAGGGCAAGTTTTATGGCCAGCCCGAGAAAAACAATGCCAGCAGAGCGGTTAAGAAGTCTCTGGGCCTTTGGAGATTTTCTAAAATGTTCGCCAATAGTTCCAGCCAGAAGGCTGATTAACCCAAATACCAGGATCGTTGAAATGATAAAAACAAGGCCCAGCATTAGTATCTGCGGTACAATTGGACCATACTCCTGATGTGTAAATTGAGGAAGAAAAGCAAGAAAGAAAATGGATACCTTAGGGTTGGTGATATTCATTATAATTCCCCTTTGGTACAACTTGAAGGGAGTCAGTGTCTTGACAACCTGCTCCCCGCTGTCTTCAGCCCCTGAACGAAAGGAGAGATATGCCAGGTAGATGAGATAAGCCGCACCAGCATATTTCAGGAGGGAAAACGCCACAGGAGAAGCCTGAAAAACGGCCGCCACACCCAGAGCTACCGCCGTTGTATGGACTAACAGGCCGGTGCAGAGCCCCAAAGTCACTAAAATACCAGCCACTTTTCCACGTTGAGCGGCCTGAGCCAGAACAAACAGATTATCAGGCCCAGGAGTCAGGGCGAGCAGGTTTGAGGCCATGAAAAAGACCAGAAGAGTTTCGTTGGGCAACATATCTATTTAATCATCAGACTCATTTATAGCGAATATCCCTTCTCTGACACGTCCTTGAAACAAAAGCACGCTACTTGGAGAAGCAGCGTGCAGCGTCTACGTATGCCTATCAGGAGTAGTTGGCCAAGAATAGACATTTTTTCAAAATGCTTTCTCGGACAAGCTCCTAATTTTTCATAGAGAGAATTTTTGCCTTTATATCATCAATGGCCAGACCTTGATGGGGTAATTGTTCTGCTATACCACCATGGCCAATTTTGCTGGTTCCCAAGATAGTATATCGGGGAGCCAATCCTCTTTCCAAGAGCCAGGTTCCATAGCGGGAGCCAAGTCCTGTTTTCGTGTTTTGACTTTCAACAACCATTACAAATGGGCTTTTGCCTACCTTCGCGATCATCTCTTCATCAATCACGTTCAGAGTTGGTTTGTTGATAAGACCAATGTTAAGCCCCCCCTGTGCCTTGAGCTGCTCGACTGCATCAAGACATCGATACGTCATCTCTCCGTAGGTGACAATACAGCCATCACTTCCCTCGCGTATAACTTCGTCTTTACCCGGAACAAATTCATAGTCACCGTCATATAGTTTTTCTCCCTGCTCATTTAAAAGACACGGAGTAGCAGAACGGGTGGAGAAAAGAAACCGCAGGCCTTCGTCATGAAAAATCTTCTTCAACATTGCCCGGAGCTGCAGAACATCAGCAGGGAAGTAGAGGCGGGTCTTGTCTCCTTCTTCAATGGCATTGTCAGCAAAAAAGTTATTAATACCAAAATGGCAGGTATTGTCTGCCATATCATCAATACCCGAATGAGAGAAGTGAGCCAGGACATTTGCATCATTCAATCTCGCCATGGTGATCTCTGAGATGACCATTTCAAGAAAGGCAGCAAAAGTGCCGAAGACTCCCTGTCGCCCAGCTTCAGAGCCAAATCCAGCAGCCACAGAATAGTTATTACGTTCCATAATGCCACCATGAACGTAGAGTTCAGGATGGTTCTTGCCAATATGGTGCAGACCGCAGGAACCCTCAAGGTCCGAATCAACAACCAGGACTTTGGAAGCCGGATCATCCATTGTATCAAGGATTTCACATACAACCTTACCAAAATCGTCCCGCACCTTACCCATCTCAGGAGTACTACCCAGGTGGGTCACCTTTTGTTTCTCAACTTTAAAATTTTCAAGTGCGGCAACCGCGCCAGGCAAATTTCGTTCTTTAAGGTAGTCAAGAGCCAGGTTAACAGCGATAACGTCATGACCTTTAGGCGTTCCTTCAATACCCTTGACACCAACGGCCATCGGCCGCTTGTTGACAAGAGCAACCGGACCGTCAACGGTCAGAGCGTTCTGGATACGGGCAAAGAGATCGTCAATATCTTCGCCGTTGCCGTCATTTGCGACAAGGCCATGGCCCTGTAGAGTCCTGGCAACATCGTAACCTTTCATATACTCACTAGGATGACCCGCAATAGTTACATCATTATCATCGATAAAAAGCTTAACATTGAGGTTTCTGGCCACGGCATATCGAGCCGCTTCAGCGTTATCACCCTCCATCTGAGAACCATCGCTGCCGAACATCACGACTGTTTTTTTCTTATCTGCCTCTGCGACACCATTTACGTGGCTCCATAAATGTCCTAGTCTTCCCGATGAAAAGAAAACGCCGTTTTTCTCATCTCTCTCGGGGTGACCATAGTAGCCATGATCATACTCTCGGTAGTGAAGCAGTGATTCAGCATCTCTGTAGCCATTGAGCACTGCCATCATGTACTGGATAGCCACCCGATGTCCTGCCTCGTCGAAGTACACGGGATGAATAGAGTCGGAACCCTTCATGAAACCGTCGACAATCAACAGTTCAGGAACGATATCAAAAGCGCCTCCAGTGTGACCACCAAGCCCTTTTACATTGGCAAGGGCTGTGAAAAAAACCAGGCTGTCACGTACAACCTGAATATTGTTGAGTAAGGTCGCCCGTTGCTCACCAGTGAGCTTCTCCTGACTCAAATCAAAGGTGAGGGATTTATAGGCAGTTAAGTCAATTGGAAAATCCATTATAATCTCCGGTTACACTCTATCTTAGAAGAGCTACATTCTTTTCCCTCTCAAGGCACCATACCTTCCATGCAGAGGGTTATATATTTTTGCAGAGACAATGTTGCCCCGCTTCCTATCTAACACCGGTAAACGGTAAGTAAGTACCTTGTGAGTGCTTATAACCGTATAATATAAAACCGAATCCGTATTTNNCGCTTACCTGTTTTTTGTTACAGATTTTACGGAGTAAGGTACTAATCAAGAATTTTCTGCCCCGTTATCCTGAGGAAGAATAATATTGAGCAGCAAACCTAAAACACCAGCCAAACCGATTTTTTCAATCGCAAAGGCCCCAGCGGTGAATTTCATTCCTCCAATACCACATACCAGAACAACTGCAACAATTATCAGGTTTCTGGGAGTAGTTAGGTCCTGGCCGGATTTCACCAAGGTATTGATACCAACCACGGTGATCATACCAAAAAGCAGGATCATAATTCCCCCCATAACGGGAGTCGGAATTGTAGCAAGCAGGGCCCCAACTTTGCCTATAAAAGAAAGTGAAATCGCACAGAGCGCAGCCCAGGTCATAATAGCAGGATTGTAGGCTTTGGTAAGAGCCACCGCTCCGCTTACTTCCGAATAGGTTGTATTCGGTGGACCACCAAGCATCGAAGCAATAGAGGTTGCGATACCATCGCCAAGCATTGTATTTTCGATCCCCGGATCTTTAACATAATCTTTCCCGGTAATTGAGCCAACAGCAAGAACATCACCAAAATGTTCAATGGCCGGGGCGATTGCCACTGGAACAATGAAGAGAATAGCTTCCCATTTCCACTCAGGCAATACAAATGTTGGTATTGCCAACCAGGCCTTTTCGCCTATCGCCCCAAAACTTACAAGAGCTGGTCCTGTCCAGTTTTGCAGATTTCCAGGATCAAAGGAGGCTTGGATGGTGGCTGATATTCCAGTAAAATCGAGAGCAAGAGAAGTGGCATAGCCTGCAATGATTCCAGCCAAGATAGGAATCAGCTTAAACCACCCTCTCCCAAGCAGGGCAACAAGGGCAGTGGTCACCAGAGATACACCTGCAATAATCATTGCCGTTGTTTCCGGAACCAGCCATGCTGAGCCATCCCCGGTTCGTCCCATTGCCATATCCACTGCAACAGGGGCCAGGACCAGTCCTATAACCATAATAACAGGGCCAGTTACAACAGCCGGAAGATATTTGTGTAAAATACCAGCGCCAAAGAACCGTACTGTAAAACTCAGTAAAATATAGAGCACACCAGCCGCAGCCAGGCCACAAAGGGTACCTGGGATACCCCAAGTCTGGACACCGTAAATTATAGGTGCAATAAAAGCAAAAGATGAGGCGAGAAAGACAGGAACCTTCCCTTTGGTTATTATTTGAAAGACGAGTGTTCCTACGCCTGCTGTAAACAGGGCAACATTCGGATCAAGCCCTGTCAGGATTGGAACAAGAACCAGTGCTCCGAATGCAA
This sequence comes from Desulfocapsaceae bacterium, assembly GCA_033852035.1. GTDB lineage: Bacteria > Desulfobacterota > Desulfobulbia > Desulfobulbales > Desulfocapsaceae > Desulforhopalus_A. The sequence continues at coordinate 93,654 of JAWSVG010000001.1, read as the reverse complement.
CAAATAGCATCTGGGCTCCAAGCAAGCTGTCGCCTAACCGAAACCTGTAATCCGAATTCGGTGTTTGATCTGACATTATAAAATGCCTCCATAGTAGTATAGATCTATCTTAAGGGAAAACCTCATGCAGCAAGGTGGCCTACCTTTTTACGCGTTTCATCTCTTACGCTGTTTTTTCACCATAAAAAGCCATTACAGAGCACCGGTAAATTGTAACTTAGTACCTTCACGAAATTCATTCATAAAAAACAACAGATAAGCGAAGACTTCGATTGAATTTCTAAGGTACTAAACTGTAATGGCTTCCAAGGCTATTTTGTGCCAAAGATCTTATCGCCGGCGTCACCAAGGCCGGGTAGTATGTACCCTACTTCATTAAGCCGTTCATCAACAGCCGCGACATATATTTCTACGTCTGGATGAGCTTCAGTTACTCTCTTTATGCCCTCGGGGGCTGCCACAAGAAAAAGACCTTTAATTGTTTTACAACCAGCCTTTTTTAAAGTCTCAATAGTAGCAAGCAGGGTGCCGCCAGTTGCCAGCATGGGGTCGAGAATCAGCGCAACCCGCTCCTCAATATCGTTTGCTGTTTTGACATAGTATTCCACTGGCTGTAACGTTTCTTCATTACGGTAATAGCCGACCACACTTACTTTAGCAGAAGGGATAAGGTCAATAACTCCGTCCATCATCCCGAGTCCGGCTCGTAAAATAGGTACTATTGTGATTTTTTTACCTTTCAGTTTCTCTACTTCAACCGGCCCGGCCCATCCCTGAATTGTTTTTTTCTGAACGGGCAGATCTTTTGACGCCTCATAAGTAAGGAGACGTGCCACTTCAGAAGACAGATCACGAAAGTCTTTCGTTGAAATGTCATGTTGGCGCATGAGACCAAGCTTGTGCTTGATAAGTGGGTGATCCGCAACATGTACGGTCATATTTTTCTCCTCAGCTTAATTAAATAATATAGCAACCATCGCCCTAATTAGTACTTATCGTCTTTTCAGTTAGTTGATCCTCTGACAACACTGATGCATAACACATAAGTCACCAGCGTCCCGCAATGTACCACGCACATTGCACAACCCCTCTTTTTAAAAAAAACTGTAGAAAAAGCAAGCAATTTTCCTATTCTGCACCAGACTGTCACCGCTCCGAAACAACACATATATCCTTATATTTTATACACTTTACCATCTTTAAATCTATTCAAAAAATAGTGTCACTCAAAATATAGCAGCAGGTACTGAGTAACTGGCAATTGACGCGCCACCGCCCTCCAATTAGTTCGACTTATGCACCATATAAATTTTATTGATATTTGCATCTATATTATGGTATCATCCTCTTATTAAGATAAAGATGATACAAATCACCTATTAAAGGGAGGAATCATGAAAGTGAAGGACATTATGGAACCGATTAAAAACTGGCTCGCCCCGGAAATGTCTTTACTTGAAGCCATCAAGGTAATGAAGAGGACAAAGCGCGGGCACGGCCTGCCGGTAAACGGTATCGTTGTCCTCAACAGCAGTATGAATATAGTAGGTATCGTCTCAACCAAGGATATTCTCCGTATCCTCATTCCTTCACAAATGTATTTTGAAGATCAACATCATCAGATTTCATGGGAGTCTATCAGAAACGAACGGACCAGAATGGCTGAGTCGACAAGTGTCCAAAAGATCATGACCGAGGATGTCAGGGTTATTTCCGCAGAAAAGAGTCTCCTAAGATGTGCCGACGTACTGCTCTCAGAACGTGTCAGACGGCTCCCTGTAACACGCAGCGATGGAAAGGTTGTCGGCGTTGTCTATCTGAGAGACGTCTATAATGCAGTGACCGAACTGGTCATGAACTAACCCCGATAAACGGGAAATAAGTCAGGATAAGTACCTGGCTTGCTTACCGCTGGTAACTTTTTTGATGACAACAAATAAGATAGATCGTGTGAGGAACGAACCGCGATCTTATCCCGGGTTGAACAAGCCCGTGGTAGCTATATGGAAATATGTTTTCGAAGAATAATACAGAAAAGAAAATCTGACTGAATTGCAGTTTCGGCAGGCCCACCAATGCCTTTACCAGTATCGGGTCAAAAAAAAGAAACTATACCGTAGAGAAAACGTCCTCCTTGTTAAGGGTTGTTTTAGCCTCACCAATCGCAGGTTCTATCCAGATCGGCTTTTCACATTTCTAAACTCCAGAATATTCATCGCTCTTTTGCAGCACGGCCACTTGAAAGCTGGTCGTGGTCGAGATTTTACCTCAATCAATATGACCTGAAGAATTAGCTGCACAAGTGAGAGCAGCTTTTTCGCATTTCCGTGGAGAAAGCCATAATCCCTTATACGCCGGAACCCGCGTGAAAGAACATGTTGCAGGACCAACCTTAGAAAGTTTGCTCCAGACAAGGTTCTGGATTCTGTCTTTCCGCTGTTGCTGTCAACGTATGTGAATGTAACGAGCCCAGTTTTATTGGCAATGATCTTCTTTTCGCTGATAACTCCACGATAGAGATACCTCGACAGATATTTGCCTTTCAGCTTTTTCGAGTATTTACGAACTATGTTAATTGCACCACCTGGGACAAGGGCATGAATATGAGGGTGATAATCCAACCTACAATTGTTGGTGTGCAATACCATTGTCGTGCCAATCGCCCCACCAAGGTTCTTCGATTTGAAACCGAGGTAAGCGAAGAATGTGGACGAGTTCGAAGTCTCGTGCCTCGCTTACCTTCGCTCACTGTCACTATCTCCTATTTGAAATGATAGTGCCTCTGGTAAACGCAGGCCCATTGAATAGGTAGCCAACAGGAAAACCCGGTAACACATTTTCTTGGTGGCACAGATAAGTCGTTCAATTTCAGACGGGGTCAGGATATCAGGGATCGACTTTACCTGAAGAGGTTTGACCATATTCAGCCATTGCCAACCCTGCTCAAGGACATTTTTCCAGAAAAACATCAGTCCAAGTCTGTCGATCTTGACGGTGCTCCATGAATGCGATTCAACCAGATCACCGAAGTAGTTCTCAAGTTGCTCCTTACTCAATTTATCTGGACAACAGCCGTAGCGGTTCCGTATCCTACGCACTGCTCTTGAGTAGGCGTTGATGGTACTTGTGCCCTTGCCTCGAAGTTTGAGTAGTTTTTGATGCCGTTCGTAGAGCAATGCAAATCGTTTTACTTCTGATTTCTTCATGGTATACTCCTTCATTTTGTAAGTATTTGGAATTGGATACATAAAGATAGTATACCTGAGTTGTGGCTTTTTCTGCCGCGTAGCGGCTTCGTTCAACCAGGCACTTTGCTTGTTATTCTTTTCATTCATTAAAATGTCGACGGCTCAATTTTGTATTCTCGGTGGTTAACGTTTTGAGGGTATTGCTTTCTTCATGTTTTCTTTGTTATCTACTTGCAATATATAGGTTTTAAATTTTTTATTCGCCTAAAGGTTGTTGGATGAGTAATAGAATACACTTGTTAGATTTGATTGAAGAAGCAAAGTTGGAAGAGATTCTACAGGCCTTTACGGAGGCTGTCGGAGTTGCGTCTATTATCACGGATGTGGATGGTTGTCCAATAACAAAGGCTTACAACTTTACATCTCTTTGTTGGAGATTTTGCCGATCAACCGAAGAGGGTTTAAGTAGGTGTTACGAAAGTGACAAACAAGGTGGGCAACAGTCAGCTGATAAGAAACAGTTCGTGATATATGAGTGTTTCAATGCAGGATTGTTGGACAGTGCTTGCCCTATTATTATTGACGATTACCATATCGCTAACATGTTAATAGGTCAGGTTCTTGAAAAACCGATTGAAAGATCTGTAGCCATTGAAAAGGCAAAAGCAATTGGGGTTACCGATATTGACGGCTATCTTGAAGAACTGCAACGTGTCCCTTTGATGGATCGTGAAAAACTTACAAGCATTGCTCGATTGATGGAGCTGGTTACAAGAACAGTGAGTGAACTTGCCCTCCATAAATTTTTGGCTCTAAAGCGTTCCCGACGTTATCTGCACAAACTGGTTAATTCTGTCTCTGATTGCATTATTGCAACTGATGCAATGTCAGTTATCACAATGATTAATGATGCTGGTGCCATCTTGCTCGGTTTTGAAAAAGATGAGATTTTGGGACGCCCGATAAACGACCTTTTTCTGGATGCCCTTGCCATAGAAACATTTCAGAATCAGATTGTTTTAGGCGGTGATGAAAGTTGTCGTTTTAGTTCAACTGTTCTTGATTGTAACAGCAGTAAATTACCGGTTCATATGGCTCTTTCAGTAATACGAAGTGAAGATGAAATTGAAGGATTTGTTGCTGTAATCAGAGATATTTCTGAAGAGAAAAAGATGGAGAAGATGAAAGAAGATCTGGTAGGAATGCTCACTCATGATATGAGCAACCCTATTATTTCCATCCAGAAAGTATTGCAACTTCTTGTAGATCAAGGGTTGGGTGATTTGAATCTGACTCAGCGGGAAATGTTGCGCCTGGCAATTGGTACAGGGAGTCAGTTGTACGGTATTGTAAACGATTTTCTCGATATATACAGAAGCGAAAACGGTCAGTTTCTTCTGAAAAAATACAGAGCCAACATGGAATCCTTGTTGATGAAGGGTATTGAACAAGTTCAGATATTTGCCATGGAAAAAAAGATAGGCATTCAGTTTTTCCCTTGCAATAATATGCCGATACTAAGGGTGGATCGCACCCGTTTAATCCGGACTTGTGTCAATCTTCTGGATAATGCCGTGAAGTATGGCACTGAAGGGAGTGACATCCAAATTCATATGAAGAAAATTTATCTTGATAATGAAGATATTCCTGAGAGAATTAAGAACCGGCTTCAGAGAGAACTATGCTACTGCCTGGTTTCTATAACTGATAATGGACCTGGTATCCATAAAGAACATCATCGTGAGGTTTTTGATAAGTTTTTCACTATAAAGAGTGGAGAAGGGTTTGCTGGTTCAAGGAAAGGGACAGGGCTTGGGCTTGCATTTTGCAAATTGGTTGTGTACGCCCACGATGGTTATTTATGGGTAAAATCACCTCTTTCTGGAAATGATGGTGGACGCATTAGTGGCTGCTGTTTTAGTTTTGTTATACCTATTGGGAATGAGCAGATTTTACAACCAGAACCTCCCCCCCAAAGGATGTGGTATTGATAAATTTGTTGAATAATTGATTCACCTAGCCAATAGAGATCTGCTTTTGTTATAAAAATAACTGGAATTGTAGAGGAGCAGAAAATGGATGAAGTATCAACTATTAGATTTTTTCTTGCAGATGATCATCCTCTGGTACGTGCGGGGTTGAAATACAGCCTGGAACTCAAAGAGGGTTTTGTGCTTTCTGGCGAAGCCTCCGATGGTTACACTGCTGTTGAGAGAATGCATAATGATCCTCCCGATATAGGCCTGATTGATATGGATATGCCTGGACTATCAGGTACGGCTGTGGTTCGAATTCTAAAAAAAACTTTACCGGATTTGATCCTACTTGTCCTTTCCACATTTGGGGATGAAAAATTGGTTCGTGAAGCAATGGGTGCAGGAGCTGACGGCTATCTATTAAAAAATGTACCAATTGATGATTTAGAGATAATCATTCGGACATTTTGTGCAGGAAGCAACTGTTTTTCACCATATCTTGTTAATCTGAGTCTAGAGGATATAATTGAAGACAAGAAGGAAGTCGAGGATGTTGGGCTTACCGTCCGTGAACTTGAGGTCCTCAAATACATCGCTTTAGGTACTTCCAACAAAGAAATGTCTTCCATACTCTTCATTAGTATTGAAACCGTGAAGAGCCATGTGAAAAATATCTACAAAAAGCTAGATGTCAGAAATCGTGTAGACGCGGTTAGGCTTGCTACAAAGAAGAATCTCCTCGATTGACTTTAATTTCCCCTCCCCACACCTAACTCTTTCAGGGTAGAAAAATCCTCCCTATGGGGGATGGTTCTCACTACTGTTTCTGTTTAAATTCGACGAATATACAGTTTCTTTAGTGAACCCATTCCAATAAGGAGCATCAAGATGAGTAGAATGTTGCTAGCACCGGGCCGTTATGTTCAAGGGGAAGGAGCAATAAATGAGATCGGTTCTTATGCCACAAGCCTTGGGAAGAATGCGTTAATTGTCGGAGGCAAAACTGCATTGGCGTTTTGTAGCGAGCCAATGCAGGAAAGTTTGGGTCGAAAAGAAATCGGTTCTTTCAAAGAATTGTTTACAGGCGAGTGTTCTGATAAAGAAATAGGCCGACTCGAGAGTATCGCTACCTCAAATGACTGTGATTTTATAATTGCTGTCGGGGGGGGGAAAGTTATAGATACGGGAAAAGCCGTGGCTTTTGAAATGAAGATTCCGGTCATTGTTGTTCCCACCATTGCTGCAACAGACGCACCTTGCTCGGCTCTTTCAGTGATTTATACCGAAGATGGGGTGTTCGATCGTTATCTGGTCCTTCCTAAAAACCCTGATTGTGTATTGGTAGATACATGGATCGTAGCACAGGCCCCAGACAAATACCTTGTGGCGGGTATGGGAGATGCACTTGCTACCTACTGGGAGGCAAACACCTGCGCTAAAAGTTGTAAGCCTAACGCATTAACGGGCGCGACGCCACCAACCCTTTCGGCTCTGGCTTTGGCAAAGCTTTGTTATGACACCCTCCTTGAGCATGGCTATGCGGCCAAACTTGCGGTTGAAAGAAAGGTCGTCACTCCCAGTGTTGAAGCGGTGGTTGAGGCAAATACTCTCCTTTCAGGAATAGGTTTTGAAAGTGGTGGGCTAGCTGGTTCCCATTCTGTCCATAATGGTTTTACTGTTCTTGACGCATCCCATGGAAAACTACACGGCGAAAAAGTTGCCTTTGGTACTTTGGTACAACTGGTTCTGGAAGGCAGAGCATCAGAACAAATTAAAGAAGTGATGACATTTTGTTTAAGCGTAGGTTTGCCAATATGTCTTAAAGAGCTGGGTCTTTTAAATCCGTCCAAAGAAGATATCAAAGCTGTAGCTGAGGCAACTGCGGCAGAAGGAGAGACAATACATTCCACTTGGTTTCCAGTTACAGCTGGAGCTGTGGAAGCTGCTATATGGGCAGCAGATGCATTGGGAGAAAAACTTCTTGCAACGACATAGAAAAGAACGAATGCTATCGTGCTCCTCGTAAAGGTATTTGACCGAATGCTTTGAGGGTTGTATTTCAATATGCTGATGGATATATGACGATCACAATTTCTCTAAAACTTTTCGCAACTCTAGGCAAATATAAACCTTCTGATACTTCTGGATCTTCCTTTGACATCGAATTGAATCAAGATATGACGATAGAGCAATTGGTGTTGCAGTTGGGAGTTCGAAAGAAAAAAGTCAGGACGATTTCGCTCAATGAAAAAATAGTAAAAATTGACACAGTTTTGGCTGATGGAGATGTTCTTATTCTATTTCCTACCATTGCAGGCGGGTGAGAAGATGTTGTGATGATTCATTTAGTATCTCGTCGGCAGCCGCTCAAATACCTAACCTATAGTTAGCCTGCAGTTACGATCCTGCATATTATTGAAAGTGCTAGAATGAAATTTTTCCGGGGCTTCAATCTTGGCGATTAACCTGATTTTCGTCAGTAGCTGGTGAAGGGTCTTCTGAATAATGATTTTCTCTGAATTTATCCCACAGTGCCTCCCCCAAAAAAAGGGGCAACTTCTAAATTAGTGGTAATTGAAAATAAAATTCTTTCTGAGAAAAGAGAGAATGATGTTCGGCGTTTATTTGTAAGTTTCCGAAATGTTATAATTACAATGGTCTTAAATAATAAAAATGCAGCCTACCTGCCTTATTGTCCCCCCCCCTATCTCCCCCCAATAGGGGGGCTTATATCCTCCCTTTACGGGATTGTTCTTCCCGCCGGCATTTGATTTATTGCATCTATTGAAGATGACTTGATTGAGGAGGTATGTACCTGGAAAGTTTTTCCACCACCCCTGAGTTTTAAATAACCTCTAGAGTTTCCAATTTCCATACTGCCGAGGTTGACCACCAGTTTTCAGGTACATGCTTTCGCTTTCATCAGTTTTCCCTGTCTTCTAAGTACGAACATACCGATCATTCCAATTTTTGCATGACTCAGCCCGTTGTGGTTCCGAGCTCAGGATAGCGGAATCCTTAATACTAAATTTTAGGTAGGAGGCAATTGAAATGGATCCATTTAGTACTAACACGTTATTACTCTGCTTTGGTGGAGGTGTGATGGGAGCAGCCCTTGGAGGCCTGTTTTCGTTCGTAATCTGCGGACTTCTTGTTCTTGTTGGATGTGCGATTGTTATGTGTGGTGGGTCAGAATTTGTTCTCTTGCAGATCGGATTGGGTCCTATTTGGGGGCCTCATGTCGGTGGGTTTACCGCTGGTGTTGTAGCAGTGACCTATGCTGCTGGTATTAAGAAAAATATCGCTTCTGAAAGTGGTAAAGATATCCTTTCTCCACTAGTTGATACCTCATGGGATGTTCTCTTTGTAGGTGGAATCGCAGCAGTTATTGCCCATCTGCTTCTGCAGGTCCTGGCTAAAATTCCCGTTATTAATACATTCGACATCATTGCTCTCAATGTTGTGATCATGGCTATGGCGGCTCGCCTTGTATTCATGCGTGAAATGCCTTGGGGGAATCTGGAGTCCATTAAAAAGATAGGGTATTTCAATACTGATAATGGTGCGCTTTCATGGGTACCCTGGGCGGCCACCCCGAACAGAATTTGCATGATTGGTATTGGCGTTGGGTTTCTCTCTGGTGGTCTTGCTTTAAATATTAAAGAAATGATGGAGGCAAGTGGCACCTATGCCTCTGCCGGTGGTCCCGTTGTTCCTGTTATAATTTGCTGGTCAATAGCAGCAATTTCACTCATAGGCCTTGAACTTGGAACCGGAGAAATACAGAAATTTCCTGTCTGGCATTGTCAGTCTATTCTGGCGGCCATTGCTGCCTTGACCTTTGGTTCAATTTTTGCCGGAGTTCTTGTAGGCGTGTTGGCTGCAGTTTTACAAGAGGTGGTAGCCAGGGCGTTCTGGCACCATGGAAGTAATCATATCGATCCTCCTGCAGCGGCCATTGCTGTAGGGACGTTTATAATAAATTTGTTAGGCAGGGTTATGTCATAACCTTATCCATAAAATCAAAAATGAGGAAATTGAAATGATCAAAGAAGCGTTGGGAATGATTGAGACGAGAGGGCTCGTAGCTAATATTGAGGCAGCTGATGCGATGGTTAAAGCTGCTAATGTAGTACTCGTTGGAAGTAAAAAAATTGGTGCCGGACTTGTGACCACTATGGTCAGAGGGGATGTTGGAGCTGTTAAGGCTGCAACTGACGCAGGTGCCGCAGCTGCGGCAAAAGTTGGTGAGGTTGTTTCTGTACACGTGATTCCAAGACCTCATTCGGATGTGGAGCAGATTCTGCCGCAACCTGCTGAAATTGCAAAGCCTTAGATTGCTAAGGCTAATAATCTTACTTTCCAGAATAAAGACCTTTCTTCATATTTTTGAAGGGTGAGTCTGATATTAACTGAAAGCTTTTGGAAGGAAAAAATAGGAGAATTAAACATGTCTGAAGAGTTGATCAAAAAAGTGATGCAAGAGGTAATGAATAGAATTGGTGGGGAAGAAAAGAGTTCTGATTCTACGCCTGCCGAAGCATCCACAGCCCCGGCAGCCACTGAAGCATTAATGAAAGTTACTGAGTTTGTTGGAGCGGCTATCGGCGACACTATGGGAATTGTTATTGCCAACCTTGATCCAGCGGTTCACGAGATAATGGGTTTTGACAAAAAATACCGATCAATTGGCGTGATTGGTGGCAGAACAGGTGCTGGTCCACAGCTTATGGCTGCTGACGATGCCGTTAAAGCTACAAACACCGAAATCATAAAAGTTGAGATGCCCAGAGACACCAAGGGTGGTGCCGGCCACGGAAATCTCATCATATTCGGTGCAGAAGATGTATCGGATGCTAGAAGAGCAGTCGAGGTTACCCTGGATGTACTGCCTAAATATTTTGGTGATGTATACGCTAATGACGCCGGTTACACCGAGAACCAATATACCGCGAGAGCAAGTAAAGCTCTGGAAAAGGCATTTAACACTCCGGAAGGAAAAGCGTTCGGCCTGATTCTTGGTGCTCCGGCTGTTGTCGGAATGCTGATGATAGATACCGCTGTGAAATCCGCAGATGTAGAGGTTGTAGGTTATGGCTCCCCCGCAAAAGGAACTTCATTTAGTAATGAAGTGTTTATCTGGGTTACCGGTGATTCGGGTGCCGTTCGTCAGGCAGTTATAGCAGGTAGAGAAATTGGAAATCAACTTCTGGGCGCCTGGGGAGAAGAACCAGAGTCTATGGGAACCCCTTACATATAACTGATCAAGTAGAAAAGTGATCCAAACAAGATTATGAGACGGCAGAAACATATAGGAGTAAACCAAGATGAATAAACGTCAAAAACGATTTCAAGTACTGGAAGAACGTGACGTAAATAAGGACGGATTTATCAGGGAGTGGGTTGATGCAGGTCTGGTTGCCATGGACAGCCCCAATGATCCAACCCCGGGTATCCGAATCGAAAACGGCAAAGTAGCAGAGTTGGACGGAAAGCTTCGAAAAGATTTTGATATGATCGACACCTTCATCGCAGATCATTGTATCAATGCAACTGTTGCCGAAGAGGCTATGGCAATTGATTCAACCGAGATAGCACGCATGTTGGTTGATATTAATGTACCAAGAAAGGATGTAGTTAGACTCTCCGTTGGAATGACTCCAGCAAAATACGTAGATGTTCTCAAGCGTCTCAATGTTGTTGAGATGATGATGGCTATGCAAAAGCTTCGTTCCAGGAAAACTCCTGCGAATCAGGCTCACGTAACTAATCTTAAAGATTCGCCAGCACTTCTTGCTGCTGATTCCGCTGAAGCCAGTTTCAGAGGATTTGCTGAAATTGAAACCACAGTTGGTATAGGCAGATATGCACCTATGAACGCAATCTGTCTTCTGGTAGGTGGTCAAGTTGGTCGTCCAGGTACACTCTCACAGTGTGCGGTAGAAGAAGCTCTCGAACTCACAATGGGAATGAGAGGCCTCACTGCCTATGCTGAGACTGTTTCCGTATACGGAACCGAGCAGGTGTTCATCGATGGAGATGATACTCCTTGGTCTAAAGCATTTCTCGCTTCTGCTTATGCGTCAAGGGGCGTCAAGATGCGCTATACCTCCGGAACAGGTTCAGAGGTGCAGATGGGATATGCCGAAGGCAAGTCCATGCTCTATCTTGAAATCCGTTGCGTTATGATTACCAAAGGTGCCGGTGTACAGGGTCTCCAGAACGGATCAATCTCCTGTGTTGGTGTTCCAGGTTCTGTTCCTTCAGGAGTACGGGCAATACTTGGTGAAAATATCGCCACAGTTATGAACGACCTTGAAGTTGCCTCTGGAAATGATCAAACCTTTACCCATTCACCTATTCGAAATACTGCTAGGATGTTGATGCAAATGCTGCCTGGTACTGACTTTATCTTCTCAGGCTATAGCGCCTCACCTAACTACGACAACATGTTTGCCGGTTCAACGCACGATGTGGATGATTATGACGATTATCTGGTTTTACAAAGAGATTTGCAGGTGGACGGTGGTTTGAATCCAGTGAGTGAGGAAGATGTTATCGCCGTACGGAACAAAGCCGCCAAGGCTGTCCAGGTAGTATTTGAAGAGTTACGGTTACCTCCTATCACCGAAGAGGAAGTTGAAGATGCTACTTATGCTCATGGCACAAAAGATATGGGTGATCGAAATGTTCCAGAAGATCTCAGAGCCATTGATGAAATGATGTCAAGGGGTACTACCGGTGTAGATATCGTCAAAGCTCTTGCTAAACACGGTTTCAATGATGTCGCAGAATATGTCCTCGGGATGCTTAAGCAGAAAGTATCCGGCGATTATCTCCAGACATCAGCAATTATTGATGACAAATTCGAGGTTATAAGTGCGGTGAACCAGCCCAATGATTATATGGGGCCGGGAACCGGATACCGTCTTGAAGGCGAACGGTGGGAACTGTTGAAAAACATTCCGCAGGCGATCAACCCTGAAAATATCTAACCGCACAGGAGGTTTGTAAAAGATGAATTTATCTCAGGAAAATTTAAAAGAGATCATCCTAGAGGTGATGGGACAGATGAGTGGGGGCGCAACAACTGTATCTCCTGCAACTGAAACTCCTGTACCTCTCAATATGACAGAGCTTGGTGTGGCCCAAAAGGGAACAAGTAAAGGTGAGGTTGTGATAGGTATACCACCTGCATTTGGAAACACTATGATCAAAACTATTATTGATATTCCCCATACTGATGTACTCAGGGAAGTCATGGCGGGTATTGAGGAAGAGGGCCTGAAGTCGCGCCTGATCAGAGTAAATAAAACTGCTGACGTGGCGTTTATTTCTCACGAGGCTGCAAAGCTCAGTGGGTCCGGTATTGGTATTGGCATTCTATCGAGGGGAACCAGTGTTATACACCAGCAGGACCTTCCACCGTTGCAAAATCTGGAGCTTTTTTCGCAATCGCCTCTGGTGGAAAGGGAAACTTTCCGTAGCATGGGAAGGAATGCAGCAAAATACGCGAAAGGCGAAATTCCAAATCCTGTACCGGTCAGGAATGATCCAATGGCCAGACCACGCTATCAGGGATTAGCTGCCCTTCTACAGAATAAGGAAGTTCAGCTTGTTAAACCAGATATGCCTAGTACGGAAATGAAGTTACAACTTTGAACCTTTTGACAAGGATGAGAGATATGTCACAGATACAGTTTGATCCGGCTCTTATTGCAAGTGTGGTCGAAAATGTCATGGCTACCATGAATAACACTACTCCTGTAACAGCCACGTCACCGGGGGGCCTCAACGGCAAAACAGATTACCCACTAGGTACCAAACGTCCAGATCTCGTAGAATCTGCGAGTGGTAAGGGGTTAAGGGATATTACTCTGGAGAAGGTTGTCCAGGGCGACGTTACTTTTGATGATGTGAAAATTAGGCCGGAAACTCTTGAATACCAAGCCCAGATTGCCGAGAGTGCCGGAAGGCCTTCGGTAGCAAGCAATCTAAGGCGTGCTGCAGAATTAACCCGTATCCCTGATGAAAGGGTATTGGAAATCTATGGCTCCTTAAGACCATATCGTAGCACTAAAGAAGAACTTCTAGAAATCGCAACAGAGCTTGAAACTCAATATCAGGCAACTGTGTGTGCTGCTTTTGTCCGCGAAGCTTGTGAAGTATATGGCCAGCGGGATAGATTGAAAAAATAATAATTAGTGAGTGGCGCCCATGACCTGTATCGCTGGAGTAGATATCGGTAACAACTCTACAGAGGTGGCATTGGCCAGGCGAGGCGAGGGAGGAAAACCTGTTTTCCTCTCAAGCTCCCTGGTGAGGACTTCTGGAATCAAGGGGACCTTGAAAAATGCCTACAGTATTATCGATGCTTTGGATATTGCTCTTAAAAAAGTAGGCCTTTCAAGACAGGATCTTTCTGGAATCCTGCTCAATGAGGCTACACCGGTTATTGGTGATGTTGCCATGGAAACCATCACCGAAACAGTGATCACTGAATCGGCGATGATTGGCCACAACCCACTTACGCCAGGAGGCCTGGGGCTTGGAATAGGTAACACTATTGGTATAGAGAACCTCGGGGCTGGTAAAGCAGATGAAAATTTTATTGTAATAATTCCAGGATCAATTGATTTCGAGAAAGGAGCTGAACTCGTAAATGCTGCGTGTAGATCTGGTCTTAAGATAACTGGAGCCATAGTACAGAAAGATGACGGTGTATTGATCCACAATCGTTTGGATAACCCCATTCCTATTGTTGATGAAGTTAAATACATCGATAAGATCCCTCTAGGGATGCAGGCTATTGTTGAGGTGAGTGAGCAGGGAAAGAGTATTGATAAACTCTCAAACCCTTATGATATAGCAACTTTTCTTGACCTGACACCTGACGAAACCAGACATGTTGTGCCTATATCCAGAGCATTAATGGGTACTAGAAGCGCTGTTGTTATCAAAACCCCCAGAGGAGATATCCAGGAACGTAGGATTGCGGCGGGTAAGATAACTCTAATCGGTAAAAACAAAAAAGCAGTTGTCCCCGTTGAAGAGGGTGCTCAGATTTTAATGCAGCACGTCGATAAGGTTGCTCCTCTTACTGAAATCATTGCGGAACCCGGCACCAATGTCGGCGGCATGTTTGAAAATGTTAGAAAGGTAATGGCCGACCTTACCGATCAGCCTGTAAGCAGCATTACGGTAAGAGATGTAATAGCTGTTGATACACTAGTTCCCCGTAAGATAACGGGGGGATTGGCAGGAGAATTTGCTCTAGGTAATGCAGTGGGTCTTGCAGCAATGGTAGAGACCAGTGCTCTTCCAATGAAACGGCTGGCAAGAAAATTATACGATGAAGTCCAGGTGCCAGTTTCGGTCGGTGGGGTTGAGGCTGATATGGCCATCAGAGGTGCATTGACTACGCCTGGTACTGAAAAACCACTCGCTATTCTTGACCTGGGAGGTGGTTCCACTGACGCATCTGTAATAGACAAGCAGGACAAGGTAAGACATGTGCACCTTGCCGGGGCAGGAGACATGGTGACTCTGCTCATTGACAGAGAGCTTGGCATTGAAGACCTTGACTTGTCAGAGAAAATAAAGAGAAACCCATTGGCAAAAGTTGAGACTCTCTTTCACGCCCGTCATGAAGACGGCAGTGTTCAGTTTTTCACCGAGCATATTGACCCGAGGCTCTATGGAAGGGTTGTTGTGGTGACAGATAATGGGATGGTTCCTGTTGAGCCTCAAGAGAATCTTCCTAAGATTCGAGAGGTCAGAAGGAAAGCAAAAGAAAAGGTTTTTGTTCAGAACGCTCTACGTGCATTAAAGGTAGTGGCACCTGGAGGAAATATAAGACTCATCGGGTTTGTTGTTTTGGTTGGTGGTTCCGCTCTAGATTTTGAAATTCCACAAATGATATCAGATGCTCTCGTGGAATACGGTGTTGTGGTTGGTAGAGCTAATGTGAGGGCAAGCGAGGGGCCTAGAAATGCTGTGGCAACCGGACTTCTACTTGCACATAGAAAATAGGCGCGACGATGGAAATCAGTAAACAGCAACCACCAGGTATAGAAACCATGCCGGTAGTGTGGATTTACACATCCACTATGGAAGGCAAGGACAGCTTGAAGGCTCTTGGTCTTGGGTTGGAAGAGGAAGGAATTCCGTGCCGGATAAAAGAGATTGAAGAAAATTCTGCACACCTTCTTTCCATTCAAGCGTCCAAGGCTTCTTCCCTTGGTGTTGGAATCGGCTTGGTTGAGTCTACTCATGAAGCGATCCTTCATCATAGAGATTTGCCCGATTCAGAGCTGCTCCTTGAAGTTAAAGATGAAACTTTTAACATGGACTCTTTGCGTAAGCTCGGTACAAACTCTGCCCGATTTGTTAAAGGCACACCGCTTGTACCGCTCGCCTCCGAGGAAACAGAAGATAGAGAGGGAGCAGGTCCTCAGTATGAATCTTTACCTGCTGATTCGCAGTATACAGTAATCAATATAGAAATACTCACTCGCATTGTGATTGAGGTTCTACGGACTTTCAATTTTGAGAAGGTAAGGTCATGAAAAAGCGAAGTCTTGGTCTAATAGAAACGATAGGATTTGTTCCGGCTGTAGAAGCAGCCGATGCTGGAGTGAAAGCAGCTAATGTTTCATTGCTGGGGTGTGAACTCACATGGCCTGCAAGGCTTACTGTAATGTTCCTGGGGGATGTGGGGGCTGTAAACGCTGCTGTATCTGCAGGAACTGCTTCGGCCAAAAAGGTAGGTGAGGTGATCTCATCGCATATAATTCCCAGACCTGATAACCAATTTCAGGGATTTCAGACAGGAGCGCCTTTTTCCTTTTGCAAGCAACAAGAAATTGCTGCAGACGAAACAACAACAGACGATTCTAAAAGTGACTCTGTCTCGGAAAAGTCTCAGTATAGCAATGCGGTTGATGTAAAAATAATTGAAACAACATCGCCTGCAGCCAACACAAAAAAGGATGAAAAATCGGTTTCAGTCTTCAAAAAAACAGAGCATATACCGAAACCTGCACAAACAGAAACTACACCTTCTCCGAAATCGTTGAAAGATGATGTAGCGGAGGCAGGAAAACAGATTTCAACGCAATCCGCAGTAGAAAAAAAGGTTGAAATTAAAACTGAAAAAAAGCTTCAGGAAAAAACAGCAGCACTTGTAAAACCAGTAGAAACTGTCGAACCAAAAATAATTGAGAAAGATCCTGCTGAAAAAGAAGTTAAGGGGAGTGAAGTTAAAACTGACAGTCCGTCAACTCCACCGAAACCAATAAAAGAAGCATATCCCCCCAAAAAACTGACTACAACCAGGCAGAAAATTGCTCAGGCAACGAAGAAAAATGTAAAAACGACTCGGAAAATACTACCTAAGAAATAAATAACCACTCAATTGATTGCATACGCAGCTTTTGGGAACAATCACGATACCTTTTCAGAAAGGAGTATGTAGAACATGTCTGATTTAAGAACTTTTATTTACCTTGATCGCCTGCAGCCTCAATTTGCTGCTTACCTTGGAGCCAATGCCAGAGGATATATTCCTATTCCCGGTATGGCTGCAACCTTTGTCGAAATTTCTCCTGGTGTCTTGATTAACGAGGTGACTAATGCAACGGTCAAGGCGGCCAACGTTCAACCGGGACTGATGGTTGTTGAGAGGGTTTTTGGGGTTCTTGAGTTTCACTCTACTGCTCAGGCTGATGTTAAACATGCTGGGAATGCAGTACTTAAAACCCTTGGTAAGAAATTGACCGACAGAGTGAAACCAACGATCCTCAGCTCCCAGATTATCAACAAAGTAAATCCTTACCATGCTCAGATGGTCAATATTTCACGACTGGCATCTATGCTACTTCCCGGTCAGGATCTTTATATTTTAGAGGTTCAGCCCGCTGGTTACATCGCTTTGGCGGCAAATGAAGCAGAGAAAAACTCCAACGTTACCATCGTTGATTGTAGGGTGTTTGGCGCTGTCGGAAGACTCTACCTGGGTGGTAAGCAGGCAGATATCGAGCGTGCTGCCGGTGCTGCAGAAGCAGCAATTAACAAAGTGACTGGAATAGAAGCTGTAAAGAGGAAGTAATCCCACGTAAAGCTCTGTCTTGAATGTTCACCCTCATCATTGGTGTAAAAGCAAAATGTCCATAAGTAAAAAAACTGACCAGTTAATCGTTGATTTTGAGAAGACTCTCACTCTTACGGGTGGTTCAGAGATTAAGGGAGAGCTTTACGCCGGGGTAGATTTGGGTACAGCATATATTGTTACTGCTGTGGTAGATGGTGAGGGCGTTCCTGTAGCGGGAGCTCTCACCAGGAGTTGCTCTGCAGTTCGGGACGGCCTGGTACTTGATTATATTGGGGCCATAGAGATCTTAAAAAAACAGATGAGAAATATTGAAGAAGCCGGTTTTAGCCTTACTTCCTCTGCGGTTGCTTACCCTCCAGGAACGATTGGGCGAAACGCCAAGATATTTGGAAATGTTGTTGAGTCAGTTGGTCTTAGTCTGGCAGGGTCACTTGATGAACCGACTGCAGCTTCCAAAGTTCTCGATATTGAAGATGGAGCGGTTGTGGATATTGGCGGTGGAACAACAGGAATATCGGTGATTAAAAATGGGGAGGTTGTTTATACCGCTGACGAACCCACGGGAGGAACTCATGTGGATCTGGTGCTTTGCGGCCATTTTGGTGTAAGCCAACTGGACGCCGAGCATATGAAACGTGACCCTTCCAGACAGTCAGAGGTACTCCATCTTATCACTCCGGTATTTGAGAAGATGGCCAGCATTGTAAACGATCATCTAAAAGGCCAAACAGTTGAAAAAATCTATCTTGTTGGGGGTACCAGCTGTTTTCCTGGCATCGAAAAAGTTGTTGAGGTTGAAACCAATATTCCAACAGTCAAACCGGTCAACCCACTCCTTGTAACGCCTCTTGGAATTGCCTTAGGTTGTAGAGCTTTCCATATGGAAAATGAAAGACAACAGGTTGCCTGCTAATGGATAGAATTCTCATAGATAGGTTAGTTGCCAAAGTAGTTAGAAGGCTTGCTGTGAAACTTGGTGCAGACGGAAACCGGGGAGATATCGTTTGTGTATTTTCGGGTTGCAACGGCAATGTTGAGAATGCGGTGGAGCAGATGAGAAGTCTCATCATGAAAGGGTTTAAGCTCAAGTTGCTCTTTTCTGAGAACGCAAGAAAAACTTACAGTAAAAACATTACCTTAGGTCTTGACGGCTTTCCTCACATAACCAACGTTGACCCAGGCAACTGGTATGAAACCTTAAACGATGTCGATATCGTGATTGCTCCAATTGTAAGTCTTAACACAGTATCAAAACTTTCTATGCTCATGGCCGATTCCGTTCATACCCAGGTTATGTTGAATGCAACAAGCATGGGAATACCACTACTCATTTCACAAACGGATATTCTTGCCGGTAGCACTCAAGTAATAAATACTAGTCGACGTCAAGCCATTAAGAGACCGGGATTGTTTGGTGCCATTGAAGAGCGGTTGGCTGTTATTGAAAGCTATGGCAATATTTTATGCGACATCACAGAGTTGAATCGAATTCTTGAGCAGACTTTAGGAAACAATTTTGGAGACAAAAATAGAGGTGAAAAGGAAAATGGAATGGCTGAGGTAGATCCAGAATCGCCAACGTCACCAGGTAGAAAATCATCTGAAATCGTCATCTCCAAGGGAAGAAAAATAAAGCATTTGACTGAAAGAGTTATAACAGGGTCATGTATAAACCTGGCAGATCGCGGCGGGTATGACATTTCATTTGATTCTGGTGCGATATTAACACCAACGGCAAAGGATCTTGCTGCTCAAAAAGGGGTAACCTTTCATAAATTATAATCAGAGATTTAAAGTTTAATTGTCATAACGACAAGATGGAGTCT
Source organism: Desulfocapsaceae bacterium (assembly GCA_033852035.1). GTDB lineage: Bacteria > Desulfobacterota > Desulfobulbia > Desulfobulbales > Desulfocapsaceae > Desulforhopalus_A. The sequence goes on along the minus strand of JAWSVG010000001.1, from coordinate 74,552 downwards.
GACAAGGGTAAAAGGTGAATTTATGCTATTGGCTGAAGTAATTGGTACAGTTGTAGCCACACAGAAGCATAAGGCGATGGTTGGATTCAAGATTCAGGTAGTTCAGCCACTTGAGCCGAGTACAGGCAAACCAGAGGGCAACACGGTAGTTGCTGTCGATGTTGCCGGTGCCGGTCGAGGGGAAAGAGTCATTGTTACTTATGGGAGCGGTGCCAGAAAGGCTGTTGGCGATGAAGATTGTCCTGTCGACGCTGCTATCGTAGGGATCGTGGACCAGCTCGATATCGGCTAGTCGTTGATCAACCTTGGGAAATAGGTAGAAAGCTTATGGGGTCAAAGATTTATACGGGTAAGGGAGACCAGGGAACTACTTCTTTGTTGAGCGGGAAAAGAGTGCCCAAGGATGATCCCAGAGTTCAGGCGTATGGAGCTTTGGATGAACTTCAAGCGCATCTTGGAATTGCCCGAGCCCTCCTAAAAACAGGACCCATTGCAGAGGTTATTTTTGAAATTCAAAATGACATATTCCTTGCGAATGCAGAGCTTTCCTGGGAAGGCAGTAAATCTAAATTGAAAGATAGGCTCAGCAACAGTTCCGTAGAGAAGTTGGAAAGGTGGATAGATCTATATACAAAGAGATGCCCCCTTAATGGAAAATTTATTGTGCCTGGAGCATCCCATGAAAGTGCAATCCTCCATGTGGCAAGGACGGTTTGCAGGAAAGGTGAGAGGCTCATTGTTGGAGTGAATAGAGAACATGGTGACTTTGATTTAATTCTTGTTTACGTCAACCGTTTGAGTGACCTGCTATTCATAATTTCCTGGAACTTAGAAGTGGAATCTGAAATTACAGAAGCTGTACTGAAGACCGTATTGTCGGAGACGAAATGAAATTACCCTATCAGGTTGTAAAGATCCTTGGTCGCATAGCAGAAGCTGAAGCACTCGCAATCAATGTTCCGATGGTCATAGCTTTCAGCGATGAAAATGGACATCCATTATTTTTCGGTTGCATGGATCGGGCCCTGCCGGCAAGTAGAGAGATAGCAGTATCAAAGGCATATACCGCATCGGTGCTCAGAATGGATACCAAAACGGTTGGTGTACTTGCCCAGCCGGGAGAAGCTCTTTATGGAATTCAAAACAGTCACGATGGGAAAATTATTCTTTTTGGCGGTGGAATGCCTTTGACCATTGGCGGAGATGTGGTCGGTGGCATCGGTGTCAGTGGTGGGACAGTTGAAGAAGATGAAACAGTTGCAAAGCCTGTAACAGCTGCATTTGATGAGATGGTGAAAAATGCAAACCTGCTCAGAAAAATACTGCCAGGAAAAAGCGTTTCACCTAGGTCGGTAGACAAGCTTTTGAACCTCCTGAACAAGAAATTAGGAGAGTTTGATGAAGAGAACGTTGGTAGTCACGATGCTTTAATTCTTGCTGGGGCAGTCATTTTTGCATCAGTTGGATAGGAAAAACTGGAGGTAAAGTCAGAGAGGGAAGAATTTCAAAGGGACCACTGGTTAATATAAAAAATAAACTAACGAAACTTATGTTTCTTCGAGTGTGGGCGGCTAACCAACACGCTCATCCGATATGATCACAGGTAATTATAGATTCGACAGGAGAATAGAAAATGACGACTAATAGTGAAGCTATAACAGATCTCGTACAGAGGGTTGTTGAACAAATTGCAAAAAACACAGCCCCCTCTCCCGGTACTGCAACTCCTTCAAGAGATGGTATGTATGATACGGTGGACGAGGCTGTCACCTGTGCTGCGGTCGCCCAGAAGAAACTTATCACATTGTCCCTGGAAAAAAGGGAGGAAATAATTGCATCCATTAGAAAGGCTGTTCTCGATAACAATGAAGAGTTATCTGCTCTAGCAATTAGCGACACAGGCTATGGAAGGTATGAGGATAAGGTCAGGGAAAATATACTGTGTGCGGTCAAGACACCAGGAACGGAAGATCTTCTCACCTATGCTAAATCCGGAGATGACGGTCTTACTTTGCTGGAACCTGCTCCTGTTGGAGTTATCGGTGCACTCACGCCCATTACCAATCCTACTGGAACACTCATTAACAACACTATTGGTATGGTTGCGGCCGGAAATGCGATCGTTTTCAATCCCCACCCAAGTGCAAAAGCTATCTCCGCTAAAATGGTAGGAGTTCTCCATAAGGCAATTGTCGATGCAGGAGGCCCTGCCGGTACAATTACTGCCATCGCTGAACCTACTCTCAAGCGAGCGAATGAAATAATTGCACATCCTGGTATCAACATGTTGGTTGCTACAGGTGGTAAACCAGTGGTTAAAGCCGTCCTGTCCTCAGGAAAAAAAGCAATTGGCGCGGGTGCTGGTAATCCTCCTGTGCTTGTCGATGAGACTGCCAACATTAGAAATGCAGCTGAGAGTATTGTTAACGGTGCCAGCATCAATAATAATATTTTTTGCGTATGTGAGAAAGAAGTGGTTGTTGTCGAAGAAGTCGCTGATAGTCTCATCAAATTAATGGCGGAGACGAAAAAGGCATATATTCTCAGTGAAGAAGAGGCTGTTAAAATTACCAAGCTTGTTGTTAAGCCCGATGGAAAAATCAACCCGGTTTATATCGGCCAAAATGTTCAAAAGATTCTAAAGGAAATCGGAATAACCGTTGGGGAGGATTGTCGTCTTGCAGTGTTCAGAGCAGCCAAAGATCATCCTCTAGTTTGGAAAGAGCAAATGATGCCGGTGATGCCGGTTGTAACTGTTAAGGACGTTAATGAAGCCATTGAGTTTGGCGTGAAGGTTGAACAGGGGAACCGCCATACTGCAATGATGCACTCCACAAATGTGGATAGCCTAACCCGGTTTGCCAGGGCAGTACAGACCACAATTTTTGTTAAAAATGGTCCTTGCTATGCTGGTATAGGTTTAGGTGGTGAAGGGCATACCTCGTTTACCATCGCCGGACCGACTGGAGAGGGACTTACTTCAGCAAGGACTTTCACCCGTCAACGACGCTGCGTTTTGGTCGAGGCAATGAGAATAATCTGATCGACAAATAATGAGTATCATTTTGATTTTATTATCGAAAGAATACTTGCGACTAAAGAATTGGAGGATTTTAAATGGCTAATAAACTTGATATGGCACTTGAAATGATTACCGCAGCCAAAAAAGCTGCAGAAGAAATCAAAGTTCCCATGGTGGTTTCTGTAGTGGATGAAGGTGGTAATCTTGTTGCCACCCAGAGGATGGATGATGCCCTTCTGGTGAGTGTTGATATCGCATTAAACAAGGCATATACCGCTGCAGCAGTCAAAGTGAGTACTGAAACTCTTGCAACTGTTACTACTCCTGGTCAGTCGTTATATGGGCTCCATGCTACAGATAAAGGCCGGATGGTAATCTTTGGTGGCGGTATCCCACTTGTTAAAGACGGAAAGGTTGTTGGTGGTGTTGGTGTTAGTGGTGGGAGTGTCGAGGAAGATGTTGTCTGCGCAAAGGCTGCAATAAAGTGCTGGGAATCACTCATTTGAGTATGAACTATGAAGATTGAAATTGTCCAGGGACCATCTAAGACGTTTTTAAAAATGCTCATGAACAGCATCAGCCCCATGTACCGGGATTCTATACAGTCGATGCAATACGGTGCTGTGGGCCTGGTTCAGTCAACACTCATTGATATCTATTTCTCCGCTGATCTTGCAGAAAAGGCGAGTGATGTCAAAACAGTCCTTGTTTCCGGTAACTGTCCCCAACATGTACAGATGCTTGCTGTCTTGGGTAACCAGGCGGCTGTGAATGCAGCCATGGATAAAATACGGAACTATTATAAAAAATGATCTCAACGCAAGAAATTAAAGAAAAAGGCGTCGTAGGGGCAGGTGGGGCCGGTTTTCCTTGTTATGTAAAGGTTGGTAGTCAGGCCGAGATTTTGCTTGTAAACGCCGCGGAGTGCGAACCTCTGTTGCATAAGGATATGGAGATACTCCTTAAAGAAACGGACCTCTTTTTGAAGGGGCTTTTGCAAGCAGCGTCACTATGTTCTGCACAGCAAATAATTATCGGTATAAAGGAAAAACATGCCAAGGTAATAGATCGCCTGAAGGCCAAAATACCTGGTAGTGTAACACTCTTTTTCCTTAGAGACTTTTATCCGGCAGGAGATGAGATTACACTGATATATGAAACCACCGGAAGGATTGTGCCACCAGGTGAGCTTCCTCTTGCCTGTGATATTATCGTCAATAATGTTGAAACCCTCTATAATATAGCCAAAGAAGGGCCGGTGATCAGTAAATTTCTCACAGTTGGGGGAGAAGTTGAGAATCCGGTTTCTATGGATGTTCCCATCGGTACTCCGTACCGTGATGTGCTTGAAATAGCCAGGCCTAAGCTTGATAGTTACGATGTTGTAGTTGGTGGACCGATGATGGGTATGCTTGCAGACGACCTCAGTGAACCAGTTACTAAGACAACCGGAGGTCTTATAGTTTTACCTAAAGGACATACCCTCACTTCGCGAATGAGTACGGCTGACAATGAAAGATCTGTGAATAGAATTGGTAAGTCGTCTTGTGATCAGTGTACATTTTGTAGTGAACTCTGTCCCAGAGCACTGCTTGGTCACCCCATTCGGCCCCACAAAGCAATGCAAAAACTTCTGTTTACAAGTGGTGAGATAGAAGCGGACAGGGAATCGACCCACACGCTTTTCTGTTGTGAATGTAACCTCTGTTCTGTTGCTGCATGCCCTGAAGGGCTCTATCCTTCACAGGCATGCGTCTATAGCAAGCGGGCTTTAATAAAGGAGAACATTCAGTTTACTGGAGAAAAATCTGCTTCTGCACATCCGCTGATTGAATACCGGCGGACACCAACGAAAAAGATTAAGGAAAGACTCGATCTGATAAGATTTAAAGACTGCGGTCCTCTAATTGATTTTAAAAGTAAGACGAAGTTGTTTGAGATATTTCTCAGGCAACATATCGGGGCACCCGCAGAGCCTCTGGTAAAGGAAGGCCAGCAGGTGGAAAAAGGAGAAAAAATAGCAACCGTCGGTGAAAACCTGGGTGCTGAGATACACTCCTCCATATCAGGCGTTGTTAAAGAAGTTAATGCTAAGGCAATTGTAATAGAGCGACAGGAGAATTCATGAAAGAATCAATCGGAATACTGGAGTTATCGAGTATTGCTTCCGGGTTTTCCGTTCAGGATGCTGTAATCAAGGCAGCAGATGTGGAGCTCCTCGTAGCCCGCACAATTTGTCCTGGAAAATACATGGTAGTTATTGGTGGCCAGGTTGGGTCAATTAATGCCGCCGTAGAAGCTGGTGTCAACACGTCAGCAGGTTTTCTGGTCGATCATTTGATCCTACCCAATATTGATCCTGCTATATTCCCAGCAGTTTCTGGATGTGTGGCACTACCCGAAGATTATAATAATGCTCTTGGAGTTATTGAAACCTTTTCGGCCGCATCAATAATTCGAGCTGCTGATGCATCGGTAAAGGCCGCAGGAGTGACTCTGTTTAGAGTACATCTCTCGATGGCTGTAGGTGGTAAGGGCTTTTTATTGATAGCTGGTGATGTCGGGTCTGTAAAAGCTGCTGTTGATGCAGGAATAGAGGTGATCAAAGATGACGGAATGCTAGTAAACAAAGTCGTTATATCCGGAGCTTCCAAAGAGTTGTTTAAAGAGTACATCTGATGTGAGTCCCGTGGTTTATGGAATAAAAAACAAACTGCAGAACTTTGAATAAGAGCATGCAATGCAGTTTTACCTTCTTTTAATTTAAACATTAAATCGTTGAGGAGATTAATCATGAATACACTCGTTACTAAGCAGGCGCCTGATTTCACAGCAACAGCAGTTATGGCTGATAATTCTTTGAAGGAAGATTTTTCTCTTTCCGATTACCGTGGAAAGTATATTATTCTATTTTTCTATCCCTTAAATTTTACTTTTGTTTGCCCATCTGAAATTATCACTTTTGACCATTATTTAAAGAAATTCCAAGATAAAAACTGTGAAATTGTAGGTGTTTCTACCGATTCCGAATATTCTCACTTAGCCTGGAAAAATTCCCCGGTCAATGAAGGAGGAATTGGCCAAATTCAATATCCGTTGGTTGCTGATCTCAATAAAAAGATTTCTGAGCAGTATGGAATACTTCAAGATTCAGGTGTTGCTCTTCGAGGTACTTTCCTCATAGATAAAGAAGGTATTGTTCGTCATTCAGTCGTAAATGATATGGCTCTTGGGCGCAACATAGATGAAGCACTGAGAATGCTTGGAGCGTTGCAGTTGCATGAAAAGCATGGTGATGTATGTCCAGCGAACTGGGAAGAGGGCGAAGATACAATAACTCCCACTAGCCAGGGGGTTGCTGAGTACTTGTCAAATTTAAATCTGACTAAATTTGACAAATAGAGGCAGCAATCAAGAGAAGTTGTGTTAAGGGCTGCAAAAGTATTTCGTATCAAGATCGCATTTGTTAGAGGTTGCATGGAAAATTCTCTAACGAAATATTGAGTTTTGAATCCTCTTTTTAATCAATGAGATGATGCTGTATTCTAAGAGCTTGTCCGAGAATAAGCATTTGTTCTCAAATTGAGGTTTTTTGGAAAAATAAGCACAGCCATGTAGGTAATATCGAAGTCTACGCTATCTGCGAGCATTATTTTTATGGAAACAACGAAGAGTTGGGGACAGGTAAGCGAGTTTACGAGACTCCGCAGATGCATTCTCGGACAAGCTCCTAGGTCGAAGGTTATATGGGATACTTGAGATCAATATTTGCAGCCAGTATTCCAAATATCAGAAGAGAACTAATGCTGGTGAAGGTAGTTATCTATAAGGTGTTGCAAAATTGTTGATCAATACGTATCTGATCAAATTATTAAATATTTTCTACGTCGTTAAATCTCTTGCCTTCCTAGGGGATTAAACAAAATTTCATTTTTAATTTTATGCGTTTTCTTTGTGTGGGGGAGTTGGGATATGGTTGATAAAATTTTTCGGATAGACATGTGCGATTTGATCGCCACAATCGAAGAAGTACCAGAAGAGTGGGCTGGACTTGGAGGTCGTGGTCTTACTTCCACTGTGATTTCTACTGAGGTTGATGCGACATGTCATCCATTAGGGAAAAATAATAAACTTGTTATTGCTCCCGGCTTACTCTCCGGAACCCAGGCAGCAAATTCAGGCCGACTTTCATGTGGTGCCAAAAGTCCTTTGACAGGGACTATAAAAGAGGCCAACGGCGGTGGTGTTGCAGCTCAGATGCTTGCAAAACATGGCATTAAGGCCATTATTATCGAAGGAATACCTAAAGAGGACGTTTGGTACGGACTACAGGTTTCTGCAGAAGGAGTTGCGATTACCCAGGAAAGCGAACTGGTTGGTAAGGGCAATTATGAAGTAGTCAAAGTTTTAAATGAACGAATTGGAGAGAAGATTGGTTCAATTGCTATCGGACCGGCTGGCGAAATGAAGATGAGCAGTGCCAACATTTCCATAAAAGATCCTGGTTCAAGAATTCGTTCCTGTGGGCGTGGAGGATTAGGTGCGGTCATGGGGTCTAAAAGAATCAAATTTATTGCCATTGAACCAACAAAGCGTAAAGTTGAAATAGTTGATGCAGAATCATTTAAAGCTGCTAATCGTGTTTTTGCTAGGGCTCTGGTTGATCATCCCATTTCACAGGCGCTTGGCCAATATGGAACTAGTGTTCTGGTGAACGTTATCAATGAAGCAGGCGCACTTCCCGCACGTAATTTTACATCAGGTCAATTTGCAGGAAATGAGGCAATTTCGGGTGAAACCATGCACGACATCATTGTTGAACGTGGTGGTAAGCCTAAGCATAATTGCCATGTTGGTTGTGTGATAAACTGTTCACAAATTTACAATGATGCTGATAAAAAATATGTGACTTCAGGTTTTGAGTATGAATCTATCTGGGCAATGGGAGCTGATTGCTGTGTTAATGATCTAGATAGAATAGCTGAGGCTGATTACCTGATGGATGATCTCGGTCTTGACACAATAGAAACGTCCGTGGCCTTCGGTGTTGCTATGGAAGCGGGTGTTCTCGAATTTGGAGACGGTGTCGAAATGTGTCGAATGATTCGTGAAGAGATTGGTACTGGATCTCCTCTAGGGAGAATTATAGGAGGGGGGACCGGTTCTGTTGCTGCTGCCTTTGGTCTAACCCGTGTTCCTGTCGTTAAAAACCAGGCTATCCCTGCTTATGATCCCCGGGCAATAAAAGGTATGGGAATTACATACGCAACTTCTACCCAGGGCGCGGACCATACAGCTGGATATACTGTTGCGACCAGCATACTAGGAGTGGGAGGCACCTTAGATCCGTTGAGCAAGGAAGGACAAGTCGAGTTGTCAAGGAACCTGCAGATAGCAACCGCTGCGATAGATTCCACTGGTATGTGTCTCTTCATAGCGTTCGCTGCTTTGGACGATGAAACATGTCTTCCTGCCTTGATCGATATGATAAATGCCCGTTTTGGAACAAGTTTGACTGGTGATGATATAACCAATCTTGGCAAAACCATCCTTAAAATTGAACGTGAGTTTAATAGAGCAGCTGGGTTTACCAATGTAGACGACAGATTGCCCGAATTTTTCACTGATGAATCTATAGAGCCTCACAATGTTGCATGGGATTTTTCCGGCGAAACAATAGATTCTTTCTGGGACTTTTAGCAGGTGGTTTGCTTGGTAAAATAGCTGGGTGAAAATCGAATTGAGGTCCGCGACAGCCTCTATTGGGTTTTTGCTCGGCTTTTTAATTTAATCAAGATGGCTATGGTAGAGAGGTGGGGTAATGGTTAAAAAAATTGGAAGTCCAACGATAATTGAGTCTGCCGGAAATAAACCAAAACAGATTGATGAATTCATAGGTCGAGTAAACACAAATACCACTGAAGTCAGTATTGCCAAGATGGTTAGCCCTCAAGGGTGGGTTGAGCCTGGACAACAGGCTGAGTTTAAAGAGTATACTGTGGTGTTTGAGGGAATTCTGAAACTAAAGCTCGTTGATAAGGAAATTGAGGTCAGAGCCGGTGAAGCCGTGATTGTAGGTAAAGGCGAGTGGGTTCAATATAGCACACCCTATCAGGGAGGCGCTGTGTATATTGCAATTTGCCTTCCTGCATTTTCTCCCGAAGCTGTCAATAGAGATTTGGAGTAGTAATTCGGTTAAAATAAATTACAAAATACCGCTTCAAAATAACCGATTATGTCATCGGCGGTTTACTGGAAACAGTAAAAAGGTTCCAATTTATTGATACCGAGAAGAGAGTCTTTCCTATGCCGAACCATACAAGTTGGTCGTAGCAGATTTTTTTCGGTACTTTGCAGATTGTCATGTGGCACCGTTGGCCCTTGCAAGGTCTTATTTCACCTTCTAATCGTGGCAGTCAGGATGATCCGCAACAGTGATTGTTGGGACAGTACTGTTCGATCTCCTCGTTGAGAGAATAACTTTACCGATAGTTTTTAGAAGAATCCCACTCCCGCTCCTTCTAACCAAAATTAGCTTAATGGTTTTTCTTTCACAACTACGATGCACTCTAGTTTTCAGGTGCCTTTAAGGCTTAATTGGGAATCCCGTTAGAATCGGGAACGGTCCCGCCGCTGTGATCCTTTCTCATTTGTGAGAAACCCTTTAGACGTAGCACGCCACTGTGTAAGCAACACTCATGGGAAGGCCGTCTAATAGGGCAGGAAAGTCAGAAGACCGGCCTGAAAAATGATAGCGAAACTTCGTGGAGTATAGTTTTGCTGTCAGATCACGCGGAAAAAGGGTAATCCCCGGGTCATTCATTTTTGAATTGGTCTGGGAATTTTTTTTGCCGGGCCTTAACTGAAGTATGAAAATTCAAGGAGAAGGTCAGTGTCCAGAGAAAAGAAACGGGAATTGAGGCAAGAGATTGTGGTTGTACAAAATGGGCCAGCAGTAAAGGGCATGAGGGGTAGAAGCGGCGCAGTGCTAAGTCTCACAGCGGTTACCGCCCTTTTCTTTTCAGGTGTGCTTGTCAATACTGAGGGTCGTGCGGCTGAAAATGAAACCCCTTTAATGGATAAAGTAGTTGTTACCGCATCGAGACAAGAAGAAAAAATTGCAAGGGTTCCTGCCAATATAACGGTTATCTCCGAGCAGGAGATAGTCCGGTCACCGGCAGAAACGGTGCCTGAATTGTTGCGTAGCACAGCCGGAATAGTGGTGAACGATATTACAGGAAATGGCCGCAATGTTACTGTTGATCTGAGGGGCTTTGGTGAAACTGCAGGCCTCAATACATTATTGCTTATAGATGGTCGCCGGGTAAATCAGCCGGATCTGAGCGGTGTTGACTGGACTCTTATCCCCAAAGAGAGAATCGAAAGAATAGAGATTATACATGGCGGTAGAGGAAGCGTTCTTTATGGAGATAATGCCGCGGGTGGTGTTATAAATATTATCACCAAAAAAGGTGAAGAAAACCGGGTTTCCGGTGGTCTGGTTGTAGGGAGTTATGAGTCGTTAATGACTAAACTTGCGGTCAGTGGTTCAACCGATAAGCTCAGCTATGCTCTTGATGGAAATTTCCGCACAACTGATGGCTACCGTGACAACAGTGGCACCAATGCCAAGGATGTGGGTTTGAATCTTGAGTATTTTGCCTCAGAGAAGTTTAACCTCATCTTTACCGGTGGTTACCACGAGGATGACACCGAAATACCCGGCGCTCTACTCCTCAGTGAGCTTGATAGCGGAATATCGAGGACAGCAAGTACGACACCTGATGATTATGCTGATACCAAAGATTATTATGGCCAGCTCAGCCCGGTGTTTTACTTTTCCGACACCAGCTATTTCAGGCTGGATGCTTCTGCTAGAAGAAGAGAAAATGATGCTTTTTTCTCTTATATAGGAGGATCGTTTGATGCTGAAACCAATATTGACACCTTTGTCTTTTCCCCACAGGTTGTTGTTAGTGAGGAATTCTACGAGCATGATGCGAAATTTATCGTAGGTCTTGACTATAGGGATAACCGGGAAGGCATTACTAACGACTCGGAATTTTTTGGTTCGCTTTCCACCGCAGCCTATGACCTTACCAAGGAAGATTTAGGACTCTACGGTAATGCTGAAGTTTTAGCAACCGACAAGCTGTCTGTCTCTGGAGGGTTGCGCTACGACCGTGCAAAGTATAGTTCTTCTTCAGCTGGTCTAAGTGACAGTGTTACCATGGACGAGACCCTGTATAATGCAGGTTTGGCCTACATGTTTTCGGATAAAATATCCTCATACGTCAGTTATTCAAAGAGCTTTCGCTATCCTGCCCTTGACGAAATGTTCAGCTTTTTTAATAATTCATTTGATAGCTCCCTTACCCCACAAACAACTGACGACTTTGAAGTCGGGGCGCGAGTTCAGTACGGTTCGGGGTATACCTTTAATGTCAGTCTTTTTAGGTTGAATAGTGATGACGAAATATTTTTTAATCCAGTTACCTTTGCCAATGAGAATTTTGACGGTGACACCATCAGGCAGGGAGTTGAAGTGAAAGCCAGTAAACGGTTTTCAGAGGCGATGATCTATGGCAGTTACACCTTAAGAGATACCGAGATCGATAGCGGTCAATTTGACGGTAACGAAATACCCAATGTACCACGGCATCAATTTACCGTTGGTGGAGAGGCAACACTTTTTCAAAATGTTCTGCTTTATGTAGATGGGACATATATTGGCGAGAGGCCTTATATTTCTGATTTTGCCAATGTGGTGGATTGTCAGGACGGTTATTTCTATGCAACTGCAAAGGTTGCCTATATGTTTGAGAAGGGATCTGCTTATATTACTGTTAAAAACCTGTTTGATGAAGAGTATGCAGAATACGGTGGGCTTAACTTCATGGGAGAACCTGGCATTCAGCCTTCACCTGGAATCAATTTCCTGATAGGTCTTACCTTTAACATTTAATCTCAATATTTCATGAGATGAGTAGATTTTTGTTGAGGCACCTGCAGAAAAGAGACAACAATTTTCTGTCGGTGCTTCTATCAGTTTTTTGCTTACCTGGATAGCTGGCTGCTACACTTTCAAGGAGAATGAGGATGCTTGAAATAATCGATAAGGGTGGGGTTGTCATGTACCCACTTCTCGTTTGTTCCGTATGTGTACTGACAATTATTATTGAGCGAACCATCTTTTGGGCTACGCTCAATCGACACCACAATTGTCAATTGATAAACGGGGTACTGAAAAACTGTCAGCAGGGAAACTGGGAGCTTGTGCAAAAGCAGACCACTGGGTCCAAGGATTACGCCGTCCGTGTGTTGGTAAGCGGTATTTTGCATAGGAAATTTTCCATGACCAAGGCCATGGAAGTTGCGGCTATTCATGAAATTGGGAAGATGAGGCGAGGCATCGCTTTTTTAGACACGATGATCACCGTGGCACCTTTGCTAGGCATACTGGGTACAGTGATTGGTATTATCCTCTCTTTTGATATGCTGGCAATAGAGGGGATTGAGAACCCACAGGCAGTTACAGGCGGTATTGCACAAGCTCTCATTACTACTGCCACAGGACTTAGTATTGCCATCTTTGCAGTCATTCCCTTTAATTATTTCAATGCTAAAGAAGAGAGAGCGGTGCAGGCGATGGAGCAGTATGCCACCAGTCTTGAAATAGTTTACGAAAAATTGTCACCGGATGTTCAATTGGAGATAGTCGGTGAAGATCTATATTAAAAAGCAGCGCAGAGCGCGTATAGAGATGCTGCCGCTGATTGATATTGTTTTTTTACTTCTGGTGTTTTTTATCTATGCCATGCTATCGATGGCTGTTCACCGCGCCTTGCCGATTGCTCTTCCTACATCTGAGACTGCAGAAATTGATAACTTCCACCAGATAGCAATTTCGGTCACCGAGGATGGTGCTGTTTTTATAGATAAACAGCCGGTAGAGCAGCGCTACCTGTCTGAAGTTCTGGAAAAGAAAACTGAGGCTGAGAAGGAAAAAGGGGTGCAGGTTTTTGCAGATCGTCTGGTCGAATATCAGCGTCTGTTTATGGTACTTGATAGTATAAAAAATGCTGGAATCTCAAATATATCATTGCAGGCAGAACGAGATGGAGGATCTTAAACGGCTGATTTTGCCGGTTGCCCTGTCTCTTTTGGTACACGGGTTAGTTCTCAGCTACAAGTTGCCGGAACAACAGAGACTAAAACCAGCCCTTGATGGAAGTCCTATTAAGATCAGGATGAACACATTTTCTCCAAAACCTGTCGTTGAAAAGAAAGTGGAACCTGAAGCGACAGAACCCAAAATGGTGGTGGATGAGCCAGTCAAAGCTGTAAAAGAAGTTGTCAAACCGAAAGTTGTAATTGCCAGCTACCAGAAAAAAGTGGTAATCAAACCGGAACCACCGCCCAAAGTTGAGCAGCAATCTCTATTCCAGAGAGAAGATGTTAATATTTCCTCTGAATCTGAAAATAACTTGGCCGAAAAGGAAGTTGATGTCGCCCCGATACAGAAAAAAGCAGTACCGATTTATCGACAGAACAAACAACCGCCATATCCTGTGATTGCAAAACGAAGAGGCTATCAGGGGGAAGTACTGTTGCATGTACTGGTTGATAAAAAGGGTGCTGTGGCAGAGCTTCAGGTAAAAAAATCCAGTGGTCATGTCAGCCTCGATCGGATGGCGTTAAAGTCGGTGAAATATTGGTTGTTCACACCAGCGACTGAAGGTGGTGGAGCTGTGACCATGTGGGTTGACGTGCCGATATCCTTTGAGTTGAAATAAAGGAATATACTTCATACTTCAGGTCTCCCGCTGGAAACAATACTGAAGATTAGTGATAATAACATATGGGAATAATTGACAGAAATAACGCTCTTGTGAAAAACGCTGGCCTCGTGCTACTCGTCTATTGTCTTTTTTCTGCACTGACTATGGTGCAGGCAGGTACCCGGCAGATTGTTGATCAGACGGGTGAAAAAGTAGAAGTGCCTACACAGCCTCAGCGAGTGTTGAGCCTTGCGCCCAGCCTCACCGAGATGATTTTTTCATTAAAGACCGAGGATAAACTGGTTGGGGCTACCCGGTATAGTAATTATCCAGCTGTTGCAAAAAAACTCCCCCGAGTGGGGTCTTATATCCGGCTCGATCTCGAGCGAATAATTGCTATAAAGCCTGATCTCTGCCTTGCTATAAAAGATGGCAACCCCCTCCATACGGTCGATGCCATCAAGGCACTCGGTATCCCGGTTTTTGCCATCGATCCCCGCTCCATTAGACAGATAATGGAGGCATTTATCCTCTTGGGCGATATCCTTGATGCACCAGAACAGGCAGAAGAGCTGGTGTCTGACATGCAGCAGCGGCTCGAGCGGGTGAAGAAAAAGGTCGACGCTAGCCCGGATAGACCCACAGTATTTTTCCAAATTGCTGATATTCCAATTGTATCAGCTGGTAAAAATAGTTACATAGACAAACTTATTACCTTGGCAGGAGGGAGAAATCTTGCTGGAGATATGACCGATTATCCCCGTTATTCATGGGAAAATATTATGCTGCTTAAGCCCGAAGTCGTACTGTTAAGCTCTATGGCCGGAGGGCAATCACCAGAAAACTTAAAAGTTTCCTGGCAGCGCTGGCCGCAAATTCCCGCTGTTAAAAATAATAGACTCCATGTGGTCGATGCCGATCTGTTTAACCGGCCAACAGCCCGGTTGATAATGGGACTTGAGACTCTGGCTGCAACCTTACACCCTGAAAATGCTGGAGAAAACAGTGGGGAATAGTGGTGCTTACCAGCCAATCATTCCAATAACACGAAAGCTTCCAATCCTCTGTTCCGTTTTGGCTGTCATCTTTGTTTGCAGTTTTCTTATGGCTCTTGGCAGTGGCCCGTCCGCAATCAGCATGGGTGAAGTTTTTTCGCTGCTGATTGGCGGTGAAGGCATCGATTCGACTGCCCATACCATTCTCTGGAAAATTCGTTTACCAAGAGTGATGCTCGCCGCCATAGTCGGTGCAACCCTCTCTTTAGGTGGCATGGTCTTTCAGGCGCTGTTACGTAACCCCCTGGCAGAACCCTATATCCTCGGCATATCCGGTGGCTCGGCCGTGGGTGCAATCAGCGGTATTCTGCTCGGACTCTCTTTTTTTCCAGGCGTAACTCTTTTTTCATTCTTAGGGTCTATGCTCACTCTAGGTGCTGTGCTTGTTCTTTCTGGCGGCCGCTCCGTCACCAGAAAAGATTCGTTGCTGCTTGGAGGGGTTATGATGAATGCCTTTTGTGGTGCATTTATCATGTTTCTGATCTCTGTGAGCCAGGGCTCGAAGATGCAGCAAATCATCTACTGGCTGATGGGTGATCTTTCCATGTCAAGCAGTAGCAACTTATCGCTGCTCCTACTTTGTCTTCCCTGCTTTGTTGTGATACTCATACTTGCCAGACCCTTGAATGTTATCTTAACCGGAAAAGATGCCGCTATTGCCATGGGCGTGAATGTCCGCCTTGTCTCCACAATCCTTCTTGTCACAACCTCGATGATGGTGAGCCTGGTTGTCTGTCAATCTGGGCTTATTGGTTTTGTCGGACTGTTGATACCCCATCTCTTTCGCATGGTTTTAGGTGCGGATCATCGCCTTCTCGGACCAAGTTGTATTCTGGGTGGCGGCAGTTTTCTGGTCTTGTGTGATCTACTGGCAAGGACCCTGCCGGAGCATGGTGAAATACCGGTTGGCATCATTACGGCAATGATCGGCGCGCCACTTTTCATATTCTTGCTCTGGAGGTCACGTAGATGACAGCTCTTGAGCTTTTTGACAATTCACTTGCCTATAACAACAGCAAAGTAGTTGATTCGGTAAACTTTTCGGTGAAAGTTGGTGAATTCTTTATGATACTCGGCCCCAACGGGGCTGGGAAATCCTCACTTTTAAAACTCATAGCCGGGATCGAAAAAACGAAGTCCGGGCAAATAGATATCCTCGGCAAGCCAAAGGAAAAATATTCAGCCAGAGAACTTGCCAAGGTGGTTGCTCTTGTTGCCCAGCAGACATCAATAGACTTTCCTTTTACCGTGGCAGAAACGGTTTTGCTCGGACGTTCACCCCATCTTGGCTTACTGGGAATTGAGAGTGACAAGGATTATGCTCTCGCCCAGGAAGCGATGGCCTTTACCGGAGTCGCTCAGTTTGCAGACAGGCGCCTGGATCAACTTTCAGGAGGTGAACGGCAACGAGTGATGATTGCCCGTGCCATTTGCCAGGAACCTGAAATCATATTGCTCGATGAGCCCACCAACGCTCTGGATCCGTCCCACCAGCTCAAAATCATGGATCTTATGGAGAGGTTCAGGCAGGAGAAACAGACAACAGTGGTAATGGTCTCTCATGACCTCAATCTTGCTGCTCTCTATTCGGATCGTTTGCTCTTGCTAAAAAACGGTAAGGTGGTCGTTATTGGTACTCCTGCTGAGGTTTTTGTCTCTGAATATATAGAAAAAAGTTACCAGTGCGATATGCTGATAGATAAAAATCCAGTGGGAGACGTACCAAGAGTGATGCTCGTTCCTGAAAAATTTAAAAAATCGAGCTGATAAAAAGTTGGCTTGTAAGCATGTCATAACATTTCTACAATTACTCAGTAGCATCCGGTTAGAAATTTGCGTTAACATAACTCCTGTCTGAAATTATGTCATCAATACCGCCAAACATGACGGTAGTTGAGTTTTCCCATCCTGCCACCAGTAGCGTGAGCACGATATGTTGCCTCTAGTGACGGTCTACATACGAGTGATACGATAGCTAAAACACTTTTTCCATCATTATCTGGGAAAATTCCTGTGCACGGCCTTGTGCATGACGCAACCCCTTGAATAACTGGACGTGCAAATTAAAAAACGATTGCCTGGGGAGTTGCCCTGTCAATTCAACATTAAAATCAAATCCGTATTTTCTCGGAGTCTGCGCTTACCTGTTTTTTGTTACAGCTTTTACGGAGTAAGGCACTAAAGGGCTCGAGGCTTGCCGAATCGAGTGAGCGGCAGGAGTTCAACGGCGACAATACTTATGAAAATTAAAAGAGCGCCAGAAAGCTGCAGCATAGTCAGTCGCTCACCTAGCCAGACCATGCCGCCGAGGGCGGCAAAAACGGTTTCAGAACTCAGAATTATCGCTGCATCAGCTGCCGGAGTAAATCGCTGACCGACCACCTGCAAAGTAAAAGCCATTCCGACAGAGAAAACCCCTACATAGCAGATACCAAAAGCTGCTCCGCCAAACTGAGAAAAACTTGGAGACTCCACCAGAACCCCAAGAAAAAGTCCGCCGAAACCGCAAACCAGGAACTGCCCCACAGCTACAACCAGTGGAGCCCGGGTCCTCGACGCCATAATGCCAACAAGTATCACATGGCTTGCCCAGAAAATTGTGCTGGAAATGACCCACAAATCACCGGTAGCAAGTTCAACCTCATTTGCTCCACTCAGGATATAGGTACCGGCAAAACAACAAAGAGATGCAGGCCAGATACAGAAATGAACTTTCCTTCTTAGAAGAAGCAGGCCGATTATCGGCACAAGAGGTACATACAGGGCTGTGAGGAATCCGGAATTCGTTACCGTGGTGCGAAGAATCCCATGCTGCTGTAATATTGCAGCGGTCAGTAGGACACTGCCGGTAACTACAATGCCAATCCAATCCCTCGGTTCAAATTTTCGTTCCTCAGCATGAACCCGGTAAAACTGCTTGACAGCAAAAGGTAAAACAACCAAAGCACCGACCAGAAAACGGGCCCCGGTAAAACTGATAGTCCCAAGATCCCCTGTACCTATCTGCTGCACCACAAAACTACTGCCCCAAATCATTGCTGCCAGCGCCAGTACCAAATTTGCCTGTAAACGGGTCATTGTACACCTGCCATATAGTTCATTCCGTAACACAATGTACTGTCTCTAGAGAACAACATCTTTTGTTCAATTGTAACTCAATTGTGTAAAGTGGAACGAAAGTATACAGGGAAACTTGGCTTTTTCAAGCTCCATCAAGTCTCGAATTGACCCAGGTTGCTGTTTTTTAATCTGCTTTATTACAACTTCAATTTTGTCTCCCCCTCTACGAGCGCGCTTAGTTCACTTTTGACTTTCATACGAAATTGGTTTAGTTTGCGATATACTCAGAAAAGCCCCGCATGTGACGAGGAGGTTATCCGAATTATCCCGGGCATACCTTCTGAGTTCGCAACCTGGGTCACCTCGACACAACTCTTCAGGGAGAACAACTATGAGCATCCTACCTGCCCGTCAGAACAAAATTCTTGGCATTGCAAGTGAAAAAGGCAGAGTGGATGTCGATGAACTCTCCCAGACCTTTGACGTCTCGCCTCAGACCATTCGCAAAGATTTAAACGAACTTTGCGACAAACAACTTTTACAGCGCGTTCATGGCGGGGCCATCGTTGGCTCGGGTATTGAAAATGTCAGCTACGAGGCCAGGCGCCTTCTGGCACCCGAAGCAAAGAAATCTATCGGTAGAAAAGCAGCTGAACTCATCCCGGATAACAGCTCACTCCTGCTCAACATTGGAACAACAACCGAACAAGTTGCTTTACAGCTTTCCAGCCACCGTGGACTTTTAATTATAAGCAATAACATCAATGCAATAAGTATAATGAAAAATTTTATGGGAGTGGAGCTTATTATCGCCGGCGGCCAAGTACGGCGGTCGGATGGCGGTATTGTCGGAGGTGCCGCTGTCGACTTTATCAACCAGTTCAAAGTCGACTACGCGGTCATAGGAGTCTCTGCAATAGATGAAGACGGCTCACTCCTGGATTATGATTTCCGCGAAGTCCGCGTGGCTCAAGCGATAATGAAAAATGCCCGACACACAATTCTGGTAGCTGACGCGATGAAACTGGAACGAAGTGCACCGATCCGAATCGGACACATTTCAAGCATCGATACAATAGTTACCGATGCCGTCTTACCAAAGAAACTTGGCGACATCTGCAGAGACAGCGGTATCGACATAGTGACAAGCTAACCCTTAACCACAAAACAATGAGGTCACGACCTGCAGCCTGCCTGCAAAAAAGACCTTTCATTAATTTTCGCTTGTCACTACATTACATTTCGGTTAAACATGCGTAATGGTTGCATTCGAAACCAAGTCGTACTCAAGGTGAAACCTCACCGCTTCGAGCAGAAAAGTTTATTTTCAAATGGGTATCCCCTTTATGAAAACTCCTGTAATCGATCTAGCTATCATTGGCGGTGGCATTAACGGCTGTGGTATTGCCCGAGATGCTGCGGGAAGAGGATTGTCTGTCTTTCTTTGCGAACAGACCGATCTGGCCAACGGCACATCATCTGCGTCAACAAAACTCATCCATGGCGGGCTCAGATACCTTGAATATTACGAATTCCGCTTAGTACGAGAAGCTCTGCACGAGCGTGAAATTCTTCTCAACGCCGCCCCGCACATCATCTGGCCCCTCCGTTTTATCCTACCACACCATAAGGGGCTGCGCCCGGCCTGGCTGATCCGCCTGGGACTTTTCCTTTACGACCATATCGGGGGCAGAAAACTTCTTCCCGGTACAACCGACCTGAACCTCAGGACAGATATTGCAGGAAAGGTATTGAAAAATGACTACACCAAAGGTTTTGAATATTCTGACTGCTGGGTCCTCGACAGTAGACTGGTAGTTTTGAACGCCATAGACGCTGCAGCAAAAGGCGCGATTGTTAAAACCCGTACACCTCTCCTGTCAGCAACGAGATCCGGCAAGGAATGGACTCTCAATGTATTGGACAAATCGACAAACCAGGAATATCAGGTCAAGGCCAAAGCGTTGATAAACGCTTCAGGCCCCTGGCTGAATGACCTGCTGCCTCATATCTCCCACAGCGAGACAAGAGAACATATTAGAATGGTCAAGGGCAGTCATATTATTGTCAGAAAACTCTATGATCACGACCGTGCATATATTTTTCAGAACGAAGATGGCAGAATTATTTTTGCCATCCCTTATGAAGGCGAGTTCACCTTGATAGGAACCACCGACCAGGACTTTTTCGGTAATCCCGACGAAGTTCACATTTCCGTAGAGGAAACTGAGTACCTCTGTTCCGCGGCCTCGGAGTATTTCAGTCAAGTTATAACAACAGATAAGGTCGTCAGTAGTTTTTCCGGCATCAGGCCTCTATTTGATGATGGAAAGAGTGATGCCAAGGCCGCGACCAGGGACTATGTTCTCAAACTTGATAGCGGCAAAAACGAGGTACCACTTCTCTCAATCTTTGGCGGCAAAATCACGACGTACCGTAAACTTGCAGAATCAGTGCTCGAAAAAGTAGCTCCGTTCCTGCCTGCAATGGGCAAACCCTGGACCGAACAATCTCATCTTCCGGGCGGCGATTTCCATCCCCATGAATTTGAACAGGAAGTCCAACAATTATTGATAAACTGCCCGGTAATTGAGAAGAAACTGGCAACACGGCTCATCAGAAACTATGGCAGCTGTACCCCTCGGATAACCAGCACAGTCAAAACAAAGAGCGATCTTGGAACATACTTTGGGCACGATCTCTACAGTGTTGAAGTAGACTACCTTATAGCCAACGAGTGGGCCCGGTGCGCCGAAGATGTTCTCTGGCGCCGTAGCAAACTGGGGCTATTCCTGTCAAAAGAAGAAGCTGATACACTGGATAAATATATCAAAAAAGCAGTATCGACGGCAGACCAGCCCTCACTTCCAACTGATGAGGAGAAGTAATGCAGCTTGAGTTACGCAATGTAAGTAAAAAAGTCGGTAGTACCTTCCATATCTCCGACGTTTCACTCACCTTTGAAGCGGGTACCCTAAACATACTTCTGGGCCCGACTCTTTCCGGGAAGACGACACTCATGCGCCTTATGGCTGGCCTTGACCAACCCACAACCGGTACCGTTCATTTTAATGGCAAGAACGTGACCGGCGTCGCTGTCCAGAAACGAAATGCAGCCATGGTGTACCAACAGTTTATTAACTACCCGAACCTCTCTGTCTATGAGAACATAGCCTCCCCTCTTCGTATCGCCCGGATTTCGGCCTCTGAAATAAAAACAAGGGTGGCCAAGGTTGCATCCCTTCTTAAACTGGAAAATATGCTTAAACGTTCACCCCAGGAACTTTCCGGTGGACAGCAACAGCGGACAGCGCTGGCGAGGGCCCTTGTCAAAGGAGCGGACCTTGTCCTCCTTGACGAGCCGTTAGCAAACCTGGACTACAAACTTCGCGAAGAACTGCGTGAGGAGCTGCCTCGCATCTTTTCCGAAACAGGTTCAATCTTTGTTTACGCCACCACTGAGCCGTCCGAGGCATTACTTTTGGGTGGCAATACCGCCTCGCTGCACGAAGGAAAAGTGACTCAGTTTGGTTCGACCATTGGAGTGTTTTCACGACCGCAGAACCTCATCACCGCCCAGACACTCTCCGATCCACCGCTCAACAGCCTGCCTGTAACCAAGCTCAACAACACCATGCTCTTCAAAAGCCATGTTGAAATCCCTGTGATCGGCAAATTACCGCAGTTGCCGGATGCTGACTACACAATCGCCTTTCGCCCCCACCATCTCTTTCTGGAACGCTCAAGCGATTCTGATATCGGGGTAAAAGCCAAGGTGGTCGTTACAGAAATTACCGGCTCAGAGAGCTATGTGCATGTCGATGTGGCTGGTATCCGCTGGGTACTTCTGGCTTCCGGTATCCATAATTTTGATGTTCATGAAACAATTGAGATATTCATGGACCCGAGTAAATTCTATGTTTTTGACCAAAACGGCTCCCTGGTCGTGACGCCTGACTCTGTACCAGGCGTATAGAAGGAGAATTAAATGGCAAACATTACCCTTAAAGATATCGCCCACTCCTACACAGGAGCATCAGATAATCCGGACGATTACGCCCTCAAAAAACTCGACCTCACCTGGCGTGACGGCGGAGCTTACGCCCTGCTCGGGCCTTCAGGCTGCGGCAAGACCACTCTCTTGAACATTATCTCCGGTCTGCTGATTCCGACCAAGGGACAGGTTCTTTTCAATGAAGACAACGTAACAAAGCTCCCGACAGAACAACGCAATATTGCCCAGATTTTTCAGTTTCCTGTTATCTACGACACGATGACAGTATTTCAGAACCTGGCCTTTCCCCTGAAAAACCGTGGTCGTTCAAAGGAAGAAATTGAGCCAAGGGTTATAGAACTTGCGAAAATGCTAGGCTTGGAAAATGACCTCTATACTAAAGCTCAACACTTGACCGCTGATGCCAAACAAAAAATATCCCTCGGTCGCGGCCTGATCAGACAAAACGTCAACGCTATTCTGTTCGATGAACCGCTCACCGTAATCGATCCCCAACTCAAATGGGAACTGCGCTCTCAACTCAAATACCTGCACAAGCAGTTCGGCTTTACCATGATCTATGTTACCCATGACCAGACTGAGGCCTTAACTTTTGCAGATGAGGTCATCGTGATGTATGAGGGCGAGATTGTCCAGGTAGGAACACCGGAAGCACTCTTTGAGCGCCCGGAACATACCTTTGTTGGATATTTTATCGGTTCACCCGGCATGAATATTGTGCCGTGCCAACTCCAGGGAAACAAAATCGTAGTGAAAGGATACGAAATTGCCCTTGACCGTACCTACGCCATCTTGGATCCCACAGCGAAAATTGAAGTTGGTATCCGGCCCGAACATCTGTACCTGGCTCCCCCTGATACAAATGGTCTTCCTGTTACAGTTTCCAAAATAGACGATATCGGCAGGCATAAGATTGTCCGCGTTAGCCTCAGCAATACCGAAATGAACGTTGTCATGACAGAATTCAATGGAGCACCTGGTGACAAAGCAGCTCTACAATTTGATATCAGCCACACCAATATTTACGCCAATGATCACCTCATAACAGGAGCCAAACCATGATAGCGAAGCAGACAAACCAAAAGGCATGGTTTATGGTCCTGCCTGTTTTTCTTGTAGTGGCCTTTAGTGCCATCCTGCCTCTTATGACCGTGGTCAATTATTCAGTACAGGACACCTTTGGCAGCAACCAGTTCTTCTGGGTTGGCATGGACTGGTTCAAGGATTTGATCCACTCAGAACGTTTTCATGACGCTTTTTTCCGTCAAATCACCTTCTCGGCAATTATTCTGCTGATAGAGATTCCTCTCGGCATAGCTGTGGCACTCGCCATGCCCAAAAAGGGATGGGGCGTTCCGGTCTGTCTTATAAGCATGGCCCTGCCCCTTTTAATACCCTGGAATGTAGTAGGAACCATCTGGCAAATTTTCGGCAGAGTGGATATTGGTCTTTTAGGTCACACTCTGGCCTCTCTTGGTGTCGACTACAACTATACCCAGGACCCAGTCGCAGCCTGGATCACAATTATTATCATGGATGTCTGGCACTGGACCAGCCTGGTTGTACTGCTGTCATACGCAGGGCTCTGCTCCATCCCTGATGCCTATTATCAGGCTGCCAAAATTGATGGAGCCTCGCGACTTTCGGTATTCAGGTATATCCAACTTCCAAAGATGCAGCGTGTGCTGCTCATTGCCGTGCTTCTCCGCTTCATGGACAGCTTCATGATCTACACAGAGCCCTTTGTCATAACCGGTGGCGGCCCAGGAAACTCAACAACTTTCATGTCCATCGACCTGGTGAAGATGGCCATCGGCCAATTCGATCTCGGCCCTGCTGCCGCTATGTCCCTTATCTATTTTCTTGTTATTCTCCTGCTCTGCTGGGTCTTCTACACAGTAATGAGCAATATTGGAGAAGAAAGTTCAAACGGAGGTGCCTGATATGCGCTGGAAATGGGCTATACCTGCAATCTATATTGTGTTCCTACTGCTGCCTATCTACTGGCTTCTCAATATGAGCCTGAAGACCAATCAGGAAATCCTCTCTGTCTTCAGCCTCTGGCCCCAGAATTTGACCTTGGACAACTACAAAGTGATCTTCACCGATCCGTCCTGGTACTCGGGCTACATTAACTCGATGATCTATGTCTCCATCAACGTTGTTATCTCCGTTACTTTTGCCCTGCCGGCGGCATATGCGTTTTCCCGGTACACTTTTGTCGGAGACAAGCACCTGTTCTTCTGGCTTCTCACCAACCGGATGGCACCTCCAGCGGTTTTTGCCTTACCATTCTTCCAGCTCTATTCATCCATCGGCCTCTTTGACACTCATATTGCTGTGGCTATTGCCCACTGTCTTTTCAACCTGCCGCTGGCTGTCTGGATACTGGAAGGTTTCATGTCAGGGATCCCTAAGGAAATTGATGAAACAGCCTTTGTTGACGGCTACTCCTGGCCCAGGTTTTTTGTCAAAATATTTATCCCGAACATTGCATCGGGGATAGGAGTAACGGCATTTTTCTGTTTCATGTTCTCCTGGGTGGAACTCCTTTTGGCAAGAACCCTGACCGCAGTAAACGCCAAACCGATTTCAGCTATCATGACCCGTACCGTCTCGGCCTCAGGCCTCGATTGGGGTGTACTGGCAGCAGCTGGTGTCCTGACCATCGTGCCAGGAGCACTGGTGATCTGGTTTGTCCGCAACCACATTGCCAAGGGTTTTGCCCTTGGACGCGTATAAAAGAGGTAGATTATGAACATGGACTGGATGGCCTGGACCGCGCCGACCGCAGTCTTCTTTGGAACCATTGCTTGTCTTCTTATCATCATGACCATTTGGGAAATTAAAAGCCCTGGAGGTGCCCCTCGCATTGGGATTCTTCGTTTCGAAACAACTAGAGGCGACAGACTTTTCGTCTCCCTTCTGGGGGCGGCCTATATTCACATTATGTGGATTGCTCTTTTTGCCAGTCTGAGCCTGTACTGGGCTCTTGGAATTGCTTGTATATACGCCGTTTGCGTGTTCAAGTGGGTATAATCAGTTGTTTGGTACCTTACAGGCTGTTTTCTCGTACTTTTTGACAAGATAACAGACGAATTAGGTGCAAATCCCGGCTTAATTCCTATTGCCCGGGATTCGTTCTTTTCAATCTGCTGCAGTGATTTACAAGCGGCAGGAAAATCGCAAAACAATAGAGGAGAAAACCGATGATCAAAAAGCTTGCAACAGCAACAGCTCTGGCCGCGATGTTAGCGATACCAGTGACCGTACTGGCAGGGACGGGAGAAGCACAAAAGTGGATCGATGACGAGTTTCAACCTTCGACCCTGTCCAAAACCGAACAGATGAAAGAGATGGAGTGGTTCATCAAGGCAGCCGAGCCGTTCAAAGGCATGGATATTAAAGTGGTATCAGAAACCATTACCACCCATGAATACGAGTCCAAGACCCTTGCAAAAGCTTTCACTGAGATTACAGGAATCAATGTAACCCACGATCTGATTGGCGAAGGTGATGTTATTGAGAAACTGCAGACCCAAATGCAGTCAAACAAAAACATCTACGATGCGTATATCAATGACTCTGATCTCATTGGTACCCATTTTCGTTACCAGCAGGCCGTTCCTCTCACAGACTGGATGACCGGCGAGGGTAAGGCAGTAACCAACCCTATGCTCGATATCGATGATTTTATAGGTAAATCTTTTACCACCGGCCCTGATGGTAAACTGTACCAGATCCCGGATCAGCAGTTTGCAAACCTCTACTGGTTCCGTTATGACTGGTTCAAACGCCCAGACTTGCAGGCAAAATTCAAGGAAGCCTACGGCTATGAGCTGGGTGTACCTGTCAACTGGTCCGCATACGAAGATATCGCCGAATTCTTTTCTGAAAAAGTAAAAGAAATCGATGGTAAGCGTATTTATGGCCATATGGACTATGGTAAGAAAGATCCATCACTTGGCTGGCGTTTTACCGACGCATGGCTTTCCATGGCCGGTGCCGGTGATGCAGGTATTCCAAATGGTCTGCCTGTGGACGAATGGGGAATCAGAGTTGAAGGGTGTAGCCCGGTTGGTTCATCAGTTACCAGGGGTGGCGCCACTAACGGCCCCGCAGCCGTATATGCCCTCACCAAGTACATCGACTGGCTGAAGAAGTATGCCCCTCCTGAGGCTGCCGGTATGACATTTTCTGAGGCCGGACCTGTTCCTGCCCAGGGTGCTATCGCCCAACAGATTTTCTGGTATACGGCGTTTACTGCCGATATGGCTAAACCCGGCACGCCTGTTGTTGATGAAAACGACAATCCTAAATGGCGCATGGCCCCGTCTCCACATGGTCCATACTGGTCTGAGGGTATGAAACTTGGTTACCAGGATGCCGGTTCCTGGACTCTGATGAAGTCGACTCCTCTGGATCGTCGTCAGGCAGCATGGCTCTACGCTCAGTTTGTTATCTCAAAAACTGTCAGTTTGAAGAAGACCCATGTTGGCCTCACCCCTATCCGCGAAGGAGATATCTGGCATGAATCCTTCACCGAGCGTGCTCCTAAACTTGGTGGTCTTGTGGAATTCTATCGCAGCCCGGCCAGAGTTCAGTGGACCCCTACCGGAACCAACGTTCCTGACTATCCTAAGCTTGCCCAGCTCTGGTGGCAGAATGTAGCCGATGCAGTAACTGGCGACAAGACTCCACAGGAAGCAATGGATTCTCTTGCCATGCAGCAAGACAAAGTTATGCAGCGTCTTGAGCGTGCCGGCATCCAGGGAGAGTGTGGTCCAAAACTCAATAAAGAGCAGGACGCATCTTACTGGTTAAACCTTCCCGGTTCTCCAAAAGCCAAACTTGCCAACGAGAAACCTAAGGGTATGACCGTAGATTACGACGAGCTCGTTAAAAGTTGGGCTGCAACTGCCAAAAAGTAAGCTATACAAAGCCAACGGTAGTTCATTTCCGTTGGCACAAGTGTCAGAAAAACAGGTTGCCGACTCACAGCTGCAACCTGTTTTTTTTTCAACCTAACCCAAGCCAGCCTTTTTCTCGAGGAGTAGAGCAATGACGGCACACATCCTAGCAATCGATCAGGGGACCACCTCCAGCAGAGCTATTATTTTCAATGAATCCCTCGAAATAGTTGCGGTAGCACAACAGGAATTTGAACAATTTTTCCCGCAATCCGGCTGGGTGGAACATGACCCGGAAGAGATCTGGGAATCCACAATTGCCACCTGCAAAGAGGCCTTAAAAAAGTCAAACCTGACGGCGTCTGACATTGCTTCAATCGGCATAACGAACCAGCGTGAAACCACGGTCCTCTGGGATAGGGAAACCGGGAGGCCACTCTACAAGGCTATTGTCTGGCAGGACAGACGAACATCCGATTACTGTACGAGTTTACAGGAATCCGGCCATGACCCCATGATAACATCTAAAACCGGGCTCCTTCTGGATTCATACTTCTCAGGCACAAAAATAAAATGGATTCTTGATAATGTTGAAGGCGCCAGAGAGAAAGCCGAGAGAGGCAAGCTCTGCTTTGGAACCATCGACACCTTCTTGCTCTGGCGACTCACTGGCAAAAAAGAGCATGCCACTGACGCCACCAATGCCTCCCGCACCATGTTGTATAATATCCACGACAACTGCTGGGATACTGACTTGCTGGAACTTCTCGACATCCCGGCCTCACTCCTTCCTGTGGTCAAAGACAGCAGTGCAGATTTCGGACTGACAGAACCAGATCTCTTCGGCGGCCAGATCAAGATCGGCGGCATCGCCGGAGATCAACAGGCAGCCCTGGTCGGGCAGGCTTGTTTTGAGCCAGGAATGATCAAGTCCACCTATGGTACTGGATGCTTCATTGTACTCAATACCGGCGAACAGGCAGTCCAGTCCACTAACAGACTGTTGACCACTATCGGCTACCGCCTGAACGGAACAACTACCTACGCCCTGGAGGGCTCAATATTTGTGGCAGGCGCGGCTGTACAGTGGATGCGCGACGCCATGAGGCTGATAGAAGAAGCCTCGGAGACAGGCAAACTTGCCCGGCAGGCTGATATTAATCAGGATGTGTATCTTGTCCCCGCATTTACCGGACTAGGCGCCCCTCATTGGGACAGCGAAGCGCGGGGAGCTCTCTTTGGCATTACCAGAGCCACCGGTCCCGCCGAGCTCTCAAAGGCTGCCCTGGAATCCGTCTGCTATCAGACCCGAGACCTACTCGATGCTATGCGAGGAGACTGGGAACATATGGGTGAAACTGTCCTCAGGGTTGATGGCGGCATGGTTGCCTCAAATTATACCATGCAATTTTTGGCGGACATCCTCAGTGCCCCCGTCGATCGCCCGGTGATACTTGAGACCACAGCCCTTGGAGCCGCGTATCTTGCAGGACTTCAGCAGGGCATGTTTCCGGCACCAGAGTATTTCAGCGGCGCCTGGAAACGGGATAAAAGATTTACACCAGCTCTTGACGAAGATATTCGAATACGAAAGTACAACGGGTGGAAGGATGCGGTACAACGGACATTGACGAAGTAACAGCCCAGGTGCTAACAGCTTTTCTGGAAGACTCAGAAGCAGCCTCTTTCTTGGGCTCCGAGCGGGTTTACAACATAATGATGAAAATTTAGGAAACAGGTTTCCTCACTTCAGGAAACCAAAAGACGTTTCAAACCAGTAAATAACTTCTCTAGGAGGCTGTCCGAGAATAAGCTTTTTAGTTAAAATCGAGAAATTACCACAAAATAAGCACAGCCACATGTTTGATATCGAAGTCTACGCTATCTGCGAGCATTATTTTTTGACAATTCCGAAGAGTTTGGGCTGGTAAGCGCAGACTCCGAAAGGCCATTCTCGGACAACCTCTTAGCAAGGGCGACAAATAATGAAATCATTCCTACCTCCAAAATCTACACCCTCAGGTGGCTCCACTCTTGAAACCGACGTTCTGATAATCGGAGGGGGTGTTACCGGGGCTGGTATAATGAGGGACCTTTCGCTTCGAGGGCTGCATACCATACTCGTGGACAAAAAAGATCTCTGTGCAGGAGCCTCTGGTGGGAACCACGGACTTTTGCATTCAGGAGCGAGATATGTTTCCAATGACCTTCAATCTGCCATCGAATGCAGGAAGGAAAATGAGCTCCTCAAACGCCTGGCGCCGCAATGCATAGAACAGACGGGAGGACTTTTCGTTGCAGTTGAGGGAGATAATCCAGAGTTTGCTGCCAATTTCCCCGCCCTTTGCGAGAAAGCAGGAATCCTTTGTGAAATACTTTCACTTGAAGAAGCGATGAAAATGGAGCCACTTCTCTCAGAAAAACTTATCGCCGCCTACCGCGTGCCCGATGCCACAATTGATCCATTCCGGCTGGCTCTTGAGAACGTCGCACATGCACGCCTTGCCAATGACAGCACCTACCACCCCCATACCGAAATAGTTGCTTTCGAAATCACAGACGGTTCAATTCAATCGGCAATGTGCAGAGACAATCGCACAGGTGATACAGTAACGATTCGCGCAAAACAGTACGTCAACGCAGGCGGAGCATGGGCTATGAACATTGCACGACTTGCAGGCTGTCAGGACGTCAACCTCAGCTACTCCAAAGGCACTCTTCTTGTCAGTCATGACCGGATGACAAAACATGTGGTCAACAGGTTGCGGCCTCCATCTGATGGTGACATTCTCGTGCCTGGCGGCACGGTCTCGATACTGGGCACGACCTCTAATCGTACCGATAATCTTGAAACCATCAAGCCGACCGTTGAAGAAATTGACTGTAACGTGAAGGAAGGTGCCGCGATGATTCCAGCCCTGTCTTCTGCCAGATACATCAGAGCCTTCTCCAGGGTCCGCCCGCTCCTGCAATCGGCTGGCACTGACGATGACCGCGGGGCGACCAGAAGTTTTGCCCTCCTGGACCACAGATCACAGGGGCTCAGTAACTTCTGCACCATAACCGGAGGTAAACTCACAACTTTTCGCCTGATGGCCGAGAAAACCTCTGATCTCGTGGCTCAGAGAATCGGCTGCATAGAACCGGGAAAGACCTCTTCCATGCCACTACCTGACGGAGCGGCCTGCAAGTGGACAGAGCCAGGCGCGTCACCCAAATATTGGTATGAGGCCAATAACTCAGATGACATGATCCTCTGCGAATGCGAAATGGTACCCCAGTCTGCAATTGACGAAATAGTCAAGTGCGCCCCAGGTGCGGAAACAGAGATGACCCTGGAGGCGATTGCACTCAGGTCACGAGCAGGTAAAGGGCCATGCCAGGGATCCTTTTGCGGAATCCGCATTGCCTCCTACCTCTACGACCGAGGGTATTATCAGGACAAGACGGGCCTTCTCCACATGCGAGACTTTTTTAACGAACGCTTCAAAGGCATGCGTACTGTCATCTGGGGCCAGCAGGCTGCCCAGATGGAACTGGCTGAAGCTCTGCATTGCGGCCTCCTCGGACTTGACAACCTTGAGGATGAATAGTTCCTGAAAACAGGTCACTACACCTACCGGCCAATCTCATAACAGCTGTAACTTACAGCTCTTTATGGAGAAGTACATGAAAGAGGACGCACGATATTTTGAAACCGACCTGGCAATAATCGGGTCGGGAATTGCGGGATTTGCTGCATCAATTTTCGCTATAAACCGTACAATCAAAACAGCCCAGATAGGTAATACCGGTGCAGTAGCCTACACTACCGGTTATCTTGATCTACTCGGTAAAATTGGCGACAATAAAAAGACCGTGCGCCACCCCTGGCAAGCGCTTGAACAGCTGCGCAAAGAACAGCCGGACCATCCGCTCAGCACCATTCCAGTCGAGGACATCCAGCGCAGCTTTGAACAATTTACACGTTTTCTTGGAGAATGCGGCATTGCCTACAGCACGCCGAAGGATACTAATCTCACCGCTCTCACCCCTGCCGGGACACTCAAGCCAACTCTTTCAGTTCCCGCCACCATGGAGGCAGGGATTCACGCATTTTCGGCAAAGAAACCCTGTGTAATAGTTGATTTTAAGGGACTTAAAGGGTTTAGCGGCCGACAGGTGGTGGCGAATCTTCAGGACAGATGGCCGACTGTTTCCTCAGCGCGAATCCTTTTCCCTGACATGGATCACGGTGAGATCTACCCGGAAGTAATGGCTCGTGCCCTTGAGGTTGCAGCAACCCGGGAAAAACTTGCAATACTTCTGAAAAAGGCAGCTGGGGATGCAGAGATTATAGGTCTGCCGGCAGTTCTTGGGATGCATAGTCCAGACAAAGTTAAAGCTGATTTGGAAAAGCTCACAGGCCTGACTATTTTCGAAATACCAACCATGCCACCTTCGGTCCCCGGCATCCGCCTGCGAGAAATGTTTGAACAGGTTTTTCCCCATAAAGGAATCACACTGATTCCCCAGCAAAAAGTTACTTCCCTGGACTTCCAACCGGAAGGTGTTCAGCTTTCACTGAGGGACAACCATGGCCCAATAAACATTCACTCCCAGACGGTAATTCTCGCAACAGGACGTTTTCTCAGCGGTGGCCTTGAGGCAGGGATTACTGGAATCAAAGAACCTCTCCTCGATCTACCGGTAAAACAGCCAGCAAGGAGAACTGACTGGTATCTCAATACATACACAGATAAGCGAGGTCATGCTATCCACAGGGCGGGAATCGAAGTCGATAGATCCTTCAGACCACTGGCTGCAAATTGTACCCCTCTTAACGAACGGCTTTTCGCCGCAGGAATCATCCTTGCAAATCAGGATTGGATACGGGACCGCAGTGGTGCAGGTATTGCAATCGCAACGGCTTACAAGGCAGTAGAAGCCGCCGAACACTTTTTACGCCCATGAGGCGTTGAGCTAAATTTTGCAATTGAAGGTACTTAGCCCGACTTATTTCCCGTTTATCGGGGTTAGGTTTGAAGATAATATAAGGATTAAACATGTCGGATACACAGACTCCAACCATAAGCTTTAAAGAAAAAGCCATAGAATTGCTGCCGGAAGGCGCCAGTTTTGAAGCATGCCTCACCTGTGGTCTCTGTTCTTCAGGCTGCCCTGCTTCGGGAATTGAGAACATGGACCCGAGAAAATTCATACGCATGGCCATGCTCGGTATGGACGAAGAGCTGTCTACCAGCCCTTGGGTCTGGTGCTGCACCCAATGCAAGCGATGTCAGCATGTCTGTCCCATGAATATTGACATCTCCCAGCTGGTCTTTCTGGCACGAGGCAACTGGCCCCAGGACAAGAAACCTTCGGGTATTGTCCGCTCCTGCCAGGCTATCAGATCCACCGATTCTACCAGCGCCATGGGACTGCCCCCTGAAGATTTTGTCTTTGTCGTCGAAGATGTCCTGGAGGAAGTTCGTGAAACCCAGCCAGGATTTAAAAACCTGCAGGCTCCAATGGACAAAGAAGGTACTTTTTTTTTCGTCAATCAAAACTCCAGAGAACCAATGAACGAGCCGGATGAGATGGTTCCACTCTGGAAAATATTTGACATGGTTGGTGCCGACTGGACCTATTCCTCTAAAGGATGGGCAGCTGAGAATTTCTGTATGTTCGCAGGAGATGAGCAGGCCTGGTACGAGGTGATCAAAAAAAGAGTGGACGCAGTCAATGAACTTGGCTGCAAGGTCTGGCTCAACACCGAGTGCGGCCACAGCTACTACACCATGTGGAATGCGGTTACTCGTTTTAACATGGACGCAGACTTTGAGCTTGAGAGCCTCATCACCTACTACGCCAAGTGGATTCGTGAGGGCAAGCTTCCGGTAAACTCCAGATGGAACACAAAGAACATTAAATTCACTGTCCAGGACCCCTGTATGATAGTACGTAAGGCCTACGGTGAATCTATCGCCGAAGATATGCGCTTTGTAACTAGAGAGCTTGTGGGTGAGGAAAATTTCATTGACATGCAGCCCAACCGCAGCGCAAACTATTGTTGCGGTGGAGGGGGCGGATTCCTCCAGGCCGGAATGACAGAGCACAGACGAACCTACGGAAAACGAAAATTTGACCAGATAGCAGCTACCGAAGCAGCCTACGTTCTCACCCCCTGCCATAACTGTCATTCCCAAATGGAAGATATCGGAGAACACTATGGGGGCAACTATGGCGTTGTTCACTTCTGGACACTGATCTGCCTTTCTTTGGGCATACTTGGAGAAAATGAAAGAACCTATCTGGGTCCCGATCTGCTGGCACTCATCGACTAACATTCATGAGATACAGTACCAGCAAGAGAGAATGGCATTGAAATGAGAGTCAAAATACTATAGGATCACAATGCATAGCCACACAGGCTATGGCATGTATTGCTATCTTTGAATCGCTCTTTTCTCTCTATTCATAATTCGTTGATTCGACTATTTACTCCACTATACGAGCTGGCCTGGTTTATTGCCCGGCCATTTTTAAAACGCTCACCACGGGTTTCTCTCGGCTGGGAGGAACGCACCTTGAAAAAAACGGTCGAAGGCCCCTTTGACCTCTGGATTCAGTCGGCCTCAGGAGGAGAATCTCTCCTTACTAACATGGTGCTGGAGAATCTGTGCTCTTTGCTCCCTGAAGGCAAAAAATTGCGGGTTCTTGTGAGTTCCGGAACCAAACAGGGCGTTGACAGCCTGAGCAAAGGACGCGACAACCTTTCCAGCAGAGCAGCCATTGAGATAAACGTAATCTATTTTCCCTTCGACTCCCCGCATCTCATGCAGCGGGCATTCTCTATATTTGCACCTCGCCTGGCCATCATCATTGAAACTGAACTGTGGCCTGGTTTTTTGATCGCGGCAAAACAACACAATGTCCCGGTTCTACTCGTTAATGGCAGGATGTCGGAGAAAAGCTTCAAGTCGTATATGCATTTTTCCACTTTTTTCAGGAAATATGGACCTGAAAGAGTGTGGGCTATTTCCCGACAGGATGGAGACCGATTCTCCCAGGTTGTAGGCGCTGACAAAGTCGAGCTGATGAACAATATCAAGTTTGACCGCATCAAAACTCAAAGTGGCCCTGTTGAAAAAAACCCCATAGTTGAACTGCTCCCCCAAGATGCCCCTTTCGTACTCCTCGGGTCCATCCGCAGACAGGAAGAGTTAAAAATCCTGAATTCTACGACAGAGCTTCTACAACAACGAACAGACTGTATAGTCGGTCTCTTTCCCAAGCACATTGAACGTGCAGATCACTGGATAGAGCTACTTGACACAAAGCGGATTAAAGCGATAAAGAGATCAGAAGCCACAGGCTGTCAACCTGCAGGTACTGTGATAGTATGGGATGTTTTCGGAGAATTAGCTGGTGCCTACTCTCTGGCAAAGGTGGCCTTTGTTGGCGGCTCTCTTGAAAATCTGGGTGGTCAGAATTTTCTCGAACCGTTAGTATTCGGCTTAAAACCAATTATAGGGCCCTATTGGAAGAATTTCGCCTGGGTGGGCCGGGAAATTATCAGCTCAGGCCTCGTACATGAAATCAGCAACGAGAAAGAACTGCTCATCGAAATCCTCAGAAGAATCGAGACCGGTGATTCACGGCCCGAAGTCACAAAACAGGTAGCTGACTTTTTCGAACCCCGTAAAGGCGGTACACAGCAGATTTGCCAGCAAATTATAAAAAAATTGACAGTTGAATAGAATACTATGAGCACGCTCCCTCCCTGTTACGCCATAATTCCAGCCCGATATCACTCCCACCGGTTCCCCGGAAAACCACTGGCTGACATTCTTGGAAAACCAATGTTTTACTGGGTCTATGAGCGCGCTGTCAGTTGTCCACTCCTCAAAAAAGTGTGCCTGGCAACTGATGATCAACGTATATACGATGCTGCAAAAAAATTTAATGTCCCTGTAGTAATGACCGATCCAGACCACCCAAGCGGCTCAGACAGGATTATGGAGGCGGCTGACACCCTGGGCCTGGAAGATGAGGCCGTTATTGTTAATATTCAAGGAGATGAACCTGCCCTTGACCCAGATATGCCCCGTAAACTGGTTGAGCCTTTCATCAACCCTGATATCCAGGTGACAACTTTGGCGCGAGTCATTGATGCAGAGCAGGCTGAAAACCCTGACCGGGTAAAAGTGGTGCGCTCGGCACAAGGTTTTGCCCTCTATTTCTCCAGATCAAAGATCCCCCACATCCGAGATGCCGAGCGATCGTATACTGACTACCTGCTACACATTGGCCTCTACGCCTACAGACTGGGTACGCTACGAACCTTTACTTCAATGCCGCCCAGCCCGCTGGAGCAAATCGAAAGACTGGAACAGCTGCGGCTTCTTGATGCAGGTATCGGAGTGTTTGTTGTTATGACAGACTACCAGGGTTTCGGTGTTGACAGGCCCGAAGACATTGAATTGATACGACCTCAGCTCGAGATCCTGAAGAAATAGACACCTTTGGCGAAAACTGCTGCAAACTCTAAACTATTGCAACAGCTGTTGAAGAGCAATCGGTGACGGCTAATGAAATATCAGACAACGTGGCGCATATCGCAGATAACATTCAGGAGATAAACAACAACGTCTCAGAGAGTTCAATGGTCTCTGAAACCATTGCACAGGAAATTGCTGAAAATGAACGAGTCGACAAACAGTATGACCAAAAGCGCCCGGCGGGTGGATGACAACGCCCACTCCTTCATTTCCCTGGCCCAGTCACTCAGTGAACTGGTTGCGACCTTTAAGATAAAATAGAAATTGCACACGATCCTTGGCAGTTGCTCGTCATATGCGGGCAGCTGCCATTTAAAAATATTGACTACCGTAATAAACCAGTGTGCTTTTCGTTTGGCATCAAAAAATCACTTATCTCTCTGATGATCGCGATCCAGATGAAAATTGATCCAGGAAGAGGTGTCTTTCAATTCCCACAAGCGAGGCGGGATTATCTCGACCGTGAGTTTTTCCGACTCCCCATGTTTTTTCATACGTCTGTAAGCACGCACCCAAACACAAAGTTTGTCTGTATGTACCTCGCAGTAGCCATCATTGCTGCCCCCGCATGCCCCGTTTCTGGTGTGCTTCGGACATCCCGATTCCGGACAAAGAAACCCTACATGCTGTATTCCGCAATCACCACAGCTCTGACAGGAGAGAAAGACTTTCTTGAAAGGGTCTTCGAAAAGACGTTTCAGGACCCATGAGGTTTTACTCTTATCAAGGGAATTGGAGATCTTCTTATATACAGGAGCCAGTGATGCGCGCTTATCAAAGAAGAGGTCATGAGCTGTCCGCAGGAACAGGTAATGGCAACTATCCGTAACCTGAATCTTCTCCTTAGACGGGATGCTGTTTTTTACGATATCAGGCTGTTTTTTATACAGGTAAAAACGGTCCTTCGTTTCTTCCTGAAACTCACCCACATATTCCTGCCAGTTATGCTCAATTTCGTCCATCCTGTCAAGGATCCTGCCCACGTCATCATAGCTGCTGTGAATACCTCCAAGGTGAATACCTTTATAGCCGATCCCTTTAAGTACGACACCTAATCTGGCTGTCCTTTCTATGGCCTGCGGCATTCCTTCCCCTGCATCCCACTCCCGCATCACCTTCTTAAACAGTGGATCGGAGACATGAACCCCAGGAACCCTTCCGGCGTGCATTGCCCGAGCTGAGCCTTTATCCAGGACATACAGAGAAGCCAACGCAGGAATGGAGATATCTTGTTCCTGGTTATAGAGTAGCAACTCCTGATACTTGTCTATATCGTAGCCAAGCTGGGTAATTGTAAAAGAACAACCTGCTTCGATTTTTCTCTCAAG
Source organism: Desulfocapsaceae bacterium (assembly GCA_033852035.1). Classification (GTDB taxonomy): domain Bacteria; phylum Desulfobacterota; class Desulfobulbia; order Desulfobulbales; family Desulfocapsaceae; genus Desulforhopalus_A. The sequence goes on along the minus strand of JAWSVG010000001.1, from coordinate 37,838 downwards.
CTTTTTGTATTGAACCAGGGTTTCAGCTTCAGTGTATTTGAACGGCGATACGGCTGTACCGGTTATAAAAATTGAAGAGTGTCCGGTTTTAATCAACCTTTTATTGAGATCCGTCAACATGGAGGTAAGGATGACAGAATCAAAGTCAAAAACAGGACTTCCTTTGCCGCCAAAGCCTTTCCCTGAATAATCCCCGGTGAGAGCGAGAATATTCTTCATCCCCATATGAGCGAGTTGCAGCGCCCTGCTCTCCATGCCAACCCTGTTTGTATCCCGACAGGTAAAATGCACGATAACATCCATCCCGGAACTCAAAATATCATGACCAAGGACGTCAGGGCTGAGGGCAGGATTTCCACCGGGATTATCAGTGATTGACACGGCGGTTATCCGCCCATCTTCATGAGCCTCTCTGGAAATACTTTTTATTGTGTCAATCTTTCTACCGCTTGACTCACGCCCGGGGACCAACTCCAGAGTGATAACAAATTTATCCGGAGTTGAAATATCATCATTAAAATTACGATCCATGGAAAACCTCCCTCGCAGACCTAACGACCTACAAGAGCAACAATAGCAAAAAAATTAAGGTAGCATATCAACGCGCCTCACCACGAAGCACAGAAGAACAACAATCACTACAAAACTATCTAACTAATATTACACGCTATTGACAGCTTGTCGGAGAAAATAAGATTTACATGCATAGTAAAAATAATTGATACCTTGCCGGTACAAAGAAAAGAAACCGCAGTTTCAGTATCTTGCATTGTAGTACTGTTATCTCCCAGTTAACTATTTTCAAAAAAATAATTTAAAAAGAAGGTCAAGGGCCAAAGAAAAGTGAGAAGTCACCGTCAAAATAAAAAGAACATTCACCATATCTTCAGTTTTGAACGGAGCCACTTCAAAGGAAGCAACATAGAAACTTTTTGTTGATATTGGCGATACCTGTCACCATATACTGCAAGGATCTTCCTCTCCTCGAGCAGGCTGCCGATCACCAGATAAATGCTCAGAATCAAACCAACGAGAAACTCCGCCACAGTATATTTATGAAGCATAGACCAGATCAACAGCAGAGTACCGAGGTACCAGGGGTGCCGGGTAACAGCAAAAATACTACCTTCGAAAATATCGGCGCCGTCACTCATCAGAGTATGATGTTCCCCTGACCTTGCCTGCCGGGTCCCCATGAACTCGTGCAGATCATAATGCTGAGCGCCAGCCCAGAACAGCGAGAGCGCCATAGCCAGCAGAATCACCCGTCCAATTATTACATACCCGGCCCAGCTGAAAACAACAGGCCCGTTGAGCATATGAGTTGCTGCTATTAATGGAAGAAGAGTGAGAAGGGAGAATCCGTTATAAAACAGCCTATAGTAGCGGAATAGTCCAGGAAGCCTGCCCTGCACATAGCCGGTGACAAAAGGATCGCTCAAGACGCTGTGCATGACACACCAGCACACCCAGAGGACATACACTATAAGCATAGAATTATCTGCCTTAATTCACCGTCATATGATCGAAGATGGATACGTGCTTCTTGTACGATTCATCACCGTAATAGGGGGGGGTAATCCACGAGCTGCTCTGGCTGCAAGCTCATTGCCGCGGCAAGCTTTTTAATAGTTGCATCCTGCAGGTTATCGTTATGTTCCATTTGGGAAAGTGCGGGTTGCGAGATCCCTGCTTTTTTAGCAAGCTCCTTTTGGTTCATCCCTAGATGTTTTCTCCAAGCCTTTAGCAGATTCCAGCTGTTTTTTATTACAAGCCCCACAACTTCATGGGGGATGAGAGCGTCGTCTATATCGTCTTTTCTGGTCAGGGCCAGATAGTCATCATAAGGGATGACTGCAAACATCGGCTTATTTCCCTGCCTGATAATCTGCACATTATTTGTATGTACGTTCATCTCTTTTTTTCATCTCTTCGAGGTGTTACAATTTCAAGTTGTTCCGTGAAGATGACGCGCCAATCTTTCACTCTTAGCCGGAAAAGATTATCGGAATTTACGATCGCCTTTACATTCCTGCAAGCCGGGAAGTGCGCCAGCTTTGACACTTGATCCGCAACCAGAGTTCTTTCCTTTGCTGATTTTATTTTTCGTAACTGCCTGAGAGCTTTGTTTCTCCACTCTATTTTCTTCATACTTATATTATAATCTTATATTATAGGTCTGGCAACTAAACTGTTGATTCATATTTTCAGACAGATTTTAAGCAAAAGGACAACCACATCAACTTGAAAAAATGGTTACATATTTTATCGGGGTCTGTCCCCGGTTATAACAGCAACTCTCCCACCGAATCAAATTTGAGACGTAGCCCCAACAGCATACATACTTACCTTGTCACACTTTTGCGTGTCCGAACGTAACTTTCTTTTGGCATTTTCCACCATCGCCTGCCAAATCTCAGGTGTTCAGAATAAACAACACTTCCTCGGAAAGAGTGTATTAATAATTTGCTCAGAAAAATCGTTGACGACGCTTTCGGTATAGCTAATACTAGCGCATAATCGACCAAAACCGTATTTCGCAAAACAAAAAATCTGCTCGATAATTTCGAACATATGTATAATTTTGAAAATGAATCGATTCCCTTATTTTTTCCTGTTTTGGAAGGAGCTCAGCTACAGCCATGGTTTTCTACAGCCATGCTTGATAAAGGCTTAGAATTGATACGGGGTAATAAAATTTCAGACTTTCACTGCATCCGCAATGGTGTCGGCGCCCTTATCGATCGAGGGGCAACTGTAACACTACAGTTTGAAAAAAGTGCGAAATTGCATCAGGGTTTCATGATCCGAAACAGCCTTTGCGGCCTCTGCGATCTCAATACCAATGAAAAAAACTGTGAACATAAGGCTGCCTTAGCAATCCTCAGCCTCATAGTGCCGACGGGACAATCAAAGGCTGTCCCAGTACCCCTCGCCTTTGCTGAGAGTAACTGGTTGAAGATTGGCCTTTTCCTTCATGAATGGTTAAGCCGAGCGTCATATAAAGTTCATTGTGTTTCAGAAGAAGGTTTTTCTCTTTGGGAGATAACCTCCACTGAGGGAGCAATAAAGGCTGCCATTCCAGGTTCATGGGTACGACAGGGGGAACAACTTTTCCCGGGAAATTCTCGAAAAAAGGAGAAAGCTGAGGAACGTTTCACCCTGCTCAACAAACAGTTGCAACTTTGGACTATGACAACTAGCGAGCGCCAACTTGAGCATGCTGGAAGTTGCAGCATCGGATGGCAGAAGGATACCTCCTACTGGGTCTGGCTTGCCCGGATGTTCTACATCTTCCATGGGGACAAGCTCCCTGAATTTCAACGAGATGCAGCCTCGTCAAGCTTCTTCTTGCACATTGGTGACAACAGCAAATCGGGGGCACTTACCATCTTCCTGCCCAAAGCAAAAACCTGGGAGTTGGTGCGAAGCATCTCTTTTCCACCGGAACAGGTAAGGATACTCCCTGCTGCAAAGGAATGTTTTCGCGTCTTTTTCAATAAAGATAATACCTTGGAGATTACACCCAGCCTGCATCTGAAAGATGGCAGAATTATTGACAGGCCGAACCTGGTTGAAAATCGATTTTCCGGGGCGTATTACCTGGACGATGAAGGTTTTTTGCCAACCACCCGTCTCCCAGCAGAAGGCATAATCAAAAATCCCACCAAACCCGTGGCGGCTCTCCCCCTCCTGGGTTTTCTGCAAAACGAAGAGACAAGAGACACGCCGTTCACGGTTGCCCCCAATGATATCCCCGCCTTTCTTGAAAGAAATCAGAAGCAATTGCAGTTTCCAGTTAATCTCGTCGACCCCGATCTTCTGCAGCTACAGATCCGTGAATTCCCGGATCAGCTGGTTATTGACTCCTTCGAAGACCGGGACGACTGGTGTTATCTTTCCTGCAGGTTTGACCTCGGAAAGAGTCGTATCACCTTAAATGATATCGCCAAGGCCAGAGAACAAAACCTGACCTGTCTGCCTGGCAAGAAATGGCTGCAAATAGATGCCACACCGCTGTCCTGGTTCTACGAACTGGCTGAAGAACGTGTCGATGCCGAAGGTTCGGGCACTATCCGCCTCAGTTACCGGGAGATATTGGCGCTCACGGCGATCATTCCCGAGGTCAAAATTTCCATCAAGAAGAAACTTCTCCGGCAACGACTTAGCGACCTGCTCAATGTGACCAGCTGGACCGACGACACCTCGCTTATCCAAGTGCCAGGCCATCTGCGTCCGTATCAACGCAACGGCCTGGCCTGGCTGGATAGACTGTTCAGGTTTAGCATTGGGGGACTTCTGGCGGACGATATGGGACTTGGTAAAACCCATCAGGGCTTGGCACTTCTTCAGGCCGTGGCCCGACACGATAAAAAAAGTTTAATGATGGTGGTTTGTCCACCTTCAGTGGTACTAAACTGGGCAGCAAAGATCGACGAGTTTTTTCCTACCATGGATTATAACGTCTACCATGGACCAAAGCGAGAACTGACGAAGGTGCAAAGAAATGGTATCATTATCACCACCTATGGTGTCGTCAGGCAGGACCAGGAGCAACTGCGAATGTGGGCTTTTGACATCATCCTGCTCGACGAAATCCAACATCTCAAAAATCGTAAAACAGGGGTACACCAGGCGGTAGCCAACCTGAATGCTCGAGTGAAGATCGGTTTAACCGGGACTCCCGTGGAAAACTCCTTACAGGATCTCCGCTCCCTGTTTGATATCTGCCTGCCGGGACTTCTTGGAACCGCGCGCCAATTTGAGCGGCTCTATTCTCAGCCGATAACCGAAAATGGCAATACCAGGGTACGTGAGCGACTCGGTCGCCTCATTCACCCCTTTATTCTTAGAAGAAGCAGGGAACAAGTACTGACAGAACTACCCAAGGTAATAGAAGACAATCGATTATGCGAACTCACTAATGATCAGGTCGACCTCTACCGGGAGATCATTGCTGGGAGGAGGAAGGAGCTTTGGGAGCTGGAAAGTGGTACGGCAGCTATCCCATATATGAATATCCTGGCTACCATTACCAGGCTCAAACAGATCTGTTGCCACCCGTGTCTCATTCAAGGATCTGATGATCCAAAAGACTATTCCTGCGGAAAATGGGATCTGTTTGTTGAACTTACTGCTGAACTTTTGGCTGCCGATATGAAATTTGTCGTTTTCAGCCAATATACCAGCATGTTGAAACTTATTGAAAGATATTTGCAAGAGGCCGGAATACATTTTTCCAGCCTGAAGGGAAACATGTCGGTCGGAAAACGACAAAATATGGTTGAAAATTTTAATGAAAATCCAAACTGCCGCGTCTTCTGCGCCAGTCTTCTTGCGGGCAGTGTTGGGATAGATCTGACCAGTGCCCAGGCGGTCATCCATTACGATCGCTGGTGGAACCCAGCCAGGGAAGAACAGGCCACCGCCCGTGTCCATCGAATGGGGCAAAAAAACGTTGTCCAGGTCTTCCGACTGATCACCAAGGGAACTCTGGAAGAAAAGATCCATCAGCTGATAACCAAGAAGCGCGAACTTGCAAACTCCCTGATTCAGGAAGACGAAGCTGGTATCATCAAACAGATGGATCGCCAACAATTAGCCGAGCTGTTTCAATTTTCACCGACCATTTCCGTATAATCAGGGAGAGAAAACGCCAATTCTCTAACCCGAAGATATCATGGTACTCAGTAAGCGTTCACCAGCACCCCATCTGAGCGCGAGTGGGCTGCTGTGCATATGGAGCGTTGTTAAAGGCTTACAGTCATGGTATAGGCAACATTTTAGGTTTCTCGGTAAGTGGTTTCAGCTGATGGCTCCACAGACAAGCAGGAACTCTGCAGAACAAACAGATTGTTTTTCAACAAGCCAATAAAACAGTGATTCCACCTCAATTTCCTCTTGTAAGTTCTCAGATACTGTTGATACAATACACTATGTTGTTTGTTGATTTATTTGTACCCGATAAACGGGATACGTTCCTTTTCGAAAATCATTAATCCCAGACGGGTAATGAATTTCCAGGGCGCTAAGATACATGAATGAGGATTTTATTATGTCAGGGAAGCCGCTCCTTGGAAAATTATTGGTTCAACAGAATCTCGTCTCACAGGACATAATCGACAGCGCCTTACGAGTGCAGGTCGGCGGTAACCGTCGGCTTGGCCATATCCTTGTTCGCATGAAGGTACTCTCATCCGATCAGTTGGTGGATACTCTGGCTCAACAACTTGAGACTCCCATCGTTGATATCGCAGAAGGTGTCTCCCCCGAGGTGAGAAAACTGATTCCCCGCTACCTTTGTCAGCAATATAACGTCCTCCCCCTAGGTTTAAAAGAAAACAACATTCTCGACGTGGCAATGACTGACCCTTCAGATAATGAAGCGATAACGAACATTGAGCGTTACACAGGTAAGGTACTCCAGACCAACCTGGCCAGGCACAGTGACATCACCAGAAGTGTCAAAAAGAACATCCCTCTCAGTCTGGCTGATTTCTTCTCGCCATATGCCAACACCATAGCCACCAGAGCAGTCGCCATAGTATCACTTGCACTTGTCATCGGCTTGAGCATATTCACCTATAATTATACCCAGGAAGCCAAATATGGCGAAATTTCCGTTACTGACACCCATGTACTCTACAAAAACCATGATCTTATCCTGGGAGTAGACAACCAGGGTAAAGTCTCCATTCTGGGTCATGGTGCATTCTCCAAAGGATACTACTCTGTCTCTTTTGACAATGCCGAAGCGATGCTGACTTTTATAAAAAATAAGGCGCAGGATTTCTCTGAAGAACAAAGAGACTGGCTTTACTGGGCCATACAGCAAGTGAGTCCAAACAATCATACAGGTAGTGTTGCCTCGCGGAAATAACACGCAAACAGACAGAGGCTTTTGGCCTTTTCCTATAAAGGTACCTTGAAAATTCAATACATCCCAAACAGGGTATACAATGAAAAATGCGCTCTGGACCCCATCTCAAAAACAGATCGAAGCCACTCGGCTCTACCAATTTGAAAAATTTCTAAAAGACAACTACAAAATTCAGTTTAAAAACTATAACGATCTGCATAACTGGTCTGTGGCAGACAAAGAAGTGTTCTGGAAAGCCGTTTGGGAGTTCTGCGACATCCGGGCTTCTATTCAACCTTCCGCCACTCTCAAAGGAGCCAATAAATTCCCAGGCGCCTGTTGGTTCCCTGACTGTCGCCTGAACTTTGCGGAAAACCTCCTCCGTTTTCGTGATGACCACATTGCCCTGATCAGTCTCCTCGAAAACGGTACAAGAAGAACCATCAGTTACGCTGAGCTCTACCAGAAAGTAACCGGACTCGCGGCTGCACTCAAGGCAGATGGCATCACAGCAGGTGACAGGGTAGCAGGCTTTATGCCCAACATTGCAGAAACCGTCATCGCAATGCTCGCGACGACCTCCATTGGAGCAATCTGGTCCTCCTGCTCACCTGATTTTGGCATAAATGGAGTGGTTGATCGCTTTGGTCAAATCGAGCCCAAGATATTATTCTCTGCAGACGGCTATTTCTACAATGGTAAAATGATTGATTCCCTTCGTCGCCTTGAAGAAATTACTGCGAAAATTCAATCTATTGAAAAAATCATAGTTACTCCTCTAACCTGTGATATTCCTGATCTTAGTTCTCTTGAAAACGCTGTTCTTTTTCCTCAATACATAACAACAGAAGAGACCACCAGACTCCCCTTTGAGCAGCTCCCTTTTGATCACCCTCTGTACGTTATGTATTCTTCGGGGACCACCGGCGTTCCCAAATGTATAGTCCACGGGGCCGGTGGCACCCTGATTCAGCACCTGAAAGAACTGCAGCTCCACACAAATGTCACTCGCGATGATGTGCTATTCTATTTCACCACCTGCGGCTGGATGATGTGGAACTGGCTGGTATCCGGGCTTGCCTGCGGCTGCACCCTGCTGTTATTTGACGGTTCCCCCTTTGCAAAAAAAGGGCGCATCTTAATTGACGCCATTGATAATGAACAGATATCGATTTTCGGTACCAGTGCCAAATTTATAAGTTCCCTTAAAAAGGTTGGGATAAAACCCCGTGAAAGCCACCGGTTGACGAGCCTCAAAACCATCCTTTCCACAGGATCACCTCTTAGTCACGAAGGCTTTGAATATATCTACCGGGACATAAAATCCGACCTCTGCCTCTCATCCATAAGCGGCGGCACCGATATCATCTCCTGTTTTGTACTTGGCAACCCGGCACTCCCGGTCTATAGCGGGGAACTTCAGAGCAGAGGCCTTGGAATGGCTGTGGAGATCTGGGATGAGCAAGGGAGTTCTGTGACCGAACAAAAGGGTGAACTTGTCTGCATCACACCCTTCCCTTCCTGCCCCATTGGGTTCTGGAACGACCCTGGCAACAGGAAATTTCATAATGCCTATTTTGATCTCTTTGACAATATCTGGGCGCACGGTGATTACGGAGAAATTACCGACCACGATGGTATGATTATTTATGGTCGCAGCGACGCAGTGCTCAACCCCGGCGGCGTTCGGATCGGCACCGCTGAAATCTACCGTCAGGTAGAAAAAGTTGATATGGTTGTTGAGAGTATTGTCATTGGCCAGGAATGGAAGGATGATGTCAGAGTGGTTTTATTTGTAACACTGCGCGAAGGGATTCGTTTGGATGAACCGCTTCGCCAGAGAATACGAACCGTTGTCAGGGAAAACACCTCACCACGCCACGTCCCGGCGAAAATTATCCAGGTGGATGAAATCCCCCGCACCATCAGTGGCAAGATTGTCGAACTCGCGGTGAGAAATGTGGTACACAACCGACCGGTGACGAATACGGACGCCCTGGCGAATCCAGAGGCACTTGAATTATACCGCAATCTAACCGAGCTGCAGGCGAATTAACCCAAAACGCCTCTCCCTGTTTGCGGGGAAATGTGAATGTTTTATGGATAAAATGAGTACAGATTGTTGTTTTCACGATTCCTCCCCGCTTAAACCGAAAAAAGAACTACATATCACTGTAATCACTCCTCATTACCGGACAACGCAGGAGACTCTTTCTCGAATATGGCCTCAAGGTAAATCATGGTGCCTTCTGAACGGGTCTTTACCTCATAGTTAAGAGAGTTAAAAAGTTTCACCATTCTGGTGTTGCCTTTGGAGGTGTAAGCGGTCAATCCCTTAATACCGTTTTTCTTCGCAGCCTCGGTCAATTTCTTGATAACGATAGAAGAGAGTCCTCTACCCTGCCAGTTCTTTTCGACAGAAAAGGCTATCTCAGCCAGGTTGTTCTCAGGGTTCAGGTAATACTCCCCAACTGCCAGTACCTTCTCAAATCCCGGAGGTCCTTCTACTGCAACAATCGTCAGATCTTTCAGGTAATCGATTATAAAAGTTCGCTCAATCTGCTTACTGACAAAGCTCGTCTTTTCGTGAAAAAACCTGGAAACAACGTCAGTTTTATCAAGACCATAATAATGTTCCTGAATAATCCGTTCATCAGTGAGTTTTACCGGCCTGAACGTCACTTTCTTGCGCCCAAGGGTTCTCGTTTCTTCAAGCCAGAGCGGATAAATTGAATGCATCTCGTCTCGCAAGGAGCGCTCAGGCCCGAGTAAGCCGAGTTCCTTGGCTTCATCAAACAGTTGGTCCCTGAAGTCAGGGTGGGCAATAGTTATCAGCGAAAGTGCCCTCTCCTGAATACTCTTGCCAAAAAGATTGACCGATCCATATTCCGTCACCACGTACTGCACCTCGCTCCGGGGTACAACAACAGCACTGTTTTGCAAAATAGGCACAATCCTGCTCGCCTGGCCATGGTCTCTGGTGGAGGTAAGCATTAGGATCGACTTTCCTTTTTTGGACATGGACGCACCCCGAAAGAAATCAAGGATGCCGGTTACACCGGAGAAATTGTTAAATGGCAAGGCATCTGCTGTCACCTGGCCCGTGAGATCAATTTCCCGAGCAGTGTTCATCGCCACCATCTTTTTGTTTTTTGCTATCTTCCTAGGATCATTGACATATTGAGACGGATGAAACTCTACAGCGGAATTATAGTCAAGGAGATCATAGAGGTCCTGATTACCAATGGCATTACTGCAGATAATTTTGCCGTTATTAAAGCCCTTCTTACGGTTAGTGACCACGCCCATAGCCATGAGTTTCATGATGGTATTTGTCACATACTGGGTATGAATCCCCAGATCATTTTTTTCCATCAGGGCCTGTATGTTGGCATCAGATGTTCCCCCCAGCGACATTTGCATGGTGGAGCCATCATCAACCAGACGGGAAACATACCTGGCTATTTTACCGGCTGTTTCCACATCCGGATAGGTGCCAATCTCTATCAATGTTTCATCATGCTCTACAAAATAATCTACATCGTTTACATGAATAGAACTCCGGCCAAGAACCCTCGGCATCTTGGCATTCACCTGGGCAATAACCAGATCAGCACCAGCGGCCGCAGAAGCAGTAACATCAACCGAGATACCAAGACTCATCCAGCCAAAATCATCAGGCGGGGATACCTGAATAAGGGCGACTTGGATAGGCAGTAATCTGGATTTAATCAGCTTATGTATGTCTGAGAGATTGATCGGAGTGATAAAACGGAGGTCACCTTTAAAGCTTTTTGAATTGGCAGAGCCCAGATAAAACGAACGAATATTAAGGTTTTGTGATTTGGATTTTTCGGCGATTTCAGAAAGAGATGTGCCTTCACCACTAAACATTCGCACGATCTCAAGATCAGTAAAATGCAGACTTACATTGGCCAGGCCCTTCACCAGATACTGCGGTTCTCCACAGGATGAACCGATAAAAATACGTTGACCAGACTGAATTTTGGAGATCGCATCTTCAACCGAAAGCCGGTTCCTCTGATAATTATCCGCCCAATATCCTGAGTTGATCATCCCTCACTCCTCGTCTGGAATTTATGCATCCTTTGGTATAACCTAACCCCGATAAACGGGAAGTCAGTCGGGACTCTTTTCAGTACTCGCTCGACGGGTATAAGTACCTGCACAAAAATATTTCGAAGTCTACGCTTATCTCTGTCATAAAAACGCTGAAAATATTTCTTTAGGTACTAAATCTAGCGTACGCAAAATTTAGGTGTGATTAAATAGTATTGGTTTCCCCCCCATTTATCAATTTTTATTTGCTCCCCTGCCATTCTATCTGGTAGGCTGAAGTTCAGGAGGCGCTTCAATACTGTACTTTCGTGGTAACCACAGGTTTAAAAGGGATAGTTTGAATACTCCATCTGAAACGATACTCACCTTCAATTTATCAGAGACTGAGTCCCATCTTGTCAGTCGTCTTACCTCTTCATTTGAGGTGGACACAGTACCGCTCAGGATAGGAACCATCAGAGATTTTGTCTCCGCCAAACCGGACAAAAAGATCTGTCTGGTCATTTATCATATTAGCGGCAAACCAAAGCGCCATGACCGAGTCATTCAGTTGATCCGTGATTTTGTGGGTGCCCTGGTCCCTTTTCTCCTTCTCGTCCCCAAAAGTGAGTACGGAAATGTAAAAAAATATATCAACGCCGGCGCCGACGATTTCATAGAACTGCCCCTTAATGAGAACAGGTTTTCAATCAGTTTTCTGGTCCTGCTCGAAATGGGTCAGGCCATAGCAGGAACCAAAGAGCAGCAACCCAGCACAAAAGAAACTCTACTACCTGAGGATGAGAATCGATGGAGCAGGGTTGTTAATTATTTCCAGGTAGGCCTCAGTTATTTTGCGCCAAAGTCGCTTATCCAAAAACGCCGACCGGAGCATATCTCAGAGAGATGGCAGCAGGTCAAACGACTTGGTCTTGGGGGGTTCGGCGTGGTCTGGCTGGTCAAAGAGAAGGGCAGCAGCAGGCTGGCGGTGGCCAAAACACCGCACTCGCCGCTGATGAATATCAGGGTATTGAGATCCGCTGCCATCCTCAAAAGGCTGGTTCATCATCCCAATATTGTCCACCTGGTGGAGGTGGTCAAGGACAGCGGCAGATTCATACTCATTCAGGAGTATGTTGAAGGCCCCACCCTGCAGCAACTCCTTGAACATCCCATTGCTGCCCGGGATAAAGAAAACTATTTTCTTCAGCTGCTCTCCGTTGTTTCGTACTCACACAAACAAAAGATACTGCACAGGGACATCAAGCCAGAAAACATTATCATAAGCAGGAGCGGTCAGGTCAAGCTCCTCGACTTTGGTATAGCCCGCGACCTTTCATGGCAAGGTGGTGGGGGTACCTCTGAGGGTACAGTCAACTTTATGCCCCCTGAGCAATTCGAAGGAAGAAGCTGCATGGCAAGCGACGTATGGGCTCTGGGAGTTATTCTTTACATCCTTACAACCAACTCCGTCCCCTATGCTCAACAAAATGATCAGTACCCAGCAGACATAGAGACCGCCGTAAAAAGCAAGGCACCTGCCAAGCTCAATTCTCAGGTCCCTCTCGAACTCGACAGGATAATAATGACCTGCCTGCAGACCGATCTGAAAAAACGCTACAACGACGCCACAAACCTGCTCGGCGACCTTGTAAATACTTTCCCGGAGTTTGGCCAGGGGGGTATCATTCCTGAATATGAATGAATTGCTGTGTTCAGGCTAAAAGACTGGATACTACTTGGAGCCTCAGATTTCAATGCATTTCCAGTAAAACAATCAAGGAAGAAAACTATTGTTATTAGTGCCCTTTTGCCAGCCTCAGGGCAAAAGCCTCGGGCAAGCCAGCAGCAAGAATCTTTTCAGCTGCCCGTTGGTAGTCATAGTCAATCCTGTAAAATTCGACCTCCATTTTTTTATCATCGTAGATCAGGTATGAAGCCCTTTGATCACCGTCTCTTGGCTGCCCGACACTGCCGCAATTAAATATCTGGCGATTCAGTTCCGCGGCTGGAACCACCATGGAATGGAGAGGGTCACGGATATACACGCAGAAAAAGTTCTTCCGGGTGATGGCAACCGGGATATGAGTATGTCCCACAAAGAGGATTTTGGCCTTTGAACGGGCAAAGGAACTCGAAATATAGGTTTTTTCAGAAACGTAGTACCAGTTACGCGGCCTGTAAGGGTTGGAGTGACAGAAGGACAAATTGCCCCACTTAATGACATCTTCCATCTCTCTAAAAAACTGAGCATTTTCTGTACTCAGGATATCTCTTGTCCAGTTAATCGACCGCCTGGCCTCAGGCTTCATATTGAGAGGAATCCTGAGCAAAGCAGCATCGTGATTGCCAAGCACACACGGACACTCTGGAAGTTTTTTTAGCAGTTCAATACATTCATTAGGGCTTGCTCCGTAACCTACGACATCCCCTAGACAGACATATCTGTCAACTTTGCTGCACAAACTGTGAGCCAGGACCGCTTCAAGTGCTTCTACATTGGAATGAATATCTGAAAAAACCGCAACCCTCATATTTCCCTCAAGGTGTGTGGGGCAAATGTTCGAAAATTGACACCGCCTGAACTTTTGAGAAATCCGCGCTGGACTCAGCTATAAATCAGTTTATAGTGAATAGCAAATTTCTCTTTCCTTCAACCCTTTTTTCAGCTAATGGTGTAGGAATAACCCATCCCAAAATTATTAACAGGAATTTGACTTAATATGTTGACTGCTTCGGAAAAAAAGACCTTGAATGCTCTGCTGGCCCTCTCTCCAGAACCTGATCATACTTTCTCTTTAGAGGAGCTGACTGGTTTTGTGTTTGGTCTGGCCATGACCCCTGACATTGTTCCTCCCAGTGAATGGCTGCCTGTCATCTTTGGTGGCGGCAATGCAGAATATGAATCAGTCGAGCAATCCCTCGAAATGACTAACTGCCTCATGAATCTCTACAACAGATTCACTGGCGACTTCCATAAGGACAAACTCGCATTTCCGCACAAGATTGAAACCTCTCAGGAAGAGCAGCTGGAACGAATCTATGAATGGGTCTCAGGCTTTGAAGAGGCCATTTCACTGCGTGAAGAACTGTGGGACCCTGAAGAACATCAATGGCTCACGGAACAGAGCATGCAAGAGCTCTACCACAGTATGATGACCATCCAGGGACTCATCGATCCCACGGAAGTGATGGAGTTTTTCGCCAACCTGCCGGATGAAGCTTTTCACGAGGTATTTCCCGACATAGAAACCGGCGATGTCGATAAAGAAGAACTCATCCAGCTCTTCTTACTGGCCTCACTCCCTCTCTCCGTAGAAACCCTGCAGATACATGCTAAAAAACTGGAAAAAAGAAGACAGCAGCAGTTCCGTGGACCGGCAACAGTAACACCAATTCGTTCAACCAAGATTGGCCGTAACGAGCCATGTCCATGTGGGAGCGGAAAAAAACACAAGAAATGCTGCGGTAGTGTTGCTCCTTCCAAGGCAGTGCGCGGAGATGATATATCTAAAAAATCTAATGTTATCAAGGTAGACTTTCCTCAGCATGGTACGAAAAAAACAACTGATCCTGCACCGATATATCAACTCAAGATAGGCCTGAAAGGCGCTAAGCCTCCAATATGGAGGAGGATCCAGGTTCCCGGTAATAGCAACCTTGCAGAGCTCCACCAGATCATTCAGATCAGTATGGGCTGGGACGATTGTCATTTACATCAGTTCGTCGTCGACAAAGACGCCTACTGCCTTCCAAGCGAGGAGGAGTCATTCTCAGCAGCACCAGCAGAGGACGAGTCGCAATTCACACTGCATAGTCTGGCTAAGAAAATCCAATCCGGTTTTCAGTATATCTACGATTTTGGCGATGACTGGCTACACCAGATTGATGTCGAAAAGACTATTGCCCATGAAGAAGGAGCCTCTCATCCAATTCTTTTGACCGGTAGACGAGCCTGCCCGCCTGAAAACTCCGGTGGTATTCCTGGATATATGAACATGCTTGAGATTCTGAAAACCCCCGAGAATGAAGAACACAAAGAATTAGCAGAATGGCTGGGAGATAATTTTGACCCGACAGGATTTGGAAAAGAGGTAAAGGCAGAGATCAACGAGACCCTCTTAGAAGCAT
Source organism: Desulfocapsaceae bacterium (assembly GCA_033852035.1). Taxonomy (GTDB): domain Bacteria; phylum Desulfobacterota; class Desulfobulbia; order Desulfobulbales; family Desulfocapsaceae; genus Desulforhopalus_A. The sequence continues at coordinate 22,789 of JAWSVG010000001.1, read as the reverse complement.
TCCCTCAGACTACCTAGAATTGCGTTGAAGAACGACAAAAATCCAGAGCTCCTGCTGGCAACAGAATTTGTGAGGGACACGGGCTGCAATATTTTCCTGACCGGAAAAGCCGGCACCGGGAAAACGACCTTCCTCCACGAACTGAAAAAAGATATCCCCAAGCGAATGGTCGTCACAGCACCCACAGGTGTTGCGGCAATCAACGCTGGCGGAGTCACTCTCCACTCTTTTTTCCAAATGCCATTTGGACCTTTTATTCCGGGTAGTGAAAACAACCGGCAACACAAGTTCAACCGAGAAAAAATAAACATTATCAAAAATCTCGATCTGCTGGTGATCGACGAGATAAGTATGGTCCGCGCCGACCTGCTGGACGGTGTAGATAGCGTTCTCCGCAAATACCGTAGAAACAATCGCCCCTTTGGTGGAGTACAACTCCTGCTGATTGGTGACCTGCACCAGCTCTCTCCAGTGGTAAAAGATGCAGACTGGCGCCTCCTTGGCCCCCATTACGACTCCCCCTATTTCTTCAGCAGCAACAGCCTTAGGCAGACTGAGCTCATCTCTATTGAATTGCAGTACATCTATCGACAGGCAGACAGCCACTTCATCGACCTCCTCAACCACGTCCGAGACAACAGACTCGCCCCCGCAACACTCCAGTCCCTCAATGCAAGACACATTGAGAATTTCCACGATAAGGAGGAAAAAGGATATATCACCCTTTGCACTCATAACCGGAATGCTGACACCATAAACGCCTTAAAGTTGAAGACCCTTACGTCTACAATGCATCATTTTGATGCGGAAATAGAAGGTGACTTCCCCGAGCACTCTTATCCCACCGCCGACGTACTGAAATTGAAGATCGGTGCTCAGGTCATGTTCATGCGCAATGACAACTCCTATGAAAAACGCTACTTTAACGGCAAGATAGGCAAGCTTGCCCGCATTTCCGGAGACCAACTCTTCATTCAGTGCCCGGAAGATGATGACGAAATCATGGTCGAACCTGCAACCTGGGAAAACATCGAGTATTCTCTCAACCATGAGAGTCAGGAAATCACAGAAAACAAGATAGGGGCCTTTGTACAATATCCTTTAAAGCTGGCCTGGGCCATCACCATCCACAAAAGCCAGGGCCTCACGTTCGACCGAGCCATCATCGACGCCCAGGCTTCCTTTGCCCATGGCCAGGTATACGTAGCCCTCAGCCGCTGCCGTACCCTAGAAGGTATGGTACTCAGTGCCCCCATCACAGCACGATCTGTTAAGACAGATCGTACCGTGCTGCAATTTGTTGAACAGGCTGGAAAAAACCGCCCGACTCAGGACCAACTGGCCACAGCAAAAATCCGCTACCAGCAGCAACTCCTCCTTGATTGTTTTGATTTTCACCGGCTACAGAACCTTCTGGGACGGTTTATGTCCACCGTGACTGGAAATGCTGAACTGATCCAGATCAGTGGTACAGAGGACATCAGAGGGTTACAGCAAAATAGTGTTAATGAAATCTGTGTGGTAGGGCAAAATTTTAAAAATCAGATCAAGGGCCTGTTCACTGATCAGGAACTCCCTTCTGAAGATCCGATAATCATTGAACGAATAGGCAAGGCATCAATCTATTTCAGAGATAAAATTGAGAAGGGGATTGGCAAGGAAATTCCCGACCTCACCATTGAAACAGATAACAAAGAGATCAGAAAAAAGACCAAAAATCTGCTCAAATGGCTGGAGGAAGAAACCACAGTGAAGCTTGCAGCTGTCTCCAGCTGTGAAGATGGTTTTTCTGCGTCCCGTTACCTGCGGGCAATATCAATTGCAGAAGTAAAGGCAAAGCCAAAAAAACAGAAAGCTGCAACACCCACTTATTCTGAAGCTGACGTCGGCCACCCTGAGTTATTCCAGCTCTTAAAAAACTGGCGTAATTCCAAAGCTAAAAGTGAAAACATCGCCCATTACCAGGTTATGCACCAGAAAACCCTGGTGCAAATCGCCGTCAACCTGCCAAACACACTGTCTGCACTCAAAAAAATCAAAGGGATTGGAGGCAAACTCGCCGAAAAATATGGTGAAGAACTGGTCGACATGGTGGCTGGCTACCGCAGAGATCACAACATCCAGGAAGTCATCCTCCCCATACTACGTACCATTGAACCGTACCAGGCCAAAGACAGTGGCAAACCGAAAGCACCAAAAGTTCCAACCAAACAGGTAAGCCTCGAACTCTTTGAGCAGGGGAAAACTCTTCAGCAGGTTGCGAAGCAACGGGGCTTGACCCTGTCAACAGTCGAAGGGCATCTTGCCCATTATGTTGAGCGTGGTGAGGTAGAAATTTCCAGGATAATCCCCAAGGCAAAACGAAGAGAGATCGAAAAAGCGATCACCCTCATGTCCGACAGAAAATTTAGTGAAATCAAAGAGACAGTGGGCGGAGACTGCACCTATGGGGAGATCAAACTTGTTAAAGCCCATATTAAACATCTTAAGGGCTAGTGTTATGCGAAGCTGTAGCTGAAGGTCCCCGGAGGATGGCATTTCGGAGTCTGCGCTTACCTGCCAAGAAAAACTTCAACAAGGGTGTTTTTTGTGAAAAGAACGATGTTCAGTACTCCGGTTTTGAGAGAAATTGCTGTAACCATAAGCCGCATCTGCTTACAATTCAGGGGATGGAAACTGCAGGGTGAACTGCCAACAGAACCGAAGTATGTCATAATTGCAGTCCCACATACCACGAACTGGGATTTCCCCCTTTCCCTGGCAATTGCTTTTATGTACCGCCTCGATATGAGGTGGATGGGCAAAAGCTCCCTTTTTAAGGGATGGCGTGGTCCCATCATGAGATGGCTTGGAGGGATTCCGGTTAATCGCTCTGCCTCCACCAACATGGTTTCTCAAACAGTTGAAAAATTTAAGGCAAGCGAAGAACTGGCCATAGCCATCCCCCCCGAGGGCACGCGAGCAAGAGTTGATGAGTGGAAAACGGGATTCTATTACATTGCAACTGGCGCTGACATTCCCATCGCCATGGGATTTCTCGATTACAAGAAAAAAGTTGGCGGTTTCTTGCCCACCTTCTATCCGACCGGCGATATCAAAAAAGACATTGCCGAAATGCGCAAGTGTTATGAAGGGATATCAGGTAAATACCTCGACAAATGCACTGTGGAGTAAACGCTGCAGGGTACGTGAGAAACAGTCTCAAAAGCGATAGGGTTCTCTGTGTAGCGCAGGAAGCCGTAACAGTCTCGGTGCCTTCAGCGCCAGGAGCATCTTCACCCTTTCCTCGTCGATCTTTTCAGCTGAATTGACACTTCAAGGTATTTCAAACAGAACTCCAACAAAGGTATTATATGTCTTTTAAAATTAACAGAATACTCTCCTCCAGATTTGCACAGTGGCTGATATATAAATTTATACGGCTGTACTCCCTCTGTTATAGACTTGAAGTACAAAACGAAGAGATCTGGCTCAATGACTATTTGAACAGCGGCGAAAGAATCCTCCTTTGCATCCACCACCAGCAATTTCTCCCTGCCATTCGCTATTTCCAGAAGTACAAACAGTATAAGCCCGGCCTGATGATAAGCCAGAGCAGGGATGGCGAACTTATTTCAGCCGTTGCAAACATGTCTGGCTGGACCACCGTGAGAGGCTCCTCGTCACGGGGTGGAACGGAGGCCTTACGGGGTATGATAAATCACCTGACCGAACATAGGCTTGCCGCCCATATTGTAGATGGCCCTAGAGGACCTTTTGGAGTGGTCAAGCCTGGTGCCATAAGGTTGGCCCAGGCTGCGGAATCTGTCATTGTACCATTTTATTGTGGAGCCGACAGGGCCTGGTATGCCAGAAGCTGGGATAGATTTCTTATTCCAAAACCCTTTTCCAAAGTTATATTGCGCTTTGGAGAAAAAGTTGAGATTAACCAGACCCAATCTTTTGAAGAACAAAAGATGATGCTGCAAGACCGTATGGGGGAAGAGAACGAACAATTACAAACAGAACTTGGACAAAAATAACTATGAAAACGGTAAGGCTCTTTGGATATGCTACTGCTTTTGCGATTTCAATCTTATTTGTCGCGGGTTGTGCCAAACCAACGTTAACCCTGATGCCCACTCCCGTGATATATCACAACTCGCAGGTTGATCCGTTTAAACACTTAGCCCCTGAGCAGAAAACCACTAACACAACAGTATATTACGCAACCACTCGGATTCCAGTTGAAGGTGATGAAACGGTTCAATACGGCAACCAGCAGGGAGAAACTATCCGCTTGGGCAAAGCGTTAATTCGAATGGGTACTCCGGAGACAAAGTGGAAAGATCTCGAGGACGCCTCACTTGGGCAAGATCAAGCCCCTCCCATGCCTTTAACCCTTATGGAAACAACCGAAATTGCAGTTTTGCCACGTGTTGATATCAACCCGGATGACAACCTGAACAGCGAGCAACAGAATTTCTTTGCAGCAATAAATACAGATCTCGAAGCAGCCCAAGATAAAGAGATCATGCTGTATGTTCACGGCGCCAAAGTCGATTTTGCCAACTCAACCATATTGGCCGCTGAAATCGACCACTTTGCAGGAAGAGATTTTGTTGGCGTCGCCTTTTCCTGGCCATCCCACCAGAATATCCTCTATTACCTTTTAGGAACGGATGTAAAGCGAGCCCTGACTTCAAGTTCGGCCTTAAAGAGTATGCTCATATTGCTATCCAAACACACCAATGCTGAACAGATCAACATCCTTGCATACAGCGCAGGTGGCAAGGTCACGTCAAAGGCTTTAGCGGAACTGCATCAGCAATACCCCAACCTTTCAGCCGATGAGTTACAGGGAACCTTTCGCCTCGGTTCTGTTGTTTTTACTGCAGCTGACGTAGAAGTGGATATCTTTCTAGAAAGGTTGACACCAATCAGTGAGCTTGCTCAACAGGTGATTGTGACGGTCAGTGACGACGATACCGCCCTCATTGCCGCTAAAAAATTCATGGGAGGGAATAGTCGCGCGGGCTCAGCCATGGCGGAACAGGCTGAAAAATCCTACATCGCTGATAAAAAGCTGACAAACATCGAAATTATTGACGTCTCCCTTGGCAAAAAAGACAGGGGGTTTGACATAATCGGTCACCATTACTGGTATCGACACCCCTGGATGAGTAGCGATATCATCTTTCTCATGAGAACAGACCTTCCCGCTTTTCGTAGGGGGCTTGCCACAACAGAAAAAGAGAATGTCTGGTATTTACCAACAGACTACCCTGAAAAAGTGAGGACTGCAGCAGAAACTGAGCTTAAAGGACAGTGGTAACAATGAGGATGACAACAGCAGAACAGGACAGCCTTCTGCCTGGGGTGGATTCCCCGCCAGAGATGAGCACCAAAACACCTATAACTGGTAAGAAGGCAACTCGTAAGTCACCAAACGAGACCACCCAGACAGCCGCAAGAAAGGATATCGGTCATAAAAATCAATGGTAGAAATCAAATCAACGAACCGTGCTGACTCACACATTTTTTTACTGAGGATGTCATGATACCTGTCACTGCTGCAATCATCGTAAAAGACGGATGCATTCTTGCCGCGCGAAGAGGTCCCAATCAACATCTCACCGGCTTTTGGGAATTTCCTGGCGGCAAGGTTGAGAGTGGAGAAAGCCACGAAAAATGTCTGCAGAGAGAGCTCAATGAAGAGTTTTCTGTCAATTGCCAGGTGGGGCATTTTGTCGCTGAATCAATTTACGATTACGGTGACAAGGTCATCCAGCTATTTGGCTATTTTGTCCATCATGTCACCGGATCCTTCCGTCTGACAGACCATGACAAAATATGCTGGCTTCCGGTAGAAGATCTCTCCATTTTAACCTGGGCTCCTGCTGACATTCCTTTGGTTGAGAAGTTGCAGTGCGACAACATAGCGGATAAAAACTTGCAGTTTTACCAGACGAACGCCAGGCGATACGCCGCAGAAACACGCACATTTGACATGCGCGCACTGCGACAGAAGTTCACTGATCTCCTGCCCCCGGAGGCACACATTCTTGATCTTGGCTGCGGCTCCGGTCGGGACAGCCGTGCTTTTCTTGACCTCGCGTTCAAAGTGACCGCAATAGACGGCTCAGCGGAAATCGCCAAGGCCGCCAAGACATATCTCGGTCAGGATGTTATTGTTGAGCTGATTCAAGATCTTAACGCAATGGAAACATTTGATGGTATCTGGACCTGTGCCAGTCTCCTCCATGTTACGAAATCAGAGATGCCGAAAACCTTTGAGTCGATAATAAGAGCACTCAGATCATGCGGGATATGGTACATGTCTTTTAAAGACGGCGACGAAGAAAGATGGGATGATCAGGGTCGTTTTTTTAATGATTATTCAGTTCATTCCATCCGATCGCTACTTGACTCGTTTTCAAATATTGAAATAATCGATATCAGCCAGCAAAGGGCACAACTCAGGGGAGAGATTCAGAACTGGCTCAATGTGTTCATTCGAAAACGATGATCTTTTAGGTTTGCACTCCACCGTTAATGAAATTACCGATTATCCGTGTCTGAACGAAAGCTTGCAAATATTTTCTAGGAGCCTGGCCGAGATTGCATTTCTCCCCAACTCTTCGTTATTTTCAAAAATATAATGCTCGTAGATAGCGCAGACTTCGATATCATTTTTGTGACAGCTTTTACGGAGTAAGGTACTAACGCAGACAAGCTGCAAGTAAGTGCTTAACCAAATCAGTTTCTTTAAAAAATCAAGAAACTGATTTATAAGGCACTAATATTCAAGATCTTTATCTATGAACTTCCTACTCGGTTGATCTTTTAATATTGTCCTCAAAATATCATTCATGGTATTCGTATCGTTATCAAATCCTCCATGAGTTTCGCTGCTGGTTCTTGCAGAAGAAGATGATTTCCCGTCACTTATCTCAAAGCGCAAAATCGACGATCCTGGAAGATTTCTCAGATAGCGGTGAAACATTTGCATTCCAAGTATTCGGTCACCAATTTTTTCTTCAAAACCATTGGACACCAGATAAAGCAACGATTTACGATACAAAGGTGTAACGGTGTCTTTACGTTCCAGACTACTATTAAGATTGTAGATCACCATTCGGTTGATACCAAAAGAAGTTGCATCACGGGCATGAAGCAGCGGCCGATAAATTTTTTTGAAGAGTTCATGAGTACAGGCTGGTGCGAGAAGGGAACATGAATCGACCCGAGGAATGTTGGCAAAATTCCCTAAGCTTTGCAGTAGAGATGCCAGCAGTATCGCACCGGTGCTATGACCAACGATATGCAACATTTTTGGTTGTATACCATCTTCATTAAAGGCAGTGAGAAAAGATTGTATCGTCTGCGTTCCGGCACGCTCTTTCTCAAAAGGTTTTTTTGCTCCATTTTTCATCTCGCGCCAGAGCGCACGGCCGAGTGGCCGAATAGATTTTTCGATGAGTGAATCCGAAAAATCGGTAAACCCACCAACACGCTTTTCAACATCTCCCTTTTTCCGCAAAACGATGTCCTTAACTTCCTCTAACAATCCAGTATCGTACATGAAATGAAAAGGGTAGATACCGTTTGATTTAAAAACCTCTTTCATTGCTGCAATTCTGCGGGCTGAGTCGGTAATGCTGTTCAAGCCACCATGTGCATAGAGTAATAAGTGCTTGTAGTTTTTATTCTCAGCTACATATTTTGCGGTATCCTTGATACTCAGTAGATTCATCCAATATTTGCCTTTTTCATCAAAATCTCCATCATCAATATGAACGAAATGACCAAGTATTCCAGATCGGGTCGGACTACTTTTGAACAATCCGAGCTCTTTCGTACCTTGGCTTGATGCATTTGGAGTAAGATGCCAAATTTGTGGTGTAGAAAGAGCGAGTCTTACTACCCAGGCATCTTTGATATTTTCAAGCCAATCTTCATAAGACCATAGGGCAACACCATTATTCCCCCATGTTTCCCCCCAAGAATTCTGAACATAAAAACCTTCATTATTATAGCCTACAATCGCAAAAGCATGCCCGCCGATCGCATCTCCTTTAAATGGAATGGCACCGTTTTTGATATTCTTTTTCATCCAGCCTTCATGAACAGTAGCACTCACATAGATTGTGTTGACTTCATTGAGTGCTGCATGAAAATCGGATAATCGTTTATTTATGCGGAAATAGGCACCTATGGTTGTTGCCCTCGCATCCCTGGCCTGGTCTAAAGTAAGGTTCCACCCAATATCGGATGGAGTGTAAGGCGCCAGTTCTTCCGAACAGACCCCTGTGTTATACCAACCACTGATCGCACCACGGCAGCTTGAACCGGAGTAGTTCTCACCTTCCCACTCATCAAATTTCTTGGCCATTTCATAGAGCATTCTTGGGCTGACTTTTCTTTGATCTTCACGTTGAGCCAACTGTAGATTAATAACTGCGGCAATACCAAATCCAGTACATGCACCTTCCTTGCCCTGGTCAAGTATTGTCAGGTTGTTTGGGCATTCAATTTCCTCATGAAGTGGGAGGAGTGCAGGGAGATAGGGGTAATCACGAATATCAGGTGCATCCTCAATCGTATTGAGCAGGTATCCATCGAGTCGTTTGAATGAACCATCTCCGTCTCTTTTCGACTTCTTTTTTGATTTCTTCTGTTTAGCCTTGGTCATTTACTTTCCCCCTTGACTATTGTTAAAATTACGGATGCTTATATCGCTGATCAGTCTCCGCAGAACATACAGTGAAATACTGGCCACCATTTTGATGAGGCCAACCGTCGATTTAACGAATCGAATGTATCGTGAAATGTGACCGTCCTCAGAGTTATCTGATGACTATGGCGAAACGGATCCACATCTTATCCTACCACAAAGATAGAGTTAAATCAATTTTACACTCCCACGATTTATCATCATCCTGATAGATTGCCATGGAGGAGCATTTCTGTACACACTCCCCACAATGGATACAGTCTTTGGTGATCCGCATACCCCGTAATAGAATGTCCATCCCTGCAAAGCGTAGTCACTCCTTCGCCTCATAAAAGTATCTGTTCAAATCAAACAGCCCTGCAGTGTCAGGTGAATCCCGGTTAAACCTCTCCTGGAACCAGTCATACACCCCCCAGAAATGCTCTTTAGCCCGGTTGACTCCAAACCGTTTGGACCGCTCCACGTGTTCCGGGCTTCCGTTGTAATTGGTAAGCAGGGAGAAATACTCAGGTAAGTCATCAATTGTGAGATCTACATAATAGTTTGGGTAGGACCCCACAAATCCTTCGACAAAATCGATCTTATCTTTCTCTGAGTTCAGCGTGTTTTTTTCACTGAACAGAAAGGTGACATTATCACGCCAACGGTGGATAACCATGGAAATTACAGCATCTTCACGTTCTGGGGTACGTATACGTACGTGAAACAGATTGGCTTGCTGATCATTGACATACCTGACAAACCCAGTTCCCGGTGCTGATACCGCATCAAAACCCTGGAGGATATCATCAAGATTCCTGTACGATTCTGGCAGGTCAGGATACTTCTCTCCGGCCCGTTGATAATTATGATCAAATTGGATCTCTGTTTCAGTTAAAACATGTTCCTCGACCACCTGTTCTATAAATTCACGCTGAGGAGCATTGGTGGTGAAAGGAATTGCAGCAGGATAGCTTGTCGGCTGGTAATTAACCCTGCTGAAATCAACACCTAAGTACCACTCTCGCATGGTCTTCTCTCGATCAGACCGTGGCAGGAAATCGAGAAAATAACTCTCACCTTCTATGCGCAGTCTGTTCATATATAGCCTTACGGCGAGCTGATGGCCTGCATTACCATACACATCAAAGCCGGCAACCAGGGAATAGTAAATACGTTCAAGTAATGGATAATCAACTACCCAGGCCGTTCGGGGTAACTCTCCTATGGCACCTTTATGCACAGAGGCGCTGTCAAAATGACGAAACACGGTCAGCACAGGGGTATCAGACGCCCTCCCGCCCTTCCATATAGAATCTATCACCTGGCCATCATAGTGATAGGAGGAATAAAAGTCCTGTCGAGCCTTGTAATATCTGATGGCAGCCCGTGAGTACCTGTTGCGCAAAGCGCTGAATAGTCTATTATCGCTTCCTCGCTCAATAGGCATACTCAGGTCATCACCATGTCGTTGTAGGAACGCCGGATGGCGTACAGTTAAGTCATGGTCTGGATCAAGAAACAAGAGCCAGAAATGATCATGAATCACGTTCAGGGCAATCTGCCCCTTACAAACAGGTCCACGAATAAAGGTCATGATAATGTAGTGGGCGTTATCGAGGAGAAACTGATAGCGTGATCGGGGTGGTATCTGCTCAAAAGCCAGAAATGGATTAGCACTTATCAGTTTGTCATAGCTCATGATATGGGGTTTCTGCAGCCAATCAACATTGATAAAGAGCTCCTTTACTCTGGCAAACTGCTCCCTGTCGAGTGGAAATACCATATGCGTCTTATGCACAATGGTGGAGTGTATACGCCTGAACCGATAATAAAAGGATGTATCGGGGTCATCATAGGGGCGCACCGTTGGAACGACTTCAACTGGACGGCCTGGTGCTGTACGGGAGCGAACCAGTTCATAGAAAACACCTGAACCGGTTTTAAACGTGATATGGGCAAGAAAGAGATGCTCATATAGATAGCGGGCAGTCATCACATATTTGGGGTCAGTGGTGTTGAAAAATTCTTCCCACCTCTTCACGTCATCGACATCATCTCCTGCTATGACAGAGAACATGTCCTGTTCAGCCGCGTTCGGTCCGTTTGCACCTTGGGCGATCCAACCGGCAACAATGCTGTATTCTTCAGGTTTTAGAGGAGGAAACCCAAATGGCATACCCCGGTTTGGGTGTTTTTTAAGATAGATGGCGAGTTCACTACCATTTTCCGCACAGCTCAGATCATTTGCCTCAGGAAAATAATTACCCTGACTTTGAGGGTTTTTCATCTTATGGGACAACAACTGGAGCATGAGTGAATTATTTCCCCCCTCCTTCACACTACTCTCGGTAACACTGAAAAAGTCCTTTTCCCGCCATTGGGAGGTAGTTTGTGCATCAATAAACAGGCGGCTCGGTTCCATGGAGCGCAACCGTGATCCATTATAGATCGCCTGTTTGCTGGCCCCTCTGTCCACCCCCTCAAAAGAGCTGAGTTTCAGCTGACATGGTGAGTTGTAGCAGGAGTGGCAAACCACACAGCGTTTATCGAGTACCGGTTTAACCTCGGTAAGATAGTCTACCCTCCTCGCCGGTATTTCAATACTGACCGGTGGTAGCGGTTTTTTTGCACAGCTCGAGGTAATAACTGCTGTCAAGATCAGTACAAGCCATATTCTGAGCATAGAATTTTCTCCATTATCATGATTTTGGTCAAAATTTGAAGCAAGATGAGCAATCTATTACTGAGAGTGATAGGGCATTCATTGGTGTTAGTGGTAGTCGCGCCTTCTCAGCAGAAAAAGCCATAGCATACCAAAGAGTCACCCTACTTCTGCAATTCAATTGCCCTGGCGGGTAAAATACATGAGGCACATTTCAGAGAGTGTGAGCAGTTACCCATTCTTTACTTGTAGAGATTGTCCCCGAAGCGTCTTTGAGGGAAGTTCGCCGAATAACGTGCGGTACTTCTCTGCGAATCGTCCGAAATCTGAGAATCTGAACTGTGCCGCTATCTCGCTTACTGTAAGTTCACGGGGGGGGTACGCTGGAGAACCGCTCGGGAATGATGCAATCGGCGCAACGTAAAGAATTTAATTGGTGCCATCCCCAGGTACTCAGTGAAGGAGGATCGTAGTGTCCGTTCGGAAACGCCAGCGATCTGTGCCACTTCCTTAACGGAAAATGCTTTCTCGCTACTGTTATCAATAATTCGGACAGCCGTCGTAATTAAATGGCGTCAGTTTGTGATGAGGTGACCACTCGTACTGATTCTCGATCTCCACAGGGTGCACTATTGTTTGGGAACAGTATCTCCTTGGAAATGTGAATACTTTGCCAACTAATTTCTCCAGGGGTGGTGAAGCAGAATTGACCGCCGGGCGGAACGATAGTAAGTGAGGACTCCGAGAAATCTCTTTCTTCAAAGTAACTTACTGTTATTTATATTTTTATTCCGCTGTAAATATTCTACAACATCTTTGTCTGAGCCAAGCAGTATTGATACCCATCGAGTTGATTCCTGCTCGGCAAAAGCAATTTTTGCAGCCATTGTCAATGGCACCGAGAGAAACATGCCCACCGGGCCTAGTACCCAGCCCCAGAAGACCAGAGAGAGCAACACCACAAGAGTTGAGAGACCGACCCCCCTACCCATGACTTTTGGCTCTATTATATTGCCAACCACAGTATTGACCACTAAAAAAGCAATCGCAGTTATCACGGCCTGGCCAGGCCCAAACTGAACAAGCGCCAATAATACCGGTGGAACGGCGGCAATAAGGGAGCCAATATTGGGAATAAAATTTAAAATGCAGGCAAGCATGCCCCATAGAGCCGGAAAATCTATACCCTCAAGCTTGAGAAACAGATACACAAAAACTCCAGTCGCACAACTTGTCATTGATTTAATTGTGAAAAAGCGATTAACCCCTTTGACGATTGCACCAAAGATACCGAGAGCATTTTTTCTGTCATCACCTATTGCGCGTATTTTATAGGGCATGCCAGTGGAAACCTCAATGAGCAGAAAGACAAAAATCAGGAGAACGAGAAAGACGTTTTTCAGGATTCCCACGAGGCTGTTCAACATACCGGTTATGAGCCTCATTATCCGGCCAGGGTCGAAGATATCGTCAAAGAGTGACTTGTCCAAGGTGATTCCATACCCAGCAAACCACGACCAGCACTCCCCAATGATAATTCGAAGGCGTTCCTGATAGAGCGGAACATTTGTTGTGAAACCTCCAAGAGTCGTTCCTAGCAAATAGATAAACAGGGCCCAGATGCCCACTACAAGGGCAACGATCAAGAGAAGGCTAAGCGACTGGGGAATGCCTTTATTTCTAAACAAGGCAAACAAAGGCATGCAGATGACGGTCAGAAAAAGAGCGAGGAGAAACGGGACGATAAGCACGCTAGCAGTTTTTATTCCGGCAATTACAATAATAAATGCGGCCATATTGGTCAAAACATTTCTGTCGATCTCTTTTAAAGATGCCATTCTATTCAGCTTCATTATGTGGACCCGTAGGCAGCGTGTAGCTTTTTCCCGGCTAAACGCCTCTTTGGTACTATTTCGAAAATTGCTTGATACCTATATCTTGCCATCTTCAGCTTCGCTGCCTCGCATCTCCGGTGAACGAATCAATTGCAAAAATTAGGTGTTAATTTTATTACAATGCCAGCATCTTTGGGTTATTGTACTATTCCACAAATCCAACATACTGTTAAGTGAAAGTTATTTGATATCTGTCATATCAGTCTTTTCTACATAACAGTACCACTGTCATTCAGCTGCCTGCAAGATAGAGCAATATATGTCTCGAAAAATACTGCATTATTTCATGACTTTCTTGTGGGGGATGGCTTTACCAGCTCTTGTGTACGCATCTGAAGAAGAGATAAAATCAACTGACACAAAGAAAGAACATCAGGTTTTACAACTCCCCTATGCATTTTATAATGAGAGTATGGGGGCTTCTGTTGGCTATGTCTATGGGGCTGTTGGTTACCCGCAAAAACAATCTTCCATGGTGGCTACAATCATGGCAGGTAGCACTGGCTCCGGTATGGGATTCTTCATGGCCAACGACCTCAGGCTGCCCTGGAATAAACGGCTGTTTTTTGACCCAATAATGTCCATTGGATATTTTCAAGATGCAGAGGCCTATCTTGATAGTAACCCATCGTATGCCTACCAGCGCTCAGGGAGCAATGATTCGGATGAGAATGATTTTGTTGCCGGGGATGGCTGGGATAATTTTTTCAGGGTAAAAATAAAATACCTGATTCCCATTGGCAATGGCAAGAATGAAATCACGACCCAATATGTCCTTGAGGATGGTATTCTCGTATCGGGAGCCACCGGCGGACAATCTTTGAACCCTCTAAAAAGTGGCCGAACATTCTTTGAACTGCGCCCATTTTACCGCTCACAGCAACTGGAAGGCAAGGATGTTGATAATACGATAAAAACAAATGGGCTTGATTTTGCTCTCTTCTGGGATAATCGAGACTACTATTTAAATCCGACCTACGGCAACAGCTTGCGATTAAAACTCTCCAGGGATTTTGGCTGGTCCGACAGTTCAAACTCATGGACCAGTGTTGACGGCGAACTGGACGCTTATTTCCCCCTAGGGAAGTCAACCCTCTTTAGGAAACAGGTTATAGCCTTGAATTTCTGGAGCTCCTATTCTCCTTCCTGGGAGGAGGGGCCTGGCAATACGGTGAGCAATCGGCCACCGGCGTACACCGGTGCAACTCTTGGTGGCCTCTGGAGAATGAAAGGGTATCCATCCCAGCGATTCAGTGATAAGGCAGCGATTTACTATTCAGCAGAGTTTCGTATGACACCCACTTGGAATCCTTTTGATAACTGGTCCTGGCTCCAGAAACACGTTGGTGTTAAATGGCTTCAGCTTGTTCCCTTTGCCGAGCTGGGTCGAGTTGCTCCTTCATGGGAAGTCGGTGAGCTTCACTCTGACATGAAATGGTCAGCAGGTGTAGGTGTCAGAGTCATGGCAAAAGACATTGTCGCCCGTATTGACACTGCGGCCTCAGAGGAAGGGTTCAAGGTGCAGATGATGGTCAACCATCCATTTCAATTCTGATGAGACTGCCCCTACCAGTTCCATAGTTTCAATAGTAATGTTGAACTATCATTGAAATCTACACCCATTATGTCTGCTACAAACGGTAGAAAGGACATCCTTAGAAGGTTTTACATTTGATAGACGAGAATTCAAAGTCACCATCAGGAGAAAAATCTTGAAAAAATCGCTCACCACTGCTGTTATACTGACCTTTACTTCCTTCGTAGCCTTCGAGACTCATGCAAAAGAACCCATACCTGAAGAGTCTGGTTTTAGCGGCTTTATCAATCTTGGCGCCGGCGGGATGAAAGTAAAAAACAACATGATCGCCGGCAACATTTTCAGTGATATTAGTAAAAAACGCATCACATCCCTCACCAGTTCCCCTGACTCGGAGGAGCTTGCTGGGCCCCTTATCAATGGTGAAGTAACATACACGTTCGCCGATAGCCGCACCCAGATATTCGTCGGTAACGGGGTGGAAGATCTTCTTCGATACGATTTTAACGCCGGTGCAGGTGTGCGTCAGGAGATAGGAAGTTTTGGCACTATGTCATTGAGCTATATTTTTACTCCAATTTCAGGTGAGGTCTGGGCCGACCCTTATATAGTTAACCAGAATCGCACTGAGACAGATGTTGATGCCGACGGGGTTCGTTTCGAGTGGGAAAAAGTACTGGGTACTGAAATTTATCTCCAATACACCTATCGCGAAATGACAATTGACGATGAACAGAGCGGCACTTTTCTGGGATTGAACCTGGCTGAGCGGGAGAGTCTGAGACGGGACAGTGACTACCATAACGTCCAGCTCGGCTACAATATCAAGCTCAATGACAACCACTACTTGATTCCCAGTGGACGCTATGTGAAGAACGATGCCGAAGGCTCTGCCATGAAGTATGACCGTTATATTGCCCGATTAACCCACCAGTACCGGGGTGAACGTTTTAATTTTATTACAGATATAGAGTGTGGTGTACAGAACTTTGACACCACTAATCCAATCTACGGTGAAACACAGGACGATGGTATCCTAGGTGCCTTTTTCACGACTATCTACAAGAACCCCTGGGGGTGGAATAACTGGAATGTCCTCGGCTCAGTCGGATATTTTGAGAGTGACTCCAACATTGACTTCTACGATTCAGAGATAACCTTCATCAGCCTCTCTGCGCTATATCGTTTCTAAGACCCCTGCAATATCACAGTGGGAGCAAACAAACCACATCTTCCACTAAGAAGAACGAGGAGCTTGTACGAGAATAGGAATTTCGAAGTCTACGCTTATCTGGTCAAAACCAAGGCTTTTTCGCAATAAAAAGCCACCCTTCTCTAGTACTGCATCCCGCATCTCAAGCCACTCAGGGCTGCCCCATATATATGATTGTGACTTGAGCAATTCAAATTCTTTGATCAAGTCTGCAATAAGCTCTTCACTTTTAAAGAAATACCCCATCTCGTTGTTGAAAAGGCGGGACCGATAATCCAGGTTGGTGGTTCCGACGAACCCATATGTATCACCTAGGTAATATTTAGCATGCAGTTTTCCGTAGGCAACATCACCACCCAAAAGATTGGAATCTATTTTTCCGGTCTGGTAGATTCTGATCTTCGGGTTTGAAATCATCTCCCGCCACTCTTTGCTTTCGACAAGTTCTGGATTAAGCTCACTTTTTCTAATTGGCTTCTGCCATTGTTTTTCAAATTCATGTGTGAGTAGTAATCGGGGGGCAGTATCCATATCTATGATGGACTGTGTAAAAAAATTATCGCTTGTCAACACAGAATTTGTAACAATCTCAAGCAGGTTATCCGGATGTCTGCTTAACCATTCGTTGACAACTTCCTTGCCGTCATAGTAGACGCTCCCGTCCTCACGTTCATATCTGGCTATAAACAGATATGGTGAGACCAGTCGTATGGTTCGTGTATCACTATCAGCCTGTAAAATCCTGTCAGCTATACCCATAATTGAGTTAGGGTTTTTCTGAATATTCTTGTCGTATTTTCTTACAACATTTCTATTGACCAGATTGCCGAGCTCATGTGCTAAACGGACTTTGGCCGGGTAGAGGTCCGTGTAAATATACTCAGGAATAGCCTCATAGGCTTTTGCAAAATCGTCCATCTTTCTGATTTTTCCCAGGCTCTCGATCAGCTTTTTTTGCTGCCAACCATACGGCAGCATGGGGTTCAGCAGCTTATTGGTTCTATGTGAGAACAGGGTATTAAAATATTGCTCTGCGGTTTTACCGACTGAGTTGATCATGCCAGGGACATTTTGGGGTTTGATAAGAATTTCCATGTCCTTGTAAGCAGAGAGGTCTTTTGACCCATCCTCTTTAAAGCCATAATAGGAAAGTGTCATATTTCGCCCCCCGTCATCACCCAGGCTTTGCCTGGGAAGGCGCCGTCAACGATCAGAAGTTTGTCATGTGCTCGCCTGTTGTGGTTTACGAACACCTTGGAAATAGCGTTGAAGATAACGGCTTGAGACCTCGCTCGTTTAGTTGTTAACTGGCCTTGATCATTCTTTAAATAGCCACCATTTTTACCACACTGTTCAAAAGCCTTCAGTGAGGGGTGTATCGGGTGGATTGCCCCAATTGAATCAACAAGCATGCGTACATCAACACCTCTCTGCACCGCCTGGCAAAGAGCACCAAGAAAAGCTTTACCTACTACATCACCTCTGAAGATGTAATATCCTGCATCAACGCTGTGTTTTGCGTGATCTATCAGCCAAATTTTTGCAGCCAGGGAAGAAACTGAATCATCATAAGATGCACCAATTATTTTTGCTCTCACGTCTTCAACCGGGATATCCGCGCCTTTTCCTACCTGAATAGGATCGAAAGCAAGTTCACCCGAGTCAAGCCAGGATCGCTGCCCATACATCTGGTTTATGAATTCATCTTCTATAGCGGATGTCGGAGCAGTTGTCTGTATACTGCGGTCGTTAGCTTGGAAAATTTTCACAAAAATGCCGACAGAAATAGTAAAAATACTTAACAGGAGAATGTATGTTATGGCTTTCATAAAGATCACTAATCACCATTTTCAACGGCCAGGCTCACCGTAGCAATCACGGCGAGATGGTCCGAGAGTTCTAGAGGGCTGACATCGTAGCTCTGGAAAACGAGCTCTTTGGAAACTAAAATCCAATCCAAACGCTTATCCTTGTAGGTACTGAGATCTTTGTTATCGCCAAAATACGTGTGGAGACCGTACGTGTTGCCGATCTTGCTGCTCGTTAATTGCTGCGCAATCCATTCACTGTTGAAATCTCCCATTACTATGACTGGACGAGTACGTGTTGAAATGGTTATTTTCATTTCAGACAACTGCTGCCTCCTGACCTTTTCCCTGGAAAAATCGAGATATACGGAGATAACGTCAATCAGGACAGTCCTGTTTGTTGTCTGCCATTCGATCTCGGCAAGTGTTAATCCTTTGCTGGCTGTGGGCAGGGAAGGTGGAAAGGTCAGTTCGTACCCGGACAGCATGGGTAAGCGAGACATAGTAGCAGTCCCGTAACGACCGATTTTTATATTGGCATGAGATGCATGAATGTATTACGCATATTCACCATGAGCAGCTACGAATTCGACATGATGGAAATTTCCACTCCAATAGGAGGGGGCGTCGGCTTCTTGCAACGCAACAATATCGCCGCCAGTCTGTCTCAGGAAATTGGCACTTTCGGTAAGATTCTTTTGTATTTTTTCATGGCTGACAAGTAACTGATTCAGAGAGAGCCCTCTACCGTGGGCAATATTCAGATTTACGAGTGTTAATGATTCTCTGACCTCCTGTTTCACTGGATGATGGGATAATTGTATGGGTAATGTTTCGATATTACCAGCCATAGCCATTTCTCCAGTAATCATAAACATGATAGGGTAAATCAGACTCAGAAATAGTATTCTATTATGTATAAACACCATTTTTAGGACACCATTTTTCGTTCTTGCCGACCATGAAAATTCAATTTCTATTCCTTCCTTTCACTGGTAATCGGCCAGTGAAAGCCTGTCTGTCATTTTTTTGCATTGGGAACCATCTGCCAGTAACGTAATCCATCCATGTTACGAATCTGCAACCTTGGTCTATTCTCTGGCGGTTCACCAGAGTGAAGCAATAATTTCAAGTCTTCAATTACCTGAGTACTGAACAAGTGGTAGAGATGCCCAGAAAGCCGTTTCGAATTCATTAAAGAAATGTCAATAGTATCGACCCCCGGCGGCACCATCAGGTTCTTTCCTGCCTGTCCCAGGCGAGGGTAACCATGAACTTCGTTTGATAATTTCAATGCTTTATCATTTTCAGAAACGTACACAGTGATTCGGTTGACACCATTTCTGATACCTTCAAGTTCTTGCTTGAAAATCTCTGTATCAATATCCGGTGCAATAAGGACCAGTTCATTAACCAGAGGGGTGTCCAGTTCCTGGCAGGCTAAGCGAGCCAGAGCTAAGATCGCGCCCCGTGCGCCAAGACTGTGAGCCACAACATCTACCTTACCCTTTCCTTTCACAGAAATAAGTTTATTAATAAATTCAGCTATATGAGCAATGCTCCAATGAAGATATGATTCATCCCAGGTGTATTTCAGGACGTTCCCATCAGCTGGCCAGCTGAACAGAAGAAGTCGATCTTCGAGGCCAAGAGACTGTTGAAACATCGCTGCCCTTCAACAACTTTTCCAAAATCCGATATTGTACCCATGAAAATACAATACAAGATTGTTATCTGCAGAAGAGTTCACTTCACTTAATAATCGTTTAACTGGTAGTTCATTAATACCAGTAAGTCTGGCTTTTTGGTCAGGAATATAAAATGGACTTATATCAGCAATTCCCTGTAACTGTTTGATAGGTGACAGCGTAACTTCGCAGCTCCCCGCTTGCATCGAACCACGATGCCCCCCATAGAATTTTACCAGCGAAAAACTGTTTGGATTCCTGTTACGGAGAGTAATATATGGCACCGTGATTATTTGCTGAGAAGCCTCTTCCCTCTCTGTTTTCTCTTGTGCAGCATT
Source organism: Desulfocapsaceae bacterium (assembly GCA_033852035.1). Taxonomy (GTDB): domain Bacteria; phylum Desulfobacterota; class Desulfobulbia; order Desulfobulbales; family Desulfocapsaceae; genus Desulforhopalus_A. Next base: position 2,950 of record JAWSVG010000001.1, on the reverse strand, counting down.
ACCCTTCAAAGATGAAAACAAACCCAGAGAAGCAACAAGCAGTAACTGGAAAATTTTATTTATGGTATCTATCGTTAGCCTTTTTTTCCAGATAGATTTTTTACAAGGTGCACCGGGGAGGCGTTGCTCCCCGTCCTAAAGAACAAATTAACTGGACAGCGGTAAAATTTTCACAAAGAATGCTATTAAGACGGCCATAAAAATATCGATCCTCGCAATCATGGTCATATGGACTTTTCAGCTGATAAAACCGTTTATGATGCCGGTTATCTGGGGAATAATTCTGGCAGTTGCAGTTGAGCCTTTTATTGCCAGGTTTGCCAAGATGCTTGGTGGACGCAGATCCCTTGCCGCAGTGCTTTTTGTTCTTGTAATTGTTGCCGCACTTATTATTCCATCAGTACTTCTTGTTATCTCATCGTTTGATGTTGTGCAGGGCCTGGCAGAACAGATGCAAAACAAGACCTTGGTCATTCCACCACCTGCAAAGGTTGCTGACTGGCCTTTTGTTGGAAACAGTGTACTTCAGATCTGGCAATTGGCCTCAATAAATCTGGAAACAACTCTGAAACAGTTTGCTCCTCAAATTAAAACGGCTGCAGGAACACTGCTAGGCTCTGTAGGTGGAGGAATTTTCGGGATTGTCATGGTTATTGTATCAACAGCTATTTTCGGTGTTTTCCTGGCACAGGCCGAGAAAATTATTACCCGCGTCGCTGGAGAAAGGGGTGCGGAAATTACAACCCTTACTACTGCCACTATCCGTGGAGTTATACAGGGAGTTGTCGGTGTAATTGTAATTCAGGCAGTTCTTTCCGCTATAGGTATGGTTATGGTTGGAGTCCCTGCTGCCGGCTTATGGTCTGTACTGGTACTGGTCTGTGTCGTCAGTCAATTGCCGCCAATTTTGATCCTTGGACCAGTTGCCGGCTATATTTTTTCTGTAGCAGAAACTACCCCGGCTGTTATTTTCCTTGTCTGGGCAATTTTTGTCAGTGCCAGTGATGGATTTTTAAAGCCCATGCTGGTTATTCTTCTTGGTGCATTGGGTGGTATGATGCTCTTTGGTATTATTGGTCTTTTCGTCGGTGCAGTTGTTCTTGCCATCATGTATACTCTCTTTATGGCATGGCTTGACGAGATTGATCAAAATAATGTTGAGCTGGAAAGGGAGAGTGACGAATAATTATGAGCTTTTTTCAATTAGGGAAATATTTTCCCCTTCTATTTTTATTATTGTCTTTTGGTGGCTGCACTCTGCTGGGGCCCGATTTTGAGTTTTTGAAAGCTGAGCTTCCGGAAAGTTGGACTACAGATGGAGACGCTCTCTTTAAAGAGGGGTCGGAAACGGAGAATATTGAATGGTGGAAACTGTTTAATGATCCGGTTCTCGATAAACTTGTTCAAACCGCTTACAAGCAGAACTTGTCTCTGCGTACTGCAGGCCTTCGTATCCTTGAAGCCCGTGCCCAGCTTGGTCTGGTCAAGGGCAATATCTACCCGCAGATTCAGGAAATGAATGGTGATATAATGACCATTGGTACTACAGGGCCAGCGGATGATCGTTATTTCAATACAGCTTCTATCGGCTTTGATGTCGGTTGGGAAATGGACTTCTGGGGGAAGTTTCGTCGCTCCATTGAATCTGCTGATGCCAACCTTCTGGCAAGTATTTTCGATTACGATAGTGTTCTAGTCAGTCTCACTGCAGAAGTAGCCCGCACATACACAAATATTCGCACCCTGGAAGAGCGTATACGTCTGGCGAAGAAAAACAGCTCACTCCAGGAAAATGGTTTGAAGCTGGTCAAGTATCAGTTTGAAGCCGGGGTCGTAACCGAGCTTGATGTTTATCAGGCAAAAACCCTGTTAAGTACCACTCTTGCAGCCATCCCAAACCTGCATAGTTCACTTCAGCAAAATCGAAATGCGCTCGCCATACTCCTTGGAACTCTTCCTGACGACCTGCAGAACTCTCTGGATGGCACGAATAAGATACCTGTGGTTTCATCAGATATAGTCGTAGGTATCCCGGCAGATCTGCTGCGACGACGCCCCGACATCCGTCAAGCTGAAATGCAGACTGCGGCTCAGAGTGCTCAGGTAGGCGTCGCTTTGACTGAATTATATCCAAGTTTTACCCTCTTTGGTTCTATTGGCTGGAGTGCCAGTGACATGGGAGGAAACAGTCTGGGAGATATTTTTGATGCCAACAGTTTCAGTTACTCATTCGGCCCGGCATTTAAGTGGAATATTTTCAATTATGGGCGTATAAAAAACCAGGTGCGGATTCAGGATGCGAGGCTGGAACAACTTATAACCACCTATCAGAATGTGGTACTCAATGCGGCCAGGGAAGTTGAGGACAGTATGAGCGGACTCGTCTATGCGCAGAGAGAAGCAGTGTATGTCGGCCAGGGGGTAGCAAGCTCCAAGAGATCCGTGGAGCTTTCCCTGCTCCAGTATGAGGAGGGGTTTTCAGATTATCAGCGAGTACTTGACTCCACCAGAGCCTTGACCCAGAAACAAGATCAATATGCTCAACTTCAAGGGAAAATTGCCACTAATTTTATCAACCTCTATAAAGCACTTGGTGGCGGCTGGCAGATCCGTCTTGACAACGATTTCGTTCCCGAAGAGATAAAAGAGCAAATGCAGGAAAGGACTGATTGGGGAAATATGTTGGATTTGAAGTAAAATTTTCACGCATGTCTTGATTTTGAATGAAAATTCTAATTATGCAAGATCAGAACTCTTAATCTACGGGAAGTCTCAGTGACACCAA
>JAWSVG010000001.1:0-134 GCA_033852035.1 Desulfocapsaceae bacterium | reverse complement strand
GATTCGTTCAGTTTAACAAAAATATCAGCTTCGCTGACAAATAAATTCTGAAGCAGTTGTCTGGCCGCAGGAGTATCCACTGTTGGTCCCAATAGCATACCAGCCATTGCAGGTTTCAGCCCTGTAACCAATCA
>JAWSVG010000071.1:0-23909 GCA_033852035.1 Desulfocapsaceae bacterium | reverse complement strand
ATCATGAACCCAATGCCAGACAGGATTCTCAGTCTGAAGTTGTAGTACAACTATGTTTTTTAAGAGAAAAATAAAGATATGGATAAACTGAAAAATATAGGGTACAGCGACTGGTTTCGTAATCAACTTGGGGGTGACAGAATAGCTGTTCATGAGGTTGCCCGTGTAATTGCAGTCCACAAAGACAGTTGCGTGATAACAAAGGGTGATGGAGACGTTTTTGCTGAGTGTTCCGGCAATCTGCTCTATACCTCAGACTCTGCCTTTGATCTGCCAACAACCGGCGACTGGATATATGCAGATTTTTATGACGATGACTCGCATGCAATAATCCATGGAGTGCTACCAAGAAGAACCTTATTAAAACGAAAGACAGCCGGAAAAATGGTGGATTTCCAGCTCATTGCAGCAAATATCGATGTCGCTTTCATTATGCAATCCGTAGACTATAATTTCAATCTCAGAAGGTTGGAACGATACCTGGCCATGGTAAACGAAAACGATATTACTCCAGTAATATTACTCAGCAAATGCGATCTTGTCTCACACGATGATGTCGAAGAAATCAAGAAGAGTATCAGAAGGATTGCACCTCAGACACGAGTATTGGGTTTTAGTAATTTGACCAGAGAAAATATCACTGCGATTAGCAGCTCTTTATTGCCAGGGAAGACGTATTGTCTGCTCGGTTCATCAGGAGTAGGTAAAACCACCCTTCTCAACAGCATCATCGGCAGCAAACAATTCGAAACCCAGGTTGTCAGCAAAAAACAAAGCAAAGGAAGACACACCACGACAAGCCGGGAACTTGTACAGCTTGATAATGGTGCATTGCTGATAGATACTCCAGGAATGAGGGAACTCGGAAATATGTCTATTGCAACAGGTATTGACGAAACATTTTCGGAAATACTGGAAATGGCAGATCATTGTCAATTCCGTGATTGCTCCCATAGCAAAGAAAAGGGATGTGCTGTACTGGCAGCAATAAGTACCGGAAAACTGGATGAACAACGGTACAAGAATTATGTGAAAATGAAAAATGAATCATCTTTCCATGATATGTCTTATTCCGAGAAAAGAAGAAAAGATAAGAACTTTGGAAAGATGATTAAATCAGTCATGAAAAATAAGAAAAAACGATAGACCACACCAACGCGTGTTTCAGTGGTGACCAACGCAGGTATTGATATTTCATATTGAAGGTCTCAATTCTCAACCAATTATGTAGTGCACGACCGAAAACCTCCATTTATGGACAATTTCCTAGGAGCTTGTCCGAGAATAGGTTTTTTGGTTAAAATCGAGAAATTATCCCAAAAGAAGCACAGCCATATGTGTGATATCGAAGTCTACGCTATCTGCGAGCATTGTTTTTTGACAATTCCGAAGAGTTTGGGCAGGTAAGCGCAGACTCCAAAAGGCCATTCTCGGACAAGCTCCTAGTCAAATGGGTAATCAATAGAAGTTATCTCGCCGTCATATTTCTCAATGAGCATATTGGCTACATTGACTGACGGGAAGCCATCTTGCGATGTACAACCTACATGTTCATATAGATCATTGATAAGCGTATTCAGTTCAGGAAAGGCTGTTTTTTTGTTATCGCCAAGCTTAACACGACCATATGGTGGGATGTCGATAATAACGATAGCAGTGCCCTGTGAGAGCTGTGGATTTTTTGTGGATTTCATAAAGCCCCTTGTTGTTAAAATGCATTTTCAGGAAACTCATTCTAATCCATCTTAGCTTTAAATCCAAATCGAGGCTAAAAATTATTCTCGATCCTCGTATTTATTCGCTATTTCACCACCATAGAGTCAAGTAGTACTTGCAGTACTTTGATTAGTGTCCTAAAAAAATTATGGCATAGTTTAGGAATTGTATTTGGCCTTCTTTGTCTTTGCTGAGTACTTCTAGCTGTTTCTACTCCGGCATTGTCATCGTTGCGATACATCGTAGCAGTCTGTTATTACAGGAAATAAACTTCTCGAGAAAGTCGCTACCATACTGTTTCCTAACCTAATCCAGGTGCTTGTTTCCAAGCTTTAAAGGGAACCCTGTGGAAATCGGGGACGAACGTTGCATGATGTCACTGTCTGTATTTAAGATGGGAAGGCGCAACAACTAGGAAGAGCCGGGAGTCAGAAGACCTGCCTGAGTAGACGAGCAGTTTTATTCCTATGGACAAGGGAAACTGTAAGAGACGAGGACACAACAGGGCATCCCCGGATCAATTATTATTGGTCCGGGGATTTTTATTTTTCGGACCCTGCAAGGTGAAAAGGAGTAAGGAATATGAGAAAGTTAAAGGTTATTGTTGTTGCATTTGTTGTTTTGTTGAGCATGTTGGCTGGAGTGGCAGTCGCCTCTCACCACGGTGATGATAAAGAACAGAAAAAAGCTATTCTGTTGGTAGCTTTTGGTTCAAGTGAAGAGAGTGCGCAAGTTTCATTTGAAAATATTGATAAACGTGTCAAAAAGGCCTATCCAGAAATTCCTGTAAAATGGGCCTACACTTCACACATCATCAGAAAAAAACTCGCAAAGCAAGGGGAAATTCTCGATTCCGCTGAAGTGGCTCTTGCGAAAATGGTTGACGATGGTTGCACCCATGTAGCTGTCCAGTCACTACATACCATTGCTGGAGCCGAGTATCACGATTTGCGTAAAGTGGTCGGTTCATTCCAGGCAATGGGTGGTTTTGAATCTATAATTCTTGGGTATCCTCTGCTGGCGACCCAGGAAGATATGGTACGTGCAGTTGACGCAATTCTTGCGACTATACCAAAAGATCGGAAAAAAATGAGGCCGTTGTACTGATGGGACATGGTACCCATCATCCTGCCAATGCTTTTTATGCAGCTTTAATGTTTCAGCTTCAGTTAAAAGATCCCAATGTGTATATCGGAACTGTGGAAGGGTATCCTGAACTTGATACAGTTCTCACTCTTCTTAAGAAAAACCAGATACAAAAAGCTTATCTGATACCGTTTATGTCAGTTGCAGGTGACCATGCGAAAAACGATATGGCAGGTGATGAAAACGATTCATGGAAGTCTATCATCTCCAAGGCAGGTATTGAGTGTGTGCCCGTTTAAAAAAGGTACAGCAGAATTCGATCAGTTTGTTGATATCTGGATCGATCATTTGGGAGGGCCACTCAGTCATTTTTAGTACCTTACTCTGTAAAAGCTGTCACAAAAAACAGGTAAGCGCAGACTCCGAGAAAATACAGATTCGGTTTTATATTATACGCTTATAAACACCCACAAGGTACTTATGCGCTCACCCCTGAACTCTCTTCATTACAGCGTGCTGATTAGAGTAAGCCTTTCACGAAGAATCGTTTGGTTCTGAAAGGCTATGTTTTCATGGTATAGTTTGCCCGTGGGGATCATGTTCAGGGGTGCCTAGTTTTTTATCGAGATAATCAACCGTTTTTTCATCACTAATATGTTCAAGCCTGTGTGCAGTAGGATGGAGTTGTTCTTCAGGTGTACCTATTTTTTCTAAATATGCTTCCCATAAACGATGTGCCCGCAGTACTTTATTGGCTTCTTTTTCTCCATTTTCCGTCAGGTTGTATCCATTGTCGTTGCCGATAATTAATCCATCCTGGGTCATTCGTTGCAATGCTCTGGTAATTTCTTTTCCGCTCTGCACGTATTGCTGCACTATTTCCAAAGGGGTTGTTTTTTTATACCGTAAAATGGTAGTAAGAATGTCTTCAATAACTTGCTGAGGTACAAGGTTACGCAATCTCAACCAGCGGGCAAATAATCCATATTTAGGAGCTACAGCGAGAACCACAAGGAATTGCAGGGTGCAAAACAACATTATGGCACCACCACCTGCTGAATCGAGCCAGACGCAGAGATAGAGGCCGCCGACAACGCTTGTTACGCCAAAAAGGGCGGCAAGCCACATCATACGGTCAAGACGATCGCATAAAAGATAGGCAGTTGCAGCAGGAGTGATTAATAAGCCAACGACGAGGATAACACCTACCATACTCACAGCACTCACCACGACCAGAGATACACAGGTCGTCAGAACGTAGTCGATAAGTAATACAGGCAAACCGATAGATGCGGCCATAATCGGGTCAAATGTGGCTAATTGAAAATGCCTAAAGAAGAATATCAATATCGTAAGTACGGTTGCTGCGACGAAGGCGCTCACCCAAAGATCACTATCGGCAACACCAAGAATATCACCCATAATGAAATGCATGAGATCTATGTGGATGTAATGACGAAAAATAGAGACCACGACAACACCAAGAGCAAAAATGCCCGTATACATGATACCAATGGCTGTATCCTCTTTGACCCTTGATATTCTAGAAACAAAACTAATAAGTGCTACCGTTGCAATAGCCGCAATGAGTGAGCCAAGAAGCATGCCGGGAGCATGTGCTTCTGCTCCAAACAAGAGTTTCATCACAAGATAGCCACCTGCGACACCAGCAATCATAGCATGGGACAATGCGTCACCAAGAAAAGCCATTCGCTTTAAAACCACCAGGCATCCGACAACACCAGCGACAATGGCAACAATCGATCCGCCGATGAGTGCTTTCTGAAAATATGTTTCTGTGAGAGGAGCAATGAACAATTCGTACATCAGGAATCTCCCTTCTTTATAATATCACTAAAAATACGCAAGCGTCCTTCGTAGACATTACTTAACAACTCTTCATTCAAAACCATTTGTGGAGTACCAAAAGCATACATTCTCTGCTTTATAAGAATCAGTTTATCAAAATATTCAGCAGCAGTTGAAAGGTCGTGATGAACGACAACCAGGGTTTTGCCATTCTGCTTTGCACGTTCAAGTACGTCAAGAATAGCTCTTTCTGTAGCTGCATCGACACCTGCAAAAGGTTCGTCAAGTAAGAGTATATCGCTTCCCTGGGCGAGAGCCCGGCCAAGGAAGACTCTCTGCTGCTGTCCTCCGGATAACTCGCCAATCTGCCTTTCCGCAAAATCCTGCATTCGCACCATTTCAAGAGCGGCAAAGGCAGCATCATAATCCTTGGACCTGGGAGTGGTGTACCAGGGAATTTGCTGGTAACGGCCCATAAGTACAACCTCTTGGACAGTTATGGGGAAATCCCAATCTACAGCACCCCGCTGTGGTACGTAGGCAACCTCTCCTTTTGCCTTCTGGGCACTCTTACCATTTATCTGCACGGTACCAAGATCAGGCTTAACGAAACCTAGTACGGCTTTTATAAATGTTGATTTTCCGGCGCCGTTTGGACCAATCACTCCCACCAGTTGATCACTTTCAATCTGTACACTTACATCAAGCAGGGCTGGTTTGGCTTGATAACTTACTGTCAGATGTTTCACATCGATTACGATGGGCCGTTTAGTGGTCATGACTGGCCTCTTCAGTTTGAGAGTGGTTGAAACTAACTGTTCCTGAGACCAATGCTCCCTGATCAGCCCAGACGGTTCTATCTACAATGAGCGTATCGTCTTGGTAGAATTTTACCCGAATACCATGTTCCAGTGTGTTTTCAGACAAAGGCGGGCTGGCATTAACATATATCTCATTATGTCCAGTGAGTATTCCACCAACTTTTGTATTACGAATTGTCTCTCCGCGTTGAAACTCCAATGCGCCCATATTGAGCATCTTACCGTTGACTCTCACTTCAAACAGGGACGCATTACTGCCAGACGTTGTTAAAGCAAATGGATCAGCTTCCGTCGAAAATGTCGGGGTAATTTCAAGTGAAAACTGACCTTCAAGAGCTAGGTATATTGGTGTTGTTGCAACAATCAGTTCGCGTTTTGCATCTCTGTGGGAAATATAAGTCCAGAGCCCTCCAACAATAACAATCCAGATAGTCACTACCAGTAAAAATCGCATGATTCTCCTATTTCAGTGCGTTCACTATCAATATGACATTTTCTCTCATCATACCGATATATGTCTCCCCAGCAGAGTCTTCTGGCCCCATTGAATCGGAATAGAGCTCTCCACCAATTTTTACACCAGTTTCTTTAGCAATCTCTCGTATTTGTTTTGGATTTATAGTGGTTTCAACAAAAAGAGCTGGAGCGCCGGATTCTTTAATAGATTGAACAACTTTTCTTCTACGTTCAGGGGTCATTCCACCACCGACCTCCGCCCCTGTAGACCACCCAACCGGGGCGATAGAAAGAAAGTTGTTATTTGCATTCAACTTAAATTCAGTACAAAAATAATTAAAGGCATCATGGGTCGTCACGAGAATACGACGCTGCGTTGGGATTCGGTTGATCTGCTGCCGTATCCAGGAGTCCAGAACCCTTAGTTGTTGCAGGAACAAAGTAGCACGCGCCTCATACTCCTCTTTAGCGTCAGGATCAAATTGAACAAAACCTTTCACTATGTTGTTGACGTACACAGCTACATTTTTAGGCGAGAACCAGGCGTGTGGATCAGCCACTTTTTCTCCCCCACTAGAAATAGAGAGCGGTTGAATGCCATTGGTTGTTGTTATTATGGGCTTACCTGCATCTGTAGCAAGAGTCGCCATCCAATTCTTCCCTTCAAGGTGCAGACCATTTTCCAAACATAAATCGGCACCAATTACCATCTGAACGTCATTGGGAGTTGGTTGATAAGTATGGGGGTCTGCACCGGGCGCCAGTATGCTTTTTACTATCAGCCGGTCACCTGAAATCTGTCGGGCAAAATCAGCAATCTGCGTTGTCGAGGCAACAACAATAGGTTTACCTTCATTTGCGATGCTGACTGCAGAATAGAGTACGCTAACAAACAAGACCAATGTGTAAATAAAAGAATTTTTCATGCCTTCTCCTATGGCTCAAACTTGAGCAAATTTGCAGGTTTTGTTCAGACACTAACTAATCAGAATTACATTGCAAGGTAGAACAGGTAAAAAGAAATCTATTCAATTTACCTTATATATGGTTAGGTTACAGCTTCTTTTTGCTGAAAACAGATAAAACAGAATATACTGAGTAGCAGTATCATTGTACCACAAAGAAAAGATACTGTGAGACTAAAGTAAACAGCAATAGTCCCACCAACAATGGGGCCAGTTGTATGTCCGATATCCATTATTGAGCCTAGCATTCCCATGGCAGAGCCATGGCTTTCAGTTTTGCTGAGATCTGCGATATGTGCAGCACTTGCTGACGTCACGATAGAAATGGATAAGCCTAGAAGAATTGAAGAGGCCAGAAGAGTGAGGATTGAAAATGAAAACGCGAGTAATAACATGCACCCTCCTGCTAGAGCAGTCCCAAAAACAATCTGTACAGGTCTGCCATGACGATCCGAGAGGCGTCCAAGAACTGGTTTAGATACAGCGATGGTGAGTATTTGGGAAGAGATACACAGACCTATTTCCCATGTACTTAATCCCACACTGATACCTCGTAGAGGGAGGAAGGTTTCAAAAATCCCGTAGGCAAAGAGAATGGCTGCTTCAACAATGCAGGTTATCATGATCCCTGTATTTGAAACGAGCTCAACCACTCCCTGCCGAACACTTACAGTGTTTCGTCCCACCTTTTTGGCAGGTTTTCCTTCTGTCTGTTTTGGTAACAAATACATTGCAAATAAAGCGACCAGGCCTGTAATTCCACAAATCGCATACAGAGCATTAAAGCCCAGACTGTCACCCTTTGCAGAAACAGCCAGGATTATTCCGCCAAAAGCGGGGGCTGAAAATCTTCCCAAAAGAGTTGCTGTTGAAAACCAACCCATCCTCTCCCCCCTGGAGCCTTGGTATAAGTCGGCGACATAAGCCATAGCAACCGGACCAAAGATGGCTGTAGCTAAGCCGTGATAAAAACGAATTACACCGATCTGCCAGGCTTCAGATGCAAAGAGATAACAAAAAGGGGCGGTGGCAAAAACAAAACCAGAAAAGAGTAACATCCTGTGTCGGCCTATTTTATCAGACAAACATCCTGCAGGAAAACTAAAGAGAATACCGGTGAACGCTGAAATACCTGCGATAAATCCTACCTCCATCTGGTTGCCACCGAGATGTGTTATCAGCAGTGGCAATGAAGGGTTCTTTGAAATCGTTGAACTGAAAAGAGCGAATAAGCCAATACCACAAAGAATCTTGAAAGGGGTACGACTCAACATTGTTGTGCAATGGTGCAGCTTATAGTGGGGTGAACCCATCCATAAAAGTTGGCTTTGTTCATTGGTAAGTGGTGTTCATTTATCGTATCAGGTTTTGAATTTCATCATGATAGCCATAATAGCGCTTCGTTGTAATCTCGTTCTTTCCGTACCTTACCTCGTCTCTTAGTATTTCTTTGAAACGAGTTTCCGCCTCAAGTTCGTCGGCAATTTTCACAATACCATCATGGATGATATCAACCAGCCGATCAGCATAGATGATGACCCTTTCTTCAAGTAGATGAAGGGTATAATCTTTTACAGGCAGACCTAATTCGATTGCCTCTGAATCGGTAAGTCCCCCGCGGATATGCTTTTCCATAATTGCATTAACAGATGCGGGAAGGCCAAGATGAGCCCCTTTCTCAGCTCCTATTAAACCATGGGTTATTCCATGTGTTTCCGTTTTTCCTAGATCATGAAAGAGTGCTCCTCGACCGAGTAACTCCATGTCAAGCTCAGCGCTCATACGATTACCAATTTCAAGTGCTTTTTCAGCAACCTGTGTCGAATGTTCAAGGTCTTCAGCAACCATACCCTGAGCCTTTAACAGATCAAGATCTTCTGCTTTTATGGTGTAGTAAGACATTAATATTTTTTCCCCCGGATTCCAAAATAAGCATAAGCATCAGCCATTTTCTCTTCATATTCTTCTTTTAGTTTTGCAAATTTTTTATCCATGTCCTCTCGAATGTGATTAATGTATTCTTTCACACCTTCATCACCGAACTTTTCAAAAATTATCGGTGTGAAATCTGCAATACGAGTAAAATCATGGCGTTCATTTTTATGAGCAGGATCATCGACCCAGTCATGAACCTCTTTCCACTCGTTACCTGTTCTCTCAAGACTACTTGTATAATGCTGTTTGGTTGGTGGCATCACTCGCTCCTTGGGTTATTTTTTGATTGAATAATTTGTCAGCAAACCATCAAAGATGGTGGTCGCCAGTTCGATCCGTTTATGGTCGTCAACAGTAGTGGCCACGATTGAGTCTAAAATAGCATGTATTCCAGCGGTCTCAGGAAGACCAAAAGAATCGTCTTTTAGATCTATGTCATGAACCAGCTTTGCAATCTGTTGTAGTCCTCTATCTTCTGGACAAAAGGTTTCTACTAAGACTTCAAAGGTACACAGATCCCCCTGATGGGTGTATTCAGCCTCACGCATATCGAAACGAAATTCATTTTCATTGGGTTCGTAGTGCGTTTCTTTTATGAATTTGAATGAAGCTGTATTGTCAATAATCCGCTTGATAAGCCAGGCACTTGCTATGCGATCCACATATACATTACATTTGGTTACCCATGTGCAGCCAGAAAAGTTAACATCTTTGGTAAATTGCACTGTCTCCTTAGCTTTTGGTCTATGAAAGATGGTTTCCATTTCGTCGAGGTAAGCCTCTGTCTGTGCCTGCTCTGGTAGAGGAAAAAAATCAATATTTACAGTTGCAGTAAACGATTTTTTTAATTTCCTGAGCCCAGCCCTGCAATCTAATAAAACTGGATCACTCATCTCCTCTGAATGGTATACCTCCATTATGGTGCGAGCCTCATCGAGAATTTTCCCATAGTCTGCTTGTCTTGCTTTTTTGAAGAGATGAACCACCTGGTCATCCATAAGACCTTCGAGCAAACTGGCGCTAAGAATGATAGCCTCACCACCTCGATCGTTTATTTCTTTGGCAATCCAGTTCAGATCTTCAAAGCATTGATCCGTATTAGGCATAGCGTAGACTGCTTGCTTAATAGGGATGGCACCAATCTGTTGTAGTCTGCGCCAGATTTTAGCCCTAAAATAGGAAGGCTTCGCAGGTATTTGATGAATAAGTATTAACCAGATCATGGCATAACAATATTACATATGTTTTTAATAGTCAAACACATGTAATACTTTTCTGAACATTGTGCTTACAGCAGCACACGTCTTACCTTTGTTGCGGAAAAAGATTCATGCTGGGGTTGCTAGCCCAACTTTGCGAAGAAATAACAAAACAGGCTGTCAAAGAAAAAATACGCTTGAGTCGGAAGAACCATTAAATCAATCGCGAAGAGGTTTGTTTGGGTTGAAGTTCCCAAGGAGAAATGTACGAATCCTGAATAAGTTATTTGCAGCTGGCGAAAAATTGATTCCTTCCTTTCTTTTTAGCGGTATAGAGATTCTGATCGGCTTTCTCCAAAAGGATATTTTGGGGGATATTGATATTTCGATTTAAGGTGACTACTCCAACGCTAATAGATATGTAATGAGCGGCCTGAGAGTACTCATGGGGGAATTGTAGGGCTATCACTTCATGCAGGCATCGTTCTGCGACAATTTTAGCGCTGTCAAAGTCTGTTTCAGGTAGTATAATCACAAACTCTTCTCCGCCGTATCTGGCAACGAAATCGGCTGGACGCAAGAGGGCTTTTTCCAAGGCTTTAGCAATAGCCTGTAAGGCAATATCTCCCATTGCATGCCCATAATTATCGTTATAATTCTTGAAATAATCAACATCCAACATGGCTAAAGAAAGGGGGGTACTATTACGTGTTGCACGAGCCAATTCTTTTTTAAAAACAATTTCGAAGCGACGACGATTGGGGATCACTGTGAGGCCATCTAGATAAGCCAGCTGATCCAGTAGAGTATATTGATGAGCAATACGTAGATGGTTTCGAACTCGGATTTTCACTATTGGTGGAGAGAAGGGCTTGGTAATATAATCAACCGCCCCTAGTCTAAGCCCTTGTTCTTCGTCTTCTATTGAGCTGAGCGCTGTGACAAAAATTACAGGGATGTTTTTTGTTCGGTCGTTGTTTTTCAGCGTTTTGATGACCTCGTACCCACCCATCTCCGGCATAACTACATCAAGTAAAATTAAGTCCGGTGGATTGTTGCTTAGGGCATGTTTTAATGCCTGAACACCGCTTCTTGCGAGGATTGGTGAATAATCCTTTTTGAGAAGGTCAGCCAGAACTTTCAGGTTCATTTTTTCATCATCGACAATTAGAATGCGTACTTTTTTTTCGTCTAGCGGCATAATTGTTATGGAGTTTTTTCCTGAATTAACGTTAAGAGTTCCCTCACTAATACTACAGCTTGCTCATAATCTATATCATCAATCTGTTCTGCTATTGCCGACAGTTGTTCCTCCATTCCTGAACCAGACAGCTTCCTTCGAATTTCTTCAAATTGTTCTTCGGCGGCAAGTTCTCCTTGCTCCAGCTGAATAATGAGTTTCTGTATGGCCTTCTCCAGGCGTAAGGGGACTTCCTGTTCAATCGGAGCATCCCGATGAAACTCATCATCAACCGGTATTTCCCGGTCAGGAAGTAAAGAAAGAGATGATAGAACTCTATCCGTTTCATTTACAAAAGGTACAAGTAGGGCTGCGGCCTCTTCCCTGCTACCGTTTTTTAAAGCCTGCTCAAGAGCTCCAGATTTTTGCATGAGCGAAGCAGCACCGATATAACCGGAAACCCCTTTGACGGCATGCGCCTTCTCCTGGATGAGATCCCAGCGGTCGGCATCCGATAATTCGCGCATAAGGGTCGGCAAGAGACTGTAGCTTTTCTTAAAGTCATAAAGCATGGTAAGAAAAAGTTTGAACTTACCATTTAAAGTCTTCAACGCTTCTTCTTTATTGATACCAGGCATTGGAGGAAGAGTGTTAATCTCTTTGTCCCTTGAAGTAGTTGGCTGGCTCATTGCAGGCCACTTTTTATTGGGTTGCTTATCGGGTATCCATTGTCGTAAGGTTTGGTATAAAACTTCCTGGTCAATCGGCTTTGTGATGTGTTCGTTCATTCCGGCTGCAATACTCTTTTCCCGATCGCCCGACATCGCATGAGCTGTCATGGCGATAATCGGCAGGTCACAGTATTGAGCTTGTTGACGAATCCTTCTCGTCGCTTCAAGGCCGTCCATTTCAGGCATTTGAATATCCATCAAGACGAGATCAAACTGTTCATGTTTAAGGGCTGCGAGACATTCACTTCCATTGGTTGTGGTTTTTATTACCATTCCAACGTCTTCAAGATATTCCACAGCAACTTGACGATTGATGCTGTTATCGTCAACAAGGAGAATCCGTGCTCCTTGGATATTGGTCAGGTCCACAGCCTGTGTTTTGCTTTGAATCTTTCTCGGTCCGCTAACGGTATCAATGCCCAGGGCATCGAGCAATGTGTCGTAGATAACGGATGCATATACTGGCTTTAAAAGGAACGCATCCATACCCACGCTACCCGCCTCGACATATGCCTCTTCCCTACCATTGGCCGTCACCATCAACATCGCTGGGATTTTAGAGTGGGCTGTGTGGGATTTAATTCTTCTGGCAGTTTCAATGCCGTCTATTCCCGGCATTATCCAATCAAGCAGCACAACGTCATAAGGAATGCCTTTCTCCATTGCCTCGTCAAGCAAACTGATTGCTGATAGACCGTCAGTGACGGTGTCAACAGTAATATTAAGGGATGTTAGTATAGAAGAGAGGACATCACGTGCTGACTTATTATCGTCAACCACCAGCGCCCGCAAACCTTCCGGTAATACGCCGAGATTTGACGTTTCGGGTTTCCTCTCTTCAGAGATGTGCAGTTTGACGGTAAAAAAGAATTCCGATCCGCGTCCTGGTTCACTTTCAACCCATATACGGCCTCCCATCATCTCCGCCAGTTGTTTGCAAATGGCAAGACCAAGCCCCGTACCTCCGTATTTCCTGGTAATGGAGTCGTCAGCCTGACTGAATGCAGAAAAAAGCTCTACAACTTCATCCTCTTGCAGGCCAATCCCTGTATCCCGAACTGAAAATTGAAGGGTCAGCGCATCATCTTTACACTCGTCCAGCAGAACAGAAATAACAATTTCTCCCTGTTCCGTGAACTTTACCCCATTGCCTGCAAGGTTCATCAAAATCTGTCCCAGACGTAAGGGGTCGCCAATAAGGCTGTAGGTAATTTGGGGATCTACATAAAAGAGGAATTCAAGACCTTTCTTTTCTGCCTGCATGCCAACCACGTTGGCGATGTTGCTGAGAACATCTTCCAAATTAAAAGGAACCTGTTCAAGACTGAGTTTGCCGGCATCAATCTTTGAAAAATCAAGAATATCGTTTATAAGATTAAGCAGCGTGTTTGCAGAAAATTGTACTTTATCAACATAGTCTGATTGTTTTGGATCAAGCGGAGTATTTCGCAACAATGACGTCATACCGATGATACCATTCATCGGTGTCCGAATTTCATGGCTCATTCGTGCCAGAAAATCTCCCTTCGACGTATTTGCTGACTCAGCCAACTCCTTAGATCGTATCAACTCTCCTTCCATTTGTTTTTGACGGGTCATGTCCATTGCCGTAAACAGGTAGCCGACTATGCTCCCTTCCGGACTGGAAAGACTAGTGATTGAAAGACTTACAGGGAGATATGTTCCATCCTTGCGGACGTAAATCCACTCCCTTGCACGGCTCCGTTTATGCTTAACGAACTGATCAAAGACTTTCATGTTATGAAGATCAGGTACAGAAAGTGTACTCATCTGTTTGCCGTAATGGTTAAGCTCATCTGAAAGGTGAAGGGAAAGTATAGTATGTTTACCAACCATATCATCTGAGTGGTACCCTAGAAGGGTTGAAGCACCTTTACTAAAGAGTTGAATTATACCATCGAGATCGGTGGCTATTATGGATAGCTGGGTTGCAGCATTAAGTACGGCCTGTCGCTCGGCATCTGCGGCTTGCGCACGGTGAAACATGCTTTCGGTTTGTTCAAACTGCTTGACAACAAATTCAGCCGTGATTTCTGCTGCTTCCCGGGCGACTTTGATTTCACTTCGCAGCATGTCAATTTCTGTCTGCAGTTCTTGTTTACTTTTTTCCATTACGGATAGTTCTCCACACCGTTGAGCGCTAAAGCAAGGCTCAAATTAGCTGCAGTCTCAATTGCTTGCGAGGAATACTCGCCTTCAATACCTACTAGCAGAATTTCTTCCGGCAATGTGCCTTCGCAGACTTTGGGCAGTACGGAAAGCACATAGGGTAATCCTGCATCATGTCCGAAATGTTTGTGCGAAAGTGTGGAAACGATCTCCTTTACCGACAATATTTTCACCTCTCCTGGAGCTGTTATATTTCTGACAGCATCGACAAAAACTACCCGCCCTCCATGTTCTAGAAGAGACAAAAGATTGAGGCCAGCTGTGCCCCCTTCAATGAGTTCAATCTCAGTACCAAGATTTTTATCCTTTAGTTTATCATAAACCGCAAGCCCTGCGGAATCATCAGCAATGAATCTGTTGCCGATGCAGATGATAAAACATTTCACCTTTTATAACCCAACCAAGAGGATTTTTTTCTTTGTACCACCTTGAATGCTATGGACGGCACATACAAGGCATGGGTCAAAAGAACGAACGATATGGCCGGCTTCAATAGGATTGTGTATGTCTTTAATCGGAGCACCAATCAATGCTTCTTCCCACGCACCTCGGACTCCGTTACTGTCGCGTGGCGATCCGTTCCATGAAGTTGGAGTTATAATCTGGTAATGGGCAATTTTATTATTTTGTACTTTCACCCAATGACCGAGAGCCCCCCTGGCCCCCTGTATCAAACCGGCACCTTCACCGTCAGGAATAGTGCCCACTGGAGAGTAAAAAGTATCATTCCGTTTTTTCTGGAGTTCATCCAACCATGTCCCCATCGCCCCCAATAGAGATGCAGGACGAACAAGGCGTGCCAATTCTCTTGAAAAAACCGAGGGTCCCTTGTCTCCTACCATTTCCTGAAATAAAGGGTGTTTATTCGTCACCATCTCTGCCAGGGGACCTGTCTCTAAGGCATGGCCGTCATATCGGGGAGCCTTGACCCAGGAGTAACGTTGCCCACTTTTGCCCGAGGCGTATGGTTTTGTCTCTCCTGTAAATGGATGACGAGCGTCTCCTTCTTGTTCAAACCAAGAATGGGAGACATCTTCTGTAATAACAGAGGGATCAAATCCAGTCACCTCAATACCTGTGGATACTCCGGCTCCAATCAGCCTGCCTGCAACGCCTCGTACATCTGTTTCCTCAGGGAGGGGATAATTGCCGTAACAGAGAAAACGGTTGAGTCCTCTGCCAAGAGATTCAAGTCCGGCCTCCCGAGAATATCGAACAAAGAACCCCACTTCGCTCTCACGATGGGAAGGGCTCTCTTCAAGCCAGGAATCAAGGTCGTTTATGCTTTTTATTTGATGCCAACGTTCAATTTTGCACCCGAGAATACTCTGTTCGTACCATTGACAAAAGCGTTCATAAATTAATTTACATTGCTGTATTTTTGCAATTTCTGGAATTGAAGTCACTCCCCCGGGAACCATGAAGGATGTATGCGGCCACTGGCCACCGATGATGGCAACCATTTGAAGAAACCGTTTGGTTTCCCTGATGACCTGAATGGCGCTTTGTCCCTCCAGTGGGTTGTACCTACGGCATGCATCTTCAATTAATGTGTGGTTTTGGTAAGCATCGCGATTGGCGAAATCTACCATAAACATCAGAACGGCCTGCCTGATGTCGCTCTGTATAGTTTCGACCATCAATGCGAGATTTCGAAGACGCCGGGCATTGTCTGGGGGGACAACTCCTGTAATTTCATCAAGTGCCTCAACCGCTGCTGTGAGATGGGTGAGACTGCAGATACCGCAAACACGAGGAGTCACCACCAGGCCATCCCGTGCTCCTCTCCCCAGCATCATCTCTTCGAACCCGCGATACATTGTACCTGCACTCCAGGCTTCGGTGATTGTATTGTTTTTAATCTCCACCCGAATTTCGAGGTCGCCCTCCGCCCTATTGACCGGAATAATGATCCCTTTTTCTGTATTTACCATACTGTCCTTTAACTGATTCAGTTTATACTTTAGAGTTTCTTTTTTTGAGGTGCTCAGGGGCTGCTGCGGCTGCCATCCCCTTATATACCATGTAATGAGCACGATTTACTCCCATTGGAAGCAAGATTGGTATGCCTTCAACATTTGGGGTTTCAAAAAAAGGAGTTGCTTTAGGGAATTCAGGATCGGTGCAACCAAAACAAGGTATTCCTGCTCTGGGTTTAGAAGATTGCTGGTTCCAGAGTAATTTATTACATGGTCCAGGCACCAGTGGCCCTGCGCAGCCCATGTGGAAGAAGAGACAGCCCATCTCACCAAAGTCCGACTCTTCCACCCTGTATTCGTGATATTCATTACGGGTGCAACCCTGATGCACTGTTGTTCCGAACCATTCGAGCGGTCGTTGATACTTGTCTAGTTCAAGCCGCACACCGTTAGCGATCGAGGCAATGGTGCCTGCTATAACGTCATGATGACAGGGACAACCTGCAAGATTGATCACAGGTTGCCCGGATAGGGCGGTAAAGTCTTCACCGAGAAAGCCGCCCTTTTCTCGTTTATCAAACTGTAATCCTTTGGCTTCGATAGCTGCATCCGCCCCGAACCCCCCAAAAGATGCACAAGTACCAACGGCCAGGACATCTTGAGCAGATGATGCGAGGCTATAGGCAAGTTCTTTTTTAGGGTGACCGTTTTTTGTATGAAACATTCCGGTTCCTGCAGGTCCGCAGATAATAGAGCCTTCCACCAGTAAAATATCCAGCGGCTGATCACCGGCAAGAATCCGTTTGATGAGGTGCTCATGCTCTGTTGGTGTAATATGAGAAAATGAAGGATGCCAAACCAGTTGAATATTCAATGAGCGCAATAATTCAATAACGTTTGGAAATTCACTACTTAAAAAAGAAAAGGTGTCTCCTCCACACCCTCCCCCTTGTAACCAATATGCCGTCTTCACAAAAACTTCCCTCCTTCATGATTGGAATTAACTCGCGATCAATCGATTAATATCATGATTGTAACTTATTATCAGGAAAATGATGTTAAGAGTCAATGTAAGACAACAGAGTAATAGTAGTTTTGTTTGAATAAAAGCCTTTATAGCTCTCAGAATAAGCACAGTGCGTCCAAAGTATCATTGTTTAAAATTGCCACAGCCTGCTCTCCTAACCTCGAGCAAAACGTCCTAACTAGCTGAAACAAAGTAACTATCCGTAATAAACATAAAAGATTTTTTACTCAAGTATATTGACACGGAAGTATTGAAGAAAACACAGGCAAGTTCTTAACCGAACATCACAGAATTTTTGCAGGAATAAAAAAGAAAAACCGAACCAAGCAGAAGGTTCGGTTTTTCTAGGAGAAAAGAGAGAAGAGATAAAGCATAATTAACATTGCACATCGCATGCCACCTAAACACAAAACAAACAAACATTGTCAGTACAGTCACTTGGAACGATACGAGTTAACAAAGCAACCGTAAGGCACAGGCTAGAAGTACAATTTTCTAAACCCCACACTCATAAAAACCATGACAACAACAAGTCTGCTCATTAAATCAGCAAGATAGCAGTCTGATTTTTTAAACCAATACCATTCTAATATATCAGCCCCATTCCGACTATGAGGTGAAATCGATGATTCGAGTACGAATAACATCCTGATTTTTCGATATTTCCTGAATAACAACGGAAGGGACCTCACACTCAACGTCTATTATATTATATCCTATTGTCCCGTTTGACTGGTTCAAATAACTTGCGATATTCACGCCGTGGTCGCCAAATATTTTTGACACAAAAGCGATCATCCCGGGAACATCGCTGTTAATAACAATGAGTCTTGAATGAATATTATCGGCCGGAGTAGATTCGATGTTGGGAAAGTTAACACTGTGAGCAACATTTCCGTATTTCAAATAGTTGCTCATTTCCTTTACAGCCATGGTTGCGCAGTTCTCTTCAGACTCAGCTGTTGATGCCCCCAGATGGGGGGTTGAGAGCACCCGCTCATGCTTGACCAGCGCAGGAGTGGGAAAATCGCAGAGGTAGGCTTCAAGATGACCGCTATCAAGGGCCTTTATCACAGATGCCTCATCAACAATAGGTCCCCTTGAATAGTTGACAAGCACAGCACCTTTTTTCATCCTGGCAATAAATTCATCGTTTACCATGTTTTTTGTTCGCTCAATGAGCGGCAAGTGTAAACTTATAATATCTGCATCCCCAACCGCATCTTTTAATGATCTGCACACCCTCACATCTGGAGACAGCTGATGGATATTGGCAAGTGCCGGAGCAGGATCAAAACCATTCACCTTCATGTACCGAAAGACACCCGCATTAGCTAATCGGACCCCAATTTGACCAAGTCCTATGACCCCCAGGGTCTTTCCGGCAATTTCCTCTCCTTTGAAAGCAGCCTTTCTCGCTTCAACTTCGCTACTGACGTTATCAGGCTCCATAGCGGCCAGAGACTTACAGAACTCAATTCCTTTAAAAATATTTCTTTTCCACACTCCCACCATAGGAAAGACCAGGTCGACAACGGCGTTGGCATTGGCACCCGGAGTATTGAACACGCAGATACCTTTTTCGGTAGCCTTATCGACAGTAACGTTGTTTGTACCTGCCCCAGCTCTCGCTACAGCCAAAAGGGACCCAGGATACTCATCAACATCGAGTGGTGAACTACGGAGAATAATGCCGTCGGGAGCTGATTGCTCTTTTGATACTTCAAACATTTCGCTGAACAGCTTCAGCCCTTCTTGTGCGATGTTATTGATTGTTTTGACTTTATATATCGGCATGGAATTCTCCTTATTCCTTGTTATGAAAAAGTATTTTACTCTTCAGGCAAGAGAGTATTTTAAAATTCAGGTGAGGCAGTGCTACTATAGTAGGACACGGTAGAAGGTCAACATTTTTCCAAGAGAGCCCCCCTGCCCCCTCCTGTAAACAAAAAGTGCCAAAAACCTCACTATGATGCAGGAAGAAGCAGCACCTTGTTGAGATTATATAAACCACCTTCACGTTCAGGGAGAATGCAGAAACAAGCAGATGCAGTATCTGAGAGGAAATTGAGCTCGCCAACTGCCTCACGAGATAACTGGAAAAAAAATGATTTCCTGAAAAATTGATTCCGGTTGTTTTTACGGTAGACCCCGTCAAGCTCAAGGGGCATTGATGCGTACAGGGCCGATTTGGTTTCTTCCGGACGCACTTGCCAGAAATGGTTTTTAATAGAGTCAGGTAGATATCGAAATCCACACCGCAACCAGTCATATCGAAGAAGATCAATGATCAGTTGCTTGTCAACCCTTTCTGCAACAACTTCAACAATTGTATTGCACATGAGCTCCTGAGTTGCCGCCAGCTGAAAAAAGCTGTTCTCTAGGCAATTTTTTACAATTTTACTGAAAAAAATGTAGATATCCTCTCCCCGCCTGCGCAGATAGCTCCACAGCGAAAGAAAGTAACGATTATTCATAAATTTTTCAACGCACTCGGAAAACCAATAGAGTTGACTAAGTTCACTGTGGTTCATCCATCCGCTCTTTAGTATTGAGTAAGGCGGTTCTCCGCTATGCTGATATCCATACTCCTCAGCGCCATAACAAATGGGAGTATCCGGCAAAATTTTAAGCAGACCCATCTGAATATAGTGCGCTCCCATGGCAAAAATATCCCGAAATGAATGACTAAAGCTTTCAACCGTCTCAAAAGGAAGGCCTAGTATGAGATCCACGTGCAGGTGAATATTTCCTGGGCCGGCTAACATTGCAACAGTATTGTGTGCATCTGCAGGGTCCACCCGCCTGTTTACAGCCTCCAGTGTTTTGACATTGGTCGACTGAATCCCGAGTTCAAACTGAAATCTGCCAGAGTCAACTGTGGCCAGGAACGCGAACATCTCGGAAGTAAAACGCTCCGGCGCTATTTCAAAGTGGAAAAGCGTTTCACATTTTTGCGCCGCCAGAAATTTCCAGATAGCAAGTGCCCTTTCAGGTCGATCATTAAAAGTACGATCTATAAAACGAACAACCTTCGGATTGTGACTGAGAATGTCGGTCAATTCCTGTTCAACAACCTTCATTTCTTTATGTACGACTCCTTTCTCGGCAGCCGACAGGCAATAGGTGCAGCCAAATGGGCAACCTCTAGAGCTTTCGTAATAAATATGACGGTTTTTTAGATGGTTGGAGAAATCCTCTGGCCGATACGGATAATCAAAGAGACGATCCTTCAACGAAAAGAACGACCCTTTATATCTTCTCTCCAGCGTACCATTCTGCACATCATGGAAAAACTGATGACCAACAGCTTCAATCTCACCAAGCACCACCGTACAAGTCTGTGCTTCCAGTCGCTTACCTATGGCACTCGCCTGAGGCCCACCAATCACAACCCTGCAACCCGGCAGACAAATATTTATATCAAGGGTGAGTTTTTCCACCAGCGCACTATTCCAGATTGAGGCTGAAAAAAAGACATAGTGGGGAGTACCGGCTGTCAAACGGAGCAGCGACTCATAATAGTTGTCGTTGATAGTAAACTGCAGGAGTTCGCAAACACTCTCAGGACACTGTTTTTCAAGTTCATTTCTCACATAAAAAAGAGCGAGGCAGGAATGTGTATACCTTGCGTTGAGGCCAACGAGTTTAATTTTCTTTACCATTTTTTCCTAAGAACTCTTGCCATATCTGTAAGGGTTTATATTTTCTCAGCATAAACAAAATTTTAATGTTACTCTAACACCGTTGTGGAGAAATCACTTCATGTATCTACACTCACTTTTTGTACCCACCATTCTCCTTCTGTTCGCCGTAGCTGGTTGTATCTTCGGGGCCGCTCCGTTACAGGCGCACGTCACTGAAAAAAGCCAGTACGCACTCTCACTCTCTTTTGATCTCGATAAAAACCAGGTCATCGGTACTGCCAAGATTACAATCACATCTGGCCAGGACCTGCACCTCTACTGCCAAGAGCTCAATATAACAGGTTCTCTATTGCGTGATGAGAACGGTCGAGAACATCAGCTTTCACTGACCAGTGATACCATAACAATTACCCCAAAAGAACAGAGTCAAACCCTCTTTTTATCCTACACCAAAACTGTAACAGCCAGCCATGTCAACAAAATAGGGAAGAGCGGCATTGCCCTCATAGACCACTGGTACCCACTTCCCCAAAATCCGACTACCTTTGAACTCACAGCAACCCTGCCCGAAAATTTTGAGGCCATTACAGAATCTGACTTTTTTCCTCTCAAGAAAAACGGCAATATTGCCAGCGCACGTTTTTCTAACCCAACGACAACCATTCATTTTGCGGCAGGCCCATACACCATTGAGAAAAGGCAGGTTCGTGAGGGTCTCTCTGTCTATTCTATGTTTTTTGCCGAAGAGAGGCAGCTGGCAGCAGATTACCTGAAGTCAGCGGCACAATACCTCAATCGTTATGAAGAAGAAATTGGCACCTATCCATATAATCATTATGTCATTGTAGCAAACCGTCTGCCAACTGGTTTCGGCATGCCTACCTTTACCTTGATGGGTCAAATGGTTCTTCGCCTTCCATTTATTAAAAACAGCTCACTTGGCCACGAAATCGTCCATTCTTGGTTTGGTAATAGTGTGGATGTCAACTACTCCCAGGGAAACTGGTGTGAAGGACTGACTTCTTTTCTTGCCGACTACAGCTACAGAGAAGATGCTGGAGAAGGAGCTGCTCATCGAAAAGAGAGTATTACCAAGTACCTTAATTATGTCCATCCGAAATCTGCCATTCGGCTCTCCAGTTTCACCTCTGCCAGTCATAACCAGTACAACGGGGAGGCAAAACGTGCTGTCGGCTATAACAGAGGAGCCCTTTTCTTTCATGAATTGAGAGAAAAAGTTGGTCCCGATACCTTCAGTGCTGCTCTCCGTCGCTTTTACATCGACAACAAAGGTCGGTCTGCTGCCTGGGACGATTTACGACAAAGTTTTGAATCAGCCTCTGAAACAGACCTTGGCAACTTTTTCGTCCAAAGACTAACCAAGACCGTTATTCCTGAGCTGGAGGTAAAGAATCTGGCGATCAACTACAATAACAGTACGCCTCATCTTTCCTTCACCATGGTTCAATTATCCGATGCTCCGTTCTCACTCAATGTGCCGGTACAGGTAGAGACCATGACCGGAACCCAAACCGTTATCAGAGCGATTTCGGAAGTCGAAACGAATATATCCATTCCCCTTGAAACAAAACCGCTCTCTCTAACTATTGACCCTGAATACACATTTCTAAGAAAACTTTCAGCGGATGAGTATCCTGCAGTCTGGGCACAATTTCTCGGCGCCGAAAAAAAACTCGTTGTCCTGACAAGTAAGAATGACCGTGAAAAGTACCGGTCACTCCTGAAGGCTCTAGCAATTGAGGAACCGCAAATCATCAATGGTGATGAGATCAGCAATAAAGAACTCAGTCAAAACAGCATTCTTTTTCTTACAAGTGACCAGCCGGCTGCGAGATCTCTGTTTGGCAGGGCCGACACACCCAACTCCGGAGCAATCATCGATGTGCGCAGGAATCCGCTCAACAGGGATCACGTGGCCGTTCTGATATCATCGTCAACTCCCCAGGAACTTGCGATGATATCCAGACGACTGAGTCACTATGGGAAATACTCCTACCTGAAGTTCACAAAGGGCAAAAATACAGTCAAAAGAATTCAAACAACAGATGCAGGTTTACAATACATCATTGAGGAATTACCCACGGGAGGGGCAACATCCACTCTGACAAGTTTTGACTCAACCGTAGAGCAACTGAACCGCAACCGCGTTATATATGTTGGTGAAAATCACACCTCTCTGTCAGATCACATATTGCAGTTCCGCATTATTCAGGCCCTCCATGCCAGGAACAAGGATCTGGCAATCGGCATGGAAATGTTCCCTATGTCTTCCCAGGACGCTCTTGACCGCTATACCCTTGGTCCTGATAACACAGACGAACGTACCTTCCTTAAGGAATCTGAGTATTACGATGTCTGGCGCTATGATTATAGATATTTTCGTGACATATTACATTTTGCTAAAAAACACACAATCCCGGTCATCGGCTTAAATCTTGACAAAAAAATTGTATCCGAAGTATTTAGGACCGGCGGCACTGACAGCTTAGACGAAAAAACCCGCAAAGCCCTCCCGGTTGCCAGAGACTTAGACCTACCAGGCTACACAGATCGCCTGGCACAAGTACACAGCATGCACGTCCAAGGCAGCCATGCAAAGGGTATGGAAAGCGGCTTTATTCAGGCCCAGGCTCTCTGGGATGAGACCATGGCCCAAAATATTGCAGCCTACCTTGAAAGCCACCCAAAAGATAGAATGGTTGTACTGGCAGGTACACAGCATACACGCAACGACTCAGGCATCCCCCCCAGAGTTGCTGGCAGAATAGCAGTAAAACAGGCGTCTGTATTAAATATTTACAATGGGAGTACCCCGAAAGACCTTGCCCAGGTCGCTGACTATTACTTTTTCGCAATGGTTACAAGTCTTCCTGATACACCCAAAATTGGAGTCGTCCTCAGCTCTATAACGTTAAAAGACGAGCCGAGGCTCAAAATCAGCGAGATAAGTCCACATGGAAAGGCAGCCGAAGGTGGTCTTGCTGCCGGAGATATCCTGAAGACAGTCGATGGTTACAACGTCACCACAATGTCCGACTTGATGGCATCCATGCTTGATACCCGTCCCGGTGATCTCATTGACATAACGGTACTCCGCAAAGATGGTGACCAGGAAAAAACTGTCTCCCTGGTCGTTGAACTCACCCTTCCTCCTCAAGAGAAAGGGCATCCATAGACAGTACCTGTCCATAAGATCTCGACGAGTTA
>JAWSVG010000149.1:0-1847 GCA_033852035.1 Desulfocapsaceae bacterium | reverse complement strand
GTAAGCGATCTGGGAACACCATCTTCCTGTGAGTAGGCAAATATGTTTTCCTGTGGTTTTTCAAATCATAGGAGGCTTATATGGATGCAAAGCGATCAGCTAAACAGGAGATTCAGTACAGTTATTGGCAGAAGCACATAAGAAGCTGGCAACAAAGTGGTCTGAGTCAGCGAAGATATTGCGGGGAAAATGCGATATCGGTTTCAACATTTTATTACTGGCATCGTAAGCTCAAGAAAAAGGGTAAAGAAGACCAGCCTCAATTTTATCCACTCACTCTACCGACAATCCAAGGACCAGGTTGTAACAACACCGACTCCGGCCTGCGTCTATTTCTCCACGAGCGGAAATATTGCATTGATATAGAAAATGAGTTTTCTGCAGGATCTTTGAAAAAGATTATCGCAACTCTTGAGGAAATGTGATGTTCGGTGCTCCAGAAGTATTCAAAGTGTATATTGCCATTGGTGCGACAGATATGCGCAAATCGATAAATGGCTTGTCTCTCTTGGTACAGGATCAGTTTGAACTTGATCTATTTTCCGGTAACCTCTTTGCCTTTTGTAATCGCAGGCGAGATATAGTCAAGATTCTTTATTGGTCGGAGTCGGGATTTTGTGTTTGGATGAAACGTCTAGAGGCAGACTGTTTTCGTTGGCCTGACTCAGAACGGGATCTACTGGAGGTCAGTCCTGTTGCTCTTGGGTGGCTTTTACACGGCCTGGATTTAAACCACGCCCATCGGCAGCTTCACTACGGTTCAGCCGGGTAAAAAAGACTACACAAAACGTTGTTTTTGTGTAGTTAATAGGTGATTTTGTTGTGAAATAATGGTAGTGTTCTTTCATGATTTTAGATACTTCAAAACTTCCTGACAGCCCTGATCAACTTAAGGAAATTATTGCTCAGATGCAGCGACATTATGAGTCAGAGATTGATCTATTGCGGGAACAGGTTGCCCACCTCTATAACAAATTGTTTGGCCCTAAAAGTGAGAAGGACAAGTACCAGAGTGAGTCTCCCCAACTTCCACTTTTTGATATGCCCGAACCGGATCCAGATGCCGAAGAAGAGGAAGAGGTTATCGAGGTTCCATCCCACACCCGCAAGAAGAAAGGAAGGAAAGTGTTGCCTGCAGATCTTCCACGGGTCGAGGTTGTTCACGATATCGACCCGGAAGAAAAGATATGCCCCTGTGGTGCCGATTTAACCAGGATTGGCGAAGAAGTCTCTGAAAAGCTAGATATTATCCCCGCAGTTATTCAGGTCATACGACATATCAGACCCAAGTATAGTTGTAAACAATGTGAAGGTGTTGAGGATGAGGGTTCCACAGTCAAAACTGCACCGGTACCGCTTCAACTGATCCCAAAGGCTATCGCAAGCGGCGGTCTAATGGCCCATATTCTTACAGCAAAATTCGCCGATGCCCTTCCTTTCTACAGACAAGAGAAACAGTTTGTCAGGCTGGGGACTGAGGTACACCGCGCTACCATGTGCAGCTGGACCATGAAAGTGGCTGAGGCCTGCATTCCATTAAAGAATCTGCTCCGAGCGGAAATACTTTCCGGCCCATTGATCAATATTGATGAAACCACTGTTCAAGTTCTCAAAGAACCGGGGTCTCCGCCAACCAGTAAGTCATATATGTGGGTATTCAGGGGTGGCGATCCCAGCGCACCGTCCTTTTATTTCCACTATCATCCGAAAAGAGAAGGTGATGTAGCTGTTAAATTTCTTAGTGAATACCAAGGAGTAGTGCAGACTGACGGTTATGTTGCATATGATTTCCTTGACCACCGGGATGGTATTAGTCACCTTGGGTGCCTTGCACACGCTCGTCGTAA
>JAWSVG010000010.1:0-112487 GCA_033852035.1 Desulfocapsaceae bacterium | reverse complement strand
GAGATAAGCGTAGATTTCAAAATAATTTGGTGAAGGTACTTATAACCGTCGAGCGAGTACTGAAAAGAGTCCCGACTTATTTCCAGTTTATCGGGGGTAGGTGGTACCTGGACTGTTTTTTATTTATGCTTTTGATCATTAATGTTATCATTGTTTTTGTGTAATTTACATGATCTTTGCTTGGTTGTCTATTGCTTCTCACTTCTTCAAGTTTTTGTCATAATTGTCCGTTGAGCCCTTACTACCTTACTCCGTAAAAGCTGTCATCAAAAGCAAGAAAATACGGATTCGATTTTATAGCATATGGTTATAAGCACTCACAAGGTACTTACCGTTTACTGGTGTTAGTTACTTGACATTCTTTTACAACGGCAATATTGTGCAAATGCACACAAATGGATGTGCGTAGGAGTCACGTATGATTTTTCAATTTATAGCAATAGGGGTAGAGAAATGCGAGTAGCTGTACCAACAAATAATCCCGGTGGACTGGAAGCAGAACGATCTGATCATTTTGGCCACTGTGATGTTTTCACGGTGGTTGATCTCGATACAGAGAAAGAAATAGCCAACGTAACTTCAATACCCAATGGTGATCATGAGGCTGGGGGGTGTATGGTACCTGTACAAATCCTTGCTGATGCCGGGGTTGAGGCGATTGTAGTTGGTGGAATGGGAGCCAGACCAATGCGCGGGTTTGCTGATGCTGGTATCGCTGTGTATTTTGCAGACCGCAGTACCGTGAAAACTGTGACTGATGTAGTGCAGGGGTTCGCTGAGAACACGTTACCTGCTATGCATGTAGACCAGGTTTGTAAGGGGTCAGGAAACTGTCATCATTAACAGTTTTAAAACCTAACCCCGATAAACGGGAAATAAGTCGGGACTCTTTTCAGTACTCGCTCGACGGGTATAAGTACTTTACTCCGTAAAAGCTGTCATAAAAACAAGAGAATACGGGTTTTATTTCATATCATACGGTTATAAGCACTCACAAGGTACTTACTTTCCGTTTACCGGTGTTAGTTGATAAATAACCAGAATACACATGTCACCACGACCAAAAAAAATACGGAAATGTCATGGCAAGTTTTGCGGTAGAGCATTTAAACCTACTGGAACCCCGTTGATTGAGTTGACTAAAATCTCCCTGTATCGGGACGAACTTGAGGCTTTACGACTCTGTGATGGCGAGGGAATGACTCAGGAAGAGGCAGGGAAGTGTATGGGGGTTTCCCGGGGGACAATTCAGCGTATTATTACTGCCGCCAGGAAAAAAACGGCACAGGCGTTAACACAAGGGCAGGCGCTTCTGTTTGTTGATGACGGTGAAGAAGGCTAGCTTTTGAGAGCTATCAAAAAAAAAGCCGGCTTACATTGATCATGTAAACCGGCTTTTTTTCTGCTTTGCATATGCAAGCTTTAGTACCTTAAAAATTATTTACTACGTTTTTATGGCAGAGATAATCGTAGACTTCGAAATTATTATGTGAAGGTACTTATACCCGTCGAGCGAGTACTGAAAAGAGTCCCGACTTATTTCCCGTTTNNGTTTATCGGGGTTAGGTTATACGTTTTCCCGTGTTTTATCGAAGATAATGTCCGGCCATTTGTCCATGAAGTAGTTGAGCATCCATTCGTTCTCTGCGAGGTAGGTAAGGAATCCTTCAGAGTCATAGGCCAGAGCATTCTGGTTTTTTCGCTCAAATTCTGCCAGGGCCTTCTTGTCATCACTCCTGATCCATCTGGCGGCTCCAAAGTTAATCGGTTCATAGATTGCTTTCACGCTATACTCATTTTGCAGACGAGCCATAGTCACTTCGAACTGTAAAACGCCAACTGCGCCCATAATATAATCTGCGCCAATAAGCGGACGGAAAACCTGAATAGCACCTTCTTCTGCCAGCTGAATCAATCCTTTTTGCAGTTGTTTCATTTTTAGTGGATCTTTCAAGAGAACTCGGCGAAAGTGCTCTGGGGCAAAGTTGGGGATACCTGTGAACTTGAGCGGTTCTTTTATGGTAAATGTATCGCCTATTTTGATAGTTCCGTGGTTATGCAGTCCTATGATGTCACCAGGCCATGCCTCGTCAACATGTGCTCTTTCCTGAGCCATGAAAATAGTTGCATTGGCAAGATTAATATCTTTGCCGAGCCTATGGTGCTTTACTTTCATCCCTCTGGTGAATTTTCCTGAGCAGATTCGGAAAAATGCAATACGGTCACGGTGGGCAGGGTTCATATTTGCCTGGATTTTAAAAACAAAACCGGAAAAGGTATCTTCTTCAGGACTCACTTCACGGCTAGCGGCAAGCCGCGGGCTGGGGGGAGGGGCCATCTCAACAAAGCTGTCCAGCATTTCCTGGATGCCGAAGTTATTTATCGCACTGCCGAAAAAAACCGGAGTTTGACTGGCACTCAAGTAGTGATCATATTCGAACGGGTTGGCTGCACCGGAGATGAGTTCAATATCTTCACGCAGATCATCGGCTTGAGAACCCAGAAGTTCATCGACCTTGGGATCGTTCAGGTCGTCGATAACAAAACCTTTCACATCACGTGTTGACTGACCAGGCGTGAACAAATGCAAGGTCTTGTGGTAAATACTGTATACGCCTTTGAAGGTCTTGCCCATACCTATGGGCCAGGAAAGGGGGGTACATTCAATCTGTAGCTTTTCTTCAATCTCAGCCATGAGATCTAAAGGGGACAAGCCTTCCCTGTCAAGTTTGTTGATGAAGGTGATGATAGGGGTGTTGCGCATTCTGCAGACCTCCATCAGTTTTTCGGTCTGGGCCTCCACTCCTTTGGCACTGTCGATAACCATTACAGCGGAGTCAACAGCGGTCAATACCCGGTAGGTGTCTTCTGAAAAGTCCTGGTGGCCGGGTGTGTCGAGGAGGTTGACCTCGAAATCGCGGTAGGAGAACTTCATTACAGAAGTGGTGACAGAAATGCCACGCTCCTGTTCGATTGCCATCCAGTCGCTGGTAGCGTGCCTCTCAACCTTTCGTGATTTTACTGCACCCGCCATATTGATGGCGCCGCCGAAAAGAAGCAGTTTTTCAGTAAGTGTCGTTTTTCCCGCATCGGGATGGCTGATGATGCCAAACGTGCGCCTTTTGGCAATTTCTTGTTTGAGTTGTTTGCTCATGACTGAATAAAAAATATGGCTTTAAATTATGATATGAACCTATTATAAGAACTGGCAGAAAAAAGTACGTAGAATAGGGTGTTTTTCCCATATTGCAAACATAAATCTGAAAATAATGAAAAATATACAAACTCTCCTCGTGACCGGCGGTTGTGGTTTCATTGGTGCTAATTTTATCCGGCTTCTGAGAAATGAGCACATTAATTGGCGGGTGATCAACCTTGATAAGTTAACATATGCCGGAAACCTGCAGAATTTACAAGGTATTGAGGAGAGTGATCACTATCGCTTTGTGAAAGGGGATATCTGCGATGCAGATCTCGTCGCGTCTTTATTCAGTAAGGAAGATATTGATGTTGTCGTTCACTTTGCAGCCGAGTCCCATGTGGATCGTTCGATTACCGGGCCGGCAGATTTCATCCAGACCAATATCGTCGGTACCTTTACCCTGCTTGAGGCAGCCAGGAAGAGCTGGCAAGAAAAGGGAGAGAGCAGCAGCGACAAGTGCTTTCTCCATGTGAGTACGGATGAGGTATATGGATCTCTCGGGGCAACCGGGTACTTTACAGAGACGACACCCTTTGATCCGCGCTCTCCCTACTCTGCGTCCAAGGCTTCATCCGATCATCTGGTAAACGCCTATTACCACACCTACGGCCTGCCGGTCCGCATCACGAATTGTTCCAATAATTATGGGCCATATCAATTCCCGGAAAAGCTCATCCCTCTGGTTTTCAATAACAGTATGAAGGGAGCTCCTTTACCTGTTTATGGAGATGGTAAAAACGTGCGGGACTGGTTGTATGTTCAGGATCACTGTGAGGCCATTGTGGAAGTCCTTAAAAATGGCCAGAACGGTAACTGCTATAACATCGGCGGAAATAACGAAAAACAGAATATCGATGTGGTTTCACTTATTTGTGATATCCTCGACGAAAAGCAGGGGTTGCTGGAGTCGGCGAAACCACGAACCTCGCTGATTACTTTTGTCAAGGATCGTCTGGGGCACGATCGACGTTATGCAATAGATGCAACCAAGATACAAAACGAAATTGACTGGAGGCCCAAGATGAGTTTTGAAAAGGGGATGGAGAAGACGATAGAGTGGTATCTTGCCAATCAGGAGTGGGTAGCTGCAATCGTTGATGGGTCGTATCAAAATTACTACAAAAAAATGTACGGTTTGTAGCATGTGGTCTCCCTCGTGCTTTTCTTATCGCTAAACAAGGAATTATACGGATGAATGTAACAGCAACAGCAATCCCGGACGTCCTGCTCATCGAGCTGACAGTATTTGGTGATGAGAGGGGCTTTTTCTATGAGAGCTTTAATCAACAGAGGTGGAAAGAGAAAACCGGCTTAGATACGGTCTTTGTCCAGGATAACCACTCAAAATCGAGTAAGGGTGTACTACGAGGTATTCATTATCAGATTGAGCAGGCCCAGGGAAAACTGGTTCGGGTTGTCGCAGGTGAAGTATATGATGTGGCTGTTGATCTTAGAAAAAAATCTCCAACCTTTGGTCATTGGGTCGGAGAATATCTGAGCGCTGAGAACAAAAATCAGCTTTGGGTTCCTGAGGGCTTTGGCCATGGCTTTGTGGTAATCTCTGAAACCGCAGAGTTTTTGTACAGGACCACTGACTATTGGGCGGTTCAACATGAACGCTGCATTATCTGGAATGATCCGGATCTAGCTGTCAAATGGCCTGTGACAACGAAACCGTCACTTTCTGAAAAGGACCAGCAAGGAATGCTTTTCAGAGATGCAGAGGTGTACGGCTGATAAAACAATGGAATAACAGACAAGGAGTAGTATGCGATCTTTATTTTCTGTGCTTTGTATCCTGCTGTTAGTGATTGCAGGTGGTTGTGCTGGAAAAGATAAACGACCCAATAGGGTTGTTTTGCAGAAACCAGACACAGCTGAATTTGCCAACTGTGACAGAAAGGATATCGGTCCAGGAAAAACCTACAAGAATGCAGAAGAGTGCATCGAGCATTTCGAGAAAGAGGGCTTTGTGGTCTGGGGAAAGCTGAAGTAAGTGTATTCTAAGCATTTATGCCAAACAGCAGCCTCAAAGCAGTAAGCATAGCGGCAATACGAACGATCTGTTTAAAAATGTTCATGTTATTATAATTCAAGACTCTGTAGCTAATAAATGAGTCTGTTGATTTACTAAGTGTTTTTTTCGAATAATGCAATTTTGGGGCAAAAAAAACAGTAACTCAACGGGCTCATCTATGGACAGATACGAACGAGCCAGTCAAGAAACGTAGCAGATTCATCGGGTCATTTACGGTCGTAGAGGGCTCGACCGAGATGCCAACCTGAGGTGAGGAGCAGTGACATACCGAAGATGAGAGCAAAAGTGAAAATGGTAGTCTTCTTATTCTTGCAGGTATCGTAACATGTTGAATATTAATAGGAAAAAATGTCATTGACTGCCAGGAATAAGCATTTCAAGTTCCTCCAGGCCAGCCTTGTCCTTTGCCTTTAAAAACTCCAGGGTCTTATGGGCACTGAAGCTGAGAATGTTTTTTACGGGGAAATTGATTTTTTTAACCAGTGCAAGACAGGCGCTGAATTTGCCTACATTGCAGGCGATATGAGCATCACTGCCAAAGATCAGTCTGCCGTCCGCTTTGGCCACGGCCTCAGCGAGAAAAAGGCAATTTTTCTCGCTGCCTGTGCGGGAGGTGGTAAGTGACGAGTTATTTATTTCAATCAACACATTATGGGCTACGGCAGCCTCGGCCACCGCATCGGTGTCTATCGGGAAGTTTGGGTTGCCTCCATGGGCAAAGACATCGATTTTACCAGAAGCCATTGTATTGATTACCGTATCGGTGTTTATGTTTTTGCTGGCGGGGGGGATAACAGGCTCATGTAAGCTGGCAAGGACTATGTCAAGGCAGCCAAACAGTGGTTCTTCGATATCTAATTCGCCTTTCCTGTTTACAATATTTGCTTCAGTGCCGCGCAGAATACCCACGCTATGCATGGCTCGTGGAATTACCTTCATGTTCTGAAAAAACCAGGCGTGCGGTGCCCCCGGCATCGCAGGACCATGATCAGTAATCGCAAGTAGCTTGAGTTTCTGCTCTGAGGCTGCTAAGGCGTTTTCAGCAAGCGTACTGTAGGCATGGCCGCTTGCCACTGTGTGGGTATGTATGTCTACCTCAATCTGCATGGTCAAAAGGTACCTCCGGTTAGGGCGACATGAGTGGTACGAAAGTACTGTTTTAGCCGTATACCAGCTCTCCGCCGGAATAACCCAGTCCCCCGGCACAGGCCAGGCAGAGGAAATAAAAGAAAAGCATTTTTGACGGTGTTGCATTCTTTTTCTTTTGGATCACAGCCACAGCAAGGAGAACGGTTAGTAAGCCGCCTAGAACCATTTTTAGCATAATGAAAGTATTCCACTCTCCTTCCTGAAATTGGAGCCAGTCAAGGACTCCGGCGCCAATTACCGGTAGGACGGTCAACAGAGCAAGAACCGAACAATGGAAAGCCGTCTGATGCAGGGCCTGGTTGCGTGAAATCATCCCGAGCAGGGAGAAAGCGACCATACCGATAATCATACCCATGGGAATATGTGTGAGCATTGGATGGAGAGGATGACTAAATCCTACTGCTTCTAGAAATGAATAGAAATTTGCAACCATAATGTTCTCCTTAATTGGTGATTGGGAGGTGAAATTATAACAAACTGACCAAATTCGTATGGTATTCAATCAATGGTAATCATTCTCGAATAGTGTGCAGGGAAAATGTGCTGGCGAAAAATTATAGTAACACATTCGCGTTGAGTTATACCGTTTACTTCCTGTTCAAAAAGGCATAAATGTCAGCTGCATCTTTTTCCGAGAGTTTAGATTCAGGAAATGCAGGCATGATTGACGTGTCAGTTCTGCGCAACTTTCTGACAAAGCTGCCAAAGCCCATACTCAGTTCTTTAATACCGGGTGCTCTGCCATCGTGACCGTTTTGGCCATGGCAGGCTGAGCAGTTGTGCATCATATACCACCTTTTTCCGTCTTCAACGTTGCCCTGGGGACTGCTGCAGGTAGCTAAAATTGGTAGACAGCCGAGAATACCAAAAAGAAGTGTCTGGTTGATAATATGTCGTGCCATGAGACTTTTAAGAGGTGAAATCCGTTTAATTACAGTTTGTTATCATGACGAATTTGATAATAAAATTACTGTATAAAATGTGTATGGGAATGGCAAGGATTATTTATCGGTCTCTCTTTGTGAAGCTGCTTCTCTAAAGAGTTGCCTGAGGAGGGCATCTCGCGTGTTCCTTTCCTGATTAAGCAGAAGGACATAAGGAAGATATTCTTTCTTGATCACAAAATATCCTGCATAGCAAAAAACATCTTCCATCGTACCACTTTTTATTAGAGTGGAACCTCGCCGGTTGAGAAGTTCGGCATATGGCTGAAAGTGCTTGAGCACTTTGATGAGTGCAGCGGAGCTGAGCCTGTTACGTCTTGAAAGACCGGAACCTTCCTGTACGACAATTTCATCTGGAGGCAGTGCAAGAGTTGTGAGGGTAAAATCTGCAAAGAATGATCTCGATTTCTCCCAGGTTGCAGGGAAACTGTAAACCCGGGCGCCACAGGCGAGGAACAGTTGGTTGGCAATAAAGTTACTGGAAAAGGCAAGGCATGCCCTGACAATTTCTTTAACGTTTTTATTGCTGTGATGTACATAGAAGGGCTTGAGAGATGGGGGAACTATACCTTGTTTGAAGGTACCGTTACAGGAGATCGAGGCACTTTCAAATAGTGCCGTAAACAATTCACCTGCATAACGAATGGATGGTATGGTGTCAGAGTCCAGCTTGAACGCAGTCACGTTAACGCGATGCAGCCCAGTTCCAAGTTCTTTGCCGATATCCTGCATCATAGGGATGGTTGGGGTCTGCGGTTCTGAAGAGCGTATTGCACCGTTTTTTAGAACTTGAATAGGCAGAGAATTAAAATTTACAGCCAGTGCACTGTTTGGGGCATCGTATGGGTTGGTAGAGTTGCTTTCTCCAGCAGTCTCGTCCAGGAGATGGAAACTGCTGGTATCGAAATAGATTGCCGAGACCTCAGTGAGCCCCTTTTTGCAAAGAGTCTGGGCGATTTCAAGAACGGCCTCAGAGGTAAGGAAAGGATCACCATATCCTTTGATATACAGGTTGTTTTTGAGGTCAATGAAAAAATGTGTTTCAAAGCGGTAGTCTTCCCCAAGTATTCTGAGTGCTGCAAGACTCGTAAGGACTTTCAGAGTTGAGGCAGGAGTAAAGAGGTCATGGGATCGGTATTCGATGGGATCTGGTTCGGTCTGGACGCTATATCCGCCGTTTGTGATCAGAGGGTTTGTAGAGGAGACTGCTTTTGCAAAACATTGCTGTGAGATGAGTAATGTGTAAGCGAATACAAGAACCATCAGCCGGCGACAAAAGTTCCTGAAAGATGTCGCCGGCTGTACTGTTTCTTCAATGCGGCAGAGAGAAAAAAGCCAAGGCATGATTACTGACTATGGTCGTTCGTCAACGGGCACCAGGATGTTTTGGTGGCTCTTACCTTAAGGACCATCCCACTGTCCATTTTGAATATCTCTTGGAGCGCTTCAAGGGGTTTTATTCCCGGCTGGGAACTGATACTCACCATTTCAAGTGTGACTGTTCGAGGTTCGATAATCTCAAATTTTTTAATAAGAGGGCGAATATCAATCTCCCTGGTCTTTCCCTTTCTCGTCTTTTCCACCGGAAAACGTGTACTGTCGACAAACCGGCTGGCATGTCCTTTCTCGTCAGCAGATATCGGTTTTGCCAAGACTAGTGTGTAGGAGACCAGAATGGACTGGGGGATTTTCCCTGAGTGGTGCTCTATAGCATTTACCTGCAAGCCAGGAGGAAGTTTGCTGTTGAGAAGTTCGACTGTATGAGCAATGTTCTTGAGTGTTTTTGGCAGATCCATAATGAAATATTCTGCCAGGCTTTCCGTGCCGACGGAAAGAGCGGGTCCAAAAGAAATTTTGGGGGATGGGTTGAAACCCAGACTGAAATTTGTCTCTATACCGGCCCTGCGAAGCGACCGAAAGACCACTTGTAATATTTCCAAGTGCCCCAGGTAGCAAATGTCTCCAATTCGGGAATAATGAACAATATATTTGAAATGATTGGCGTCATTTGCCCCGGGCCTCTGGTCAGGTCGACCTGGTATTGAAACGGGCCGAGATGATGGCGGTGGAATCTCTTCAGCGGGCTCCTGAGAACGATTGCAGACCACAGGCATGATGGTCTTGAAGTCACAAAGGCCGCATTTCTGACAGTCATGATATCTGCAGTCCGGAGTGTATTTTTCTGCTATTGCTTTTGTGAACTCATTCTTTAGAAACTGAAGGTCAACTCCTGTATCAAGGTGTTGCCATGGAAGGACCTCTTCCATATTTCTTGCACGCAGATAATCGTCCAGGTCGATATCACATTCACGAGCTGATTCCTGCCAGCGGAAAAGGTTGAAATGTTCATCCCAGCCGTCAAATCGCGCACCGTTTTTCCAGGCGTGTACCATGAGTTGTGCAAGTCTTCTGTCACCCCGTGAAAAGACACCCTCGAGGTAACTCAGTTGCGGATTGTGATACCTGAGTTTGCAGCCCTTGCGCGGTAAGTTGTCTTTGAGGTGATGGATGTAGTCCCGGCTCTCCTCAATGGTCAACTGTCGTTCCCATTGAAAAGGGGTGTGCGGCTTAGGTACAAATGTACCGACGCTGACGTTAATCTGTTTTTTTCCTTTGGCCGAACTCCTGTTTTGTTCTTTTATGACCTTTTTTACCAATTCAATGATGGCATCAATATCTTCCTGTTTTTCAGTGGGCAAGCCAATCATGAAGTAGAGTTTCATCGTCTGCCAGCCGAGTTCAAAGGCTGAACGACAGGTGTTAAGAAGGTCCTCTTCGGTTATGCCCTTATTGATGATTCTCCGCATTCTTTCGCTCCCCGCCTCGGGGGCAAGGGTGAAACCGGTTTTGCGAACCCTTTTGATCTGATCCATGATCGCCGGCGTCAGGGTTCCTACCCTCATTGAGGGCATGGCAACGGATATGAACTGGTCGGCAAAGGTATTCATTAAAGCGGGAAGAGCCGTATCCAGACAAGAGTAATCGCCAGTGGACAAAGAGAGGAGTGCGAGTTCTTCAAAACCAGAATCGGCTGTGGCACTGTCGGCTAGTTCCATGATTGTTTCTGGGCTGCGCTCCCGGACAGGTCTGTATGTTATACCGGCCTGGCAGAACCTGCAGCCCCTTGTGCAGCCCCTGGCAACCTCAACTCCTAATCGATCGTGAACTATTTTTGCATTGGGGACGATGGGATGTTTAAGGTGCTCAATATCATTGAGGTCAGGTAATATGCAGCGTTTGATGACGTCCTTTGTCCCATGGCAGCGATGTATGGCTTTTATGTGACCTTGCTCGTCATATTCAGGATTGAAATGGCTGGGTATATAGATGCCTTCAACTTCTGCAAGTGTGCTCAGCATCTCACTTTTGGAAAGTCCCTTATCTTTGCAGTCGGCAAAGACTGTCCCTATTTGGAGAATGGCTTCTTCACCATCTCCCAGGAGAATAGCATCGAAAAAATCGGCTATCGGTTCGGGGTTAAAAGCTCCTGCTCCACCGCCTATGAGAAGAGGAAAACTTTCATCACGGTCTTGAGCTAAAAATGGAATATCAGCCAGGTTCAGGATGGTCAGGATATTTGTGTAACAGAGTTCATAGGGAAGGGTAAAACCCAGGAAGTCAAATTCTGTAAGCCGATGCCCCGATTCCAGTGTGGTTATTGGTGCACCTGTTTCGAGAAGCAGCTTTTCTGCGTCTTTGTCTACACAAAAACAGCGTTCCGCCAGCATTGACTCTGCCTTGTTGATGAGATGATAAAGAATTTGGATCCCCTGGTGAGACATGCCAATTTCATATAAATCTGGGAAGATAAGGGCGAAGCGTGTTCGAGCTGTGTTCCAGGGTTTCTGGGTTGAATTATACTCGTGGCCAAGGTAGCGGCCCGGTTTAGTAATAGACGATAAAAAAGTATGGTTGGTCATTAAGTATCCATTGTATTTTAGGCAGAAAAAAGAGAACTATTGGCTCCATTTTCTTGCAATTACTAAAAATTTTGCAAAATGCAATCTATGAAATAGGGTTGACTTTTCAAGTTCGGATGATGTAATCAAAGGTGTTACCGAAAAAATACATATGTGATGTCCGTTATAATTTAAAAATAAGGATGTGTCCAATGAAGTGGTTATCATTTTTAATTTTTGTATCCTTAGGAATAGGATGTACCCACACAGCCGCGATTTGCGCCGATCCTGAAGAATCTGTTGAAATAGAGTCAATCGTCTATAGTTCTGAGAATGGAGAGGAAAAAATAACATTTCAGTTAAGTGGTCCTCTTGAGCCAGTAATATTTTTTATGAAAGGAGACAGGCCAAGGCTGGTGATCGATTTTTATAAAGGCTTTATCAAAGAAAAACGTGTTGTCCCGGTTGGAGACAGTGATCTTGTAACTGCTATTCGTACAGGGATGCATGTTGCTCCCAAGAAAAAACTCAGAGTTGTAATTGATTTCACTCAGGAGTTTCCTATTCAATATACCAAAGATTTGTCCCTTGATGCCAATATGCTGGTAATTACTGTACGGTCAGTTTATCCAGAAGACCAAAAACAGTACCAGCCAAGCCAAGAACAGGAGGCCGGGGTGAAGGTGAAAAAAATGCCCAGCAAGGAAGGACTCGAGCCTCAACCCCTGGGTGAAAAACCGGCACCTTCTGTTGTTGCAACACAGAAGTCTGACGAGGCGTCCGTTGCTGAAAATGGCGATGGAGGTCAGAGAGGCGTAGAAGTAGCAAAAATACTCGATATCAGCTTTGATGACACCTCGAATCGTGGTGAGATGGTACTTTTTAGGCTCAACGATTTTTATCCCCCTGTTGTCTCAGCAATGGAAAAAGAAAGTCCCAGGGTCATTTGTGATTTCATGGATATGGATGTCTCTGTAGATATCCAGGAGTCAATTTCTGCTAACGGTAAATATGTGCAGCGAATTAAAACGATTAAAGAATATGAACCTAATAAAATAAGAATTGTTCTCGAGCTTTCCCCTGGCAGAGACTACGATTTACAGCAGGTTTATTTTAAAAATGATAACCTCTTCGTTCTCATCATTAATGAACTCTCTCCTGAGGCTGCCGTTCAGCAGGAAAAACCCGTCCAGTGAAACGAATATTTATGGTAAATACTGTCTGTTAAAGCCTGGGGGAGGAGGTATCGAATATTTTTTCCTCTCTTCCAGAAACTGAATGTTTGTAAGTTTGAGGTTAATATCTGAACCATAGTCCAGGCCGGTAATGTCGATAGTAAGGGGTTGCTTGCATCTCCCTGTTGTTGACCAGTTACTGTAGTATGTTGTAGCGAGTAATTTTTCGCTGCTGCCTTCAATCACTCTTGCCAGAAAGGTTGTCCCATCAGGGGCAAGGAGCAGGTGTGTTTTCTCTATTGGGTCACCACTATTGTGCTGAAAGGTAACCCATACACCGCGTTGTTCTCGGTCTTGTCGTATCTCTGAGATGCGGTCACTGTGCAGACTGTTTCTGGAAGTAAGCCAATCGCCAAGGTTTTCGCTAAGCAGGAATGTTGGTATATCGTTGAGAAAAAAAAACGAACGGAGGCGGCCTGAAAGAAATTTTTTGTTCAGGGTGTTGACGCTTTGGAAACTTTTTTGGTCTCCAGCTACCATAAATACAGGTTGACCGAACGGGTTTACGACTGCAAATCTAAACGCTGACGGCACGCTCAATTGCAGGTGTCCAGTGAGAGCACGTTCGCCAAGTAGTCCCTTAAAATGAATTTCCAGATCAGCGTCCAATGTGTTTTCGCATTCTTTATCTCTTTGAGCCAATTGATCAATAATAAAAGAAGTGTGTTCTGCTGCATCGTTAAGAAGCGGGTCTGTCCATGGTTTTGCACCACAGCCGGCAAGTAAAAAAGAGAGGACGATATAGAGAAGTATTCGGGCCAAACGAAGGCGGAAAGGCTTATTGGTTTTCAAGTGCATCAATTTTACTCTTTACTGTGGCTTTCAGGGTATCATCTTCGAATAGATCGAAGGCCTTTTGGTACGATTTGAGGGCATCCGGGTACCTGCCTAAATCGAAATAGACATCACCAAGGTGGCTGTGGATGTATGGATCATTGGGTTCCAGTGAAATGGAGTACTCCAGGTGTTCTACCGCCGAGTCTAACTCGCCTCTTTTGTAATAGACCCAGCCCAGGCTGTCAAGTATATACCCGTTGTCAGGCTTTAGTTTTGCAGCTTTCTTTATGTATTCAAGTGCTTTATCCAGGTTTAGTCCACGGTCGGCCCAGGTGTAGCCAACGTAATTAAGTGCTTCGGCGTGATTGGGTTGAAGTACAAGAACCTTCTCCATGATACTGATTGCCATTTTGCTTCTGCCCTTTTTCTCGAGTATCAGCCCATATTCGAAGAAGAGTTGATGGTTGTCCGGGTAGACCGTGACGGCCTCCTCCATCAGTGCTAATGCTGCATCAGAATTTTGCGATTCCTGGTACAACGAGGCAAGGAGGGCATAGAAGATAGGATTACTGTCAAAATCGCGGCTGAGCTGAGTTTTGAGAAGTACAATCGCTTTTTCAGGGTGTCCTGATATTTTGTAGATTCGGGTCTGAAGGTAGACAGCCTCTGGGAACTCTTCATCTGTTTCCTTGACGAAGTCCAGATGCAAAAGGGCAGTGTCGTAGTTTTCGTCCTGATATGCCAGTAAGGCCAGCATATAATGAGGTTCGGATGCCAAACTCGTTTGGACAAGCTGTTCAAGAAGTGCTCTGGCCTCTTCAGTCTTGTGGTCCTGTAACAGTAATTTGCTGGCAGCCAAG
Source organism: Desulfocapsaceae bacterium (assembly GCA_033852035.1). Classification (GTDB taxonomy): domain Bacteria; phylum Desulfobacterota; class Desulfobulbia; order Desulfobulbales; family Desulfocapsaceae; genus Desulforhopalus_A. The sequence goes on along the minus strand of JAWSVG010000010.1, from coordinate 98,383 downwards.
TCAACTTTCTCAGGATCACTGCTCCATTGACGAATCTCCAGTAATTCGTTTAATGCCTCATCACTTCTTTGCAAATTAAGTAGTGTCTGGATACGGGCAAGAGCTGCGCGCTCATCTTCCTGGTCATTCTCAGTGATTGTTGTGTAAATCAGTAAAGCGTCTTCATAGCGTTTCTCTGTTGTATAGAAATGGCCAATCTCAAAGGCTAGATCTTTTGACCAGTTGCGGCGGAGAGCATTTTCATACTCTTCTGCAGCTTCCGTTGGTCGTTGTGCAGTTTTTAAAAGACGGGCCAGGTATAGTCGGGGGAAGTACGAGTCGCTGCTTTGGGATAGCACGTTGTTGAATAGAGTCTCGGCCTTATCAAATTCAAGGCGATGAGTATAGAGCAGACCGAGTCGTATCTGCACACCTTCATTGTCAGGTTCTTTTTTAAGGATATCGTTAAAAATAACAATGGCTTCTTCATGCCGATTCTGTTGGATATAGAGGCCGGCGAGAAAGAGCGGGTAGCTGGTGTTTGCGGGATAGTCGACAACAGCTTGTCTTAACCAGGCTGCAGATTTCTCAAATTGCCCCATTTTCAGATAGAGCAAGGGGAGTTTCTCTTTAATATACAGGGCATTACCATCACAAATAAGGGCTTTTCCATATGCCTCCAGTGCCTCTTCATACAGTTCGTTGTATTCGGCATGTGTGCCCCAGAGGAAATAAAAATAGGAGCAGGCAAAATCCTCTTGGGCTTTCTCATTTTGAAGCGTGGCTTTTTTACTGGAAGTTGCGCAGGAAGTGCATAACAGTAAAAGAAAAACAACACATATGCTGAAAAGACGGCCCATGGTCAGTCCGAGGTTGGGTGCTGAGCTTCACTGAACAGGAGCGTGATGTAGTGCCTGATCTGTAAATGGACTTCTTCAATAGTGCCTGTAGCATCTACTACTCGGATATACGGTTTTTTGATGGCAGCAAAGATAGCAGCGACCCTTTTAAGGGTATCCTGCTGCTCGAAATCGTTGAGACTGTCCCCACGTCCTTTGACAATACGTTCTGTCCCAATTTCTGGCGGCGCCTGAAAGAGAAGAGCCAAATCAGGGACTGGAGCAAAGCTATTTCGCTGCAGGATCTCTTCGGGGTCAAAGCCGACTGCCCCCTGGTAGGCGGCGGTCGAGAGAAAATATCTGTCGCATAAGATGATTTTCCCTTCTGCAAGAGCAGGTGTCAGCAGTTCATCGACGTGCTGTCTGCGATCAGCCAGAAACAGTTCGAGTTCTTCCTCGTGGCTGCATTGCTTTCTGTTTGTATACAAGGTTCTGATTTGCTGTCCGTATTTACCGTTGGTTGGCTCTCGGGTTGTGATGACTGGATAGCCTTTTGCTAATAAATAGCTGGCGAGGAGGTCAAGCTGGGTGGACTTCCCTGTCCCATCGGTGCCTTCAAAAACGATTAAAAACCCCTCTGTTTTTTGCTTCTTCATTTTATTGTCTTTGGTGCCTGTGCTCTGTTAGTGGAAATTGTTGCTGCGAGTTTGACAGCTTCTGCCAGGCTTTTATGACTGGCTAGGCCTTTTCCGGCTATATCATATGCGGTTCCATGATCAACAGATGTTCTTACTATGGGTAGACCAAGTGTGACGTTAACACCATCTTCAAAGTGGAGCAGCTTAAAAGGAATGAGGCCCTGGTCATGGTACATACAGACCACAACGTCAAATTTACCTGATGCCGCCTGAAAAAAAACGGTGTCAGGCGGGAAGGGGCCCACCGCATCGATGCCCATTTTCAGAGCCAAATCAATTGCGGGTGCAATACACTGAACCTCTTCATCGCCAAAGAGTGTGTTTTCGCCAGCGTGAGGATTGAGCCCTGCAACGGCAATTCGTGGTTTATTTATTCCAAAATCTACAGTTAAGGCGGTGTGCGTAGTGGAGATAAGCTCGTAAATTGTCTCGGTGCTGAGGAGTTCTGGTACCTCTTTTAGTGAACAGTGTATTGTCACAAGAGTAACTTTAAGTCGGTTACCGACCATCATCATGGCATATTTTTCTGAGTCGGTTAAACTTGCCAACATCTCAGTATGACCAGGAAAAGAGTATCCTGCGTTTTGCAGTGCGTCTTTTGAAATGGGGCAGGTCACTATTCCCTGAATCGTGCCATTTTGTACCAGACTGACTGCGGTTTCAATATAACCTGCCATCGCTACAGCTGTATGAATATCCGGATGTCCCCAGGTGAGTGACAGCGAATCCAGGGAAGAATGCTGCAATACAGGGACCACGCCGTGTGGAACGGCTTGGCCTGGTTTCCAGTTTACACACTGCAGGTTCAATTGTAGTTCGGCGTTACATTTTCGTAAAACGCCAATGTCTCCAATTACCACCGGGAAAATAGTATCGGGAATCTGCTTTGCAGCATAGTAGCTGAGAATTATTTCAGGGCCGATTCCTACCGGGCAGCCCATGGTTATTCCTACTGTAGTCATAATGATACTGTAACTTGAAAGAGAAACGATTGCAAAGCGGACATGTTTGAGCAACCAACCTTGTGAAAAAAACCGTTGCAACTCAGGCTGCAGACAAATGGTTAAAAATGCGGCCAGTGAGTCTATTGATTTACTAGGTTTTTGTTCGAGATTAAGGCATTCGGAAAAAACAACCACAGGCATATAGTTGATATCGGAGTCTTCTCGCTTACCTCAGAGGATTGTTTTTTTTCGTATAACGCCGAGATCGAGCAAAAAACAGTAAACCGACGGGCTCAATAATGTGCCTGGTAAAAAAGTAATCAGTAGGATTTTATCCGCAATCCTCAAATGCATTACGGATAATTTCGATGAATTGTTGGTTCTGTTTATCGATTATCACGCTGACAACATCAAATCTGACTGACGATTCTTCAAACTTCTTGTCCTGCAGGTACAGCTGAGCGACCTTTATGATCTGATGTTGTTTACGCAGAGTCACTGCCTCTGCAGGAGAGCCAAAGGCCGAAGTACTTCGAGTCTTGACTTCCACAAAAACAAGGTCACCTGAATTGAGGGCGATAATATCTATTTCACCAAGCTTGTTGCTGTAATTGCAACAAACAATTCTGTACTTTTTCTTTTTGAGATAATCAATTGCAAGCTTTTCCCCTCGTCTGCCCAACTCTTTCCGGCTATTTGACATATTCCTTCACCCCCTTAAAACTTTTTCGATGAGCCGGGCATGGGCCATGTGTTGAAATCAGTTCACGATGCTCTTTGGTGGGGTACCCTTTGTGTTGTGCAAAATTATAGAGGGGATAGTGCGTATGCAGCTCGGTCATAATCCTGTCTCTTTCGGTTTTGGCAATAATAGAGGCTGCAGCGATGGAACTGCTCCGCGATTCCCCTTTTATCAGAGGCAACTGTTCGATGCTAATCGGGATAGGAAACGTGCCATCAACAAGAATGAAATCAGGGGCGATGCCCATCATGCTTTCCACAGCTCGCTGCATGGCAAGCAAGGAGGCCTGCAGAATGTTGACGGTATCAATTTCCTGCTCAGAGGCAATGCCAAGACCGATGACACCATTTGTTTTGCGAAGAATTTGGGCCAGCAAGAGCCTTTTCTTGTGAGAAAGTACTTTGGAGTCAAGAAAGAGAGAGTGTTCAACGTCCGCAGGAAGCAACACACTTGCTGCTACCACAGGACCTGCCAGGGGCCCTCGGCCGGCTTCGTCACACCCAATGACGCAAGAGTATCCCTTGGAGTAGAGAGATCTCTCAAAACTGAAGGTGTCCTTGCCGCATCCAGGGCCAGGAAAAATGGTTTTTGACATTGATATAACAGCTGTCAAAACTATGAGAATACATTTTCAACAGCGACAATAGCACTGTCGAAAATGTATTTAGTGCCCGACCGTAAACCACGGATTTTCCCAATTTCTTCGTTGGTCTTGAATTTTAATCCTCAAAATACTTAATGTATTCTTCCGGTTAAAACTATCGCCCGTCTCGAATTTGAGTAAATTTTCAGGTTTTTCTTCAGACACAATTTATGCTGGCAAAAACTAGCGGATAAGACCGCGTTCGCGGATACGCGCTGCTTTACCTGTGAGTTTACGCAGATAATAAAGGCGTGAACGACGCACTCGACCGCGAGTCACAACCTCAATTTTCTCAATACGTGGGTTGTGTAGCGAGAATGTTTTCTCAACGCCAACACCGTGGGAGATTTTTCTCACAGTGTAGGTGGCGCCCATGGTGCCGCCCTTGCGCTTAATAACCACGCCTTGAAAAATCTGAACACGTTCTTTACTGCCCTCAATGATACGGATATGAACCTTGACACTGTCACCTGAACGAAAGTCAGGGTGATCCATCCTCATTTGCTCTTGGTTGATTCTTTCAATTATTTTGCTCATAACATCTTCTATTGGTTGAAGTATCTATTCATACCTTTTTAAAAGGTATGTATCCCGTTTATCGGGTTAGAAAAGATTGCCGTCACTACAACTCTCTCAGGCCCCAAGTAGTCTATCGATGATAATAGACGCGGCCGAACGTACTGAGAGGTGATTATACTCTGTTCCACCCTTAATTGGGGGAAGTGTTGCATCTGATAACTGCATTACTTCAGGGGCGAGCCCATGGGCAGTTCCAAACAGCAATAAAATCGGCTGTTTTTGATCAATTTTACTCCTTACTGCGTCATATCCAACTGTATTGTCGTGCAAGACAGCACTTGTAGTGACAATCAGAGGCTGTGCTTCGTATTTTTCTGTGAGTGTTTCAATCACCTCATCAAGAGAAGTGGCAAGGGTAACAATGTCCAATGCTTCTCTTCTTGCGGGGTTATACGTTGCACCGTGGCCGGTTTGCCAATGGTCAATCAGTTCTGTCACCAACTGCTGCTGATCAGTGTATGGTGTGGTGATAAAATAATTGGCCACACCGTAGGTTCGAGCGGCTCGAGCGATATCATGGATATCAAGATTTGTTACTGCTGAGCCGATAATTTCTGATCGTTTATTTATTACCGGATGATGTATCAGGGCAATATTTAATGTTGTTTCACCCGGATATGTCATCGTGACTGCTGTCTACCTGAAGTTTTTTTACCTGGTCATACAGGTTGTTCTTTCTGAGCAGCTTTAACTCAGCCTTGCTGAATTGAAGCTGCTGTATCAGCCCTGGTCGCCTTGCAATTGTTCTGCGTATGGCTTGACAAAATCGATAGGATTCAATCTTTCCGTGGTCGCCTGACAGCAACTCCTCAGGAACCGATTTTTTTTCAAATTCTCTCGGTCTGGTGTATTGGGGATGTTTCAGCATGGGCCGGCTGAAGCTATCCTTTTCAGCAGAATCGCTGCATCCTAATACACCCGGCAACAGCCTGGTAACTGAGTCAACCAGTATCATAGCCGCCAACTCACCGCCAGTTAGAATATAATCTCCAATGGAGATTTCGTCATCTACGTAACCGGCTGTGAAACGTTCATCAACACCTTCGTAGCGGCCACACACCAGAACAAGGTGCGATTCAGTTGCCAGTTCTTCCGCCATTTTCTGATTATACTTTCTACCTTGCGGGGAAAGAAGTATCACCTTACTCGAAGACATTTCATTCGTTCTATTTTTTACAGCTCGTGCCAAAGGTTCGGCCTTCATCACCATCCCCTCGCCACCACCAAATGGCCGGTCATCAGTTACTGAATGAGGACCGTCTGCAAAATCTCTGATATTGACGATATTAATATCTGTATGACCGCTCTCAACTGCTCGTCTGATAATACCCTCTTTGAGAGGAGACTCGAGTAGATTTGGAAAGATAGTTAGTATGTCAAATATCATTCTGGACGCCAGCGTTCTCAATCGGCGTCACTATTGAGTTCAAGTAAACCTGGTGGTGGATCAATAACCAGTGATCCACTGTTTTCTTCCACAACAATGTCTCTGGTAACGGGAATGAGTATCTCATTACCGTTACCTCGAACTGCCAGAATGTCCTGTGCTCCGTTGGAGAAAAGGTGATCGACTTTGCCGATTTCTTTTCCGTTTCGGTCCACAACCAGTTTTCCTACATAGTCTTGCCAGTAGTATTCATTACCGTCTATTTCAGGCAAGTCGTCTAGGGCCAGCAGAACTCCCATTCCTTCGGAGGCCTCAGCTCTCGTCCTGTCGTTCATTTCAGTGAACTGAATGACGGCTGTTTTTCCCTGCACCCTGCTTCTGGCAACTGTCAGCGGTGGTGAAAGAAAACCACTACGGTCAACAAGCACCAACACCTTGTAAAGAACAAGATTCGAAGGATCTTCCGAAAAAGGAAAGACTTTCACTTCGCCCCGTAAACCATGTGCTTTGGTTATTTTACCAATCAACACATAGTCATCAGCAGGAAAGGAATAATCGTTTGCCATTACACCAACCAATTATTCTACGATCTCAAGCCTTGAACGTTTTTCTTCTTTTAACGCAACAGCTGCCAGCAAGGATCGTAGAGCCCGAGCCGTCCGACCCTGTTTACCGATTACCTTACCCAGATCTTCGGGAGCAACCGTAAGTTCAATGGTCACATTGTCGTCTTCGTCTTTTCTTGTGACGTTTACAGCTTCCGGCTGATCGACCAGAGATCTGGCGATAACGGCTATGAGCTCTTCCATTTACTGTGCCGCCACCTGAGCTTTTTTAATGAGGCTCTTTACGGTAGTTGTGGGAAGTGCACCACGGCCCATCCAGTTCTGCAGTTTAGCGTTATCAATAGTGATCACTGCAGGATCCTGAAGTGGGTCATAGGTTCCAATAACTTCAAGGAACTTGCCGTCACGCTTGTTTTCACTATCGGCAACAATGATACGATAGAAAGGTTTCTTTTTTCTGCCAAGTCGAGTTAGTCGAATACGAACTGCCATTCCGGTTAATCCTCCGGTTAAATATGTAGGTATATACCCATGAGATTCTGAAAAGGTCCCAGCATCAGGCAGGGGATTCAGAGATATTTATCTTCGTTTCATGCCTTTCGGCAACTTTCTTCTTTTTACACCAGTTATAGCGCCAGGTTTCCCGCGCATTTTTTTCATCATTTTGAGCATTTCTGAGTAACTTTTCAGCACTCTGTTGACGTCACCAACAGCTGTGCCGGAGCCGGCTGCAATCCGTTTCCGTCTGCTGGTGTTGATCATCTGATGATTTTGTCTTTCTTTTGCCGTCATGGAGCGGATGATAGCCTCCGTTTTGGCGAGTTCTCTCTCATCAGGCTTTGGTGCGTTCTTAAGCTGTTTCAGCTTGTTGATGCCAGGCACCATATCAAGAATCTGTTCCAGCGAACCCATTTTTTTGATCTGTTGTATCTGATCGAGAAAATCTTCAAGAGTAAATTGGTTTCGCAGTAATTTTTTGGCAAGCCTGTCCGCGTCTTTCTTATCAACAACAGCTTCGGCCTTTTCGATCAGAGTGAGTACGTCACCCATGCCAAGGATACGAGAAGCAACCCGGTCGGGATGAAAGACCTCAAGGGCGTCGAGGGCTTCACCTACACCGACAAATTTAATTGGTTTGCCAGTAATATTCTTGATAGAAAGAGCTGCACCACCCCGTGCATCACCTTCCATTTTGGTCAGGACGATGCCGGTAATCTCAAGAGCCTTGTTGAACGTATCTGAGACAGTGACAGCATCCTGGCCGGTCATGGCATCAGCTACGAACAGTATTTCGGATAGCTCTACTGCTGACTGAATGTCTTTAAGCTCATCCATCAACACTTCATCGACGTGCAGTCGTCCTGCTGTATCTATGATGAGAGTATCGTAGTTTTGCAGAGCGGCTTCGTTCAGTGCCTGGAGGCAAATGTCGACCGGTTTGGTCTCCTGGGTTGACGGGTGCACCGGTACGTCAAGCTGTGAACCCAGCACTTGCAGTTGTTCAATTGCTGCTGGCCGATACACATCAGCAGGAACCAGATACGGCTTGCGGCCTTTTGCCTTGAACATGGCAGCAAGCTTCCCGGATGTCGTTGTTTTACCAGACCCTTGAAGACCTGCCATCATAATGACAACCGGCTGTTTGCCGTCGAGTTCTATCTGTTCGGCGGTTCCTCCGAGAAGTTCGACGAGCTCCTCATGAACGATCTTGATTATCTGCTGACCGGGCGAAAGACTTTTGGAGACTTCTCGTCCAATAGCCTTCTCGGTTACTTTTGCGACAAATTCCTTAGCCACTTTGAAGTTAACATCCGCTTCTAAAAGAGCAGTGCGAACTTCACGCATTGCCTCGCCGATATTTTCTTCGCTCAGCTTGCCGTGACCTCGGAGCTTCTTGAAAACTCCTTCAAGTCTGTCTGTTAAATTTTCAAACATAGTGTTCTATCGCAATCAAAGTGAGCTTGGGGATCTCTAATAATTCTACTGTCCTGGAACCGTAATGGATAAAATTCCTTAGAAAAACGAACAGCTACAACCGCTATTGAAAATCTGTGTGTGAATCTCGGGCTCAAAAGAGATAAAAAATACTTTGTATCGCTAAAGATGTCAAGCAGGGAACTAACTGTAGGTGAAAAAATAGTTTGTTCAGTGCTGTGATTGTGAACAAATTCTATTGAGAGACAGATGTTCTGGGGTGAAAGCCATGACGAGGCAGGTAAAAAATAATGGCCGGCCATACGAGAAGAACCAGAATAATCCAGAAATATTTTCGGTTGGGATCAGGGAAAGGTCTCGATAGAATGTCTCGTAAAACGATAAAGAGTAGTCCGATGTTTATCACCAGTCCGACGAGACTGATTGGGATGAGGGTTTTTATTTCCCTCAGATGTGGGTTGAGGACAAATGCTGTCAAAAGTGAGAAAGCAAAGGCAATAGCGAGGATGGAGTATGTTTTTTCAAAGAGATTCATCAGTATCCTACTGAGCGGAAGGAGTGTTCACCGCAGGCAAAGGTTGAATGGCTTTTTTATTGTGTGGGCAAAATACGATATTTCGTCATTTTGGTCAACTTTACATGTTTTCTCGTTAGCTTGTCCTATTAAGGGAAGTGTCATATGGTCTTTGTTACAACCATAAAATGAGCCCGTTGATTTACTGTTTTTTTGAATGCTTCGGAGTCTGCGCTTACCTGATCTCGAAAAAAACACGTAGTAAATTAAAAGACTCATAAATGAATGAGGATTATCATGACAGATCGCACTGAATGTAAAATAGAAGAACATTGCATTCTTTCTGAACCGTTCTTTCTTCCCCAGGAAAACTAGATTGAAATAGGAGTTGCAGCAAGTGAAAATCAGCTGTCTTTACTTCTAAAAGGTCCAACTGGAGGCGACAAAACTCGATTTATGCAATAGCTGGCCTGGCGTTTGAAACGGCCGTTTATCACGGTATCCTGTCACGATGACCTTTCGACCTCTGACCTTGTCGGCAGGTATCTTGTTAAAGGGAACGAGGCTGTCTGGCAGGATGGTCCTCTCACCTTGGCTGTTCGTTCAGGGGGGGGCTGTTATCTTGATGAGATTATAGAAGCAAGAAAAGATACAACCGTTGTCATTCATCCCCTCACTGATGATAGACGGGAATTGCCTGTAGAAAAACTGGGCAGACTGTATTTAGCCCCTCCTGAATTTATGCTCGCTGTCTCGTATAATCCTGGCTACCAGAGCATATTGAAAGACCTGAAGCCCTCAACACGTCAACGGTTTATCTCTTTGAGTTTTAGTTACCCATCACTGGAACAGGAGAAAGAGATCATAATACAAAAAACAGGAAATGACTGTAAACTGGTTGGACAAATGTTGAAACTTGCTGTTATGACCAGAAGTCTGAAGGATTCAGGGTTGGCTGAAGGTGCTTCCAACAGGCTGGTGATTCAGGCCATATAGCTCGTTAACGCTGGTGTCGATGTGGCCAGCGCCTGCAAGTGCGGCATGATTGAAAGTTTGACTGACGATACTGAACCGCTTGCTGCAATGGATGAGATGGTCTCTTCGCTCTTTTGATGATCGAAACATGGACGACCACCCTCTGAAACTGCAGTTTTATAATAGTGTATTGCCGGCAAAGCCGAATGAGTGGGGGGCGACGAGGTATTTGAACTTCTGGTCGAACTGAAAAGTTCAGAACAGAAAGCCCTTCTTGACTACGTGGGGTCGATTTGGCCGGTAAGTCAAAGTCTCTGTTTTGCCTATCTTGCTGAGGGGGTCATGGTGGTGCAGCTGGTACCGCGATGACATTTGTCAGAATGGGTCCGGCAGTTGATTAGTATGTATGAGAGCCGTGGGCTTGTCGGAGCACGGCTTTTTATAAATGATATTGAAGGATATTTTCTGCTCCCATTGAAAGGGGCTTCTGGGGTTCGTTTTGGGGATAGTTCTGGAACGACGCTTCATTATATTCGCGGTATTTCGGGTGAGAATATTGAATTACAGCCTGGTTCTCTTCCTTCCACCGACACCAGGACTATCACTCTCCCCCGTATTCTCAATGTTTTTGAAAAGTCCAGTGATAATAGAGTTTTTTACAAAGTCCTCGCTACCTTACAGTGGGCCGATACTGCGTCGGGGATTTTTTACGAAATTATTGGTACTGATGGTACTGTCGTTGACTTGCTTTGTAGTTTCTCTGATACATCCCTGGCAAAGGATCTGTTTGCCATTTTGCAGCTCGGCAGATCATTTCATATTCTTGAGCAGGAATTCCTGGGTCTGGTGCGCCAGGGGTGTGGCCTTTGTCTACAGTTAATGGAGGAAATCCAGCCTGGTGGGTTGGAAACTGACAAGACCTCCCAACTGAAAAAATAAGTGGAAACTGCGCTTGATTGTCAATATCTACCTCCTCTGTCAATTCTTTACACACAGATCTTTAATTTGCCTGGTTCGTACGTGTTGGGAGTAGCTGAACTACTGCTTGGTGAGTTTGACGTTCACCGAGCCGGAGAAGTTATGAAGCTGCGTCGACAGGAGCAGAAGAAGCAATTCATGGCTTTGCTTGCCGCTCATTTGGTCGAATCCCCGTTGTAGGGTGATGAAGATGGTAGTGGGGATGACTCGTTAGCGCGGTTGACAGAGACAGCGCTGATTGAAGCTGTGGTAGGGCAGAGAGAAAGTCACAGCTACGATGAATGGGATTACAGGCGAGGGGGGTATAGGCGCAAATGGTGCACTTTGTATGTCAAGGAGTTGAACCCTGTAGCCTCAAATTTTGTTGAAACGCCGATTGTAAAATATAGACCGCAACGTGACAGGTTGCACCGTCAGTTTGAGGTGCTGCGGGCCCGTGACAGATTTGTCAGGAGGCGTCGCCATGGGGATGATATTGACCTTGATGCCATGATTGAAGTTTTGGGGGATTCCAGGGCGGGGCTCTGCCCATCTGACCGTTTGTTTGTTGGACTGTTGCGTGATGTAAGGGAGATATCAACCCTTTTCTGGTTGATATGTCAAATTCAACAGAAGGCTGGATTAGTCAGGCTATTAAAGAAGCACTCGTTCTTTTAGCAGAGTCTCTAGAAATAGCTGGTGATAGTTATGGTATTTATGGGTTTTCGGGGAGGAGGCGATCCAAAAGTGAACTGTTTCATGTCAAAGACATTGATGAGCCGTATGGCGTAGCGGTTCAGCAGAGGATTGCTGCCATGATGCCTCAGGAATACACGCGTATGGGCCCCCCATTCGTCATTTAACAAAGCTCTTGCAGAAGACCGAAAGTAGGGTCCGTCTTCTAATAGTTATAACTGATGGAAAGCCTGAAGATTATGACGACTACAAGGGGCAGTATGCAATTGAAGATACCAAAAAGTCTCTTTTAGGGGCAGGAGGGGCTGGGGTGCATCCCTTTTGTATAACTATTGATAAGTCAGCTCATGAGTATCTCTCACATATGCTTGGTTTTGGGAATTACATCTTTGTCGACAACGTTCATTCACTTCCCGAGAAGATGTCTGAGATGTATCGACTCCTTACCAGCTAGTTTTTTCAGTTGTAAATTCTTCTTAGTATTTTCTTTTGAGGCTCATTGGGTCTGTTTTTTAGTACCTTACTTCGTAAAATCTGTGACTCAGTTCAGTATCCCCCCTCGGAGTCTACCGCTTACCTGAGGGGTGTAAAAAACAAGAAAATGCGGATTCAAATTTATATCATACGGTTATAAGCACCCACAAGGTACTTACTTATCGTTTACCGGTGTTAGATGACTTGTGGTTTTTTGTTGATCCAAGGTGGCAGCAAGCTTTTTTTGTATCAGATAGAGCGTCTAGTTGGTTAGGCAGCCTCCCGTTATTTGACAGGAAATTCAATATTTGTTTTCCTTTGTTGATTGTAACTACTGAAAAATGACACTAGTCGGAGTTGTGAAGCCGTGTAGAGGTTCCCTTTTAGAAATATCATGACTGTTATAAGCTTCTGCAATTTCGTTAAAATTAGGCAGTCCGAAGAAATGAATGACGAATGTGCAAAGGTTATGATTTTTCTCTTGAGCTATCTTGAAATATTTGATAAATAAAATTGATATGTAGTTGGCGTGTCAAAAATGAAATTGAAATTACATGCAACTACAAATGGAATTATCAAAAAACTTACATAGCCTATTCAATTTAGCTTATGGGAGGGAAAACGAAACGGAGTAGAACATGAACTGGCAACTCGTTGTGTATAGATTTGGTCATCCGGTTCTGGAAAGAGTAGTAATAGTAATAGTATGGCTGATGTAAGTACGGGTGGTTGAGAATATCATATAACTCTTTTAGAAGGAGATACAGATGTCGCAACAAGAACAATCAGTACCGGGCCAAGCGTGGGTCACGGTTTTTGCTGGTATGTCGATAAACCTATGTTTGGGGATATTATATGCCTGGAGTATCTGGAAGTCTGCACTTGTAGATGTTGACCTGGCTGGTCAGACAATGACCGGTATGAACGAAGGATGGGTCTATCTCAATAATGCCCAAGCCGCTACACCGTTTTCCATCTGTGTAATCACTTTTGCTCTTCTGATGATCCCCGGTGGGCGTATTCAAGATAGAATCAGCCCAAGATTTGGCGCCACATTAGGTGGGCTTCTTCTGGCTGGAGGGTGTATTTTAGCAGGCCTCATGAAAAGTTATACCGGTATAATTATCGGTTTTGGTATCATGGGCGGAATGGGGATGGGTATCGGCTATGCTGCTCCAACACCTGCTGCTCTTAAATGGTTTGGGCCACATAAGCGTGGTTTAATTGCCGGTATCGTTGTTGGTGGTTACGGTGGTGCTGCCTTGTATATAGGTGGTCTGGGACAGTATCTTATTAATCAGTACGGTATCTCCGGTAGTTTTATTGGCCTTGGTTGTTTCTTTGCTGCGGTTGTTGTTATTGCAGGATCGATGTTGAAGTCCCCCCCAGAGGGGTATGTGGCACCAACACTCTCAGGATCTGGTGTAGCAACAGCGGGCGCAACAGTAACCAATTGGGAACCAGCAGAAGTTGTCAAAACCTGGCAATTTTATGCACTCGTTCTCATGTTCATCCTGACTACTCAGTCTGGCCTCTTAATTATAGGTAACGCAAAAGGGCTCATGGTTTCTGCTGCTAAAAACATGCCGTTTTTTGCTGCTAACGCCTGGATTTTGGTATCTTTTGGTGGGTTGGTTAATGCATCAGGCCGTGTTGGAACGGGATTCTATTCCGATAAGATAGGTCGATTAAATGCGTATTGTCTCAATTGCGGTGTTTCTGCTCTTTGTCTATTTGCTCTGCCGTACATCATTTCAACCCAAAGTGTTGGACTACTGTTCCTCGCGGTTGGTATTGCTTACTGGCAGTATGGTGGCGGGCTTGCTCTGATGCCATCCTTTGCTGCAGATTTCTTTGGACCAAAGAATCTCGGTATGAACTACGGCCTCATTTTTATCGGTTGGGGTCTTGGCGTTTTTGTAACCAGGCTTGCTGGAACTATCCAGGATATCACTGGTAGTTTGAACTATGCCTTTTATCTTTCCGGTGCACTTCTTGTGGCTGGCGTTATCCTTGCTCAAATGACCAGACGTCCAATGCATTCGACCGAAGTGGAGGGCGAGAAAGCAGCTGCATAAGTAATAAATATGTTTTTGAACGACGTTTCCTCGGGCCCAGATGAACTTTCAAACGGACCCGGTAAATTGATCAAAAAATGAACATTACAAGGAGCTAAATTTATGAGTGACGCAACTAAATCTGTTGAAACTTCTGAAGCGGAAATAGCTGTTCATTGGACAGAAGAAGAATATTATCATCCATCATCAGCTTTTATCGGCCAGGCTAATCTCAGTGATCCTGCAATTTTCGATCGTTTCAGCTTAGATAATTTTCCAGATTGTTATACTGAATTTGCAGAGTTGCTGACCTGGGATAAATATTGGGATGAAGTCCTCGATACCAGCGATGCTCCCTGCTGGAAGTGGTTTAAAGGTGGGAAACTTAATGCAAGTTATAACTGTATAGACAGGCATTTAGCTGAAAATAAGAATAAGACTGCTATTCACTTTGTCCCTGAGCTTGAAGAGGAAAGAGTTGATCATATCACCTATCAAGAGCTCTATGTACGCGTCAATGAATTCGCTGCCCTTTTAAGGGATTCAGCTGGTCTGAAAAGAGGTGATAGAGTAACCATACATATGCCAATGTCAGCAGAGCTACCGATTACCATGCTGGCCTGTGCCAGACTTGGTGTGATCCACTCAGTTGTTTTTGGCGGATTTTCTGCTAGTGCCTGTGCCGACAGGGTCGTTGATTCAAACAGTCGGGTTCTTATAACCATGGATGCCTATTACCGAGGTGGTAATCTGCTGAATCATAAGACGGTTGATGATGAGGCCTGTGAATTGGCGGCCAAAGATGGCCAGAATATTGATAAGCTGCTCATCTGGCAGCGCTATCCCGGAAAGATGTCCTCGGAGTCTCCACTTGTTGAAGGTCGTGATGTAATAGTTAATGATGAACTGAAAAAATATTACGGTGCACGTGTTGAACCAGAGCAAATGTTGTCCGAAGATCCGCTCTTTTTGATGTATACCAGTGGTACAACTGGCAAACCTAAAGGTGCCTGCCATAGTACCGGTGGCTATCTGTCGTATGTAACCGCGATGTCAAAGTACATCCAAGATATTCATCCCGAGGATGTGTATTGGTGTATGGCTGATATTGGCTGGATTACCGGTCACTCTTTCATCGTCTATGGGCCATTGGCACTTTGCGCCTCCTCTGTAATTTTTGAGGGAGTCCCAACGTATCCCGATGCTGGGCGTTCATGGAGGATTGCCCAGGAGCTCGATGTAAATATTTTCCACACAGCGCCGACTGCTATTCGCGCTCTGAGGAAAATAGGGCCGGATGAGCCAGCCAAGTATAATTATAATTTTAAGCATATGACCACTGTTGGGGAGCCAATTGAGCCTGCTGTGTGGAAATGGTATGAGGAAAAAGTAGGAAAAGGTAAAGCTGTTATCGTTGATACTTACTGGCAGACCGAGACCGGTGGCTTTCTCTGTTCCACAGTACCTGGTATTGCACCTATGAAGCCGGGTAGTGCCGGACCAGGTGTCCCTGGTATCCATCCGATCATTTTTGATGAAGATGGTGTTGCCATTCCTGCTGGTGCTGGAAAGGCCGGTAATATCTGTATCCAAAATCCTTGGCCAGGTTGTTTTATGACTATCTGGGGTGACAGGGATCGCTTCGTGGATACGTATTTTTCAATGTACAACAAAAATCCTGACAGTAAAGACTGGAGGGATTGGCCGTATCTGACAGGTGATGCTGCAGTTATGGATGACGATGGTTATATCCGTATTCTTGGTCGAATTGATGATGTTATTAATGTTTCTGGTCATCGTCTTGGAACCAAGGAAATTGAGTCGGTATGTTTGACTGTTGATGAAGTTGCTGAAGCGGCAGTTGTTCCTGTTAATCATGAAATCAAAGGCAAAGAGCCCGAGGTGTATGTCTCGTTGAAACCAGGTATTGAAGCAACACCTGAAATTCAGCAGAAAATCGCCGATGCTATCACCTTCCAGATTGGTAAGATTGCCAAATGTAGAAATGTCTGGATCGTGCCCGATATGCCTAAGACCCGTTCTGGTAAAATCATGAGAAGGGTACTTGGCGCTATCTCTAACAGCGGAGATGTGGGCAACGTCATGACACTTGCTAATCCAGAAATTGTTGAAGAGATCCAAAAAATGGTAGGCTAAGTAGCGTACTATGTAGCGTACTATGTAGCGTTCAGCTAATCCCATCCACTAGCTGCTACTGAATGGTGGGGACCGTTGTGGTCCCCACCATTTTTTTTGGGTTTTCTTGGGTGATTTGCTGTAGACTTGCTCGAAACATTCCGTCAAACTACAGTATAAAGGAGGATTTTCTGTGCCAGATTTCTACCTGCCCTATCTTTTGAACTATGCCCAGCCGGTTGTCGAGGATATCATAATTTTCTGTATTGCTATGCTCTCAGCTATAATGGTGAGTGCGGAAGGGCAGGCTTTTATGGCCACGTTTCTTGGGGATTCAAAACCTGGTGCAACAGATAGATTCCACTTTAATGTATTTCTTCATATGGGCATACTGGGGACACTGTGTTTTTTTGTCGCAGGATTTGGCTGGGCAAAAGAGATACAAGTAGATACTCAGAACTTTAAAAACCATCCTCGACTCTATCTGCTTTTCACGAGAATGTCCGGTCCTCTGGCGAATATTCTTATGGCTAATATTGCCGCAAGTCTCAGCTGGATAATCACCCAATTTGATTTTGATGATAAAGTTTTTTCAACGATGGTAGTGGTCAATGTGACTATGGCCATTTATGGTCTGCTGCCGGTAGCTCCCCTGCCGGGCGGGGCACTTCTTTCTGCATTTTTCCCATCAAGTGAAAGTGTGGAAAAGATAAAAAAGACCTGCTCAACAGTTGGGCCGTATATACTTATTGGTGGCTTTTTTGCTCTGCGGATAAGCGGGTGGGACATTGTAAGTGACGTATTTAATCCGATTGTTTCAACACTCACCACTACATTTCTTGATATTTAAAACCTTAAAGATTGGTGTGCGAAAAGAGGAGCACGATCTGTGAGGTTTTACTCCTCCTTGTTCTTGTAAGNNACAGCCGAACCGGCTTCTATTGCCTCTGACCGAGTGTAATCGGTCTGGTTCGGCTATGTCTGTGTTTTGGGCTCTATTCTGCGAGTTCATTAAACTTGCAGGACAAGACCAGGTCACCCTCATCATGTTTCGTTGTTATCTTGTATGGCAGGGTTTTGAAAAGGTTGATCATTGCCTTGTTGCTGGGGAAGGTGTAGGCAGTGAGACCGCTCAGGCCATTTGCCCTGCCTGCTGCTGCAAGTTTCTTCATGAAGAAAGAACCGAGTCCCTTGCCCTGGTATTCAGGGCTTACTGAAAATGCCACCTCAGCAAGATTACTGCCTTTTAGTTTCATGCTTTCCGCTACCGCGATTACTTTGCCAAAACCAAATTCTCCTACCACAGCAACCAGAGTAAGGTCGTTGATGTAATCTACCTGGGATCTGGTTTCCATTTCCGCTCTGGCGAATATGGTTTTTTGGCAGAAAAATCGAGTGAATATATCTTCCTTTGGAAGGCTGTAATAGTGCTCCTGGATACGACGCTCATCTACCGGTTTGGCTGGCCGAATTGCCAGCTTTTCGCCACTAACCATGAGGGTCTCTTCGAGCTGTACTGGATAGACTGCCCTTGCTGCCTCACCAAGGGATCTTTCTGCACCAATGAAACCCCTTTCTTTGGCCTGTTCGAAAAGCACTTCTCTGAAGTCAGGGTGGCTAATGCTTATCATTGCGATAACTCTCTCCTGGAGACTTTTGCCAAAAAGGTTAACAACTCCGTACTCTGTTACCACGTAGTGAATATCAGCTCGTGGTACCACCACAAGATCGTTCTCAAAGGTAGGGACGATTGTGGATTCTATACCGTTGCTCGTCTCTTTTGTTGAATAGAGCATGATTATGGATTTTCCTGCCGGGGCTCGCCTCGCTCCCCTTACAAAATCTGGGATTCCCGATACACCTGCAAACCTGGTTGCGGCAGACGCCTGTGAGCTAACCTGTCCTGTGAGGTCAATTTTGCTGGCCACGTTCATTGAGACCATTCTGTTGTGTTGGGAAATGATATAGGGATCATTTACATATTCAGAAGGATGGAACTCCACAGCCGGGTTATCATTTAAAAATTCGTAGAGGTTGGGGCTTCCAACTGCCATGGAGGCGACCATTTTACCTTCGTTGAATCCTTTTTTCTTATTGTTTATGTTGCCCCTGGCGTAGAGGTACATGATGCCGTCGGTGAGAAACTGAGAGTGTACTCCCAGGTCGTTTTTGTTTGAGAGGGCGTGAACGGTGGCCTGTGACGCTGCATCTAAACCAATCTGCAGGGTGGAGCCGTCATCAATCAGTTTAGCAATATGTTCTCCAATCTGTTGTGCTGCCTCTGAAGAAACTTGAGGCGGATCAACGGACAACAGTTCTTCTTCGTACTCCACCAGTAAGTCAACATCGTTCACATGAATAAAACTTTGCCCCATGACTCTGGGCATTCTCGGGTTTACTTGAGCTATGACAAAGTCAGCAGAGCGGGCGGCAGCCATGGTGACATCAACTGAAATACCAAGACTCATCCAACCGAAATCATCAGCAGGTGAGACCTGGATCAGGGCTACATTAAGGGGTAATTTTCGTGTCGTAAAGAGGTTTGGTGCATCAGACATATTCATCGGCGTGATGAAGCGAAGCTGCTTTGCTATTGACTCAGATTTAGTCTCACCAAGATAAATAGATCGTATATTGAGGTTGGTGTCTTTAGTCCTGTCAGCAATGGCGGTAAGAGATGTTGTTTCCTGTCCGAGTAGACGAACTATTTCCAGTCCGCTGAAGCTGTTGGTTTTTTCGACGAGTTGCTGGACGAGAGTCTGGGGTTCTCCTCCCCCCGAACCAATAAAAACCCGCTGGCCTGAGCGTATCCGAGCGATGGCGTCTGCAGGTGTTACAAGTTTCTCAAGATATGTGTCAGCCCAGTACTGAGAGTTAGGCATAGTCGGCTCCTTGTTTTGGTCAGGTTTATGGGCGGCTTTTGAAATAAACAGATATGCGTTGTACCTGTCTGCTTACTGTAAACACTTCTGTGTCAAAAGATATGATTGGTCGAAAAATTATAGGGTTATCGACTAATTGTATCTCAGTAAGGGGTCAATCACAACAGATTTGTGTTGAAGATATGTGATAATGAGTTATTGAAACGAGGGGCTGGCATTGCTGGGAAAGTATGGTGGGGGCTGAGCTTAAGGGGAGGGAGGCAGTTGCAACCGGCAGTGTTGAGTGCGGTTGCAACTGTCAAATATTGAAGGGCAGGAATTGTTTTGTGATTTGGTGTTTCTGTGCACAGTCTGTTTGTTTTTACCTCTTTTGCTCCGATGCAAGAAGAGGTGCTATCCTGAATGTGGGTTCTGGCGTCTCTTTGTGTTAGACTGTACTGGTGTCGTCACGTTGTATTTCTTTGCCTAGCTCTTCCTGCCCTTGCAATCTTGTATTTAAGCTTTTTGAGTTGCTGGCTGTTGCTTGGTCTTTGGCTCGATCCATGGCTTGCCAACGGGCAGAACGTCACGACCGTAAACACCCATGAGGATGACATGAGCCATCATGTACCAGGCGTTTAATGCACAGAGGATAAGGACATATGCCGCTACTTTTGTCATTGCTGGATATCCAAAGTGTGCGAGGTCAAGAAGGATAAAGCCGGCGAGGAGAAGAGTGAACGTAGAGGCCATTGCGCCGTGAATTCTCATTGCGCCAATCCACATGATCACTGTGTACAGAGTCCATACCACGAGGAAATATCCAACGTCAGTAGTGCTTGATTTGTAGATGTCATACTTATTGAATAGGAGGATTATACAGAGTGCGATCCAGAAGGCACCGTAGGATGTGAAAGCACTATAACCGAAATTGTTTCCTACTTTGAATTCCTGTAGTCCAGCCATGAGCTGGGCAAGGCCGCCAAAGATGAGGCCGCAGGCAATGACAGGACCCAAGCCGCAGAGTCCAAGGTTATGGAATTGTAAGATAAGGGTCGTGAGTCCAAATCCTGCCAGTCCAACTACTGCGGGGTTTCCCATTGGGGGTGCTTGGTTTGCCATTGTGTTTCTCCTTCATGCAAAAGAATTGAATGTTGAAAAAAGGTTAGCCTTCGTGTTTCATAATATAAGCAAATGGCATGCCAAAGATGTGATGTTGTTAAAAAGGATATAATAACGGACACATAGCTCTTTTTGAAGGCCCATGGAGGGATACAATTAAAGTTGTGGTTGCTTCTTGAGTTTTGTAATAATGCCTGAATTTTGCAGGCTGAGAGGCTCAACAACCTTTATTGTGTTTACAATAAAGGTTGTAGGGACTCAGATGTCATCTTCCCAGTTTTTGAGCCTCTTGCTGAGTGCTTGTTGGGAGATGCCGAGCATGGTGGCTGCCGTGGACTGGTTGTTTTTTGCCCTCTGCATGGCTTCTTGTACCAGGAGGCGAGTGGCCTGTTTGATTGTGGGAAGTGGGGTGGAAAAAGTAAACGGTCGTGCTTGGCTCTCGTTGTTTTGACTGAGCTCTGCAAGGGGTTGTTGTGTTCTGCTAATATGTTTTCGAAATGGGGCGAGCAGGATGTTGCCGTTGGAGCTTTGGGCTATTGCATCAAAAATCATTGCCTGAAGTTCTCTGATGTTGCCTGGGAATTCGTACCCCTCAAGTAGAGGTTGGAGTTCTTTTGGGGATCGAAGTTTATTCTTATGAAGAGAGTCAGCAGCATTTTGAACAAAATGGTCGATGAGTACAGGAAGGTCTTCTTTTCGCTCTCGTAGGGGAGGGAGGGTGACACGGTGGGTTCGGAGTCGATAGTGTAAGTCTTGCCTGAAGAGATCTTTCTGTTGGAGTTCCCAAAGGTTGACGTGGGTAGACGTAATAATTCGAGCGCTGCTGATTCGGTTGCTGTCCTGGCCAATCGGCATGTATTCACCTTCCTGCAAAAGCCTGAGGAGCTTGATTTGTGAACCTGGATTCAGGTCACCGATCTCGTCAAGGAACAGGGTTCCATTTGCAGCGCGTTCGATGAGGCCGGGTCGCTCGCTTTCTGCACCGGTAAAAGCACCTTTTACGTGTCCAAAGAGAGTGTCGGAAAAGACGTTGTCGTCAAGACCAGCAACATTAATAGCAACAAATTTACCGGAATTCTCACTGAGAGAGTGTATTGCCCTGGCGACAAGTTCTTTACCTGTGCCGGTTTCTCCTTTGATAAGAACGGCTTGGGAAGTTTGGGCAATTGACTCTATATAGCTAAAAAGGAGGAACATTTTGGGACTGTTGGTGATGATTTTCTTAAAAGCTTCCGGATGCTTAAGGTTCCCTGCTCGTAACTGTTCTTTGAGTTCTAAGTTTTCCTGCTGCAGTTCACAGTATTGGATGCTTTTCTTCACTGAGGCAATAAGTCTATTTTCGTCGACAGGTTTTACAATATAGTCAAAAGCGCCGGATTTCATGCAATCAACCGCTGTTTCGGCGTCAATCCTTCCAGTGATGATTATGATTGGTATATGGGGTTTGAGGTAGTTGATTTTTTCCAGAATGGCTTCTCCGTTAACGTGGGGCATATTCAGGTCAAGGAGTATCACGCTTGGTGACTTTCGTTCTATTATGTCAATGACTTGCCTACTGTCTGAACAGGTGATTACATGGTTGAGTCCTGCGAGTTGCAGGATGGTGTCTATGGAAAGTAGGATTGACTCTTCGTCGTCAACTATTAGGATCGGATTTTTAGGATATTCTTTATATATTGTCATATCATTTTTCCGGTGACCTCGTCTGGGCTGTATCTTGGTAATAAGATTGTCGCTATGGTTCCTTTGTGGGGCTCGGACTTGAAATCAAGCCAACCACCGTGATTTCGTATAATGGTGTCAGAAATCGATAGTCCTAGCCCTGTTCCGCTGCTGTCACGTTTTGTAGTGAAGAACGGGTCTTTAATTCGGGCCAGAATCTCGGGGGGCATGCCCTGGCCCCAGTCACGTACCTCAAGAAAAATTTCTTCAGACTCTTCAAGGTATCCTGTTGAAATACGAATGGCCTGATGTGGATCTGTGAGAGATTGACATGCATTTACTACAAGGTTGATAATTACCTGGCCAAGACGTTGACTATTACCTTGGAGTGTTGGGAGGTTTTCTGCATATTCTACCTGAACGTCACTGGTTGCTTTCTTAATGAGACTCGAGACCAGTCCTACTGCCTTGTCGACTACCATGTTGAGGTTGACAGTTTCTCTGAGGTCAGAAGGTTGTTGTCCTGAGAAGTCTTTGAGGTCGCCAACTATGCGTTTTACTCTCTCAACGCCCTCTTTGGAAAAACTCAGGAGCTTGGGCATTCGTTCCTTGAGTTGAGGATAAGCCATCGTTCCGACAAAAAACTCGTCATGCTCCTCGTAATAGCTGTCGAGGATCGGCATAGCCGCCTTCCAGAGTTTATCAAAAACATGAATGTTTAGCATTACCGAAGAGATAGGATTGTTTATTTCATGGGCGACACCGGAGACAAGCGTGCCAAGAGAGACCATTTTGTCGGTTTGCATGAGCTGTTCCTGTTGCTGTTTGGCCTCCTTTTCGATTCTCTTTTTTTCCGTAATGTCTCTGGCCGTCATGAGATAAGTAGTACCAGTGTTAGCAGTCTCAAGTTTTGCAAAGGTGGCTTCGGCCATTATGATGCTGAGGTCTTTAAGTATGAAATGCGTTTCCAGCAGATAGCTGCCTGTCTCTTCGTTGTTGATCTTTTTGATCTTTGATATAAAAGACTTTCGCTCTTCTTCTGGTATGAGGTCGGTGACGGCCATGTCGGTAATTTCATTGAGATGGTAGCCGCTTATTGTTTTCCAGGCGGTGTTGGCGTAACTGATAGAGAAATTGGAGTCGAAGAGGAGGATGATTTCTCGTGCCGTTTCAGCAAGCAGCCTGTATTTGTTTTCACTTTTTCTAAGTGAATTTTCTATTTCCCGACGATGTGTTTCACTGGTTGCGCCCTGCCAGACTATATAAACTGAAAGGAGAGAGATAATCCCAAGTATACCAAGAAAAATAAAAGTCATCCTTTCTGTGATGGTTGCAATTTGCGCCCTCACATCTTCGACGTATACCCCTGTGCCGACAATCCAGTGCCATGGGGGGTACTCCTGGACATAGGAAATCTTGGTAAAGATTCTTGAGGGGTCGTCCTGCCATTGCCAGTGATAGTTAACATATCCTCCCCCCGTATCCTTGACGGTGGCTAGAAACGCCTGGAAGAGTTTTTTTCCAGCAGGATCCTTTGTGTTTGTGACATCAGTTCCTTCTAGATCAGGTCGGTAGGGGTGCATTATCATCCGAGGGAAAGTGTCGTTGATCCAGAAATAATCTTTACCTTCAGGTCCGTAGCGTAGACTTTTCAGGTGTGAGGCTGCTTGTCTTTTTGCTTCTTTCAGGGTTATGGTCTTTCGGCCAGCCAGTTCAGCGTAGTAGCGGATAGAGCTCATGGCTGATTCACTTAGGGCAAAAATCATTTCACGTTTTCTGTCCATGAGGTGGTTTTCAACTTTGGGCAGTATGTAGCCGAAGAAAGTGCCTATGAAGAGAAACATGGACAGGAGTACCGGCATGAATATTTTGGCTGGTATTGCATTAGGAAAAGCATCTCGCGGTGATTTTATCATGCTGTTTTTTCTCGTTCTGGACATTGGCGTTCTGGGGAAGCAAATATTGCTTCAAAGAGCATGATTGGATCTCGCTGCACCGTTAGGGTGTGTGGTTGGGAGTGAAGCAGAACAATTGTATTATGGGCTCCATCGAGAGACTTGTTGTTGTTTTTGGTCATTGTGTGCCTGTTGTGCTCCTTGACGCCCTGTGTTTAGGAGGGGTCTTTCGATAGTGCCAATATTGCATCTTTTTTAGCACAAGGTGTTCATTTTTGTGGTCCTCCCTTCATGTCAGCTTCAATAAAATTAATTGAAGTTGATGATAAAGTCAATTTAGAACAGAACGGAGTGGGTAACAATGTTCTGATTATTTTGTGGGTCTGTATTGGTGTTTGTAATTATAAGAAATAAAACAGATAGATAAAGTCTTTTCGTGTCAATAACATTGTGTTCTTTGCCAGGATTATTGATAATTAGATTTCAATTAATGTAATTTAATCTATACTGTTGTATGAGGTTGAATATAAACGATAAAAACTACATTTAGGTGTGTTATAGCTGTTGTCGGCGTGTAACAATGTTAAATTTCTGCTTGAAGTAAATTTTCAGATGCGTTATACAAAATTGGTGGAGACTGGTGGATGGATTAAAATTCAGACCAAAAGGAGCGATTATGGGTAAGTTTGATGCAGTGTTTCAGGAAAGTATTACCAATCCAGAAAAATTCTGGGGTGAAGCTGCAAAGGATATCACATGGTACAAAGAACCCGAGACGATTTTAGATTCTTCTAAAGCCCCGTTTTATAAGTGGTTTCCCGGCGGAAAGATGAACACCTGCTATAATGCAGTTGACCGTCACGTTGAAAATGGACGAGCAGATCAGACAGCTATTATTTATGATAGCCCTGTAACAAACACCAAAGCTAAAATAACCTACAAAGAGTTACTGGAAAAAGTTTCAAAATTTGCTGGTGGTTTAGCAAGTCAAGGCGTTACCAAAGGTGACACGGTTGTTATCTATATGCCGATGATTCCTGAGGCTGCTGTTGCAATGCTGGCATGTGCCAGGTTAGGCGCTATCCACTCAGTTGTTTTTGGTGGTTTTGCTCCTCACGAATTGGCAATTAGGATTGATCATGCGAAACCAAAAGTTTTAATCACGGCATCTGGCGCTATTGAAGGGCCGAAGACGCTTGAGTATAAACCACTCGTTGATAGCGCGATTGAACAGTCCACTCATGAAGTCGAAAAAGTTATAGTTTTCCAAAGAGAATTTGTGAAGTCTACCATGATTGAAGGTCGTGACCTTGACTGGGTAGAACTCGCTGCAGCAAGTGCTCCTGCTGATTGTGTTGAAGTTGATGCAACGGATCCTTTATATATTCTTTATACATCTGGAACTACCGGAATGCCTAAAGGTGTCTTAAGAGATAACGGTGGCCACGCTGTCGCTCTCTACTGGACCATGAAGAATCTTTATAATATTAATCCTGGTGAGGTTTGGTGGTCAGCATCAGACGTAGGTTGGGTTGTTGGGCATTCGTACATTGTGTACGCACCTCTATTCCAGGGTTCAACGACTGTTTTCTATGAAGGCAAGCCTGTCGGGACTCCTGATGCTGGAGCTTTCTGGCGCGTGATCTCTGAATATAAGGTGAAGTCGCTGTTTACTGCGCCTACAGCTTTTAGAGCAATTAAGAAAGAAGATCCAAATGGAGAGTTCATTAAGAAATATGACATTTCTTCTTTTGAAATTCTGTTTCTGGCCGGTGAAAGAACTGATCCTGACACCCTGCACTGGGCTGAAGATATGATAGGTGTTCCTGTTATTGACCACTGGTGGCAGACTGAAACTGGCTGGGCAATTGTAGGTAATTGCCGTGGTATTGAAGCGTTGCCGGTAAAAGAAGGTTCTCCAACAAAAGCAATGCCTGGCTACGATGTTCAAGTCGTTGACGATGACAATGAAGTCGTTGCTCCAGGGACAGAAGGCAATATCGTTGTCAAGTTACCGTTGCCTCCAGGAACCCTGACCACCCTTTGGCGTAATGAAGAACGCTATTTGAAGTCCTACATGACCAAATTCCCAGGTTACTATGAGACCAGTGACGGTGGATATATTGATGCCGATGGGTACGTTTATGTAATGGGTCGTATGGATGATGTTATCAATATTGCTGGTCATAGACTCTCAACTGGTGCCATGGAAGAGATTATCTCTAATCATCCAGACGTTGCCGAATGTGCTGTTTTCGGCGCCGACGATCAACTCAAAGGGCAGTTACCTGTTGGTCTTTTTGTTGTTAAAGCTGGTGTTACACGAGATGGAAAGGAGATCAAGGACGAATTGGTTAAGATGGTACGGGAGTCTATCGGACCTATTGCCTGTTTCCGTGATGCAATGCAGGTTGTAAGGTTGCCAAAGACTAGATCTGGTAAGATCTTACGTGGAACCATGCGTTCTATCGCTAATAACAAGGATTATAAGATGCCATCAACTATTGATGATCCTACAATCCTCGATGAGATCACTGAAAACCTGACCCAGATGGGCTACGTGAAAAAATAGTTAGTGTCTGAACTGGCAGCTGCCCATTCGGGCAGCTGCTTATCTCTTACAAACCTTAAGGAGCAGAGAGTCCTCAAAGCTCCATTTCCTAGGACAATTTTTTATGAAGATCCATGAATACCAGGCGAAAGAGCTTTTTCGTAAGTACAAGGTACCAACTCCTGAGGGTGGTGTAAGCACCACTGTAGAAGGTATTGAAGAAGTAGCAGCTACGTTTTCATTACCGGTCGCTGTTAAAGCCCAAATTCATGCAGGTGGGCGTGGAAAAGGTGGTGGAGTAAAGATTGCCAAAACCAGTGAAGAAGTAACTGAAGCTGCCAAAGCTATACTTGGCATGACCCTGGTTACCAAGCAAACTGGCCCAGAAGGTCGTCTCGTGCAAACTGTTTTGGTAGAACAAGGTTTAGCAATAAAGAAGGAATTGTATCTCTCAATTATACCAGACCGCAGTACGGCAACTATTACCATAGTTGCAAGTCAGGACGGCGGAATGGACATTGAAGAGGTTGCTGAAAAAACACCTGAGAGAATTATCAAAGTTGCTATAAATCCCGTGACCGGTATTCAAGGCTATCACCTTCGCCAGGTCATGTTTGGTTTAGAGCTTGATAAAGTATTGATGAAGGAGTTCGGAGCTGTACTTAAAAACTTATATAATCTTTTTGTAGATTATGATTGTACTCTGGTTGAAATTAACCCGTTGATCGTCACAGAAGACGATAAAATAATTGCTTTGGATGCGAAGGTTGATATCGACTCCAATTCACTGTTTAGACATAAAGATGTCGTAGCAATGCACGATCCAAATGAAGATGATCCAGCCGAAGCAGAGGCTGCCAAATATAATCTCAATTACATTAACTTAGACGGCAATGTCGGAAACATGGT
The DNA here is from genome assembly GCA_033852035.1 of Desulfocapsaceae bacterium. Classification (GTDB taxonomy): domain Bacteria; phylum Desulfobacterota; class Desulfobulbia; order Desulfobulbales; family Desulfocapsaceae; genus Desulforhopalus_A. The sequence continues at coordinate 71,262 of JAWSVG010000010.1, read as the reverse complement.
TAACGGTGCAGGGCTTGCCATGGCGACAATGGATATTATTAAGCAGGCAGGGGCAGAGCCAGCAAACTTCCTCGATGTCGGAGGCGGTGCTAACGCAGAAATGGTTGAGAACGGTTTTAGAATTATTCTGAGTGACCCAAAGGTTAAAGGTATTCTTATTAACATCTTTGGCGGTATTCTTCGTTGTGATGTTCTTGCTCAGGGTGTTGTTCAGGCCGCTGAAAAAATTAAATTGTCAGTGCCCGTTGTTGTAAGAATGGAAGGTACAAATGTTGAAGAAGGGCGCCGGATATTGAGCGAGTCGGGTATGAAACTGATTAACGCAACAGACCTTGCTGATGCAGCCAAAAAGGTTGCTGAGATTGTAGCGTAACCGAAAGGGAGCACACGTCGAAATCATCTTGAGTATCTTTTTTTAGCTCACATTCAGCTCTATTACAATGCGAAAGATGAGGGTGTTTATTGAGGTTAATTTACAAGAGGTTGGGTCGAGGTTGGATTGAGTGCAATAGAGATATTGCGTAAAATTTATTGTAATCTTTAGGAAAATTTATTGATATGCTGAATGTGGGCCTTGGTGAGATAGCATATTCTCCTGACCCTAAAAAAAAGCATAAGTAATTATACTTTCAAAGGAAAAAAATGAGCATTCTAGTTAATTCCCAAACGCGTGTCCTTGTGCAGGGCATAACTGGTAAGGAAGGGCAGTTTCACACCCAGCAATGTGTAGAATACGGAACAAATATTGTAGCTGGCGTGACACCGGGCAAAGGTGGGCAGTTCATGGACAAGGTGCCTGTATTTAACACCGTTCAGGAAGCCAGGGAAAAAACCGGAGCCAATGCCTCAATGATCTTGGTTCCACCACCGTTTGCTGCAGATGCAATACTTGAAGCAGTTGATGCGGGAATCGAGCTTGTTGTCTGTATCACCGAGGGTGTTCCTGCTCTAGATATGATCAAAGTTAAGAACTATTTAGCTCTGAAAGAAACCAGGCTTATCGGGCCAAACTGCCCGGGTATTATAACACCTGGTGAATGTAAAATTGGTATCATGCCTGGTGCTATTCATACACCCGGTGGGCCTGTTGGGGTCGTCTCCCGGTCAGGAACCTTGACATATGAAGTCGTCCATCAATTAACTCAGGTCGGTCTTGGACAAACCACGTGTGTTGGTATCGGTGGTGATCCTGTGAATGGTACCGGTTTTCTTGACTGTTTAACTGCATTCAATGATGATCCTGCAACAGAAGCTGTGGTTATGGTGGGTGAGATTGGTGGGTCCGCTGAAGAAGAAGCTTCTGCCTGGATAAAGGCCAATATGAAGAAGCCTGTCGTTGGTTTTATTGCTGGACTGACAGCACCTCCAGGAAGAACCATGGGACATGCCGGTGCCATTGTTAGTGGCGGTCAGGGTACTGCAGAAGCAAAAATTGCAGCAATGCAGGAAAGTGGGCTGTATGTCTGCGAAGACCTCGGAACTCTTGGCAGGTTGTGTAAAGAAGCTTTTTCCTGATGTACTGATATGCAGTTTTTTCAACTTGTGAAAGTGAAGTGAACTTTGTTTCAAGGAGACAAAATGAAGACAAATGAACAACTTGATCATCTGGAGACCCTCAGGGCAGAAGCTCGTTTGGGGGGTGGTCAGGCGAGGATAGATAAGCAGCATGCAAAAGGCGTTATGACCGCCAGGGAACGAATCGACCTGTTGTTGGATAAGGGTTCATTTGAAGAATTTGACATGTTCAAAACCCACAGATGCACGGATTTTGGCATGGAAAACAAAGTGTTCCCAGGAGATGGTGTGGTGACAGGACATGGTACTGTTAATGGGCGCATAATCTACGTTTATGCTCATGATTTCACAGTACTTGGTGGCTCATTGTCTGAGACGCTGGCAGAGAAGATCTGCAAGGTGATGGACCTGGCGATGAAAAATGGTGCCCCTGTAGTTGGTTTGAATGACTCTGGTGGCGCACGAATTCAGGAAGGGATTGAAAGTTTAGCTGGATTTTCAGAGATTTTTCAGCGAAACGTCATGGCTTCAGGTGTCGTCCCTCAGATTTCCGCAATTTTTGGACCATGTGCCGGAGGTGCTGTCTATTCGCCAGCATTAACCGACTTTGTCATCATGGTACAAAAGCAGTCCTATATGTTTCTTACCGGTCCAAAGGTTGTGAAGTCTGTGACCTTTGAAGATGTTACCACCGAAGAACTGGGTGGTGCTGCAATGCATGCTGGAAGAAGCGGTGTATCAGATTATCCTGCCACATCAGGTGCTGATGCAATAGATTATATCCAGAAAATGCTCGCGTATTTACCACAGAATAACATGGAGAATCCGCCAGCTATTGCATGTACTGACTCTTTAACTAGAGTTACCCCTGATCTCAATGCGATCGTCCCGGATAACCCGAATGCAGCTTATGACATGAAAGAGGTCATACTGCAATCTGTAGATAATCGTGAGTTTTTTGAAGTTAAGGCAAATTTCGCACCTAACATTATTGTTGGTTTTGCCAGGTATAATGGTATGTCGGTTGGTATTGTAGCCAATCAGCCAGCTCATCTTTCAGGAGTTCTCGATATTGATTCTTCTGTCAAAGGTGCACGATTTGTTCGCTTCTGTGACTGCTTTAATATACCAGTGGTTACCTTTGTAGATGTTCCAGGTTTTCTTCCCGGTACAGCTCAGGAATATGGTGGTGTCATAAGAAATGGTGCGAAAATCCTGTATGCTTATGCTGAGGCTACAATTCCAAAAGTTACGGTGATTACACGTAAAGCGTATGGTGGTGCATACTGTGTTATGTCCTCGAAGCATCTTCGCGGTGATATTAACTACGCCTGGCCAAGCGCAGAGATTGCGGTCATGGGTGCAAAAGGTGCAGCCGGTGTTCTGTATGGCAGAGAGGCAAGTAAGCAGGATGATCCTGCTGCTTTTGTAGCTGCCAAAGAGAAAGAGTACCAGGATAAGGTCTCGAATCCATATGTTGCCGCACAAAGGGGCTACATTGACGATATCATCGAGCCTGCGACAACTCGTTCGAGAATTATTAAAGCGCTTGGCCTGTTGCAGAATAAACGTGACACAAACCCTATGAAGAAACATGGAAATATTCCTTTGTAACAGGCTCTGTTGAGTTGGTTTACAATCGAGGAGAGAAAGATGACGGTAAAAATCTTTATTAAACGTACGGTACAGGACCAGAAAAGTGCTGAGTTGACAGCAATGCTTATGAAGTTGCGTGCTCTTACTTTAGAGCAACCGGGGTATGTCTCTGGTGAAACTCTCACAAGAATTGATAAGACTGACGAATCGATGGTCATAAGCACCTGGCGATCGCTTGAAGATTGGAACGCCTGGGTTAATAATCCGAAGCGCACTGAAATTCAGGGAGCTATAGATGAACTTATTGGCCAGGAAACTGAGTACGCAATGTATAACGCCTGATGGTTTATGAATAGTGATCTGTTTTACGGACGGTAGCTCTTCTGTCACCCAGAAGTACACACTATCGGGCTAAAGAACCACAAATTAATATACAGTCAATGGGTGAGTTGATGGCAGGTAAAGGAAAAAAAATCGCAGCTGCGCTCGCCGCAGTGAGTCTCTACTTGCAACAGGAAGAGGCGGCAGCACTTGAACAGCAAGCACCCCCTAAAGAACCAAAAGGTGTAGAGTTTAGCCAGTGGGGGCATAGTGGCAGTCAGGAAATGATGTCCATGCGGCAATTAATCCAAATGAGAGCGTTTACACGTTTTTAAAAAAAGAAATAAAAGCTTAACGACGAGGCGATAGGAGACATAAGGATGAGTGATCAAGTAAAGATGACCCCATTGAATTATTCCGCAGACAGGCCAGCGGCCAAAAATCCTATAAAAATAATGGATCTGTCCCTGCGTGATGGACATCAGTCCCTTTTTGCAACCCGTGGTCGCACGGAAGATATGATACCGGTAGCAGAAATGATGGACGAAGTCGGATTCTGGGCTATTGAAACGTGGGGTGGTGCGACTTTCGACACCATGCATCGGTTTCTTAACGAAGATCCATGGGAAAGGCTGCGTACCCTCAAGAGGTATATTAAGAAAACACCTTTCTCCATGTTGTTGCGTGCACAGAATCTGGTTGGCTATAGAAACTACGCTGATGATTTAGCTTATGCCTTTGTCGATAGGGCTGCTGAGAATGGAATGGATATTTTCAGAACCTTCGACGCACTCAACGATTATAGAAATTTTGAAACTGTTGTCAAACAGATCAAGAAGAGTGGTAAGCATTTTCAGGGGTGTATCTGTTATACACTTACAGAGCCACGCCTTGGTGGAGATGTGTATAATCTCGAGTATTTCACAGATAGAGCAAAGGTGCTGGAAGATATGGGTGCCGATTCTATCTGTGTTAAAGATATGGCTGGCCTCTTGGCTCCGTATGATGCCTATCCGCTGATTAAAGCCCTTAAAAAGACAGTTAAGATTCCTATTCATCTTCATAGTCACTTTACCTCAGGTATGTCACCCATGACCCATCTCAAGGCTATTGAGGCCGGGGTTGATATTATTGACACGTGTATGACACCATACGCATACAGAACGTCACATGCCGCCGTTGAGCCTCTGGTAATGGCTCTCCTTGGTACTAACCGTGACACCGGATTCGATATTAAAAAGCTTGCAACAATAAACGAGATTTTCGAAAAAGAAGTTATGCCTAAATACAAGCATCTTCTTGATGATTCGAAAGTGTCAATTATTGATATTAATGTTCTTCTGCACCAGACTCCAGGTGGTATGCTTTCTAATCTTGTCAATCAGCTCCGTGAAATGGATGCACTCGATAAGATAGACGATGTATACAAAGAATTGCCTAAAGTGCGTAAAGATCTTGGCCAGATCCCTCTTGTTACACCTACCAGTCAGATCGTTGGTGTGCAGACCGTCAACAACGTTTTGCATGACACTCCTGACGAAAGATACAAGATGATTACTGGTCAGGTTAAGGATCTCTGTTACGGATTGTATGGCAAAACAGCAGTACCTATTAACGAAGAAGTGCAGAAGAAGGCCTTGAAAGGCTACCCTCGAGGTGAGGAGCCAATCACCTGTCGTCCTGCCGAAGTCCTTGAGCCTGAGCTTGACAAAGCCAAAGCAGAGATAGGTGAACTGGCTGTTGACATGGATGACCTTATCCTCTATGCACAGTTTCCTGTTACCGGTAAGAAATTTCTTGAGTGGAAATATGGTAAGTCAGAGCCACCTGCAGCTGTCAAAGCCATAACAATGGATGAAGTCAAGAAGAAAGACGAAATCCTTAAAAAGGCAAAAGCTGGTGAGTTGATTGAAGCTAAGGGTGATGCTCCTCCTAAATCTCAAAATGTCAGGACATTCAACGTCTTTGTTGACAATGAATATTACAATGTTGAAGTAGATCCTACCGGGGATGTCCAGGTTGTTATGCCTTCGACTGCACCTGTAGCTGCTTCTCCAGCATCTGCGACTGCTGCACCCGTTGCTGCTCCTGTAGCCACACCTGAGCCAGAAGCTGTACCTGCTGACGGTACAGTGATGTTGGCTCCAATGCCAGGCATGATAGTAAAGTATGATAAGAATGATGGCGATGCTGTAAAAAAAGGTGATACTGTACTTGTTCTAGAAGCGATGAAAATGGAAAATGCTTTAACTGCACCGTGTGATGGCACTGTGCAGGGAATAAAGTTTGCTAGTGGCGATTCGGTCGCTAAAGGCGCTGTGCTTTGTATTATAAGCTAAAATAGCTATCCCCAGTAATGCGAGATTCCGGTTGTACGTTCCTTTTCGGAATCTCGCATTTTTTTGTCTTTTTTTCCGGACTTGAGATTAATGTCTTCAGCTCTCATACAGCAAAGGACTTTGAAAAATTTGTGAACGTCTAGAAGGTGAGCAAAAGCACTGATATTTAAAGATACTCTAAAGATGAGGCGACTATGATTATAAGAGAATTGAATGGCCACACCCCTCAATATGGTAAAGACTGTTTTTTTGCCGAAAATGCCGTAGTCGTAGGTGATGTTATAATGGGTGACCAATGCTCTATCTGGTATAACGCTGTTCTTCGTGGTGATGTGCATTATATTCGACTTGGAAACAAGGTGAATATTCAGGATGGTGCCATAGTGCACTGTACCTATCAGAAGGCGCCGACGAGTATTGGCAACGATGTTTCAGTTGGGCATAATGCCATAGTCCACGGTTGTACCATTCATGATAGCGTACTTGTGGGTATGGGATCTATTGTTATGGATCATTGCGTGGTGGAAAGTAATTCTATTATAGCTGCGGGAGCTGTGGTTACTGAGGGAACTACAGTCGAATCAGGTTCTATTTACGCCGGGGTGCCTGCGAAAAAAGTGAAAGATATCAGTGAGGAACTGATATCAGGTCAGATTACGAGAATCGCCGATGCATATATTAAATATGCTGGATGGTATAAAGAATAGCGGTTTTAGGCTATGGCAATGTGCTGATATTGCTTGAATTGTACGACAACTCGTTAATTAAAGATTAATCGTTTTCAACTATCGCTGCTTGTAAAAAGGCAAGAAGCTTATCCGCTGCCGCTGTCGGGGAGGTTTTTTTACCAGCTACATCAGACTGTAGAAGTGGCAATGTTGCTTTCACTCGAGGGTTGTGATGGAACCACTGTCGCAACCCTTCATCTAAAAGAAAGGCCATCCAGTCCAAAGCCTGAGTGGTACGTTTTTCGTCCATTTCACCGCTTTCAGAAAGCTTAATACGGTGGTCTTTGATTGTTTCCCAAATAGTATCAATTCCTGTGGATTCAATAGCGCTGCATGTAAGCACTACAGGACTCCAATTAGGGCTGGAGGGCATAAGCATATGCAGAGCTGTTTCGTATTCTTTACAAGCCATCTTTGCCCGCAGAATATTATCACCGTCGGCCTTATTTATAACAATGGCATCTGCAACTTCCAGAACACCCTTTTTTATACCCTGTAGTTCGTCTCCTGCACCGGCTATCATCAATACCAGGAAAAAATCGACCATAGATGCGACTGTGGTTTCTGATTGCCCTACTCCAACCGTTTCGATAATTACGACATCGTAACCAGCAGCTTCGCAGACAAGCATTGTTTCACGAGTTTTTCTGCCTACCCCACCTAAGGTCCCACTTGACGGAGAGGGGCGAATAAATGCATTATTGTTTACTGCAAGTTTTTCCATGCGGGTTTTGTCACCGAGTATTGACCCCCCACTTCGGGTACTGCTTGGATCAATAGCAAGTACTGCAACCCTGTGGCCAAGTTTCGTCAGCATTGTGCCAAAACTCTCAATATACGTACTTTTTCCAGCCCCTGGCACTCCTGTTATACCTATACGGACTCCTTTGCCCGTATGAGGAAGCAACATATCTACTATTTGCCTGGCGAGTTCCTGGTGTGCAGGAAGGATACTTTCGATGAGGGTGATTGTTCTGGCGAGGGTGAGACGGTCCTGATTAAGGACGCCGTCAACATAATCCTGGGGAAATTTTAGCATTGAAAAAAGTCAGTATTGACCACTGTTAAGAGTTTGTAGGTATGTTTAGGGGCAAACATGAAAAGTGTCGATTCCCTCAACGTATTCAAAGTATTCTTAGGCCAATAAGCAATCAATCCACAACAAGCTCGGCAACCCAGCGAGGAGGGCTACCAAACCCGTCGTGGAGAAAAAACTGTTTAACCTGAGTATTTCTCTTCAAGAAGAGAAAGTGTTTTGTTTGCTGATTCAGGAATAGGGGTACCTGGACCAAAAACTGCTTTTACCCCGGCGTCAAAGAGGAAATCGTAGTCGCCTGGTGGTATTACGCCACCAGCTACCACTAAAATCTCTTCACCGCCATGTTTTTTCAATTCTGCTATAAGGTCTGGGATTAATGATTTGTGACCTGCAGCAAGACTGGAAGCACCAACGACATGAACATCGTTTTCGATGGCCATTTTAGCAGCTTCTTCGGGAGTTTGGAACATTGGGCTGATATCTACATCAAAACCGAGATCCGCATAGGCGCTGGCAATAACTTTAAAACCACGATCGTGTCCATCCTGGCCCATTTTGGTGACCAGTAAGCGTGGACGTCTGCCCTGTTTCTCAAGAAAGTCCTCGGTTCGTTTTTTGATTGTAGTTATGGTCTCATCATCGCCTGTGAACTCAGAAGAGTAGGCACCTGAAATACATCTGGTGGTTGCCACAAATCGACCGAAAACTTCTTCCATCGCATCAGATATTTCACCAACAGTAGCTCGAGCCCGAACTGCAGGAAGTGCGGCCTCAAGAAGGTTGCCACCATTCTTAGCAACGTCTGTGAGGTTGGCGAGTGCTTTTTCTACAACCGCGGTGTCTCTCGCTGCTTTAATTTCTTTGATTCTGGCAACCTGCTCATCGCGAACAGTGGATGGTACTTCACGAACTTCAAAATCAATTTTTTCATCGGCAAGTTTGTACTTGTTTACACCAACGATAACATCGAGACCCTGGTCAATTCTTGCTTGCTTGCGGGCGGCAGATTCTTCAACTCGCATTTTTGGCATACCGCTTTCAATTGCTTTAGCCATTCCTCCGAGCTCGCCAATCTCGTCAATGATTTTTTGAGCTTCGTCGACGATGCTGTTGGTCAGTGATTCGATGTAGTATGAGCCACCAAGAGGATCAATGACGTGTGTTACCTGAGTTTCTTCCTGGATTACAATCTGGGTGTTTCTTGCGATTCGAGCAGAAAAATCAGTAGGTAGGCCAATCGCCTCGTCAAAAGAGTTAGTGTGGAGAGATTGCGTCCCACCCAAAACAGCAGACATTGCTTCGAGAGTTGTTCTAATAACGTTGTTGTATGGGTCTTGTTCTGTGAGACTCCAGCCGGATGTCTGGCAATGGGTTCTCAGCATGGAAGACTTGGGGTTCTTTGGATTGAATTCACTCATTAATCTGTGCCAAAGGAGCCTGGCAGCTCGTAGCATAGCGATATCCATGAAAAAATTCATACCGATGCCAAAGAAAAAAGACAACCTGGGTGCAAATGTATCCACATCCATACCACTCTTTAGAGCGGCCCGAACGTATTCAACACCGTCAGCCAATGTGAAGGCGGTCTGGAGAACGCTGTTCGCACCAGCTTCCATCATATGGTAACCGCTGATACTGATAGTGTTGTATTTAGGCATATTGCTGGAGCAGAAAGACATAATATCTGAGATAATTCTCATGGATGGCCCAGGAGGATAAATATAGGTGTTTCTGGTGAGGTATTCTTTGAGAATATCGTTCTGAATGGTGCCGGAGAGTTGATCGTGGCTAACGCCTTGCTCTTCTGCCGCGACTATGTATCCGGCAAGTATTGGGATAACTGCGCCGTTCATGGTCATTGAAACAGACATCTTATCGAGGGGAATGCCGTCGAAAAGAATTTTCATATCTTCAACGCTGTCAATAGCCACACCAGCTTTTCCTATATCACCAGCTACTCTGGGGTGATCAGAGTCATATCCACGGTGAGTAGCAAGATCAAATGCTACAGATAGTCCTTTTTGACCAGCGTTGAGAGCCTTATGGTAAAATGCGTTTGATTCTTTAGCAGTGGAGAAACCAGCATACTGACGGATGGTCCAGGGGCGACCAGCGTACATAGTTGCCATAGGGCCTCTTACATAGGGAGCCATCCCAGGTAAGGTGTTTGTGGTCTCAATACCATCAAGATCTTCCGCGGTATATAATGGCTTGACCTTAATACCTTCAGGTGTCATCCAATCGAGTGAATCGACAGGTTTGCCTTTCATTTGTTTACTGGCGAGTTCCGCCCAACTTTCAAATTCCGGATGCTTTGACATCGTATGCTCCTTTTTGGCGTATGTCACATCCCCGGCAGGGGATCAGTTGTTGAAAAAACTATGAGCGCTCACATAACTCCACAAGGACACCGCCAGTTGCCTTAGGGTGGAGGAATGCAATCTTCGCACCTCCTGCACCGATACGCGGTTCTTTGTCGATAAGCTGTATGCCTTTATCTTTAAGTTCTTGTAATGCCACTTCAATGTTGGCGACCCTGAAAGCGACATGTTGAAAACCAGTTCCCTTTTTCTCTATGAACTTTGCTACAGGCCCGTCGGGTGAGGTAGACTCAAGAAGCTCAACTTCACTATCACCTACTGGAAAAAATGCCGTGGTTACTTTTTGGGCCTCAACGGTTTCAGACCCTTCAAAACCGAGTCCGAGTACGTCCGTCCAAAAGCTTTTTCCATCTTCAATACTGTTGACTGCAATTCCCAGGTGGTCAATTTTGAGTATTTCCATATTCTTTCTCCGTTGAGTCAGATTAGTTGCCCGCAGGCACGTTATTGTTCCTAGTAAGTCGCTACGCGCTTCGATCTGTCTTGTCTGGAAGCGACGGTAACGGCCTGTGAGGATTAGCCATTCCTTGCCAGACCATCTCAAACATTCCATTTGCTTGTTCTGAGAGGCTTTCTGTCTTTCCTCGTAATACCCACATAAAAAAACTGCGCTGAACAAAACCCATGAAAAAATCGAGGAGTGTACCTGCACGTAAATCAGGGTTGAGTACCCCTTCACTCTGGCCTTGCCGAAGTACGTCGATCATAAGAGACATCATTCTTGGTTGGGCAAAGGTCTTATCCGCCATCCAGGTTTTCATCGGTAAGGTCATGAATACTATCTGGCCCAAACCTTCATGACGCTCATAATAGTCAAGCTGCAACCAGAAAACCTTACGCAGTTTTTCCTTCAGGTTTTCGATTCCTTGAAGGTGATCAATAATACGATCGGTAAGTTTTCCCATCCAGATGTCGACAAAGGCAAAAACAAGCCGTTCCTTGCTGCCGTAATGTTTGTAGATTGTGGTAAAGCTCACTCCGGCTTTCGTAGCAATACTCCGAATGGAGGCCCTGTGAAAATCGGAATTTGAAAAAACCTCCAGGACGGCACGTTCAAGTCTTTTGTGGATATCGTCGTTGAGGTCGTCTAGCATTATTTATGTTTATTGGGGTTGAATGAATTATAAAGAGTTTTCAAGCTGTTCGTCTGTTTGGACAGCCATTTATTGGCTGTGTAATGACCGTTCGTGTAGTTCCGTTATTCTATGAAATATTTGTTATTTTATTGTAATTAGGGCAAATAATGTTTCGTGAATATCTTGTTGTGTTATTCAGGATAACAACGTTACATTCTTTGTTTTAATGCATAGATGAATTCTTTTCAAGTAAAAAAGAGCACTTTCTGTGCTCATTGACACAAAGATATTGTGCTGGGGAATGGAAAGAGAAAAAGAAGAGGCGATTTGAGTATTGTTCAAATCGCCTCTTTGGTAGAACTGTGGCCTATGGCCATGATGCGTGGCGTTACTACAGGAAACTGGTTCTAGAGAACTTAGTTTCCGAAGAGGGAGAGAAGGACACCCGCGGAGACCGCAGAGCCAATTACTCCGGCTACGTTAGGTCCCATGGCATGCATAAGCAAAAAGTTTGAAGGATCCTCTTTTTGCCCAACCACCTGGGATACTCTCGCGGCCATGGGAACTGCAGAAACTCCTGCAGAGCCAATGAGCGGATTAATATTCATGTTCATAAATCTGTTCATAAGTTTTGCTAGTATTATTCCTGCAGCTGTACCAATGGCAAAGGCGGTGACACCAAGCGCCAGGATTGCCAAAGTTTCTACCTTCAGGAATTGCTCTGCTGTTGCTGTCGCGCCAACTGTAACACCAAGAAAAATTGTGATGATGTTGATAAGGGCATTTTTTGCTGTGTCTTCAAGTCTGCCAACCACTCCGCACTCCCTGAAGAGGTTGCCGAGCATCAGCATACCGATAAGTGTCGCTGCTGGCGGGACAATCAAAGAGACAATGATGGTTACGAGAATCGGGAAGATAATCTTCTCACGCTTGGTGACTTCACGTAACTGAGTCATTTTGATGACGCGTTCTTTTTTAGTGGTCAGAAACTTCATTATTGGTGGTTGGATAATAGGAACCAGTGCCATGTATGAATATGCTGCGATTGCTATAGGCCCGAGAAGATGCGGTGCCAGTTTTGATGAGAGAAAAATGGCTGTTGGCCCATCTGCACCGCCAATGATACCAATTGATGCGGCCTCTTGGGCAGTGAAGAGTCCAGAAGCGATAGCTCCAATAAAAGTAAAGAAAATTCCAAATTGGGCAGCTGCACCAAGGAGCAGTGACTTGGGGTTAGCAATCAGCGGTCCGAAGTCAGTCATTGCACCAACACCCATGAAGATAAGCGGTGGGAATATACCGAGGTGGTCACCCTGAAACAAATAGTATAAAAGCCCGCCAGGTTGAACAGTGTGGATGACGTTGTCTTTGATTTCCATTATAGGTTCCGCCATGAGACCAGCAAATGGCAGGTTGGTAAGTAGAACACCAAATGCGATTGGAACAAGGAGCAGTGGTTCGAATTTTTTTACAATAGCAAGATAGAGCAGGAGGCATGCCACACTTATCATGGTGATAGCACCAATACTCAAGCCATTAAAACCTGTTGATTGGAGAAATTCGTAAAGAGCTGTCAGCATAGTAGGTTCCTCCCTTTAGGCTGAAAGCACTACCAGAGTTTCACCAGCGTTTACTGACTGGCCCTGGGCAGCGTTAACCTGTTCAACCACACCGGCAGCTGGAGCCATGATCTCGTTTTCCATCTTCATCGCTTCGAGTACCAGCAGTACCTGACCCTGTTCGACCTTGTCACCAACTGCTACTGAGACGTTGAGTATTGTCCCGGGCATAGGGGCGGTGATCGTACCTCCTGCAGCGGGAGCCGCCTGTGGCGTGGCTTTTGGTGCTGCAGCAGGTTTCGGGGCGGAGGAGGCTGGGCTGGGCTGGCCCTCGGCCAACTCTTCGATTTCTACTTTATACTCGTTTCCGTTAACAACAACTCTGAACATTTTCATGTATATAACCTCCGTCAATTTTATAATCTATTATTCATTTGATCGATAATTCCTGCTCTGTTCCATGCGGGGGAAGTATCGTCAGTTTTTTCAATGTTTTTGATAACTATGTTGCCGACCGATGTCTTCAGTTTCATGGCAATTGTCGCAGTGATCACAGCTACAAGTTCCGTGTCATCCTGCGCAGGTGCAGCGATTGCAGTCGGTTTGGCTATGACTGGTTCCTGTTGTGCTGGCTCTGCTTGTTTTTGCTTCTTATTGAGCAGTTTGTCCATGATGGACATGATAAACTGCAGGATGACAAGGGCTGAGAAGGTGATTCCCATTCCCAGTATTGTTGTTGCAAGTCCTGCGTAAAGTTTGTCAGAGGTGGAGAGAGTCTGGATAATATCCGGATTGGCAAACTTGGTCAGGAGTTCTGCTGTAGTCATAATATTCTCCTCGAATTACAGTGGCAGATTTCCATGTTTTTTGGCTGGTCGTTTCTCTCGCTTGCTCTCCAGCATATTGAGTGCATCAATGATTCTCTGGCGAGAGGTACTTGGCTCAATTACATCGTCGACGAAACCGCGTTCTGCAGCTTTGTATGGGTTTGCGAATTCTGCGGAGTATTCTTCAAGGATTTTCTTTTTAGCTTCAACTTTATCTTCAGCGTTGGCAATGTCATGTCTGAAAATGATGTTGACGGCACCTTCCGAGCCCATGACAGCAATTTCTGCTGTTGGCCAGGCGAATACAACGTCGGCACCAAGGGATTTTGAACACATGGCGAGATACGCACCTCCGTATGCTTTGCGGGTGACGAGGGTTACTTTAGGCACGGTCGCTTCACTGTAGGCGTAGAGAATTTTTGCACCATGTCTGATAATTCCACCATATTCCTGCTGAGTTCCTGGGAGAAAACCGGGGACGTCAACCAGGGTGAGCAGAGGAATGTTGAATGCATCACAGGTTCTGATAAACCGTGCTGCCTTATCGCCGGAGTTAATATCCAGACAGCCCGCCATAACGTTTGGCTGATTGGCAATAATCCCGACAGACTTGCCGTTTATCCTGCCGTAGCCGGTGATGATGTTTTTGGAGAAATGCTCCTGACATTGCATAAATATCCCATCATCAACAATAGGCAGGATGACATCGAGGATGTCGTACGCCTTGTTTGGGTTCTCTGGGACAATATTGTCGAGTTCCGGGATGAGTCGGTTGGGGTCCTCGGCTGGTGCAAAAACCGGAGCCTTCTCCATGGCATTCGAGGGAAGGTACTGAATCAATTCCCTGATTTTGGCCAGACATTCCAGCTCGGTTGGTGCTATGAAGTGGGCGTTGCCGCTGACACTATTATGAGTCATTGCTCCGCCCAAATCTTCAGAAGTTACTATCTCTCCTGTGACCGTCTTGATAACCTGTGGGCCGGTGATGAACATCTGGGATGTCTTATCTACCATGAAGATGAAATCGGTCAGGGCAGGGGAGTAGACTGCGCCACCGGCACATGGTCCCATAATGGCGGAAATTTGTGGAATAACTCCGGAGTAGATTGTATTTCTGAAGAAAAGAGTACCGTAGCCATTAAGAGCATCGATGGCTTCCTGGATTCGAGCTCCACCAGAGTCGTTTATTCCGACAAGAGGTGCTCCTATTTTGGCGGCAGCATCCATTGTCTTAACAATTTTGTGGGCGTGCATTTCGCCAAGAGACCCTCCTGTCATGGTGAAATCCTGAGCGTAGGCGTAGACAACCCGGCCCTCGATCTGCCCGTATCCGGTAATTACAGATTCCCCTTCAAAATCAAGTTTGTCCATTCCAAACCTGGTACACCTGTTCTTTACAAAAGCATCAGTTTCGACAAATGTACCTTGGTCAAAAAGGTGTTGGAGGCGCTCTCTAGCGGTCATTTTGCCACTGGCGTGCTGCTTGTCGATCCGCTTCTGTCCACCTCCCTGGGCAATTTTCTCCTTTTTTTTCTTTAAAAGTTCTCTTTTATCCAAAGACATTTTTTATGCTCCTTGCTTGATGGTTGTAGATATTGCTGCGCTTGAGATAATCCAGAAGGGCCAGAGAGCTCCCTTGATCATCGTTTTGTCTCGTCATCGTCAATTTCCAGGTATTGAATGATTGCGGGGTTGGCTAATCCCTGCCAAACCATCTCGAAGAGGTAGTTGGCATCTGTGGTCAGTGGCTCCTGTTTGCCACGCAGAATCCACATAAAGAATGTGCGCTGGATAAATCCCAGCATGAAGTCCAGCAAGGTACCGGCTCTGACGTGGGGATTGATAGAGCCATTTTTTTGGCCATTTTTTAGAACCTGCAGGATAAGGCCGACCCTTTTCTTCTGGTCGAACGTCCTGTCGTTCATCCATGTTTTCATAGGAAGGGTCATGAAAAGAATACGACCGAGACCCTCGTTACGTTCATAATAATCAAGGTGCAGCCAGAATACCTTTCGCAGTTTCTCCTTCTCATCCTCAATGCCTTTGAGGTG
This sequence comes from Desulfocapsaceae bacterium, assembly GCA_033852035.1. GTDB lineage: Bacteria > Desulfobacterota > Desulfobulbia > Desulfobulbales > Desulfocapsaceae > Desulforhopalus_A. Next base: position 55,830 of record JAWSVG010000010.1, on the reverse strand, counting down.
GTCCTCGATACGGTCTGTCAATTTACCCATCCATATGTTGACAAAAGTAAAGAGAAGGCGTTCCTTGCTGTCGTAGTGTTTATAAATCGTGGTGAAACTGACACCAGCATTTTCTGCTACTTCTCGGATGCTGGCTTTGTGGAAGTCTGAGGTGGAAAAAACTTTCATGACGGCTTTTTCAAGTCGTTTCTCAACCTCGGGATTGAGTTCTTCTAACATTGTTACTGTCTAGTTGTAGTAATGGTTTGGTGATTCATAAGTAATAATCTTGCAAACAACTCTAGAAAAAGCAATACTAATATCCGGTTATGGCTGGAAAAATGTAACTGATCCTAGTGGTTGCTGAAGGTTAAAGAGGTATTCTACAGGATGTCTAAATAACCAGATTTAGACTCATGATAGGCTGTTTTGTCAAGACAAAAGCGTTATTCCAGGTGGAGAGTCAGGGCTGAAATTACGAAAAATCTACTGAAAATTGTAGGACAATAGTGCGTAGAAGCGGTGCTCTGAAAAGCGAATGGAAATTGCGGCGAAAGGGTGCTAATCTGATTCATTACAATAAATTGTTATGTCTGTGACGTTTAAAGAAAATATTTAAATAATTGATCTTTTGGCAATAGATCTGTGAACATAGTATATGATAGATAGATGTGTTGCTGGATGGCAGGCGTGCAAACTCAAAGGTTGAGGTGATTACTATGGCAGCTGAAAAATTTAGAGCACTTGTGGTGAGAGATGCTGGAGATAAAAAATTTACACGTTCGGTCGAAGAGCGGACCGTGGACGATCTCCCGGAAGGGGATGTCCTGATCAAGGTCGCCTGGTCATCGCTTAACTATAAAGATGCTTTATCGGCAAGCGGTAACCGGGGTGTCACCAGGAATTATCCCCACACGCCAGGTATTGATGCTGCTGGCGTGGTGGTGAAAAGTGAGAATGCTGCTTTCAGCCCTGGTGATGAGGTTATTGTGACCAGTTATGACCTGGGGATGAACACTTCCGGTGGCTTTGCTGAATATATCAGAGTCCCCGCAGAATGGGTTGTTCCCCTTCCGGCAGGCCTCTCTTTACGAGAGAGCATGATTTTTGGGACAGCTGGTTTTACTGCAGGTATGTCTGTCTTTGCACTCTCTCAAAATGTGACAAAAGAGGAAGGAGACATTCTTGTTACCGGTGCAACGGGTGGCGTTGGTAGCCTGGCTATAGCTATTCTTACCAAACTTGGTTACTCATCAGCGGCTGTTAGCGGCAAGACGGAGTCGCATGTTTTTTTAAAAGATCTTGGTGCTGGCAGAGTGCTGACACGGCAGGAGGCTACCGATACAAGTGGTAAACCTCTTCTTAAAACTCTCTGGAGTGGAGTGGTAGATACAGTAGGAGGAGAAATCCTTGCCACTGCCATTAAATCAACGGATATGAAAGGGGTTGTTACCAGTTGTGGAAATGTTGCTTCGCCTGAACTGCCGTTGACGGTTTTTCCTTTTATCTTGCGAGGAGTGACTCTAACTGGTATTGATTCTCAGAACTGTCCGAAAGAGCACAGAGAGCATGTGTGGCAGAAGTTGGCAGTTGACTGGAAGCCTGAGAACCTCGATGCACTGTGCAAGGAGGTCGATCTGAATGATCTTGAGCGGGAAATTACCCTGATTTTACGTGGTGGACAGCAGGGAAGGGTTATTGTAAACATGAACGGCTAGGAGCTTGTCTGAGAATGCATTTCTCCCCAACTCTTCGTTATTTCCATAAAAATAATGCTCGCCATATTAACTATATGGCTGCGCTTATTTTTCCGAAAAACCTCAATTTGAGAATAAATGTTTATTCTCGGACAACCTCTTAGGAGCTTGTCCGAGAGATTACGAAGAGGGAGGTCTGTCGTTTTTGCTAAGGAGGAGCTGTACAGGTAATTGATATTTCTACCTGATTGTAAATGGGTGGAATCGAAAAACTGATTTCAGGTTTCAGCTGAATCCACGATTGTAAATGATTTGAACCAGAGGAAAAGGGCTGGCATGTGGTGCCTGAAAGTAGAGGCTGACTGGAACCCATACACAGGGAAGGGTTTATGAAAAAGACAGGTTTTGTTCATGATGACAGATACCTTTTGCATGATACAGGGGGGTATCATCCGGAATCACCTGAACGATTGAGGGTGATTTACAAGAGGCTGGTTGAATCGGGTATACTTGATAAACTGGTTGTGATGGATGCTGCCAAGGCTAACCAGCGCTGGATCGAGACAGTGCATTCTATTCACTACATCATGAGGTTTGATGATGCTTGTGTCATGGGGATGCCAGAATTTGAACATCCTGATAATGCAATTTGCAGGGATACATATCAGGCAGCATTCCTGGCTGTGGGTGGGGTGCTGAAAGCTATCGATGCTGTGATGGCTGGAGAAATTGATAATGCGTTTTGTGCTGTTCGTCCTCCGGGACACCATGCAGAAGTCGACAAACCCATGGGATTTTGCTACTTCAATAATGTTGCTATAGGTGCCAGGTATCTGCAGCAGCATCATGGTATTGAGAAGGTAGGTATTATCGACTTTGATGTTCACCATGGAAATGGAACGCAGCATATTTTCGATCAGGACCCAACGGTGCTGTACTACTCCATACACGAACATCCCTCCTTTGCTTATCCGGGTACTGGCCGGGAATTTGAGGTGGGTCTTGGTGAAGGCGACGGTTTCACTGTAAATTCCCCTGTTCTCCCTGGTCGAGGTGATGATGAATACCGGCGGTTGTTGATGCAGGATATGGTTCCTGCTTTCAAGAAATTTGATCCTGACTTCTTTATTTTGTCTGCCGGTTTTGATGCCCATGAAAGCGATCTGATGTCGGGGACAAATCTGACCACCTACGGTTATGACTTTGTTTCTGAGGTCGTATTGAACCTGGTTAACAGATGTACAGGCGGAAGAGTAGTGTCTGTACTGGAAGGTGGTTATAATCTTGAAGTATTACCTCTTCTGGTGGAGAACCATATCAAGATGTTGCTGAGATGGGACTAGGTACCACTGGTTCACAGCGATCATAGTTATATTAACAATAAAGAATTTCCGGAGGCACTATGTTTGTAAGTGAAAGGATGTCAACGAACCTCATTACTGTCAGTCCCGATGTGGCTATATTCGATGCAAAAAAAATAATGGTTGATGAAAATATTCGCCATCTACCTGTAGTTGACGGGGAAGGGAAGCTTGTTGGTATTGTCACCGATCGTGACATGCGGGATGCAATGCCCTCAACCCTTTTGAAAAAGGCAGACTATGATATTACCCTGGGTAAGATCATGAATTATCCTGTTAAAGATATTATGACTGCCAAGCCTAAGACTATTTATGCCTACTTCACTCTTCAGGATACGTTGCTGGTCATGCAGCAGAAAAAAGTTGGCGCCCTGCCTGTCGTTGACGAGGAGGGGTTCCTGAAGGGAATTCTTTCCACCAGGGACCTGTTGAGAGCCTTCGTTGAAGTGATGAACATCGATGAACCGGGAAGCCTGCTCTGTATCACCGTCAATGAAGAACGCGGACAGATGAAAAAAATTGTTGATATAATAACGGAAGAAAATATTTCATTGGGCAGTGTACTTGTGGCAAGAGTCTGGGATAACAAGAAGAGAGCAATTTTTCCTTATCTCATGACAAACAACGTTATGAATGTGAAGCTGAAATTGAAAGAGCAGGGCTTTGAGCTGATTGACCCAATGAAATTTTACCTGGATCAATTGCCTAAGGCGGATTGACAGCGCTAAACCGCAAATCCCTCAATTTCTTTGTTGGCCTTAATTTTAAATCCTCACGTAAGCGAGGTACGAGACTCCGAAATACGTAATGGATTCTTCCGGTTAAAATTATCGCCAGTCTTGAACTTGAGAAAATTTGCAGGTTTTCGTTCAAATACGAACGAGCGAATGGTGTGAGACTGTGAAAAAACCGGATTAGTCTGGTATGCCATTTCCAAGAATAGACATTCGCAATGTTCTGGAAAAGTCTTTTGTTCCATGTTTTTGCATGCGAAGGTCTATTCGACTTTTTCGGCGGAGTTCATCAAAGGGTAACTGCTGAAATACCATTCCACGATCGTACAGAAGTTCGTCTGCATGACCGCTGGCGATAAGCCTCCAGTCCATGGGGCGTCGGTCTTCCGGGGCAATCGCGTTTGCGTGAAGGCGGATAGTGGTTGTACAGTTACGGGTCAGAGCATTATAAAATTCCGGATTGTTGACCAGAGTGTTCATTTTCAGTAGATAACTCTCAAGGAGATTTCGGGCTGTTTCTGCTGACACTTTCAGGGGGTATATATATACGCGTTCTTTCCTGTAGTTAGTGCGCAGCATGATAATATCCTGCTCGTCGGCAGCTACATACGACAGTTCAAACTGTTTAAAAAATCCCTTGATAGCTGAGTACTCCTGACTGGTGTCTTTGCGTGTCTCAATAGAGATGGCCAGATGCTTGCCGTCTCTAAAATCCCAGCTCATAATAGTGTGAGCAATGTGTTCCGATGCCCAATAAGACATGAAGATATCCAAGCCCTGAAGTTGGTCGAGAGGGTATTCCCGGGTTTCCCAGCGCACGATTTCTATTTTGTCCCCGACATAACTGAAGTTTCTCACATTGTAGAGAGTGAGATTATTGTTCTTGATCTCTCCATGTGAGATTCGGGCAACATCCGGAGCCCAATCTTTGTTGTTGGTCGGCAGCAGACTACTCCACCAGACGAGTAGTAGTCCGAACAGGCAGAGGCAAAGGACGAATCCCCTGATGAAAGTGCGTGCCCAGAAGAGGGTGAGAGGTAGAGAGGCCGCAAAAGAAATAGTGAGGGCGATTTTCAGCCAACCGGGCTCGGGTCCTGAGAGATAAAGAGCAATAGAGCCCCAGGTCCAAATGAGGACGAGGATGAGGACGAGGATGAGGACTAGTATGGCTTTTATAAGCGATGCTAACCAACCTGTTGTCTTTTTCATATACAATATGGCTGCTATTCCTTTACTTTTTGTTTGTCGCCCTCAACCCTCTGGCCCTCGTTGTCTATTGATTGTATCAGCCGGGATGGAAGCTTTAACGTTCGGTACAGCATTGAAAAAGGGGTTTTTGCAATATTCCGATACATTGAATTGGTGACTTCCGGATCCATCAGGTCACCGGATATTTTCATTGTGATTGACGGCTTCTTTTCGTCGCCTACGAGAACAAAACCGACGAGTGGGATTTTGTTTATATTCTCTTTTGCGCTGGTTATAAGGTTCATCACCATGTCTATAGTTTTCTGTGAGAAGTCTATTGATCCCTTTCCCGCTATGGATAAGGCTGGTGAGTCAACGTCGAGGGATTCAATCGTTGCGACATTTTCCTTTACCTTCATGCCTACAATTGCGGAAGTGACTGGCAGTCCATCAGAATTGTAATTTGGTAAGGAGAAGGTTATGAGGGCAGGTATTGTATCGATAAGAGCCATCATATTGTTAAGAGTTCTGAAGTTTTTCAGAATTGTATTTTTTATTGTTAAGAGTGCGGAAAACTCATCAACCGAACCACTAGCCACGATACTCATACTGCCGTTCTGGAGGTCGCCGTTTTGAGCAAGTCCGCTCATGAATTTATCATTGAGATCGGTTCCTTTGCAGGAGAAAGATGTTCCTTCAACCTCAAGATCTATTGTGCCGGGACCGTGGAGTAACTTTATTGATGTTTTGCCCTCAACGCGGTTGAGATGAATTGAGTCAGCCAGAAGTTTACTGGTTTTGTTAAGAAATAACCCGGTGTTAACTGCATCCATTGAGAAGGCGATGCTTGGCTTATCCTTTGACCCCGGTGGCTGCTCAATGGAAGTGGGCGAATTGGTCAGGTCAATTATTGCTGGTAGGTTGAAGTCAATATTTTTTGAGGTGACGCTCAACGTGTCGGTGTATGTAATTTGTATATCTTCATTAATAGAGGCGGTGAATCCCTGATCACTTACCACGCCATTGATTCTGAAAAGATCGACTGGTTCGTTATCTTTCACCAGCACAGGGTAATGATACGGGATATTTGCTGAAAAAGTATATGGTTTCTTGCCATCTTTTGAGGAAATGGAAAGCTTACCACCATCTATATGATACTGTTTCAACAGCGGTGACCTCTCCGCCAGTGTTGCGAGATCTGTGAAGGTTGCGGACCAGTCACCTTCGTCGTTTGTGCTGATTCGGAGGTCGAGGTCCGGAAGATCGATTATGATACCTTTGTTCTGGGTATTCACCTCAACCTGCAACCCTCTGTCGAGTGCGAGCTGCTCATTAATACGTTCTTTGTTGATATTGAGATGTTCCAGGTAGAATGACCCATGCTTTAATTTGTAATCGAATGTTCCGGAAACATGACTGTCAAAAAACGAACCGTAACTCAATCTGCCGTCTACTATTGAGATAATATTATTACTGTAGCTAAACTCAATGGGATAGAGGGTTATTGGTACATTGTTGAGGCGCCATTTTGACGTTTTGGGATGATGAATAATGAGTGTTTTGTCGTAGCTTATTGAAACTGGAGTACTTGGAGTCACCATAATCAGATCTTTGAGGTGGTACTGTAAAAGATCACCTTGTAAATCGATTGTCTTTTTGTTGATCGATAATGATCCTGAAATTCGTGCGGAGATGCCAGGGGGGAGCGTCACCAGAACGGGTGGCAGTGTCACCTCCAAATCGTAGGAAAATGGGGCACTGAAAGGACCAAGTTGTATTTTGGTGGTATTAATTCGCCAGGAAGAGGCTTTGGCTTTCACCCACTGTGTATCTTTTTGTATGTGGTATTCGAGACGTGGTCGGGGTTGTGATGGATCAATGGTAAGAATCGATTTACCAAAGGGCAGGTTGGCTTCCACTATTTCCAGCTCTAGAAGGCCTACGCCTTGACTGGCATGGATTACCCCTGTCACGCTAGCCGTGAGGAGTTTCTTGAGCCTAACTTCTCCACTTTCAATGTTGATATCGCCGTTCTTCAGTGTAACATGAACGTTCGATACCTTCAGGTTCTCCTGGTTGTACAACAGAACCCCTTTGTCGATATGAAAGGCGCCATCTGCTGAGATTTGGAGGTCGTTGAGGTGTATTGCAAGGGTGAGGTCTACCGCGGTTTTCCCTTTTATCTGGGTAAAAGGCAGGGAGAGTTTATAGTATTCAAGTAAGGTAAGGATATCTTTATTGGCAGCGGCATGGGTGGTGATACGGGCGGTGAGGATGATGTCTGAAGGGGTGTTGAAATTGATATCCAGCCAGCTGTCTTCACAACTTTGACCGTAAAAAGACGAATCGTGAGGTACAATAACAAGGACACCTTTGTCGAATGTAACGTCTGTATATTTTGTTTTGATCGGTTCCAGGCCTGGGGCAAATGTGTACTCACAATTGTCCACACGCACTTCAGCATGGAGGTTATGTAAAAAGGTTATAGGCTCTTTCCATGTGCCGCTTCCGGAAAAGACCTTAAGGTTGTAACGACTACCATGGAGATAGTCTGTGATCCATCTCTGGATGTTATGGTCAAGGCCAAAAAGATCAACCAGAGGGCTGATGGTCGATATTTTTCCAGCTTCTTTACCTTCAAAGGAGATGTGATGCCGGTCGGCTGTGAAATGAATCGTCACCGGGAAACTCTCACTGATATTTACTGAAATGTCCCCTGTTATAGTAGTTGAGTGTGCGTCAAAAAAGAGTTTTCCAGAGGCCTTGGTACTAAATTGTCTGCTGGAGGCTTCTGTGATATCAACCACGATACCATCTTTATTGAATACAATATCGGATCGTAAGGAAAGGTCGTTAGACTGTAAATGAAGATAACTTTTTTCTGCAGGATCTTTAACAAGAGAGAGAGTTCCCGTTATATCACCCGCTTGTATCTCATCGATGATGAGTTTGGAAAAGAACGTTGCGACAGCTCGTGCAGCACTATAGGCTTTTGCAACAGGGGTACTAAAACCGTTTGGTTTTGTTTCACTTTTTGATTCTAACAGGCTTAAGCGCGCTATTTCCAGCTCAAGTTTATCCTGCCAAACCAGAGTAAGCTCAGAGATTGCAATTGGGCCGATAGTCAGCTCGCCGAGCCTAACACCTTTTCGTAGAAAATAAACGCAGGAAAGGCTGGTACAGAGTATGGCAACCAGCAGGGTGAGGATGAGCCTGCTCATGATTTTTGTAGCTCGTCCTTTCGAGAGAATACTCACTCTAAGGCTCCTTCATTGTGTAAACGTTTCTGTGGGATATTATCTCCTGCCTCATCAATGATTTTTTTGATTGCGTCTTCGTAATTCTCTGGGAAACGATATGCCTTTATGCCCTTTTCGTTTGTGTACCTGATGAGGCCACGCTCTTCAGGGTTGGCATTGAAGAGAAGAAGCAGGAGAAGGTCATTACTAACCCAGGGGTGACTATACCATGAATTATGTGATCCACCTAAGTGTAAAGCCATGGAGCCTCCTACGTCAATAACATCAAGATACGGAGTCGCTATGGCCTCAATCATCAACGCAGTCTCTTGTTCTGTCAATTCGGACGGATCTGGTCGGCCGAGTCTCGATACACCATTTTTAAAAGCAGCCAGGCGCAGGACAGTGTCATTAGAATTGAGGTTTATGGTAGTTCGTCCTACAATGTCTTTGAACTTCAGGTATCGCTGGACGAAGGCTTTGAAGTTTGTGTCAGGTGCTGCAAGGTACACCTCTCCAATACGCAACTTTTTTTTCACCTCCCCATCTGTAAGGTTGGGATATAAATCGGAAAGTATCGCGAGCCCTGGGGCCACGACCTGGGCACCCGCACTGTAGGCAAGGATGTTAATGTTTCTTGCATTGGTGTGGGTGGCCAGCAGCTCCAGAAGGCGTGTGAAGGCAGGCACTGTCAGTCTGGCATGGGCCACATCTGTTTTATATTTGAGAATACTTTCCGCTGAAGGCCAGGAAAAGGTTAGAACAATACTATTGTGCCCAGTAAAATGATAATATTGTGCTCCCTGAGCTGTGGCTCTGTAGAAATTGCTGTTTGCTCCATGTACATAGACAAGGATGTCTTTGTCAAAGTTCTCCGATAAAATTTGATTGATTTGGTCAAAGAAGCCGTCTCCCCGGGAAGAGGCAACTGTCAGGTCGTCGTATTGATTGTAACTGACGTTTTCTCTTGAATAAAGTTGTCTTATGAGCAGGTCCTTGTCTCTTTCTCGTTTGAGAGATTGCTGGAGAAGATCATCCCAGGTCATTCCGTCGTCACCGACACCATGAACGACAAAACCAAGTTTTAAGGTGTTAGATGGGAATATACTGTACGCGGTTGAAGAACTATCGGGCTTGTCATAAGGGATACGATTAGTGGCATAGAGGGTATAGAGGAGATTATCATCTTGGTTGCTTTCTCCGCTCAGATGGAAAAAATTGTCATTTGGCTGAAGGCTGGTAGGTGGCGGCATAAGGTAGACTTTTGGTTGGCAGCCAGCAAGAAAAAAAAAGGTGAGGCAGGTGATTAAAATATTTTTTGTATAGGAAATCATAATGAATATATTAATCGTTAGGTGATGAATACCAGTCTATTCCGGACACTGGGGGAGGCTGGAAGTGCTGATGATTGAACTTTCCGTATTTCAGGAAGTGTATCGTCTCCTCCTGGACATAAGCAGAGTTCATGATGAAAGGGTGGCTTTCACTGACAACCAGAAAGTCGCTCATGCCCTCTAGCTTCGTTCTTTCAACAGAGACCTTTCCATCATCTAATCCTGGGATGATGTTAGATAGCCAGCCGTCAAACCAGGCATACCTGTTCCCGCTAATAACGCCGACCGGATAATCCACCGGGCCTAGTCGATTAGGTAAAGAGCTTGGGTGGGTTGATAGCTGTTGTCCGGCCGGGCCATTCAGCCACTTGTAAATTTTCCAATCTCCTATAGCGTCGACGACAGACGCTCCCTTGTTGGGGGGGCTGAGCATTACTACCCTGCCAAGTTGAGCTGGTCGATCATTTTTTATTGCCTGGCGGATGATAATACCGCCGAGGGAATGGGAAACGAAATGGATTCTCTTCGGATTGAACTTTTTACACTGCTCTATTGCCATTGGAAAATGCTCTTGGGCGAGGGTTTCAATGTTTTTCTTAGTCGACGGGTAGCCAATATTTACCGTGTGATACCCTCTATCTGTTAATACTTTCTGAAGATTGTCCATGGATTGGTAGGTTCTTCCCATGCCATGGAGTAGAACAACACAATCTCCTGTGCTGCCTTTTGCTGCAGCTTGTTTAGCGGAATAAGGTATTTTGTAGCAGGCCGAGAGGAAAATGGAGGCTATGAGGCAGAACAGGGCTAGTAAACTTCGTAGGTGCATAATAATTAGAGATAGTAACGTGTTTGGCCTGGGTGCATTAGCCAATCAGGTGAATTGCAATGAGTGCCCGACAGTAATCCGCAAATTTTCGTTCAGACACACTAATTAGTCAGAAATAACCACTATGATTTCAAATTTATACCGCAAACAAGCTCAGGCTGCAATGGTCCTTGTCTGGGAAGATTGTAATGATCTTGGCGCTGGGACTTCTGATGACGCTATTTGGGAAAGAATGTTGTGTAATTTAAAAAGGTAGAGCAAGAAAGCTGACTAGAGCGGCTTTGGTTGACATTATTGATGTGCGATTTTTGCAAAACACAACAGCTTCACCTTGCTGTTGGTTAGGAATGTGGCATAACTGGGTACGGCGACGCCTTGAATAAAAAGTAGCTGTGCGGGTTGTGTGGGTACTGGTTGCACCTGGTTTGTGGATGGAGTTTTGTTGTGTTTAAGAGGTATGAATTAGAACGAAAAAAAGATTCGATTTTTTATACAAAAGAGTGTCACATGTTTTCTGCTTTTTAGTCTTGCTATGGTCTTGAAAAATGTACTTATATTGTTGAATATGGGTAAAAATACTGAGTTTTGTCTGGGTGTGGTTACCCATTGTATTTGCCTTGTTTCTAACATACAATATGGTTGAAAGTGATTGTTGTTGTCCTTTTTTGTTGGTTCATACTCCAAATTGTAATCAACTGTATTTTTTTCTTCTCATGCACGGCAAATTCTTTTCATTTGGGGGTGTGTTATGTCGCTACTTCAAGAGGCTATTGTTTATGTTTGGTTGATGCCGGTTCTTATTCAGATTGTACTTCCACTCGCTATGCTGATTCTTTGGTTGGTGCTAAAAATCCTCGAAAACCTGTTTGGTATAAAGCGAGGTGTTTCGAGGACACTTGAACTTCTCGGTCAAAAATCATTGGAAAAAGTAGTTTAAGGTAATAGTATAGCTGGTTACTTTTAACGCCTCGGTCGGTAGTAAAAATGGCTATCAGAGGAGTCAGAAGAGAAGTACCGGGCATGTTACATTGTGGAGTACGTGGTTGGCGACAGAGCCGAACAAGACGTCACGAATCTCTCCACCACCTTCATGACGACCGATGACAACTAACTGAAAGTTCTGGTCGTTTGCGGTGTGAGTGATTACCTGTCTGGGTTCGCCAAATTCAAGCATGATTTTATTTTCAAAACCTGCAGTCTGCAACTTTGTGTTTGCCCTTTCCAGCAGCAAATTTCCCGCCTTGGTTGCGTTCTGGTTGACCATATCCCTTTGGAAGTCAGGGATCATGCGGTAGGCGAGCTGGTCATTATTAATCACATAGAGCAATGTGAGCTTTTTAGAAAAGTGATCCTTCAGCTCAATAATGGTGTCGATGGTCTTTTGTGCGGTGGGTGAGTCGTCAACAGGAATAAGTATTTTCGGTATCATCTCCTCCTCCTTATCGTAAGCTCTTCTGCTTGAGCAGGTTCCCTTATGTTGAGTATATCATCCATAAACCAGACGTGGTAGCAGTAAAACGATATCCGGCCAGAAGGTTAGAACGAGAAGAATAAAGATCTGTATGGCTAGAAAAGGTAGAACTGCTCGCGTTACATAAACAATATCCCTATCGACTGTGGCTCCGGTAATATAGAGGCTGACCCCTAGAGGCGGGGTGCAATACCCTATGCCGAGATTAATTGTCATAATAAGACCAAAGTGCATGGTGTCGATCCCGAATTTTGCGAGCAGTGGAAGGAAGATTGGAGTGAGGATAAGCGTGGCCGAGATTATGTCCATAAACATACCAATAAACAGCAGCAGTATGTTAACACAGAGTAAAAACACCCATGGAGAAGTAATATTGTCAACGACTACTGTCGCAATTTTTCCAGGTATTTGCTCAAAAGTGAGGTACTCACCAAAGACGGAAGCTCCGGCTACAATAATAAGCAAGGTTGCGGAGGTGACAGCAGAAGAGACAATTACTCGTTTGATATCCTGCAGCTTCATGTCGCGATGGAGAACAATTTCGACAAAAAAAGCGTAAAAACAGGCAACTACAGCAGCTTCGTTGGCTGTGAACAGGCCCGAGTAAATACCGCCAAAAATCAGGACAGGAAGACAGAGGGCCCAGATACTCTCTTTCATTACGGCAATGACTTCTGTAAGTCTTGGTTTGTCACGTTGTTCCATACCCATTTTTTTGCAAACGAAGTAGGCGTAGGCACTCATGGCAAGCATTATCATTACTCCGGGGATAAATCCGGTCAAAAACAGTGCTTCGAGCTGGTCATTGCTCACCATGGCATAGAGGATCATGGCGATAGATGGTGGAATTATAACCCCGAGGATAGGCGCGGTAGTCATGATACCAACTGAAAATTTTTCATCATATTGGTTTTCAATGAGAGCAGGGATCATGAAACCGCCGATTGCAACAACAGTTGCGACGGTAGATCCGGAGATCGCCCCAAAAAAACCACAAGCCAGTACTCCTGACATGGCAAGGCCGCCAGGAAGAAAGCCGACGAGGACATTGGCGGTCTTAATGAGTTTCTTGACGATAGATCCGGTGGTCATGATATTTCCGCAGAGGACAAAAAACATCACAACGACCAGGGCGAATTTGTCCATACTGCGGTACAGCACTTCTATGACGATCTGTGGATCGATTCCAACGATATACACAAGTCCGACAGTACCGGTAAAGAAAAGTGCCATGAAGACAGGAACAGTCGACGCCAGGCACCCAAGGAGCAGGGCAAAAATGAGGAGGTAGCTATTTTCCATGACCTACTTCCCTCCTGTAATATCGTGTTTTCCGGTCCAGTCCTCTCTCATTACGATCAACGTACGTAGAAACATCATAAAGCCCATTAAGGGCAGGATGGCATAAAAGAAATATTCAGGAATTTGCATGGTGGCTGTCCGAGCATATTCGTCATTGTACATCATCAATGTCATTTTGCTACCAAGGTAGATCATAATGATTGAGAAGACGAGTACCATACAATGGGAGAATAATGTTAACGGTTTTTTCAGAATAGGAAGCATTTGGGGGAGGGCATCTATTCGGATTAGAGAGCGACTGCGAATAGCTGCTACACAGCCAATATAGGTGGAGAAATAAATGACTTTCCGTATAACCTCATCTGACCAGTATAAACTCAGATCATTCGTTGTTTTTCGTAAAATTACGTTAGCTACTCCCGTGAATAAAGCGACGCAAACAGTAATAAAAAGGGACCAATCTTCAATCTGCAGAAAAACACGATCAATAGTTTTATAAATTCTGGTTAACATAAATAATCACAACAAAAGTAGTAAACAGAAGAGGATACCCTCTTTTGAGATGGAATAGTACTATGAGAAAAATGTCTCAGAAGGACTTATGTTCCTTGTGTATCATCAGTTGAGAGTACTAAGAAAAAGATAACGCATTTTTGCAGTCTACTGCTTTTTCCCGCACTTTGCCGGGATAGTCAAGGTCAAAACATCATAACCCAGGTTTTCCCCCATGACCTGAATTATTTAACCAGTTCGTTTATTTTAAATAGGACAAAAAAAGGGTTGGAGAATGAGACTCTCCAACCCATGGCTGTTGCAGTTTAAACAACGTGTAAATATTATTGTCCTAAAGTTGTTCGCACAGTATTGAGGTACTCAGGTCCAATCTTCTTGCTCCATTTATCCAGTACAGGTTCGGCCATGGATTTCAACTGGTCGATATCTGCATCGGAAAGCGTAATAAACTCCACTCCAGCCTCTTTAGCCTTGGCTACCTGATCGTCGTGCTGCTTGCGGGTCAGTGCACGGCTTGTCTCACTTTCTTCTGCAATGACAGAGAGCAAAATTTCCTGCAGGTCTTGGGGCAACGTATCCAACCAACGCTTGTTGATAAGATGTATAAATAAACCTTGAGCATAATTGAGTTCAGTAAACGATTTGGCTATAGTGAATTTCTTGGTGATGTTACAGACGATGGCGGTATGGTCAAGGCCGGTAATAACACCAGTCTGCAAAGCTTGGGGAACATCCGGCCACGGCATAACAGTGAATTTGAGGCCCCACGCCTTGTAGGTATCAGTGTTCACAGGAGCCTGGGCAATACGAAAGTTTGTGCCTTTCGCATCAGAAATAGTTTTTACAGGCGTGGTTGTTGCCCAACCGTATGGTCCGTAACCTGTAATGTCCGCAACAACGATACCTTGTTTTTGTGCACCATTGGCAAAAGGTGACCACAGTTCTTCCGTGTTTCTAAAAGTGTCGAGTTTGTCAAATGTATCAATTACATAAGGGAGATTGACAATGCCGAGAATGTCTGAAACATTGGCAGCAGCAACAGAGCTGCTCATCATACCCTGGACTGCACCGAGCTTCAATTTACTGATAACATCTTTTTCACCGCCAAGTTGACTTAATGGGCGGAAATCGACATAGAGTCGCCCCCCTGACTTTTCCCACACTTTGTCTCTAATGCGATATCCGGCACCAACACCCTCGATCACGGGATGAGAAACGTTTGAAAGAATATAGGTGTATTGAGCACCTTTAGGGTCAAATTTGGGCTGCCAGGCCTCGAGTGGGTTTGATTTTTTTTCGGCAGCCATGAGCGCGTTTGGCAGGCATAGCGTGACTAGAAGTAAGGACAAAAGCAACTTCTTCATAATGAGGTCTCCTTAAAAAGGGATAATTGAAACTCTAAGAGCTCCCATGTCATAAGTCTGACAGAGGGGCAGTTCTGTAACGATTTTTTCTTCAATAACATGAATGGATAATGTAAGCAAACTCTTTATTGAATCATGTGTGTGCTTTGCGGTCTGTTGCTGAATAATAGTTAGCATCGCCGTTGTGTTGACTAATAAAATTAAGCTCAAATGGAGATGTGGGGAAGGAGCTCATTCGTAAGATATACACGACTGTGTCTGTATATGAAGGGTCTATAGCCTCAAGTGTCCGAAATATGTTGCAAAACATTGTTCCACTCCAGTACCTTTCTTCCTGACATTGAGTCCTTTATTAAAATCAAAAAGGAGTGGAGCGATGAGAATGATGAAGATTTCCTGTGTAAGTAGCCTTGTTTTTTTCATGTTGTGTCTGTCCGGGACCACTGTTCTGGGGAGTAAGAAAGACCCCCTTTCCAAGTGGAAACCATCTTTTGATCCTTCCGGGGCAAAATATGTGTATCTTCTTTCCTGTGTAGGACATCCTGCTATTGAAGGTGTGTCTGTTGGTTTTAAAATCCGAGACAGAGTATGGGAAGAGACAAATGGTCAGGTTTATGTCGATTTTCGCCCATTAAGTCAACTTGGTGGAGAGAAGGATGTAATCAATAAGTTAAAGTTTGGCGCAGTGCAGGGGATGATGAGTTCCTCGGTGGCTGCGGCCAATATTGCCCCACAACTCGGTGTTGTTAATCTTCCTTACATAGTCGACAGCTTTGACAAACTGAACATGTTCAGAGACACCCCTGAACTTTGGGAACCTTTCAGGGATGGACCTCTTTCTACAGGGCTTCAGGTCATTGACTTTACCGGATATGGAAGTTATGGCTGGGCGACAACAACTCCGGTGGCCTCAATCCTGGAAGCTCAAAAAGTGAACTTTCGTATAGCGGAGGCACCGGTAAATATCGATTTCTACAAAGCATGGGGTTTGAAATTTTCAGTTTTACCCTGGCCTGATGTCCCACAGGCCCTGCAGACCGGAGTTATTAACGGCCTCGATCACACCCCGACTGTCTGCAATATTTCTAAAAAGTTCACCATCGCCAGGTACTATACTGAATTGAACTATGCTCAGGGGCTGTATATCCATATCATAAACAAAAAATGGCTGGAGCAATTACCCGTGGAGTTGCGCACTACGTTTTTAAAAATTGTTCAGGAAGAAAGCTCTGCCGGAAGGGCACGTACCAGGGAGCAGGAGCTCGAACAGATTGCGCTAGCCAAAGCTGATGGCGTGGAATTTATGGCACTGAATACTGCAGATAAGGAGAAAATGATTGCTTTGAGTGAGAAAGTATATGACAAATGGGCTAAGAAAATAGGTCAGGATTATTTAGACAAGGTGAGGGGTGCCTTGAAGAAATAGAGAACAGAAAAACGGAACTGTTACTTGTTTCGAACGTTTTTCTATCAGGCCTGGTGTATCTCACGGTACCCAGGCCTGATTTGCGACTGGCTGAGATGATGACTACAATTGCAGTCGATGATAAATGTATACACTAGGAGCACCATGCGAAGCGATAATAGAACACCTGATAGCCTGAGAACTGTGTCCATTGAAAAGGGGATCCAGCTCCAGGCAGATGCGTCCATACTTATAAAAATGGGAAATACCCACGTCATTTGCGGTGTATCCATCGAAGAGAAAGTACCACCTTTTCTAAAAGATAGCGGGCAGGGCTGGATCACCGCTGAGTATGGTATGCTGCCATGTGCGACTAACACTCGCTACCGACGTGAAAATAAAGGGCAGTCGGGTCGCACCATGGAAATTCAAAGGCTCATTGGCCGCAGTCTGAGGATGATGGTTGACTTGAGGGCAATAGGTGAAAGGACCCTCCGGGTTGACTGTGACGTTCTCAATGCCGACGGAGGTACTCGTACCGCCTCAATAACTGGAGGTGCCCTGGCTCTAAAAGATGCCTTGAAAGGACTGGTGGATGCGGGTAAAATGACTGTCCTTCCTGAGATCATGCCGGTTGCTGCAATTTCTGCAGGAATTGTTGATGGCGTTCCCTATCTGGACCTTGATTATCATGAAGATTCCAGCGCCGAAACAGATGCAAATTTTGTTATGTCAGAAGATGGCAGGTGGATCGAAATCCAGGCAACTGCGGAGGGTAAGCCTTTTTCTGATGAAGCATATCTGGCGGTAGCAGGACTTGCCAAAAAAGGCATTGCAGAGCTGTTTCAGCTCTGGCAGGAAGGCAGGTGACAGTTGTCAGCGGTGAATCTGAGATGCCTGAGCAGGAAAAACAGGTTCGTGGAACAAAAGAATGGGCCGTAGCTGAGATCAATTGCTGTCGTGGCTGTCCCCATGGATGTCTCTATTGCTTCGCTCGATATGACCTGGTTGAGCGAAAAAAATGTGTGACGGCAGATGAATGGAAACAATGTCAGCCGATAGTCACGGATGTTGACAGGCGGCAGAGGTTATATGCCGGGCAGGTGATGTTTCCAACACATCACGATATTATCCCTGAAAACCTCGATGCCTGTGTCACCGTGATTAAGAATTTATTATGTGCCGGTAATCGGGTGTTGATTGTATCAAAGCCCCATCTTGATTGTGTCTCCCGTCTTTGTGCAGAGTTTGGTGCTGAAAAGAGTCAGCTTCTTTTCCGGTTTACAATAACTGCCAGGGACAATGCTATCCTTACATTCTGGGAACCTTTTGCACCTGCCTATATCGAACGAAAATCCTGTCTGGAGTATGCCTATAATATGGGATTTGCCACATCGGTGAGTATAGAACCCATGTTGGATACAAACGACCTGGTGCACATGGTACGTGAACTGCTACCGTGGGTCAGCCACTCGATATGGCTTGGAAAGATGAATAAGATCGGGAAGCGGGTTACCTGTGATTCGGAGGAGGCAAAAGCAGAAATTACTCGTATTCTTAAGGGACAAAGTGACGCGAAGCTCCTTGACCTCTATAAAACGTTGTCGTCTAATCCTAAAATTTTCTGGAAAGAATCGGTTAAAGAAGTGGTCGGGCTTCCACTGGCAAACGAAATCGGTCTAGATATGTAACGTACTCTTGGGAGTGAGAAGATGAGAAAGAAGCTGCAGGAAATAAGTGATAGAAGCAAGATTGAGGAAGTACTGAAAAAATGTCGTGTGGGCAGGTTGGCTACTCTGGGGGAGGACGGTTATCCATATGTTACTCCGCTGAACTATGTATACTTCAAAGATACAGTGTACTTTCACTGTGCTTTAAAGGGAGAAAAACTTACTAATATCAGTCGACATCATAAGGTTTGTTTTGAGGTAGATATTCCCCTGGCCTATTTGGATACATGCTACGATAAAAGTATTCCTCCTTGTGAGGTTGGGCAGTTTTATCAGAGCGTGGTCATTCGCGGTAGGGCCGAAATTGTAAGCCATATGGGAGAAAAAATTGCAGCCTTGAACGCACTGATGGCAAGCCATGAAGGACGTAGTACTTTTAGCGACATTTCTGTGGAAAGTAAAGCAGTTGCATTTTGTCACGTCGTTGCTGTCAGGATAGATTCCTTAACTGCAAAAGAAAATCTTGCTCAAAAAAAGAGCGCAACAGAGAAAAATAGAATATCAGCCTATCTAAGAAAGCGAGGATTGCCTGGCGACAAAAAGGCCGCAGATCTTATTCTTGGCGAATAATTGTTTATCTATGTACGTCCGATATGCAGCGTATTGGGAATAACGAATTATGGAGAAAAAAGATATACTCCATGGGCTCTTTATGTGAACCATTTCTAACACTTGCTTTTTTTTTCGGTAGCCTGGCGATTCCCCTTGCATTTGACGATGGTCTTTCGAGTTCAATCTGGGCTGTTGAAGGGGCATGCATGGTATGGATTGGCGTGCGTCAAAACAGAGTATTGGTACGTCATTTTGGTATTTTTCTCCAGTTTGCTGCCGCTTGTATTTTTGCTGACCTTGTCTGGTATCCTCTGTATGCTATTGCCTTTGTAAATCAATATTTTCTTGGTTGTCTGCTCTTATCGTTTGCGGCCCTTTTTTCAAGCTATTGTTTTGATATGATCTGGGGAAATCTGAGGAAATGGGAGCGATATTTTCCGTTACCATTGATGATCTGGGGGCTTGTTTGGTGGTATATTGGCGGACTTCGCGAAATTGACAGGCAGATGCCGGCCAGCGAAGCGATCAGTGGTTTCCTGTTGTTCTGCAGTGCCAGCTCAATTATTATGGGGCTCACTATTCAAAAACTGAACTGGCCACGCTTCAATTTATCACTGCTGATTCAACTTCCAGTAATGGCCACCCTCACTCCCTTAAGTCTTGTTCATGCTCACTCAAGTTTCCACCTTCTTCGAGGTTCAGGGGCGGTGGCCTGGGTTATAGCCTTTGCTGTGCAATATCGAATTCTCTATAACTATGCTGATGCCTGGCCGAGACGATATCGAGAGTGGTACCATATCGGTTCCATGTGGTTACTGCTCTATGTGGTCTGTCACGAAATTGTATGGTGGATACAACATTTTGTTTTGAAATGATAAATCATTTTTTTCTCTACTTCGCTTCTGCTAGATTGAGGTAAAAATTGATGCCTGATGGTGGGCAAAGGTGTATTGTGCTGTTCTTTGTCGTAAAAGAGAGTGAAAATGGCATCTGTCAGCGTACGCTCTCATGTGAGACGTGCTCCTTCTCACCATGGAAAGGTTCAAAAATGAGGCGGGTAGTAGACGAAGGTCTGACTCTCTTCTTTAACACGTATCGATAATCGAGTTATACAATATGTTTACATCTTTTTTCCCAAACCCCAGGTGGTTTTTCGGCTCTGCAGTCTGCTATGCTGCCGTGTGTTGTTTTATCTGGTATCGATTCAGCGAAAAAATCGGCATGTTTCTGAGATTAGAACTGGCTCCAGCTCCGCCTGTTATCGGGTTGGGTCATTTTTTGACGGATTCTTTCCTCTTGTTCTATCTTTTCTATTTTACATGTACAGTTATCTTTGCAGCGATATGGTTCATTCTTGCACAGCATCGGTGGCAGTGGTGGTCAATCACCGGGTCAGCGTTTATATTATTTTCCACCTATTTCTCAGTACAGGTCTCGGTGGCAATTAATAACTGGCGCAGACCATTTTGGGACTTAATTCAGAATTCGCTGAAAAAGCCTGGAACGGAAGAAGTTTCAGACACCGTCGTCGATGTGTCTAAAGAAGCAGCGTCATCAATTTCCAATGAGATTTTTGATCTGATTTTTGTTTTTGCTGAGATCGCATTTCTAGCCATTTTCGTCTACGTAGTAACCCGGTTCTTTGTCAGCCATTATATTTTCCGATGGCGTACCGCAATGAATGATTACTATACGGGGCAATGGGCGCAGGTTCGACACATAGAAGGTGCCTCCCAGCGTGTACAGGAAGACACCATGCGTTTTGCCTCTATTATGGAGGGGCTAGGCGTTTCGATGGTGGATGCGATGATGACCTTGTTTGCATTTTTACCAGTGCTCTGGGGGCTTTCAGCATATGTAGTTGAACTCCCCATTGTGGGTGAAATTTCACATCCACTGTTCTACGCAGCTTTGGCCTGGTCAGTTCTTGGTACAGGGCTCCTGGCGACTGTGGGAATAAAACTGCCAGGTCTTGAGTTTAAAAATCAAAGAGTTGAAGCGGCGTTTCGCAAAGAGCTGGTGTACGGTGAAGATGATTCTAGCCGTGCTCAACCCCCAACCCTCGCGGAGCTGTTTAGTAATGTGAGAAAGAATTATTTCCGCCTCTACTTTCATTACATGTATTTTAATGTTGCACGAATGTTTTATTTGCAGGCGGATAACATTTTTGTGATGATTTTACTTATCCCTACCATTGCAGCAGGTGCAATTGCCCTGGGTATTTTTCAACAAATACTGACTGCCTTCGGTCAAGTCAGCAGTTCTTTTCAATACTTGGTTAATTCGTGGACGACGATTGTTGATTTGCTCTCGGTCTATAAGCGTTTACGATCTTTCGAAGCGGCGATAGAGAACAAACCTCTGCCTAAAATCGACCAGATTGTAACATGATGAGGCCGATTGAACGGCAGCGAGTATTGAATTAGGTGAAATTTGAAATACAGGCGAATAGTTTCTTACAGTGGCTGAGAAAAAGTGTATTTTAAATACAGTGAGGGCCTGGCTCCCACTGTTAGGTCTTATTTTTCAGTCCGTAGTGCGTTGAAATTTTCATCGCTTCTTCTTTGGGGAGGGCCCTCAGGTAGCTTTTCCATCCGGGACAGAAGGTAATATGAAAGCGCCATAGGCGACCAAAAAGCGACCGAGGGCTATTATCATATTTTGCCCTGAACCGACACTGTTTGCAGGTATGTTTGACCATGGCTTGTCCTAGGAGCTTGTCCGAGAATGCATCTGCGGAGTCTCGTAAACTCGCTTACCTGTCCCCAACTCTTCGTTATTTTCATAAAAATAATGCTTGCAGATAGCGTAGACGTCGATATTACCTATATGGCTGCGCTTATTTTTCCGAAAAACCTCAATTTGAGAATAAATACTTATTCTCGGACGGCCTCCTAGGTTGCATTGCACTGAAGTTAACCGCCAGCAGTAATGATTTCTTTAACCCTGCCAACCTGACCGTTAGTGAGCCGTACTTTTATACCATGCGGATGTGACGACGAATTCGTTAGAATATCCTGCACAATTCCACGGGTTAGCTGACCGCTTCTCTGGTCCTTTTTGAGGACGACCATCACCTCAATACCCTTACATATATGTGAGCGTGATTGACCACTCATTTATTTTCCTCGCAAAAAAGGTGACCGACCTCGGCTGGAGACATTAGTACCTTACTCCGTAAAAGCTGTCACAAAAAACAAGAAAATACGGCTTGTATCATATGGTTATTAACACTCACAAGGTACTTGCTTACCGTTTACCGGTGTCAGTCATAAATATGAAGATAACAGACGTGAGTGGAAAGGCTCATTAATAGGTGCACCCCTCTTTACGTCGTTCTTCCTGGGTCATGGTCCAGAATGGGGTGCCGTCTTTTGTCAGCCTGATTTTGAATTCAAAATCTTCACCTTGTTTTACCTTGGCTGCGATAAAGACATCCTCGTCACCAATAGTGGCCCAACTCCCTTTCACTTTTGTTTTAACACCCTTCCTAAGGCCTGTTTCTTTAGCAGAAACAAACGACGCAGGACAAAGGTGGATGAGTATTTTATCTCCTCCTTCATCAAGAATAAAGGCGGTGGCAGGTTCCATCCCGGGAAGCGGGGTGACCTTTGTAAACTTGACCAACTTGCCTTTCAGAGAATCCCGCTCCTTGTAGTTATAGTACTGGTTGTATTTCGAACTCATTTTCCATCCTTTATAGGTAGCTGGCTCATCAGCACGAACTGCAGATGGTGAGAGTGAGAGGCAAAGTGTGTAGCAAAGTACCACTGCCATGCTGATTATGAAGGAAGATTCGTTGCTGCCAATAGGTGATTTCAATATTTTACTTGAGTGTGGTTGCTTTTTAAAAAAGAGTAGATTCTGTAACATAAATAGTCCTCACAATTGTATTATTGCTTGATAGTGTACCTTTTAAATGAGTTCATGATTGTTATCATTTCTTTCTGTTTAGCCTGAAAAAATCTTCAAGAAAACTCTTTCTCCACCCTTCAGTTTGTCGTAATTGTTTCGGGGTCTTGGCTGTTCTGGTGTTGAGGGTTTTTACGAGGGTTTTGAGTTCAGAACTATTGCCAATAAGAGTCGGGGCTACTCCAAGAAGGTCGCCTTTCAGGGTGATGAGGCCTTTCAGCTTTTCAAGTGCCTCCCCATCAGCCTTGTTAAGTCGCGTCGGCCGTTTGACTTCAGGGTAGCCGTTCTCGGGCTGGGCGAGTGTTGTTGAGACAATCTTGGTAACTGTTGGACCGTATTTACTGACAGCCTTTTCAGAAAGTCCACCCTGGGTGCGGAGGTCTTCTTTTTTTATTATTTTTTTCTTACTAATCTCAATGAGGCTTGTATCTTTTATAATATGTCCCCGGGGACGATTCCTGTTTCGAGCTATACCCTCCCTCCAGGTAGTAAGGTTTTTCAGGATGGCCAGACCCTGCCGGCCAAGGCTACTGCTACCCCTCGTTTTCATAAATTTCTGGGTGTCCAGTTGGCTTTGATACATAGCCGGATTGTTGAGAAGATTGAGTTCTTCCTGGAGCCAGGATTTGATTTTGGGCCCGATAATTCTTGAGAGGAGGATGACCCGAACAGCTCGGAGATACCTGACATCATCAAGGGCGTATTCGAACTGTTCATCTGTGAGCGGTCTCTGGAGCCAGTTTGTTCTGGTTTCCCCCTTCGCAAGCTGGATGTCGAGCAGCTCGCTTACAAGATTGCTTAAAGAGAGGGTTGCCGGGAGATTTGAGAAACCGGCTGCCAACCTGGTATCGAAAATATTCTGTGGGGTTGCCCCTGTCGCTCTTTGAAGAATAATCAGATCCTGAGGAGCGTCATGGAAAATTTTAACAACACTGCGGTTAGAGAGCAGTGTGCCAAGCGCGCTTAAGTCTTGAATGGCACAAGGGTCTATCAGGTAACATTCTTCATCCGAGAGAGCTATCTGGATGAGGCCAAGGTTGGGATAATATGTCCTTTCCCAGACGAACTCAGTGTCCAGGGCAACTGCATCTGTTTTCTGGGCACGGCGTACCAGAATATCAAGGTCTTCCTCTGTTTGAATAAGAGTATCGAGGGTTTTCATGCTGTTTAATATTTTGTAAGGTATTGAAGATGGGGGAAAGCTGATAGCCAACGAGTCTGCCTTGTTTCTGAGATCTGTCTATGAACCTCAAGTTCGGGTTTAGTTCCAGACCTTCCTATACAAGATGTAGAAAGACATAAAGGCTAATAAAAAACAAGAAATATTCTTCTTTTAGGATGTTTATTTGCGGATTTCTACTTTATTATGACCGTTGGTTTGTTTGTTCGAGATTTCCAGTGCATATCGAAGAGGTACAATGGCTTTTTATATTTTGAAAAGAATCCTGCTGATGATTCCTACTCTTTTTGGTGTGATGCTCGTCACTTTTGTCATTACTCAATTTGTTCCCGGGGGACCGGTTGAAAAAATGATTGCCAAAATTGAAGGGGTTGGGGCAAGCGGTGGAGAAGTGCACCTGGATGCGTCAAAACTGTACCGTGGAAATTCAGGGTTGGACTCTGAAAAAATTGACCAATTGAAAAGGCTGTACGGATTTGATCAGCAGCCTGTTTATCGATTTTTCAGTATGATGAAAAATTATCTCACTTTTGAATTTGGTACATCATATTATTACCACAAAAGCGTTGTTGACCTCGTCCTTTCACGAATGCCTGTTTCCATGTCACTTGGACTCTGGAGTTTTTTGATAGTATACGGTGTTTGTATACCTCTTGGCATTAAGAAAGCGGTGCTGGATGGAACACGTTTTGATGTTTTGAGCTCTACTGTAATCCTTGTTGGTTATGCCATACCAGGTTTTGTTTTGGGGATTGCTTTGGTCGTTCTTTTTGGAGGTGGGAGTTTCTGGGCTGTTTTTCCACTTCGGGGGATTGTTTCCGATAACTGGGGTGAGTTGTCTTTTGTCATGAAAATATTTGACTACCTGTGGCATATGGTTTTACCTATCACCGCAAGTGCAATAGGTAGTCTTGCTGTAATGACCATGCTTACTAAAAACTCCTTTCTGGAAGAAATTCGGAAACAGTATGTTCTGACTGCCAGAGCGAAAGGTCTTTCTGAGCAGAATATTCTTTATAAGCATGTTTTTAGAAACGCAATTATTCCAATTATCACTGGATTTCCAGGCTATTTTATAGCTTCCTTTTTTACAGGGAGCCTGCTCATCGAAACAATTTTCTCATTGGATGGTATGGGGCTTCTGGCGTATGAATCTGTGCTGAATCGTGATTACCCCGTCGTGCTTGGTACGCTCTATTTTTTTACGATTATTGGGCTGGTTGCAAGACTCCTGTCCGACTTGAGTTATATGATCGTCGATCCTCGCATAAGTTTTGAGGCAATGGATAGCTGAAATGCAAGCAAACAATTCATCATTTATTGCGGTTGTTCGGCACAGAGCTACGCGTTGGCAGCGGTTGAGGCGGAACAGGCGTGGATATTACAGCCTGATTATTTTCATTACTATTTTTTCTCTCAGCTTGTGCGCAGAAATTATCAGCAACGATTCGCCAATCTTGGTCAAATATAATGGAGAGTTCTATTTTCCTCTGATAGTCTCCTACCCAGAAACAGTTTTTGGTGGTGACTTTGAGACTGAGGCTGACTACAAGGATCCGTTCATTCTGGAAAAGTTGCAAAAACCTGGAAACTACGTCCTCTTTCCTCTCAATCGACACAGCTATGACTCAATTAACCAGGATATTGTAGGGCCTGTGCCATCCTCACCTACAGCGGATAACCTGCTCGGTACTGATGATCGGGGGCGAGATGTTTTTGCCAGGCTTATTTACGGTTTTCGGCTCAGTGTTCTCTTTGGGCTCGCCCTCACTTTCGTAGGAACCTTGTTCGGCATTGCTGCTGGTGCTGTGCAAGGGTATTTTGGAGGGAAAATCGATCTGTTTTTTCAGCGGTTTATCGAAATATGGGGGGCGATGCCCGAACTCTACCTCCTCATTATTTTTGCATCTATTTTTCAGCCAAGTGTTCTACTTTTACTTATTTTATTGTCTTTATTCAGTTGGATGGGCTTATCAGATTATGTGCGTGCTGAATTTCTGAAGGGAAGAAATCTTGAGTATGTGAAAGCGGCAAAGGCTCTGGGGGTTGGAAATGTTAAGATCATGTGGCGCCATTTATTACCAAACGGGATTACACCGGTGGTTACTTTTCTTCCATTTCGCATGTCTTCATCGATTTTGGCGTTGACCAGCCTTGACTTCCTCGGACTTGGAGTACCGCCTTCAACACCGAGCCTTGGTGAACTGCTGGCACAGGGAAAGGCCAATATTGACGCGTGGTGGTTGTCGCTTACGACGTTTTTTCTTCTTGTTGTGACATTGGTCTTGCTCATCTTTATTGGAGATGCCCTGAGAGAAACGTTTGACCCAAGAAAGAATTAGTCTGGTGTTATCCTGCCTAAAATTCTGCTGGTAATCCATGGTGCCTCAACTGCCAAAAGCCACAAAATTAATTGACATTCAATGATTCCGAATCTATCGTAGGCGCTGTTGATTCGGCAGTGAGTTAAAATGTTTTATTATTGTTTTTTAAGCAGTATCATTGACTCTTATGAAGATATTTTCCCGTTTCCCACTATTATTTTTCGGGCTGTAACCTCTTCGGTCTGACGTATCACTAAAAGTAGATAAAGAAAGTTGAGTTTAACCTAAATGTGCCTTTAAGATCGTGAATATTGGGACTTACTTTATTACGACTCCTATCAACAGTTGAGAAATACAATGAAAACATTTTTAGCATTTTTGCTGGTTGTGGTGGCGTTGTCCTTCGGGAGCGTGCAATACAGTCATGCAGGTCCGACCGACGATTTAAAGCCGATTCTCGATGAGCTGACTTTGGTTTTGAAAGATGAGAATCTGAAAGGCAAAGCTCATCTCGTTGAGCGGCGCGAAAAAATAATGATTAATATAAAGCGTTGCTTTGATTTTCGAGAAATGTCAAGGAGGGTTCTTGGGAAAACCTGGAAAAAAATTGACGAGGTTGAAAGGCAAAAATTCACTGTACTCATGACCAAGTTTCTTGAAAATGTGTACATCGGAAAGCTGGAAAGTTATTCTGGTGATGCAATTGAGTATAGCGCTGAGATCATTAAAGGTAAGAGAGCCCAGGTGACCACCATCATAAACAGCGCAGGTGTCGATGTTCCAGTGCACTATATTATGCGAAAAACTGAAGCTAGGTGGTTGGTATACGATATTAATATTGAAGGAGTCTCCGTGGTGCGAAACTATCACGAGCAATTCAAGTCAATTATCAGAAAAGATCAGTATTCCAGTTTGGTGAAGGTTTTGGAAGAAAAGAATCTTCAATTTCTTGAAGAGACAGAGTAGAGCAAGTGACAGAGCTGGCATCCGGTTTGAACAAAGCACTTTTAGTTACTGTGTATCCTGTGGCTCCTTTGCTAAGCTATCTGGATTTGTTGCTGGTACAGTAATATATTGAAATAGTAGGTCTTAATCTACTATTTTACGTAGAAATTCAAGTTAAGTGTTTTTTTTCTGGCCAATCCTTGTTAAATTGATTATTTTTCTTTTCTTTTATTTTCGGAATTGTTGCGCAAAATTGATTACGTTTGGTATGTATGAAACTCGTTTTTGGTGAAATTATAAAAAAACCGACGCTGTACAAAGTAACAGATAGCAGTTGGTTTCCTTTTAATGATGTTGTGAGCAGTGAAAGTGTGACTGCTCAGGTAACTGTGTCAAGGCGAGGGCGGGAACACGTAATGTTGAAAGGCGTGCTCAGAGGGAAAAGACGTGTCGGATGCGATCGATGCGGTCAGCCTGTTGAGCAGATTCTTGACAGTGAGTTTGAGTATCAGGTTACAACCAAAGAGGAAGAAGTGTCAGAGCTGCAGGATGTTGAATGCGAAGATGAGGACATCTTTTTCATTTACCTTGATGGACCTGAAATTAAAGTTGATGAAATTTTACAGGAGCAGGCATTGTTGGCCGCTCCATTACGAACCTTGTGCAGTGAAGATTGTAAAGGTCTTTGTCCCGGTTGTGGGGCGGTTTTGAGCAGCGAGTCATGCAGCTGCTCTTTTGATGATAATCGGTCACCATTTGCAATTCTGGGAAAACTCTGTAACCATGGGAAAAAATAATAAAGGTATGACACATACCTAGTTGGAGGATACAATGGCATTACCTAAAAGAAGACATTCCCACTCTCGTACCAGGAAGAGACGTTCTCATGATGCTCTTACTGCACCTAGATTGTCAGTTTGTGGGGACTGCGGTGAGCCCAAAGAGCCACATCGTCTTTGCGGTAACTGTGGTAAGTACAGAGGGCGATCCGTTTACGTCTTAGATACTGACGTCGAGTAAGGAGTATGATGTGCATATAGCCCTGGACGCCATGGCCGGTGACCATGGACCTGAGGATTTGATAGCCGGGGCGCTTCTTGCCGTCGAGCAGGCTGGCTTTAGGGTAAGTTTGGTTGGAGACGCAAGTCTCTTGCAAAATTATCTGGACAAGCTTGCTCCAAGTGCAAAAGCAGCGAATTTGATACAGATTGTTCATTCATCCCAAGTGATTGAGATGGATGAACATCCTGTTAATGCAATTCGAAATAAAAAAGATGCTTCAGTTATGGTGGCCTTTGAGCTTGTCCGGCGAGGTGAGGCTGACGCTGCTGTCAGTGCCGGCAATTCGGGTGCCACCATGGCAGCGGGTATTCGAAAACTCGGCCGCCTGAAAGGTATTTCTCGCCCTGGTATTGCTTCGCTTTTTCCCACTTTGAAACAGCCGGTTGTGCTGATGGACATCGGAGCAAATGTTGATTGCCGTGCCAAGCACCTTTTCCAGTTCGCACTGATGGCCTCAGCTTTTTCTCGGATAAATGATGTGCCGAAACCGAGAGTTGGCTTGCTGACGATCGGTTCAGAATCAGGAAAAGGCAACGGCCTGATAAAGGAAACCTATCCTTTGCTTGAAAACAGTTCGTTGAACTTTATCGGTAATGTTGAGGGAGGTGACGTTTATAAGGGTGATGTCGATGTAATCGTCTGTGATGGTTTTGTCGGCAATATCTGCCTGAAGGTGAGTGAAGGCCTGGCTGATGCGGCCATGCAAATGCTGCGTGATGAAATTATAAAATCTCTTCCGGCCAAGCTTGGTTATCTCCTGGCTCGAGGTGCTTTTAAATCCTTTAAAAAGCGAGTGGACTATGCGGAGTATGGTGGTGCCCCTCTTTTAGGTATGAATGGTGTCGGTATCATTTGCCATGGTACGTCAAATTCGCAAGCCATAAAAAACGCTATACTTGAAGCAGCTAAAATGGTCAAAAAGAATATTAATCAGGACATATTGCAAAGTCTTGATGTAGAAAAATCTGCTTAAACCCAATAAACGAGAGAAGTACCTGCTCGCTATTCATTAACAGAACAGTAGAAGTGGATTCCTCAGGTACTAATTTGTGGAGATATGATGGGAACAGTTGTGTTGGGTACAGGATCGTATCTACCAGAGAAAATTCTTACTAATGTAGATCTAGAATCTATTGTAAAAACAGATGCAGAATGGATTCGAACTCGTACAGGAATAGAGTCTCGCCGGATATCCGGTAAAGGAGAACAAACCTGTTACCTTGCCTCAGAGGCTGCTAAAAAAGCACTTGAAGCTGCAGGGGTTTCGGCGAACGAACTTGGTCTTATTGTTGTGGGAACAATAAGCTCCCATATGCTTATGCCCTCAAGTGCGTGTTTTGTGCAAAAAGAGATCGGTGCCACGAACGCTTTTGCCTATGATCTCAACGCAGCCTGTGCCGGATTTTTATACGGCCTCGATCTCGCAGATAAATATATTCAAGCCGATCACTCTATGAAAGTGCTGATAATAGGTGCCGAAGCCTTATCAGGTCGTTTGGACTGGCAGGACAGAAATACCTGTATTCTTTTTGGAGATGGAGCTGGTGCAGCAGTTTTAGGTTACTCTGAAGGGGAGCGTGGTATTGTAGGCTCAAAGTTGCAATCTGATGGAAATTTCTGGGAGTTATTGCATATGCATGCGCCAGTAAGCTCTAATCCGGACCTGGTAGTGGAAGGCAATAAGGGCGCGTATATCAAGATGGCAGGAGGGGAAGTGTTTAAGCATGCGGTAAGAGCAATGCAGGATGCTGTCCTTAC
This sequence comes from Desulfocapsaceae bacterium, assembly GCA_033852035.1. Classification (GTDB taxonomy): domain Bacteria; phylum Desulfobacterota; class Desulfobulbia; order Desulfobulbales; family Desulfocapsaceae; genus Desulforhopalus_A. The sequence continues at coordinate 25,954 of JAWSVG010000010.1, read as the reverse complement.
CCTTCTAGAAAGGGAACAGGTTGACCTGGACTCGATAAATCTGGTAATCCCACACCAGGCAAATAATCGAATTCTTAAGAAATTGATAAATTGCCTCAATATACCACTGGGTAGAGTATATATTAACGTATCCAAATATGGTAATACGTCAGCTGCCTCTATTCCTATTGCCTTGGATGAGGCGAATAAGGAAGGGTTGATCAATACAGGTGATACCGTTTTGTTTTGCTCTTTTGGAGGTGGTTTTACCTGGGGAGCAACTTTGATTAAGTGGTAAACTGGAGGAAATTAAATGGATTATTTTTTATCTGAAGAACAACAGATGATTGTCGATATAGCGCGACAGATCACTGATGAAAGAATTATACCAAATCGGGCGGAACTTGATGAAAAACATGAGTTCCCCCGCAATATACTCAATGAGATGGCTCAGGCTGATCTGTTCGGTGTACCGATTCCTGAGGAGTATGGTGGATTTGGCGGTGGTTGCCTCGATATCTCTCTTACCGTTGAACAATTAGGAAGAGGATGTGTTGGGGTCGGAACTGCATTTGCTGCCAACTTTCTAGGAGTCTATCCCATAATCATTGCCGGTTCAGAAGAGATGAAGCAGAAGTACCTGCCTTCAGTGGCAACTGGCGAAAAGTTTGGTGCTTTTGGACTTACAGAAGCCAATGCAGGATCAGACGCGTCAGGAATCCAGACGACTGCTGTTTTAGATGGCGATGAATGGGTTCTGAATGGTACCAAGCAATGGATTACCAACGGTGGAGAGGCACAAATTTATACAGTGGTCGCTATCACCGACAGAAGCCGTGGGCCGCGCGGAGCATCTTTGTTTGTGGTTGAGGAAGGTGACCCCGGTTTCACCTGTGGTCCAAAAGAAAAGAAAATGGGAATTCGAGCTTCATCGACCACGGAGCTTATTTTTAAAGATTGCCGCATTCCCAAGGATCGCTTGATTGGTCGTAAAGGAACAGGTTTTATTACCGTGATGAAGACACTTGATCTTTCCAGGCCTGGTATTGCCGCTCTGGGAGTTGGGCTCGCGCAGGGTGCATTGGATGAGGCTACCAGGTACGCCAAGCAGCGCAAACAATTTGGTAAGCCTATCATAGCTTTCCAGGCAGTGCAGCACCTTCTCGCTGATATGGCTATTGGTATTGAGTCTGCAAGGGCGTTAGTTTATGGCGCAGCTAAACACATCCAGGCCCACCCGAAAGATATGTCGAAGGTTTCTTCAATGTGTAAAGTCTATGCCACTGATGTTGCCATGAAAGCAACGACGGATGCTGTTCAGGTCATGGGTGGTTACGGGTACATGGCTGAGTACCCTGTTGAAAAAATGATGAGAGACGCCAAAATTCTTCAGATTTACGAAGGTACCAACCAGATTCAGCGTAACGTCATAGGGCAGGAGCTCAACAAAGAGTACTCCTAGGGACTTTGCAGTCTATGGTTGGTCACAGGCAGAATGGTCTTACAAAATTTAGGCGGGTTGTTGTATGAAAATTATAGTATGTATCAAGCAAGTACCTGATACAAGTGATGTACGGCTTGACCCCGAAACGAATACTTTGGCAAGAGAAGGCGTGCAGTCCATCATGAATCCATATGACCAGCATGCATTGGAAGAAGCTGTTCGTCTCAAGGAAAACGTTGGTGGGGAAGTTGTGGTCATAACCATGGGTCCGCCCCAGGCAGAAGAAGTTTTACGTCAAGCTATTACCTGTGGTGCTGACAGTGGTGTTCTTGTCTCTGATAGAGCTTTTGCCGGAGCTGACACCTGGGCTACTGCATACACACTTGAGCACGCTATCAAAACAATAGGCCAGGCTGACCTCATCTTATGCGGCAAACAGGCTATTGACGGCGATACGGCCCAGGTAGGACCGGGTCTAGCCACCCGCCTGGGCATACCTTTTTTGACTTGTATACAGAAAGTACGTGAAGTCACAGACGGTGCGATTGTTGTAGAACGGATGATGGACGATGGTTATGATGTCGTTGCTGTTGACTATCCCGCTTTACTCACGGTTGTTAAAGATATCAATGTGCCGAGAGTACCGTCTCTCAAAGGTAAGATGAAGGCGAAAAAAGCCACCTTTACCACTCTCAGCGCGGAAGATATAGGAGCAGATCCCGCTTGCATCGGTCTCCTGGGTTCTCCTACCCAGGTTGTGAAGGTCTTTCCACCGCAAGCAAGGGGTGAAAGGTCGGTGCTGATCGGTACTGTGGACGAGCAAATCGACCAATTGGTAGAGAAATTGATTCCATACCTGTAACAGAGCGGAGAATTGGTAATATGTTGAACGTGAGTCAAGAGCTTTGTATCGGATGTGGAATCTGTGAAGAGATCTGCCCCTTCGGAGCTATCAGTGTGGAATATGGATTGGCCGTAGTTGGTGACAGTTGTACGCTCTGTGGAGCTTGTGTCGAAAGTTGCGAGCTTGAAGCCCTTACCCTTGAACTTGGCGAAAAAAAGAATCAGGAGGACCTCCAAAGCTGGAAAGGTGTGTGGGTATTCTGCGAGTTTAGAGGAACTGCTCTGGCACCAGTGTCTCTAGAACTTCTTGGTATTGGCAGGACTCTCGCCGACGAGCGTGGTGTTACAGTAAGCGCAATTTTGTTGGGACATGAAACTGTTGAAACACCTGCTACTCTGATTGGTCACGGTGCTGATGTTGTCTTTCTGGTCGACCACTTAGCTTTAAAAGATTTTAAGGATGACTCTTACAGTGCGATTGTAACCTCCCTAATTCAGGATCATAAACCTGAAATTGTTCTGGCCGGTGCAACAGCTATTGGGCGGTCCTTTATTGCTGGTGTGGCAACGACGCTGAATACCGGACTGACTGCCGACTGCACCAAGCTTGAGATACGTCAGGAAGATGGTGCGTTGTTGCAGACCCGCCCTGCTTTTGGCGGTAACATTATGGCCACCATTGTGTGCGAGACATCTCGACCTCAGATGGCCACTGTTCGGCCCAAGGTTATGAAAGAGCTACCATTTGATGTTTTGCGCAAAGGAGAGGTCGTTATAGTTACTCCAACAGACGATCAGCTGTCTAGTAAGGTACGGGTTCTGGAGTCTGTTGTTGCCAAAGAAGCCAATGTGAACATTCAGGAAGCTGACATTCTAGTCTCGGGCGGTCGCGGCCTAGAAAGTGAAAAAGGATTTGAGTTGTTGAAAGAGCTGGCAGGTGTGATGGGGGCCAGGATTTCTGCTTCAAGGGCGGTGGTCGATGCTGGTTGGATACCCTATCCCCATCAGGTTGGGCAGACTGGTAAAACCGTAGCCCCTCATTTGTATATAGCCTGTGGTATTTCCGGTGCTGTACAGCATGTAGCCGGTATGCAGTCAGCCGAGACCATTGTTGCTATAAACCGTGATAAAAATGCTACGATCTTTGATGTAGCTGACTATGGTATTGTCGGAGATCTGTTTGAAGTTATCCCGAAGCTGATTAAAAAAATTGAGGAGCGGGGCTAACTATGAGCTTGACTGGTAAAGCTGTTTTAGTAACTGGCGGAAGTCGCGGAATTGGCAGAGAAATATGTTTGCGGCTCGCATCAATGAATGCTTTGGTTTATATTAACTACGTCAGTAGGTCCAGTGCCGCCGAAGAGACACAAAAAATGATTATTGAAGCGGGCAGGAAGGCGGAAATAGTCGGTTTCGATGTAGCCGATGGGACTGCGGTGCAGGATGCGATTAAGAAAATTACTGCCGAAGTTGGAGGAATTGACATTCTCGTGAACAATGCTGGTATTACACGGGATGGTTTAATGACAAGAATGAAAGAGCCTGACTGGGATGATGTTTTAGACACCAACCTCAAGGGTGCATTTTTATGTGCTAAAGCAGTGTCTCGAGGCATGATGAAAAAGAAATGGGGACGTATCGTCAACATCTCTTCGGTCTCAGGTTTTGCAGGTAATGCTGGGCAGGTGAATTATTCTGCAGCAAAAGCAGGGATGACGGGATTGACAAAATCCATGGCAAGAGAATATGCCAGCAGAAATATCACAATAAATAGTATTGCCCCCGGCTACATTGAAACGGAAATGACAGTTGAATTGGGAGAAACAGTACAGGATCAGATAAAAAGTGAGATCCCGCTTGGTTGTTTCGGACAGGTGGAGGATATTGCTGCGGCAGTTGCTTATCTGGTCTCAGAAGACGGGCGTTACATTACAGGTCAGACTATACATGTAAATGGTGGAATGTATATGTGATGTTGTCTGGTTTTTGTAGTACCTAAGAAATAGTTTGAAGCAAATTTTATTTGAAACTATTTCGAGAAGATGCTTACTCTCTCGTAACGGAGTAGGTTAATGACTAACTATTAATGAAAACTAATTGAGGAACACGGTCGAAAGGCTCGTGTTTACACATCAAGGAAGGGAGAATACAATGGCAATCGAACAAGAGATGATCGATATAATTGTTGAGCAGTTAAGTGTAGAAAAAGAGAAAGTTGTACCTAACGCCTCCTTTGTAGATGATTTGGGAGCAGACTCACTTGATCTGGTTGAGCTGATTATGGCAATGGAAGAAGGGTTTGATATTGAAATCCCTGATGAAGACGCCGAAGGGATCACTACTGTTCAAGATGCAATCGATTATGTGAACAAACAGAAATAGTTACTGATACTATTTCAACAGCAGCAATTTTTCTATACCTCCGTTTGCATTGTAAAAGCGCAACAACAGATAAGAAGGAGTAACTATTGTGGAGCGAAGGGTAGTTGTAACAGGTGTCGGATTGGTTACACCTCTTGGAACAGGTGTTGAAAAAAGTTGGAGCAACATATGTTCCGGTGTGAGCGGAGTTGATCTTATTACTCGGTTTGATGCCAGTGAAAGTGGAGTGAAAATTGCTGCTGAGGTAAAGGACTTTTCTCCAGAAGAATTCTTTGATAAAAAAGCCGCAAAGCGACTGGATCTTTTTGTTCAATACGGACTGGCTGCAGCCTTGATGGCTGTAAAAGACTCTGGGTTGGAAGTGACCGATGAGAATTGTGCACGTGTCGGCGTTATCACCGGTTGTGGACTTGGTGGTTTGCCTACCATCGAAAAACAGCACAATGTTCTTCTTGAAAAAGGAGCAAAAAAGGTAAGTGCATTCTTTATCCCCATGGTTATACCCAATATGCCATCCGGTCACATTTCTATGGCCATCAACTCCAAGGGGCCGAATGTGACGCTAACAACGGCGTGTGCTGCTGGTACTCACGCTGTGGGCGAGTCATATAGGCACATCAAATACGGCCTGTGTGACGTTGTCGTCACCGGCGGTGCTGAGGCGGTAATCTGTTCAATGGGGGTAGCTGGCTTTTCCGCTATGAAAGCCCTTTCAAATCGGAATGATGATCCCCAAGTTGCTTCAAGACCATTTGATAAAGATAGAAATGGTTTTGTAATGTCCGAAGGTTCAGGCATGTTAATCCTCGAGGATTACGAACATGCTAAAGCTAGAGGTGCCAGGATTTACGCTGAAGTCTGTGGGTATGGATTGAGCAGTGATGCATACCATATTGCAGCACCACCAGAAGATGGAGAGGGCGGCGTCCGTGCCATGAGAATGGCGCTTGAAGACGCAAGGCTGGCACCGGAAGATGTGGATTATATTAACGCCCATGGAACCTCAACGCCACTCAATGATAAATGTGAAACCTTAGCAATCAAAACTGTTTTTGGTGAACATGCCTATAAGTTGGCTGTGAGTTCTACTAAATCTATGACTGGCCATATGCTTGGGGCTGCTGGTGGCATAGAAGCAGTATTTACTGCTCTTAGTGTGTATCACCAGATTGCGCCTCCCACTGCCAATCTGGAGGAACCTAGCCCTGAGTGTGATCTGGATTATGTTCCTCAAGTCGCAAGAGAGATGGAGATCCGTGCAGCTCTGTCTAATTCATTTGGATTTGGTGGGACAAATGCAGTCGTTGCTATGAAGCGATTTGAAGGCTAAGCTTCTCAGGGGAATATTGTGAAAATTGCTCTTGCAGCTGATCATGGTGGTTTTGAATTAAAGGAGATTGTAAAAATATCTCTGGAATCTTCAGGTCATGAGGTCATTGATGTTGGATGTATGACTACTGACTCAGTTGATTATCCTGACTATGCGGAAAAAGGGGTGGCAAAGGTGATAAACGGCGAATGCCGCTTTGCTATCTTGATTTGCGGTACAGGTATCGGCATGAGTATTACTGCGAATCGGCATCGCGCCATCAGGGCTGCAAACTGTAATGAAGTATATACTGCAAAGATGAGTCGAGAGCATAATGATGCTAATGTATTGTGCCTTGGAGCGCGAGTTATTGACTCTGTTTTTGCACTTGACATCATCACCAACTGGTTGACTACAGACTTTGGTGGAGGCAGACACCAGAGGAGAATTGCCAAGTTTAGTGCTTTATAAATCAGTTTCTTGTTTTTTAAAGAAACTGATTTGGTTAAGGCACTTACTTGCAGCTTGACTGCGTTAGTGAGTAGAAGCCAACGAGTTGAATGAGAGAACAACAAAGCCGNNCGGCTTTGTTGTTCTCTCATTCTCTGTAATCATATAGTATAACTAGTGCTTGTTCATAAATGGTCTTTTTTCCCGAATAACGCCGATATTGGGGGGAAAATAGTAAATCAATGGGCTCTATCTATGGCTAGACGGGGACGTGCACTGGTGGTAGTAGGAAGCAGAAGTATAGAATTCTCTAACATCAGCAAACGGTAAGCAAGTACCTTGTGAATGTATATAACCATATTCTATAATATCGAATCCGTTTTTTCTTGTTTTTTGTGACAGCTTTTACGGAGTAAGGTACTAAAAATGTAGGTGAGGAGGTCTCTCATGAAATGTCCATATTGTGAGCATCTGGATAATAAAGTAATAGATTCTCGATTGAACAAAGATGCTACTATCACCCGAAGGCGGCGGGAATGTCTGGCGTGTGATCAACGTTTTACAACATATGAGCGTCTTGAAGTGATGCTGCCTGTGCTGGTAAAAAAGGATGGCCGACGGGAAGTTTGGGATCGTCACAAACTCATTGCCGGACTGGAAAAAGCTTGTGAAAAACAGTCAGTAAGCCGGGACATGATTGACGAATTCGCAGATGACATTGAACATAAATTACAGGATTTCGGTGCCAAGGAAATTCCATCAAAAGTCGTTGGAGAGTGGGTTATGGAAGAACTTCCCCGGCTTGATGAGGTAGCGTACGTCAGGTTTGCTTCAGTCTATCGGCAGTTCAAGGACGTGAACGAATTTATGTCGGAGTTGAAAACTCTTCTTGATTCGCGGGGAAATGATGCAGAGTGATATTCATGAGCATTTTATGCAGCTTGCTCTCAATGAAGCCCAAAGAGGCTTGGGGCGTACCTCTCCAAATCCTTGCGTTGGAGCGGTAATAGTTAAAGGCGGTCAAGTGATTTCAAAGGGATACCATGAAAAAGCTGGAATGCCTCATGCTGAGATTGTCGCAATACGTAACGCAGAAAACTCAGATTGTATTGTGGGCGCATCCATATATGTAACTCTTGAACCCTGCAATCATACCGGTCGAACTCCACCCTGCAGTAGGGCTATAGTGGAGTCTGGTATTGAGAATGTGATTGTCGGCATGACAGATCCTAATCCTGCGGTTAATGGTACTGGTATTGACTATCTTCGGGACCATGGTGTGTCGGTCGTTTCAGGGGTTCTGCAGCAGAAATGTGAAGCGATTAATTATCCTTTTATCAAACATATTACTCAAGGCCTTCCCTGGACTATTCTGAAAGCTGGAGCCAGTCTCGATGGTAGACTGAATTACCAGCGAGGGTCAGCCGGCTGGATCACTGGAGAAGAGACGGGTAAAGAAGTTCACAGGTTACGTGATAGTGTTGATGCCATCCTTATCGGTAGCCGGACCCTTGCAATCGATAATCCGTCTCTTACAACAAGACTTCTTGGAAGACCAGGGAAAGACCCGGCTCGCATAGTACTCGATACACATTTAACCTCATCCCGTTCTGCAAAGATTTTTCATCTTGAATCAGAGGCCCCGACAATTCTTTTCTGTTCAGCTGATATTCCGTCTGACCAGCTGGCACCTTATCAGGAATTAGGGGCAAAAGTGTTCCAGGTAGCGACAGATCGCAGCGGCCTCGTTCTGCAGCAGGTGTTGGAGAAATTAGGAAGAAATGATATTTGCTCAGTCCTGATTGAGGGTGGAGCCACCATTCACGGGGCTTTTTTGCAAAAAAAGTTAGTTGATTACGCACATATTTTTTACGCTCCGATTTTCGCAGGAGATCAAGGTGTCTCGTTACTTGAAGGACTAGGTGTTGCTTGTCGGGAGAATGCCCCATACCTCAGTGGTGTCGAATATAAGAGGGTGGGTGAAGACCTCATGGTTTCTGGACGGCTTGCATATCAAACTTAAGATGAGGCTACTGATTCTTTTATAATCCCTGGCAAATGTGCCTTACAGTCCTCGAAATTTTTAAAAGTGATAGAAAGAGTTACTTCGTCTTTTTCAAATGCCGGTACATGCTCGATAGAGCAGTTCGATGGGAGTTGTAGTTGATTCTTTTGTCTTTCGAAATGTTCCGTGTAGCTATTGTACTCAGGTGTCAGCTGACCTTGCAAAAGGTTAGCTAAGTGTTGCGCTTTCTGGGGAGGATTCATTTCTGGATGATCAACTACAGATTGGATTTCATCTTTGTTCAAAAAATCCAAAATCGAAAGGTCCTGGCGGAAAGCGATATCCCGAATGAGGGTGAATAACCGCCTCTGTTTGCCGTCACCTAATCCCAGGTATCTGAACAGGTTAACTAGAGCAAGGCGTTCGTCTTCTCTCTGGATTTTGAGAATCTCAGATATCATTTTCTCCTGTAGTCGTCCTTGATGGATATCTTTTATAATCGTCTCGTTTTGATCGAGAATTTTACTGAAATCTGAAATGCTTGTGTTTTTCCTCAACTGCAGCAGTGTAAAAATCTCGTTTTGAATGTGTTTTTTGTCCATAAGACGAGAGGCTATTACTAATAATCTTGCTTTTTCTGCTAAAGAAACTGCCGGTCCATTGAGGTGATCAGTGAGGACAATGTCAAAAATCGTTTTTGATCTCAGGTCATGAGGAAGGATAATGCAGGTGACTGTTTCAATATCATCCTGACGTTTAGCCCACGATAATCGTTTATAACCATGCACTACTGAGTATGTTCCAGCGGTTTTATTAGCGAGAACAATAGGCGGATGGAGAATTCCTACCAGAGCAAATGATTTTTCCAGATTTGGAAAAATGTCTCTGCATTCCCAGGGGTGGAGATTCCACTCATCAGTGAATACCAGAGAATGAATCGGGATTGGTTGACAGTTGTGTACCATGCGTGAGAGCTCTTTGGTTTGAAATAAAGAAGAGTACGTTTAAAAGGGAGCACAAAGTAAAAGTACCCTGAATGTGGAAGAAAACACACATTAGGGTACAAGAATAAACATCTTAATGATGGGAGGTTTTGGCTAACGGCAGTTAGGCTTGACCGTCAGGACTCATTGATTTTGTCTCGAAGAATACCAGATGGTTTGAACGTTACAACCCGTCTGGCATCAAGTGTCAACTCGTCACCAGTTTGTGGATTTCTTCCTCTTCTTGAGTTTTTATTCTTAACATTAAACTTACCAAATCCGCTTAACAACAGATCTGAACCGTTGATAAGAGAATTTTTTGAAATGCGAAGAAATGCCTCAACCGAATCAGTAGCCTGAGCTTTTGTGAGGCCCTCATGATTTTTATACACTTGCTGAACCAAGTCCGCTTTGGTAAGTGTCATATTTCCTCCTTATTGGCTGTATTAGTAATAAATCTTTCTCTAATCATATACTTCTATAAGAGAAAGTCAATTTTTTCATTTTTTAAATCAGCCGATCTCCTGAGTAGTATTGAATGAACTTGTGCTTCGCTTTGTCATAGGCACTAACTACGTTCGACCTTTTGAAACTCGCTTGTCGTTGCAATAACACCGGTAAACGGTAAGTAAGTCCCTTGTGGGTGCTTATAACCTTATAAAATAAAACCGAATCTGTATTTTCTTGCTTCTTATCACATACGGTACTAAAAAAGACTTTTATACAACACTTGCAATTTTGAAGATAGGAAGGTACATGGCAACGACTATGCCACCTACCATTCCCCCAAGAAATACCATCATAAATGGTTCAATCATTGCGGTCAAATTCTCAACGGCTTGATCTACTTCCTCATCGTAAAAGTCGGCTATTTTTTCGAGCATTGTGTCAAGAGCACCTACCGATTCACCAACGTTAATCATTTGCACAACCATATTAGGGAAGACACCACTTTCTTCAAGAGGCTCTGCTATTGGGCGACCTTCGGCAATTGAGTCTCCAACACGAAACACAGCACGCTCAATCACCTTGTTACCAGATGTTTTGGCGACAACTTGAAGAGCTTCAAGAATTGGAACTCCTGCACTGAGCATAGTACTCAAGGTTCTGGTGAACTTTGCGACTGCAACTTTTCGCAACAGTATTCCAAAAACGGGGGATTTCAGTAATCCCCCGTCAACGAGTAAACGCCCTTTTTCTGTCTGGTAAAACTTCTTGAAGATGAAGACAACGATGAAAAAAAATATAAATATATATAGGAAATACCCTTGGAACAATTCACTTAGATCTACAACAATTTGCGTAGGAATGGGAAGGGTAGATCCAAAGTCTTCAAACATGGTCTTAAAAACTGGCACAACGAATACCAGAATTACCACTAAAACCAATACTGAAATGGCGAGACAGACACTGGGATAGGTCATTGCCCCTTTAATTTTTTTCTTAAGGGCCATTGATTTTTCCATAAAAACGGCCAGCCTGGAAAGAATCGTGTCTAAGATACCGCCTGTTTCACCAGCATCAATCATGTTTGTGAACAAACTGTCAAATACTTTGGGGTGTTTAGCCATTGAATCGGCGAGAGTAGAGCCAGCTTCAACATCGTTACGAATTATTCCTAAAGTTTTTCTAAAAGTTGAGTTGTCTTGTTGTTTTTCAAGAATTTCAAGGCCTTGCACTAGAGGGAGACCTGCATCAATCATTGTTGAGAGCTGTCTGGTAAATATAACGATATCCCTGCCAGTGACTTTTGGTTTAAAAATTGATATGCCTTGAAGAAGGTCTTTTGGCTTTTCCTTTAGTATGGGGTCAACTATCCTCAATCGTTTTACCTGTGTGAGCGCAGTAGCCTGGTCAGGAGCTTCTATTTCTCCTTTTCGTTTCTCACCGTGAGAATTCTTTCCTTTCCAAATATAAACAGGCATGTGCGTTTCTCCCTTGTTAACTGGCTGTACAGTGCATGGTGTTACCAGTCTCATGTAGTCATGATAAACAATTAATGATATCCATTGTATATCATGAAAATCGTAAATACAAGTCTCTGCGATTATTGCATTTTGGTCCTCATAAAAAAACACCAAAATGGAGCTAATGTTGTTGTCGGATGATTGATTCGTGCTTTTGAAAAAAAACTTGTCTGTCTCGACATTGATTGGTATACTGTAAAGTTCAAAAATGTTGGATTTTGTCAGTCGACGGGTTTCGACTGTTTTAGAGGACGTAAATGTCTTTGTACGTGTGTGACCGAATCGGAGGATACAATATATGCAAAAGCAGGCCGCAGTTAACTATAGTGATGGACATTTTAAGTCCATAATTGACAAATGTGAAGGGTGTGCTCGAATTGTAGAGCAAGAAGGGAACCAGTATTGTAAAAGCTATATTAGCCCTGCTGCCAAATGGAAAGTGGGATTTTGCAATTTTGCGACCCATGCAAAACCTGAGATTAACATTGTTAAGGTCAGAATCAATCCGCTTAAGGCAGCAAAGCGAGCTTCTAAGAGCAAGTAGTCTGCCTACCTCTTTACTTTAGATATCAGGGGCACTCGTTTCGGGTGCCCTATTTTTTTGCAGGGTGTGTTATTGCTCTATAGTCTGCTGGAATCAGAAGACGGTTTCGTCTCTCTTTGACCGAAGATTGCAGTTCCAACCCTGACGATCGTTGCTCCTTCCTCTATAGCTACTTGGTAATCGTTTGACATTCCCATTGACAACTCGATTTTCTTTGTTTTTGGAAAGTACCCCATTTCGGACATCCTTTCTGCAAGTACCCTCAAACTTTTGAAGTAAGGCCTTGAGTGCTCAGCTTCTTTTTCAAAGGGGGGCATTGTCATGAGCCCGCATACTGTGATGTTTGGCAGTAGATTCAGTTCACTGAGCAGTGATTCGGTACTGTTTTCAGCAACACCAGCTTTTCTTGGATCTTTTCCAATATTTACCTGGACAAGGATGTCCAGGGATTTTTCTGATTCCTCAAGGTGTCTGTTGAGTGCTTGGGCTAATTTCAGACGATCCACCGTCTCAATCATATTGCATGTTTGCGCAGCTATTTTGGCTTTATTCGTTTGCAGATGACCGATAAAATGGATTTGAGCTAACGGAGGTATCGCTCCTCTTTTGGTCTGGACTTCCTGGATATAATTTTCGCCAAAATACAATTGACCATATGAGTGGGCTTCGGATATCACCTCAGCTGGAAAGCGTTTAGAAACAGCAACCAGTTTGATATCTTCCGGGAGTCTGTTTACCTTCAACGCTGCTTGGGCCATCTTGTTTTTTACTGAGTGTAAATTTTTGGATATCATAATCGTATTTTAGGTTGTGAAGTTGAAAAGTTTTTGTGCATTTAACGTTGTCTGCTTTGCTATCTGCGATACGTCGGTTTGCCGTAGCTCAGCAATTTTTTGAACAGTGTATATGAGTGCTGCAGGTTCGTTGCGTTTCCCCCTGAAAGGGTGTGGTGCGAGGAAGGGCCCATCTGTTTCAACTACAAATGATGACGAAGGAATCTTTTGGGCAACGTCCTGTATTGTTGCAGCATTTTTGAACGTGACGGTTCCAGGGATAGAGATAATCATGCCAAGGTCAAGTATTTTCTGGGCAAATTCGAAGTTGCTGGAAAAACAGTGCATGATACCGCCATGTTGAAGAGGTTTTGACCTTTTTAATATTGTGATAATGTCGTCGTCCGCTTCTCTATTGTGTATTATCACAGGAAGTCTTAGGTTATATGCGATGTCCAGCTGCCTTTCGAAATGCTTTCTCTGGCTATCAGGATGTGAATGGAGTTTGACATAGTCGAGTCCTATCTCCCCAAATCCTTTTATATAACTGGAGTATTTTTCGTGGAGTTTTTGAAGACCCTGGTAGTCGCTATCGTTTGTCGACTCCACTTCGTGGGGATGGATGCCTATAGTCGCTGAAATTTTAGGATTCTTTCTTGCAATCATAACGGCATCAGATGAACTTCTCAGGTCGATGCCGATGGTGACAATCCTCTCTATGTTGCCAGAGAATGCGTTAGCGAGCATCACGTCAAAGTCATCTGAATAGGCTTCCATGTCAAGATGACAGTGCGTATCTATAACCTTGATGTTTGCAGGGGTGGTGCTGATATCGTGAGGTATTTTTTTCAATGTAAACCCTTCAATTACTATTAAAAGAACAGGCTATGTGCTGTTGGGTGTATGGGCTCAAAATCTGCGAGAATGAAGAAAGCATATATTACACTCACAAGAATAAATACGAATGAGTAACAAGTCAAAAAAACTTAGAAATTTGGTATGATAGGCTTTGCTCGTAATATTATACCTGTGAAATGAAATTTGACCTTTGGCTTTGTAATGAAAGCTCTGTTTTCTTTTGTAATCTGTAGAAATATGAATTTGTTATGAAAAATTAAAATTTTTCTTCATTATGAAAATTATTTGTCGTATAATGCCTTGATGGTTGAAGGGCAGTACGAATGGGCGGTTTGACATAATAAAACGCTGAGGTAGACACCGCTATCAGGTTGAGTGTAATTTTGTTTTAAAGTCATGTGCAATTTTTTTCGTAGGGTAAGCATTATTATGTAAGGTTGTATTACATAATTCACCGTATGTTTAACGCAAATTATATCCATTGGTCTACAAGTCACTGGCACAGTGACAAACATTTACTATGAGGTTTGTGGCATGAATTATGGGATTGTCAGTCAGGAGCAGTTAGAACAGATAGATGTGATTTTGACGGAGAAATTGATAAAACTAGGTGTCGACTGCGTTATTGTCATTGATATGGCTGGGAATATAATAACTGCCAAGGACAACGGCGAGAGCAAATATGACGTCTATTCTTTTGCTGCTTTGGCTGCCGGTAATTTTGCAACTGTAGATGCTATGGCCAAACTAGTTGGAGAACAGGAGTTCTCACTCCTCTTTCACAAAGGGCAGGATTCTAATATCCATTTCAGTAAAATTGATGATGAATTGCTGCTCATTTCCATGTTTGGCAAAGAAATTTCTCTCGGTTTTTTAAGACTCAATGTTGTTGATGTTATAGAGAAGATACGAAAAGTCTGGGGCAAGAAACAGTAGAGGTGAGCTGCAATATAGCTTTGGTAGGTAGGAGAAGCGAGTAACTTGTTTGAGCATTTCTGCAAAAAAGTAGATTTGGAGTGGAGCGTTGAGTTTTATCAACTTAAAAGACAAAGTGGTCCAGGTAAAGATAGTTTACTATGGTCCGGGACGGTGCGGTAAAACGACAAATCTTGAATATATCAATCGTACCTATCGTCAACAGATAGTGTCAGAAATGGTGAGCTTGAAAACCCATGGAGACAGGACGCTGTTCTTTGATTTTTTACCTTTTGATATGGGACAGATTAAAGGATATGATATAAAGATTCAGCTCTATACAGTACCTGGGCAGGTAAAATATAATGCAACAAGGAAACTTGTTCTGCGGGGTGTTGATGGAATTGTTTTTGTCGCTGACGCCATGGAAAAACAGAGAGAAAAAAATATTAGGTCACTTAACCAGCTGCATGAAAATCTTCAGTCATATAAGGACAGTATTTTTAAGATACCCCTTGTAATGCAGTACAATAAAATAGACTTGAAAGAACACGGAATACCTACACTTCCGGTATCTGTATTGCAAAATGATTTAAATAGCAGATTAAAGGTTCCTTGGTATGAAGCAAGTGCAATTACGGGCTACAACGTTGCTGCGACATTGAAAAAAATCATCTCTTCTTCGGTGATTTCAATCCAGAAAAAATTACTATAGAGAGAAGCTGTGGTGAAACAGTATAATGAAAGCCAATACGATGACGACTTAACTGTTGCAAATGACGATTATGATGATTCCAGTTATTCGGAACCTGTTGATCTTTTTGAGTTTTCAGCGAGTGAAGAAGCACCTATCAGCAGACTGAAAAGCCTCGTTTTGTCAATAGATTGGGAAATCACTGATGAAGTCCTCCTGCAATTTAACGAGGAACTGAATGACCTCAAGGGCATTTGGGCTGGGGAAAAAATCAACCTTGTGTATGTCCAGGCTCTTGAAAAGATCAGTAAATATATTTTTCAACATAAAGCTGATTCCCACCCAAACGCTATCAAACTGCTCCTGACTCTCTATTACAATCTTGAAAAAATTATTTCGTCAGAAGACCTTTCGGAAGCCGAGAAAAAAGTTCTCCTGATTGAAGATGTTAAAAGGTTTGAAGCCTTGAAAAAGCATATCGCAAAACAATCAGTGCATTCCAGCCAGTCACCGCCTGTTCAAGAAGAGCCTCTCAAACAGGAAATTAAGGAAGAGGGGGTACTGTTCAATCTCAAGGCTATAGTTTATGCAATAGACTGGGAAATCACTGACAAGGACCTTGATGATCTCAGGGAAGAAGTCGTCAAACTCGAAAAAACTTTTGTTAACAGTAAGCCCAAACTGATCCTTCTTCAGGGGATTGGTACCTTGGGAGCATATATAAAGGTGAAGAAAAGCGATGCAAACGCAGACGCTTTCAAGCTGTTACATCTTTTTTATGAAAGCCTGGAAACGATAGTTGATGGAAATCTCAACTTTGAAGCTGAAAAGGCAGTACTTTTGCCAGCAGTGAAGGGGTTTAACGAGTTTAAGACCATGCTTGGCGCAACTATTTCCCCAGAAAAAGTGAACCGTACCGAAGAGGTAAATGAGGAAGATTTCTCCGCTTCTCAACGTACAGTAATGCCTGCATTTTCTGGTATTTCAGAAGATGAATCAAAAGGATTCCAGGCCGACGAAGAGGCTCAGAATTTAGGAGATGAAGCTTCGACCAATGTGGTGAGCCATATTGATGACTTTTTTGGAGACTCGGTGCCAAGGCCCGGTACAGGAGTCGAGTCAGACATTTCGTCAGGCGAAGTTGTCGGCAGTTCAATAGCTCTAGAGGGTGTAAATGTTGCAGAAAACGGAGATGAAGATGACTCACTTTCTGAGCTTCCTGTTGCTGCCAATGAAGGTCCTGAACCAGTTGCAGCAGCCCTGTCAGAGGTAGAAGACAGTCTGGTTATGCTGGAGGTCGATAAGAATATAGCCCTTCAGGGTGTTGATGTTGAGACTGAGGCTGATGATGACACCGACGAGGATGCATTACCTCAGGGTACAGATGGTGTAGCTCCTGCGCTTGTTGCGAATGAAGAAGAAGCGAGTGCTTTCAGTGTAAATAAACTGGAGGACCCGGCAGTTGCTGAAGATGATGTCTTCAGTGAAATAAGTGGAACCCTTGAAGGCTTTTTTGGAAGCGATGATGCCACTCCAGCTCCCGTCGGTGTTGGTGAAAACCATGCTGATGAACCGGCCGTAGCTGGCGGCCAAGATGCGGATATGTTTAGGGTCGATAAAAATATAGCCCTTCAGGGAGTTGATGTCGAAACTGAAGCAGATGACGACTCAGAAGAGGACGAACTACCAATACAGGTTGGTGGTTTAGCCCCTGCTCTTGCTGACAATGATGAAGTGAGTAGATATAGCGAGACGACAGTACAGGATACTCTTGCGGTAGATAGTGAAATTAAGAAAATCACCGGTAAACTCGACGGTTTTTTCGGTGAAGAAAGTGCTTCTGCTCCAGCGTCTGAGGGAACAGCTAATTCTGAGATTGGTCAGGAAAGTTTGACTTCGGTTGGTTCAGTGGAGGATAGAGACCTTAATGAAGGTCCGGCTGCTGAAGATGAAGCTGATATCGCCAAGGAATTCGACGATTTCTTTGATGATACAGGATATCAGGAAGACGACAAGGATGCTGGTGTTACTGAACTAGAATCTATTGATGATGCAATCGAGGTAGAGTTATCTGCAGAACAAGATGTTGTAGAAACTGTGTCAGAAGAGAACGAAGTAGTCACATTTTTTGAGACTGACAGAGAGAATAATAGTGAGGTTGTCTCAGAAGACCAGCCTGCTTCGTCAGTCCTCAAAGAAATGACTCAATCTTTTGATATAACAGGGACAACCACTGTGCCAGCAAACGAACAGATTGTAGAGGGTAAAGAGGTTGTTTTTGAGCTGGCTAAGGAGCAGGAGGATGCGAGTGTTGTTGATGATGTAAGGTCTGGCGTTCATACGCCACCTCAAGTCAAAATCAAACCTACTCTGCTTGTACCGTATACAGTAGTTAAAGGAACTGGCTTAGATGAAAAAATATTAAGCGACCGATCTTTTGAAGTTCTTACTGGTTGTGTGGATGCGTTTGAAGTTGAACTTGAAGACAGGTTTTTTGATGAGTTCAATAAGGAGGCAACGTTCTTAAGCCAATCCTTAGCTGGAAAGCCAGTTGAAAAGACATTTGTACAACTTCTCACAACAGTTGTGATGCATATCGATCAATTCCGGGTCGAGGCAGATGGCGGAGCCATTGGGTTACTGCAGTCAATAAGTACGTCTCTGAACGACATGCGTGAAGGGGATGTGTCTGGCAATCAGGAACTGCTGCTAGCCGAAACCGTAAAGGTCCTGAATTGGCAGCAGGGACTCATTACCGGAATTGCTGCAAATAAACTTGATACCACTGACGTCAATGATGTTGAGGGTGATGTACGTGGCGAGCTTGTTGCTCTGCGGACAACGTTCAAGAGTGAAATTATGGAGTTACGAAACGAGATGAGGAAGCTGTTATCTTCCTGAAGTAACAAATAACTTAAGGTGTTGCAAAAAGGTTATCTTCATTTGAAGATAACCTTTTTGAGTTTAAAGTAGTGATGCCTGAAAGGTATTTCGTACCTCTATCTGCAGAGTGCAACTGATGTTAGAAGTGTGTAAATAAAGAGCATGAAGGGGACGGTGTAGATAGCAAGACGATAATATCTGCTCGTTGCAGGATGTGATGTGAATGCCAAAGCGACGAAGAATCCTGGAACAATGACTCCTGCAATCAGCGGGTGGAGATAGCGTAAAAGCTCTTGTAAACCGAGGAAAAACCAGGGGCCGGCTATATAATCCATTCCTGCAATTTCTCGATCAAGGGGGGCAGAAATAAAAATAGAGAAAGTCAAGACAAGGATTATCGCAACCGGATTCTCTGTGACCTTAATTCGATAAGTTCGTAAGTGGTTCCAGGCCAGCAGTAGAAAAAGGAAGTCGAAGGTGATAACATGGTGGACATAGACATTTCTCAGCCCCACTTTTGAAATTGCAAAGAAACCATTGTCGAGTATCCCACCAAATAGAGGGACTGTCTGGATTATGTTTTCTGCGATCGAACCTGCAGACACCCCGGTGATGTCACCTCGCAAAACATATCCAGTGAACAGCAGCATGACAATGACAGGCAGGGTTGCAGTGAGTTTTATCCACTCGCTCCCCTTGTATTGTTCGGATTTGCTATATATTGCAACCAGGTGAATGCATGTCAGTAAGAAAAAAAATTGGCTCGAGAAGAAATGCAAAGAGCGAAAGTAGCGACCAAAAGGAGCAAGTAATTCAATGGAAGTGCTGGAGTAGAAAGAAGTTGAGTAGTCGTACTGCAGCCCTACAATTATGCCGGAAAGGACAGAAATGTATAGGCAGATGAGTGACCACGTTCCCCACCTCATTTCCCTCCAGTAAGAAAGCAGCAGAAATTTCCTCATGACAAGTAGTTGCAGGTCCCGTTAGGTGGTTACGATGTAATATGGCTGATTATCCCTTTTTTCAACGGGGAAGAAAGGGAGAGGTTTAAGGGCAGGGCCCTTTGTCGCTTCACCTGTGGTGGCGGAGAAATGACTCTGGTGGCACGGGCATTCAAAAATATCAATTTCTTCATGATAATTCACCTTGCATCCAAGGTGTGTACATTTTCTGGACACGGCCCAGCAATCATTTTCTCTATCAAATAAAACAAAATCAGGTGTGACAATATACCCTGTGAGTGGTGGAACCACTTGATTGACCGGGATGTATGTTGGCTGTTTAGGGATTTTATAGCCGATAAAGTGCAGTAACGGATAGAGGAGGGCGCTTCCAGTAAGATATGTGAGGATTTTTCTTCTGTTCAACCTTACCTTAGCCACATTGATAATGATCATTACTTTAAAGGAGAAAACTTATCTTTGAGTTTTTTATTTACATGGGGCGGTACCAAGTCACTGACGTCTCCACCGTTACGAGCCGCATCTTTAATGATCGATGAACTGATGAAAATCCACCTGAAACCAGGCATGAGAAAAACAGACTCAACTTCACGGTTCAGTTTTCGGTTCATAAGAGCAAGCTGAAATTCATAGTCAAAATCGGATACTGCACGGATCCCTCTGACTATGGCTTTGGCGTTTTGTTGATAGGCGTAGTCAACCAGTAGCCCGGATACGGAACTTACCTGGATTCTATCGTGGTCCTTGAAGGTCTCCTCGATCATTTGTATTCGCTCTTCAAGGTTGAATACCGGATCTTTTGCAGAGTTTACCGCAACGGCAACAATAACCTTGTCAAATAAGTCGAGTGCCCTGTTTATAATATCTGTGTGCCCCATGGTTATCGGGTCAAAAGTACCGGGGTAAACAGCAATTGAGGGCTCGTGGGTGTGCTGTGTGCTCATTAATACAAATCCAAAGTTGGTGGTGACGTCTAGTTAGACCTGTCTGGAAGATTCATAGAACCAGAAGGCTGTCTCTCCATAGACACGTTTATCAAAGAGTGAGAATGAAGATATTGTTTGAGGGAGAACTGTGTTACATCTCTCCTCGACTATTAGTATGCCATTAGGAGCTAGAAGGCTACTATTGTTTGGATTATTAAGTATGGAAGACGAAAAATCCTTTGAGTACGGCGGATCAGCAAAGATTATATCAAAATCCACGGAAGTTATTTGTTTGATTTTACGAAGAGGGACATCTTTCGCTAAGTCATGGCTGATAACATGGAGTGCCGTGTTATCGTCACTGCCCTGACGACAAAGCCTGATGTTTTTACGAATCAGTTTGAGAGAGAGGGTGCTGTTGTCAATAAAGACGACTAATGTTGCGCCCCGGCTAAATGCTTCAAGACCAAGTGCACCGGTGCCGGCAAAGAGGTCGAGAACCTTTGCCTGGTGAACCTTTGGTCCCAGGATATTAAAAAGGGCTTCACGAGCTCTGTCTGAAGTTGGCCGGATACGTGTGTCTTTAACAGGCGGCGGAATGAGTTTCCGGCCTTTGGAAGTCCCGCTGATAATTCTCAAGGGTTAGTATAAGGTAAAATTATTAAAGGAAGGTGATAGAAAATGGTAGAATGCTGTTTTCTCAACGAAGGTAGCCCAATATTGTTTCACCCGCGCGCACCTTTTGCCCCAGAAGAATTGAAAGTTCGGTTTCAATTGGTAAGTAAAGGTCTACCCTGGAGCCAAAGCGAATAAGACCAAATCGCCTTCCTTTGGTAACCTGATCTCCAGTTTCAAGCCAGCAGATGATTCTTCTGGCGATCAACCCTGCTATCTGAACGAAAGCGAGTTTCTTCCCTTTTTTTGTGGTGATAACTGTTGCACAGCATTCATTTTGCAAGGCGCCACGTTCACTGTCTGCCGAATAAAATTTGCCCTGGGTATAGAGAATTTTTTCCACTGTACCTGAAAATGGAACCCTGTTTACGTGAACGTTAAAAACGTTCATGAAAATTGAAATTTTGTGAGCTTTGCCACCGGTAAACCTCTCATCGGCAACGGTGTCAATAACTATGATTTTGCCGTCAGCGGGAGAGACCAGAGCATCCTTCTGTTCAGGAACAAAGCGCTCAGGGTCCCTGAAAAAGCTGAGCACAAATAGGGTGAGAATGAGAAAAATTCCAGAGGTTACAGGGTATCCCAACATGGCAAAAACAAGAGTAGTAAAAGCAAAAGCCCCTATAAACGGGTAACCTTCTTTTGCGACAGGGACTTGCGGAGTAAGCATTATATTTTCCTATCTTTGAGATATGGTTTATTTGGTTTTGGAAGCTCTGGACATGGCAATGATACCAGTTCTCACAATTTCCTTGATACCAATTGGCCTGAGAATATCAATAACTGCCTTGATTTTTGAGGCAGATCCTGTCATTTCAATTGCGTAGCTTTTGGCGCTGACATCCACTACTTTTCCACGAAAAATGTCAATTACACGCAATACCTCGGCACGGGTATGCGATTCTGCTTTGACGCGAATAAGGACCATCTCTCTTTCAACATATTCTTGCTCTGTAATATCTGTGACTTTGATGACATCGATGAGTTTGTGAAGCTGTTTTGTGATCTGTTCGATTATGTCATCTTCACCCTTGGAAACTACAGTAAGGCAAGAAACGCCAGGTTCAAGAGTTTCGGCGACACAAAGGCTCTCAATGTTAAAACCACGACCGCTGAAAAGACCAGTTACTCTGGAAAGCACCCCTGGTTTATTTTGAAGAAGGACTGAAATAGTATGTTTCATCTGGGTAACCCTGCGTAATATGTTCAGTGTTTGTTGAAAAATTAAACAAGAAGCATCTCGGTGTTCGCTTTCCCTGCAGGAACCATTGGATAAACGCCTTCTTCTTTTTCAACTTTAAAATCCATGACAACAATATTGTCTGTAGCAAGAGCCTCCTCTATAACAGGAACAACTTCATCTTTTGTTGTCGCTCGTAAACCGACGGCTCCATAGGCTTTTGCAAGTGCAACAAAATCGGGTGCCACATCCATAGTAGTGGAGGCATATCGCTTATCATAGAAAAGTTCCTGCCACTGCCTGACCATTCCAAGGTAGCTATTGTTCAGTATTGCAATCTTGACAGGGCAATTATATTGTTTTGCCGTGGCAAGCTCTTGAATGTTCATTTGAATTGAGCCGTCACCAGCAATATCAATAACTGTTTTTTCTGGAAAGGCCATTTGAGCACCAATTGCAGCAGGGAGGCCAAATCCCATAGTTCCAAGTCCACCGGAAGTTACAAAGTGACGTGGCTGATCGAAATTAAAAAACTGGGCTGCCCACATCTGATTTTGTCCAACCTCCGTGGTGATAATTGCATCACCGCCAGTTAATTCTGAGAGTTTCTGTACCACATACTGCGGTTTAATAATAGTGGGATCGTCGCAATATGAAAGTGGATGTTTTGCTGTCCAGTTTGCTATAACCTCAAGCCACTTTTGCGGGCGGTCTGCATCCTCAACAGGGGTGAAGTTTGCGCTGTTTGCAAACCACTTATTCATTGCCATGAGTGCATTTTTGCAATTGGCAACAATTGGGACATGGACCTTAACGTTTTTACTGATGGAGGTTGGGTCTACATCTACATGTATAATTTTTGCCTTGCTGGCAAAGTCCTCAAGTTTTCCAGTGACCCGGTCGTCAAAACGCGCACCTACAGCAATCAACAGGTCACTCTCTGCAACTGCCATATTAGCGGTATAGGTGCCGTGCATACCAAGCATTCCCATGGAGAGACCATGAGACCCAGGAAAGGCACCCAGCCCCATCAAAGTCATTGTTACGGGGATTTGAAGCTTTTTGGCGAGGTCGGTGAGCTCTTGACCTGAATCAGAAAGGATAACTCCGCCGCCCACGTAAAGAACAGGTCTTTTGGCCTTTAGCATCATTTTACACGCCTTTTCTATCTGGACGGGATGAGGCTCACAGTTCGGCTGGTAACTGGGCATATTGAGAGGGACTTTGTCGGGATAGCTAAGTTTGCTTGCCACGAGATCTTTGGGTAAGTCAACAAGAACTGGCCCTGGGCGACCTGTTCGGGCAATATGAAAAGCTTCCCGAATGGTAGGGACAAGATCTTCTATATTACTAACAAGGTAATTGTGTTTTGTACATGGTCTGGTAATGCCAACAATATCAACTTCTTGGAACGCATCGTTTCCTATCAGCGCACGAGGCACCTGGCCCGTGAGAACAACTATGGGGATAGAGTCCATGTACGCAGTCGCAATACCGGTAACCCCGTTGGTGGCACCGGGGCCCGAGGTAAGGAGTGCTACTCCTACTTGTCCGGTCACACGGCTTAGAGCATCGGCGGCATGCACTGCACCTTGTTCATGTCTCACCAGTACATTTGTAATATTGGAGTCCATAAGGGCATCGTAAAGATCAATTACAGCGCCTCCAGGGTAACCAAAAATTGTATCTACACCTTCTTCTTGAAGGCACTTGACTATCGCCTGGGATCCGGTGATTTTCCCCATTAATATATTCCTTTATGATAGTAAAAAGCGTTTCCTGCTTTTGAAAATGGTATTGAAAATTAGATGGAATTTTGCTGAATTAGGAAATATATCTGCGATTTTTGAGTCTGTCAATAAAGAAAGGTGAAGGCCATGGAAGGTGTAAGTATTTAATTGTTTTATTCCAGTAGGATAAACATAATTGTGATGGGAGAGTCGTCGTTGTCGTTAGCGGTACACTCTACGCTCATATATTCGAAGTGATAACGAAGAATTGTCATCAAGACCTATGAAGTAAAGAAATCAAACATTCTGTACATTAAAAGTTGTAACCCACGTAACAGAAATAATGGGGGATGGATTGAAAAAAACAATTTAACTCTAACGAGAAAAAGCTTCTTGACAAGCTTGTGGTATGATGACTATCATCAATTATAGAGTGCAAAATTTAACTCAATCTTCTTTTTACAACGCAATGAAAAATATAAATTCGCTTCTCTGTCTCCTACTAGTTTGTCTGCTACGTGTGTTCGTGGTCGAGGAGGAGAAGTTATAGCTTATTGTACTAATCTATACATCCTAAAAGGCCACGGTTATAAACCGTGGCCTTTTTTTTTGCAAAATAAAGCTCGACTCTGGTGAGCAAGGAGAAAGTATGAAATCCGAATTAGTTGAAAAATATCGTCCCTATCCGGTTGTTGGTCTGTCAACAAGACAATGGCCTGATAATATGATTACAAACCCTCCGACCTGGTGCAGCGTAGATCTGAGAGATGGGAATCAGGCGCTGATTCAACCAATGAGTCTAGAAAAAAAACTGGAGATGTTTCGCCTGCTGACAGATATGGGTTTTAAAGAGATTGAGGTCGGTTTCCCATCTGCATCTCAGGTTGAATTCGACTTTGCTCGAGTGTTAATTGATCAGGACCTGATACCGGATGGGGTTACAATACAGGTACTGACTCAGGCACGAGAGCCGTTAATCAAGAAAACGTTTGAATCGGTTAAAGGTGCTCAAGAGGCTATAATTCATTTGTATAACTCGACATCCACCCTGCAGCGGAAAACAGTCTTTAAGATGAGCAGGAAGGAGGTTATTGCCTTGGCGGTACATGGCGCTGAACTTTTGAAGGTAGAAGAAAAAAAATATCCAGACACTGTATTTCGTTATGAGTACTCTCCTGAGAGTTTTACAGGTACTGAACTTGAATACGCCCTTGAGGTGTGCGAAGCAGTTATGGAAGTATTAGAACCAACTCCTGAGAATAAGGTTATTATCAACCTGCCAGCAACTGTCGAGTTGTCCTCTCCCAATATCTATGCCGACCAGATTGAGTGGTTTTGTGCTAATATGGCAAACAGGGAGTCAGCAATCATAAGTATTCACGCTCATAACGACCGTGGGTGTGCAGTGGCGGCAACAGAGATGGCAATGATGGCAGGCGGGGAAAGGGTGGAAGGTACACTCTTTGGAAATGGGGAGCGAACAGGTAATGTAGATATCGTAACCCTCGCTCTTAATATGTTCACTCAGGGTGTGAATCCTCAACTACAAGTCGAGGACATGGACCGCATAGTTGATGTGTATGAACGTGTCTGCAAGCTGCCTGTACATCCTCGTCATCCATATGCTGGAGAATTGGTGTATACTGCCTTTTCCGGTTCTCATCAGGATGCAATAAACAAAGGTATGCATGCCTACGAAGAGGCTGGAAGTGCATTATGGGAAGTGCCGTATTTGGCAATTGATCCAACAGATGTTGGTCGCAGCTATGAATCAATTATTAGGATTAACAGCCAGTCAGGTAAAGGCGGCATAGCCTATGTAATGGAAAAAGATTTTGGCTTTAAAATGCCGAAGGCTATGCATCCTGAATTTGGAAAGATTATACAGAAGGTAACCGAAGTCGAAGGCAGAGAACTGCAGCATGAGGAAATATTCAGCGCTTTTGAAAAGGAATACCTTAAAATAAATGCTCCGTATGCTCTGCAGGCATTCAATGTTGTTAAGAGGCACATTAACACCGGTTCGGTGGAATCACGCGCAGATATAGAAGCCACACTTATGGTTAATGGAGAAGAACGTACCATCTCTGCTATTGGTAATGGACCGTTGGATGCGTTTTGTTCTGCTTTGAAAAAAGAGGTAACAGGTGATTTCAGATTAACAGCCTATCATGAACATGCCATGAATGGTGGCTCCAGTGCTCAAGCGGCTGCATATATCGAAATCAAAGCACCTAATGGTTCACTGAACTGGGGCACCGGAACGGATACTGATATCATTATTGCCTCAATAAAAGCGGTACTGAGCAGCTTGAATAGATGGAAAAGATAAAGATCCAGATCCACGTAGTTATAGTTTGCCCGCTTAAGAATGCATTGGTATCTTTACTGTAACGTAGTTTTACCAATTATACCAACAAGGTGATAGACAAAAAAAGCCCCAACCAGAACG
>JAWSVG010000070.1:0-23961 GCA_033852035.1 Desulfocapsaceae bacterium | reverse complement strand
CAACGTTACTTTAACCCGGTAAGCTTCGTATGATCTAACACTACAAATCAGTAACAATTGTGTCAACATTTTCCCGATACCATTTTCAACCGGTTGAACTTAAACATATCGACAATCCTTGGCGGAGAGCAATGGACACAATAGCACAATAGGGGACAGACCCCGATTAGCACAATAGGGGACAGACCCCGATTGTTTTCAGTTGTTCGTCTTCTCCCGTTCTCTGCTTCAGCGACTTTTTTTCACCCGAAATGTGGTCATCAAGATTCCGCTAAAAATAAGGCAAATGGCTTGTAGGTGGGTTGCAGTCAAGGTTTCTCCCAGAAAAATAACGGCAAGAATGGTACTGAAAACAGGCATGAGGTGGATAAAAGGACCAGCGATATTGGCACCTAGAGCACGAACGGCCCGGTTCCAAAAGATAAATGCCAGGACGGAAGCGAACATTGCAACATACAATATTGTGAGCAATGATCCGCTGGAAACGGTTATATATTGTCCCCTGGACAGCTCATAGAGATAGAACGGGAAGAGGACGGTCAAACCAACTAGGACTATGCCGGACTGGTAGGCCAGCGGGTGAAGTCCTGTCGGGTATTTCTTCAGGTTGGCAGAATAGAGAGCCCAGAAGCAGGTGGCTATAAGCACCAGGACATCCCCTTTGTTAAACTCCAGCTCGAAAAGGCTTGCCAGATGTCCCTGGGTAATAATGAGGAGCACCCCGCAGAGAGAAACACCTACACCCAGGGATTGTCTCAGGCTGAGTCGGTCATTATACAGGCCCCACGAGAAGACCACAATCAGTACCGGAATAAAGGAGTTGATGAGCACGGCGTTAATAGCTGTCGTGGTTTGTAGAGCCATGTAAATAAAACTGTTAAAACCTGCCACACCTAAAACCCCCTGCATGATAATGTATTTCTTATTCTGCAGTGCGAGTTCTTTCTGGGCGATGAGATGCTTCACCGCAAAAAGGCTGAGAATGCAAAAGGCTATTGCCCACCGCCAGAAAGAGAGGGTAAGGGGAGGTATTTCCGCATTCATGCCGCGACTGATAACAAAGTTGCCAGACCAGAATAGTGTTGTCAGGATGAGAAGAAGATAAGGCATTGTCTGTTGTAGGTAGAAAAGGATAAATGAATCAGGTAACCGACATATGGTTCATATCGTATTTGAATACATTTGGGTAGGGAATTGATCGGCTGTTTTGTAAAAAAGTCTTCCTCTCAAAAGCGATGATCTATTTTCTCGAGGAAAAACATCCCTTGGTTTTTTGGATTTTCGACCATCTGATGATAAAATGGAGATAGAGCTATAGTACAACCCCTGCAACAGGAGGTGAGTATGTATAGAATCAGATTTCATGGAAGAGGCGGTCAGGGAATGAAGATGGCCAGCCACATTCTTGGAACAGCCCTGTTTCTTGCTGATTTTGAGGTTCAGGATGCTCCTAGGTTTGGCGCCGAACGTCGTGGCGCTCCGATCTTTGCCTATGTCCGGGCAGATACAAAAATTATAAATGAACGAGGGATCATTACCTCTCCTGATCTTGTTGTCGTCGCTGATGAAAGCCTCGTTGCTCTTCCCCAAGCTGGAGTCCTGGTGGGAGTTGAGGAACACACAGTTCTCTTTATCGCCAGCCGGGAAGACTCAGTTGTCTGGCAGCAGAGACTGATGCTCGTAAGCCCTGTTCTTTCTATGGATGTTATTGGAAAAGATTTGACAGGCTCTGAAGGGCAGAAGTTTTTCGGAACAATTTGTGCAGGGGCTGCTGCAGCACTGACCGGCCTCGTCGAACGTCAGCATCTTGAAGAGGCAATAGAAACGGAGCTGAAACAATTCTCTTTGGCGATACTCGCGGAAAACCGCACCAGGGCGTTAGCAGCATACGATGCAATGGCTCTTCATCAGGGCCTTGTTGTTGAGGGAAAATCTCGTTCTGCGGACGATTATCAGAGGCCGGAATGGGTTATTGTTCCTTCTGATGGTTCACATATCTCAGCCCCGGCAATTCATGGCAGTGGCACAAGCGCCCTGGCACAAACCGGTACCTGGAGACTGGTCCGTCCTCAAATAGACACGGCCAAATGCAAAGGCTGCTGGTGGGTCTGTTCTACATTTTGTCCTGACAGTGCGATTGAGGTTATTGATCACAAACCGCAGATCCAATACGACCACTGTAAGGGGTGCATGGTCTGTATGGTGCAATGTCCTGCGCGGGCAATTTCTCAGGTGGATGAGAAAGAGGCGGTGATATCATGATGAGGAAGATGCTTACCGGAAATGTTTCCGCAGCCTGGGGGGCGAGACTTGCAAACATTGACTATCTGCCTGCTTTTCCAATTTCGCCGCAGACCGAACTCATCGAGACTGTGGCAGAGTGGGTTGATACAAAGGTGCTGGATGCCACCATGGTTACACTTGAGTCAGAGCATTCCATGCTGACTGCCGCAGGTGCCGCCGCAGTGGCCGGTGTCCGGGTTTTTTCTGCAACATCAAGCCAGGGCCTGCTTTATGGCATGGAAATGTTGTATGCTATTGCGGGGTGGCGGGCGCCTTTAGTCCTTGTCAATGTGTCGAGGGGAGTAGGGGCCCCGATTACCCTTGAGCCTGATCATAACGATGTTTTGGCCGCAAGGGACAGCGGTTTTCTACAGATCCATTGTGCTACCTGCCAGGAGGTTCTTGACTCGGTCCTCTTAGCCTTCCGACTGGCGGAAGATCTTCGGGTGCGGCTGCCGGTTATTGTCAATATGGATGGGTTCTACCTCAGTTATACCAGAGAACCGGTGGTCATTCCTGATCATGAGCTGAGCGGAAAGTATGTCGGTGAATATGATCCGGGTAGTATGTTCTTTTCAGCAAATGCCCCGATAAGCACAGCTGTTGCTGTTCTTGGTGGTGAATCCTATTCGTATTTCCGTTATGAATTGCACCGTGCAGCAGAAAAGGCACTGAACGTATACGATGAGGTTGCTGCTGAGTTTGAAACTCTTTTTGGACGGTCATACGAGTCAATTGAAGCCTATCGTTCAGAAGATGCGGATTTCCTCTTTGTCATGATAGGGTCCTTTGCAACCAAAGCCAAAGAGGCGGTGGATCAATTGCGGGAGGCAGGCCACAAAGTGGGGCTGCTCCGGCTACGATTGTTTCGTCCTTTTCCTGCTGAAAGACTGGTACAGCTATCTAAGGGGAAGAAGGGCATTGCTGTTATTGATCAGAATATTTCTTTTGGTCGCGGCGGGGTGCTCTATACAGAAGTAGCGGCTTCACTTTACGGTACAGTGCAGTCTCAGCCCCTTCTCACCAGCTATATAGGTGGGCTGGGCGGGAGGGATATTTCATCAGAAGAGTTTTTTGAAATTGCGGCTGAACTGCGCCGGGCGTGTCGTACTGGTGTGGTGCCTGAAATGAGGCTTCTTTATACGGCTAAGGAACTCGCCGGTATGAGGAAACTTCAGGGTATTGCCGGAGGTACACAATATGGGGGGAGGTTTTAATGCAGACAAAAGAGAGCGTATATAAGCGGCCAAGAAACCTGCCTCATAACCGCGTACTGAGTGGGGGAACCTCTATGTGTGCAGGTTGCGGCGGCTTGCAGGCAATACACGCAATATATGATATTCTCGGTACAAACACGGTTACTGTGAATGCGGCAGGCTGTATGTCTCTTTTGTCAATTTACCCATTCACACCGTTTTCCGGCTCCTGGCTTTTTACTGCTATGGCCTCGGCACCGGCGGGAGCACAGGGTGTTCGGGATGCGCTCAATCGACGCCTGAGCAAAAAGAGGCTGCAAGGCGAAGATGACCTTCAGGTTGTTGTCCTCACCGGAGATGGCAGTGCAAATGGTATGGGGCTCTCAGCCACTTCCGGGACCATAGACCGCGGACTCGATTTTTTGTATATCTGTTATGATAATGAGGGATACGGCAATACCGGCCAGCAGTTTTCTGCTGCCACACCCCATGGTGCACGAACCACAACAAGTAAAGGGGGGCAGGGGTACTGCGGTGACAAAAAGAACCTGTTCAACATCTGGAAGGCGAACAGCCCGACGTACCTGGCGACAGTCTGCGGGGCTGAGCCCCTCGATCTGGCGCGAAAGATTGAGAAAGCAAAATCATTGTCAGGGCCAAGGATGATTATAGCCTTTGCTCCCTGCCCAACAGGATGGCAGTTTGCTCCTCAGGAGGCGATTAACATTGGCAAACTTGCTGTCCGTACTGGAGTTTTCCCGCTCAAAGAATATTATGAAGGAAAGGTGCAGCATACTGCTGTCCAGGGAAAACGGCTGCCAGTCGTCGACTATTTAGAGAAGCAGGGACGCTTTTCTCATCTCTTCAGGACGGAAAATGAGTATCTGATTAAAGAGATGCAGGCAGAAATTGATACCTACTGGTCATGTGTTAAAAGGGACAGAACCAAAGAGTAAAAGCATCTCGTGAGACCAATGCGTACTCCCGTACTTTCTATGATATAGACTCATTATTTTGTTTCAATTTCGTGGTTATCCTCTGTACTGTCGTTTGTGCGAGGCGAACTCTCCCTTCCTTTTTTCAAAACGACCTCGACATTTGGCAAATAGTCCTTGAATGCCTCTCCGTAGATCTCCCAGATTGTGATAAAAAGAGCCGAAACAATTGGGCCGATAATAATGCCTAATAGCCCAAACATTGAGATACCGCCTAATGTCCCGAAAAGAACATAAAGATCATGCATTTCCGTATCTTTACCAACCAGCCGCGGGCGGGCGATGTTGTCAAGGTTTCCTGCAACTGCACCGCAGATCACCGCGAGAATAATCACGCCTACAAAATCTCCTGTCAGGGCAAGAACGATAAGAGCCGGACCCCAGATAATCGCTGTTCCGAAGGCTGGAACAATGGACATGACCGCCATAAGTGAACCCCAGAAAACCGGACCTTCGATTCCTGCCAGAGCGAAAGCCAGGCCGCAGATCGTTCCCTGCATGATGCCTATGATAAGTGTGCCCTTAATAGTGGCTCTGGCTACAGAGGTAAAACGGGCCAGTAGTTTTTGTTCATCATTGTCCGCCAGGGGGAGGAAGAAAAGGATTCTCTCCAAAAGTATACTGCCCATACTAAGGAAATAGAACATCACGTAGAGCATTATTATAGAAGAGAAAATGGCGTTAATCGTCAGTTTGGTGAAAGATGACAAAGAGTCTATCAGGAAAGAGGAGAGGGTGCCGACAAGTTGTCCAGCTTTCTGAATTATTATATCCCGATAGGGCAGGATCTGTTCATAGTAGGGGATCTTTTCAAGGTAGACTGTTACGGTGGTAGGTGAGTCAATAAAACCCTGAACCCATGGAGTCACAGACTGGCCAACGCTGATTGCCTGACTGACCACGACGGTGATGAGTATTGCTATTGGTATGAGAACAAGGAGCACAATACCTAATACGGTGAGTAGTGAGGCCAGCAGTTCCCTGTCCCCAAGTTTACGCTCAAGCCAGTGGTGGACCGGGCTTACCATGGCTGTAAAAAGACCAGCCATGAATATGGCCATCAAAAACTGATGGATCATTGTGAGAAAGAGACCTGAAATCAGAATGACCAGGCAAAGAAGGGTCGTCTTGCTGACAAGTGCTTGTTTCATTGGCCTTGGATTGGTGGAGTTTATTCTTGTTCTATTCCTTCGCTGGTTTTCGAATTTGCCTCTTGAATTTCTTCATCGACAGGAAACAAAAACGGTTCTGAGATCAAAATAACATGCATTTCATATGGTCCATGAGCTCCGTGAACCAGGTGGGCTTCTATATCGGCTGTTTTGGATGGACCTGAGATGAAGACAAAGCTATCCAAATTTTTACTTTCCTGCAACAATGCATAAGCCTCATTGAGGTTTGCAACCAGATTTTCCCGTCTGAGGATGGCAATATGAATTGAAGGCACCAGAGAAGTCGAGCGTGGCCGTCCCTGCCTGGTGAGCTGTACTATGGTTGCAGACTCAGCAATGCCGAAATCGGCTGCTGTAATGCCGACAAATGAGGCGAGAGTCTTCTCTCTGGCCTGGCTGTCCGGGTGAAAAGTGGTGTGTACTGTGACCGATTCCCGGTTGAACCTTTTCCACAGTTCGAGGCCAGCAATATCTGGATGGTCATGACAGACGACATGTTTCTGATGGCTGAACTCAGGAGTCTTCGAGCGAATAATTTCAACTATTACTTTTTCTGCCCCACTAAGAGAGGCGACGACATGGGTATGCAGGTTCAGTTCCTTGGCGTTTTGCTGAAAGGTTTCTACGAGCTGAATTTGATTTTCTGTCGTTTTTTTTCGGAGGGCCTGCACCGCATCCTTGGCCCTGTGTCCGCCGTAAAGATCGCTGAATGCGGGAGTCGAACCTTTGCCGAGGGCTGTGCGAATATTCTCAATAAATTTATTCTGATTAGGCATCATTTTTCCTCCCTGGACGCTGGTGCAGCTGGTGTAGGCTTTAGACGCTGTTTTTTACGCCAAATCTCTGCAAAAGTTTTTGGGGCTATGGGCGGTAAGTCTCGATCTTTGGTCCAGGCCCCCCCGATGGACGGCATTTTTTCTATCAGTTTATTGTTGCCAATAAAGGGGCGCTGTATTAAACGGCCGAGCCTGACACCTGTTCTGTATAAAAAACTGTTGGAGGTGATAGTCCGCCATAGACGATATATGTAGCCTTCAGTGAGGTTATGTTGTTTGACATTCCATCTGTCACTGCCGTAGGCAAGTTTTTGACGGAGCCCCGACAGCATACGCGGCAGGTCGTTGTTCACCGGACAGATATCTTTACATGCTCCGCAGAGCGTTTCACCCTTGCAGAGGTCGGCATGTTTATTCACGCCGTCCAAAAGTGGAGTGAGCACAGCACCAATGGGGCCGCAGTATGGGTAGTTGTAGGCATGGCCGCCAATTTTACCATAGACCGGGCAGATGTTGAGGCATGCTCCGCAGCGTATACAGGCAAGTACCTCGCGGAACTCAGGGTCAGCCAGGATTTTTGAGCGTCCATTGTCTATTATGACAAGGTGAAATTCTTCAGGCCCATCCGGGTCATCTTTCTTGCTGGGGCCGCCGGAAAAGCTGACATAGGTGGAGAGCTTCTGCATGGCGGCGGCGCGGGTCAGTAGCTGCAGAGCCTCTCTGTGCTCATCAAGTGTTGCCACCACCCGCTCCAGGCCCATAAGTGCAACATGCACCTTTGGCATTGTCGTTGCCATGCGGATGTTGCCCTCATTGGAGACCAGGCTTACATGTCCCGTTTCCGCACAGGCCAGGTTGCACCCGGTGATGCCCATGTCAGCGCTGAGCAGTTTTTCCCGCAGAGCCTTACGGGCAGCCAGTGTGAGTGTCGGTGGGTCATCCGTATAATCGATGTCAAGTTTGTCTGCAAAAAGTTCCCCTATCTGCTTTCGGTCCATATGGATGCATGGTGCAATGATATGTGAGGGAGTGCTGCCTGCGAGCTGGACGATATACTCCCCAAGATCAGTCTCTACAACTTCGATGCCTTCTTTTTCAAGAGCGGGGTCAATGTCAAGTTCCATGGAGGTCATTGACTTTCCTTTGACGACTTTTGTAACCTTTTGTTTTCTGGCAACGCTGAGTGTGTAGTCGATTGCGTCCTGAGCAGTCTCAGCGAAATATACCTGTCCACCTCGAGCTCTTACATTTTTGGCCAGCTCTGTAAGTATGGTATCAAGGTGTTCGAAGGTACGCATACGAGCGTTCTTCACCCGGCTGCGCATCCCCTTGTCTTCCATCTCTTCCCAGTATCGCATAACGCCTTTACCAAAGCGGTTCTGCAGATTACTCAGGTTGGACTGCAGCCGTGCTGAATCAATACCTTTTTGAGCTTCTTCCCTGTAGCTGGAGTGCTTGTTTGTACTCATCTGTCACCTCGCCCTGTAGCTGCTAAAATCTCTGCAATATGGAGTACTTTGATCTTTTCTTTTCGTCTTGACAGCCGCCCTGAGATATTCATCAGACAGCTGATGTCACAGCCGGTGACAACCTCTGCTTTGGAGGCGAGGATATTCTCGATTTTTTCATCCACCATCGCGGTACTGATTTCTGGATAGTTGATACTGAATGTCCCACCGAACCCGCAGCAGGTATCACTGTCAGTCATTTCGATAAACTCAAGACCTCGGACATTGTTCAGGAGAGTGCGTGGCTGGGAAAAGATACCGAGACCACGATGTAAATGGCAGGAATCATGATAGGTTACAGAACCAGAAAATTCAGCCTGGAGATCGGTAAAACCGAGCTCATCTACCAGGTACTGGGTAAATTCATAGGTTTTCTCTCCAACAGCTACAGCACGGCTGTGCATCTCTGGTTCTTTTTTGAAGAGCTCAGGATAGTGGTGGCGGACCATATGTACACAGGACCCGGAAGGGCAGACTATGACTTCAGCATCTTCAAAAACATCAATGAAATGTCTGGCTGCCCCGGCAGCATCGTGGTGATACCCACTGTTGAAAGCCGGTTGGCCGCAGCAGGTTTGTCCTGTGGGATAGTCATAGGGGATGCCAAGGCGGTCAAATACTGTCATCATTGCTGTTCCGGTCTCAGGAAACATGGTGTCAACAAGACATTGAATAAAAAGAGAAACGGTTTTACCGGACATTATTTTGCCTCAGGGGGGGAAGTTTCCATGGAAAAAGCAAGCTCTCTATGTTGTCTCTCACAAAGAGAGCTGGACTGCCAATTTTCTCAAGCAAACGAAAAAAAGCCTCTCACAGAGAATACATGGTTTGCCACTGTTCTTTCTATTTTTTATTGTAGCGTTAAAAAGCGATTTGTAAAAGAACCTATTGTGATTTCGGCGCAGTGGAACTGGCCTGGGTGTGAATGCTTCAATTTGTTAGATGAGTTTTCCCCTCACCATAGTGGCTCTGTTGCCATAACCATCAAACCTTTCAAGTCTTTCGTACCAGTATGTTATTGCGACAATTTTCTGGATGTCTTTGGTATGGTTTTCTAAGGAGAGGGGGAGAGAATTGTTCATGTTGCTTTCAGCTCAGTCCTTTGTGTTGGAAAAAAGTCTTATACTGCATATCTTCCTGAAGAATATGGTCCACCAGCCAGGTCTTTAAGTAATCCAGCAGGGCTACAGAGAGAATATTAGGGCCGATATTCGAAGCTGCGCAGTAGGCCATGTTTTCGTCCATAAATGCCTGGTGCTGTTTTTCATGTTGAGACTTGTGCTCATAGCCGTATTCAGCCATGAGATATTCTTCAGCCCGGAAATGGACCTGGGCGTAATCGGTCATTTCGGTGAGGAGATCTGCTATTGTCTTCGGATCAGTGAGGCTGTTTTGATCAGCGATGAGTCGGTTAATCATGGCGATCAATTTTTTATGTTGTTCGTCCATTTTAGCAACACCCACACTGTATTCATCTTTCCAATTGATAATGTCCATAAGTATCCTCGATATAAGTAACTTTTTACAATGAAACTCTAAAGGCCGTTCAGAATACCACGCTGAATGTTCTTTACAAGGAGTAAATGGAGGTAGGGATGTAGTCCTGCCGGCGAGGGCAGGACTACGTGCAGGGCAAAAAAACGAAGAGGGTTAACTCCGCTGAGACCTGGGGATATAGCTGCGGGTTGTCTCACCTGTGTAGATCTGGCGTGGTCTGGATATTCGTATCTTGTGGTCGTGTAGTTCTTTCCAGTTGGCAATCCAGCCCGGCATTCTGCCTATGGCAAACATAACGGTGTACATATTGAGAGGGATACCGATGGCCCTGAGAAGAATGCCACTGTAAAAATCTACGTTTGGATAGAGGTTTCTCGAGACGAAGTAATCATCTTTAAGTGTAGCCTCTTCCAGCTCCAGAGCTATATCCAGCAGGTTGTCTTTTACATCGAGGGCCTGGAGAACATCATGGACGCGTTGCTTGAGTATAAGTGATCGCGGGTCAAAGTTTTTGTAGACCCTGTGGCCAAAGCCCATCAACCGGAATGGATCGTTTTTGTCTTTTGCTTTGTCCAGATAATAGTTGAGAGGCCGTCCAGATTTTTGGATATCATCGAGCATGGTGATCACGGCCGTGTTGGCACCACCATGGAGTGGTCCCCATAGAGCACAGACTCCGGCAGCGACAGAACTGAAAAGATTTGCTCTGGAACTGCCGACAACACGGACAGTGGATGTAGAGCAGTTCTGTTCGTGGTCAGCATGGAGGACCAGGAAGAGGTTGAGTGCTTTGTCGATGATTGGCGTGACTTCATATTCGTTGTATGGATCGGAAAACATCATATGCAGGAAGTTCCCACAGTAGGTGAGGCGAGGGTTCGGGTGGTTGATCGGTTTGCCAGCTGCCATTCGGTAGGCAAAGGCTGCAATGGTTCGAACCTTTGAAAGAAGTAGAGCGGCTGTGCGATCAAACTCAGCGCCGGTGGTTGGCACCTCAAGAACCTCCGGATGAAAACAGGACACCAGGTTGAGCATGGCCGAGAGAATTGCCATGGGAGGTGCTGATTTGGGAAAACCGGAAAAATGATGTTCAAGATTCGTATGGAGAGTTGCGTGCTCTGCTATGCGGTCAGAAAAGTTTTCAAGTTGAAGCTTACTTGGTAGCTCACCGTAAAGAATAAGGTAGGCCGTCTCGATAAAGAAAGATTTTTCAGCAAGCTCCTCAATGGGATAACCACGGTATCT
Organism: Desulfocapsaceae bacterium; assembly: GCA_033852035.1. Classification (GTDB taxonomy): domain Bacteria; phylum Desulfobacterota; class Desulfobulbia; order Desulfobulbales; family Desulfocapsaceae; genus Desulforhopalus_A. Next base: position 13,289 of record JAWSVG010000070.1, on the reverse strand, counting down.
GAGAATACCTTTGGCACCATCGACGTAGGTTATTGATGAGTAGCAGGATCCGGTATTACCGAATCCTGGGTCCATGGTGATGTAGCCGGTGTCAGACCGGAGCTTTTGAATATCAAAACACTTTTCATTTTCCGCACCCACAGTTACATCAAGTTCGTAACTCTTTCCTTCTATGTTCAGGGTCGCTTTGTCAGCCATTTTTTCTCTCCTTGCTGGGCAGAAATCAGTAAGAATACATGAGTCTGTTGATTTACTAAGTGTTTTTTTCGAATAACGCCGATATTGGGCAAAAAAATAGTAAATAAACGGGCTCATACATACGTAAGGCCATCTATTAATAAGAACTCATTCAGGCAAACGTACAATATGATAAAATAAATAACCATTTAATAATAGTTATCATTTGTAGAATTGGTACCTAAATTTTGCAATTGGCAAGTTTTCCGGAGGTGCGCGACACCGGAGCTGCAGACGTATTAATATACTTCAAAGCTTCGGTAACAAAGCAGATTCGGTAAAATTGCCGATCCCGAAAAGTAGCAATAGCGAAAATTATTGGTCATGGAAATGTGAGTTTGCAAAATGTCTACTTTGAATCTAATACGTTTTTATTGCAATAATAAATTATTTTCGAATTTTGCGTATGCACGATTTAGGTAGCAATAAATATAACATGCACACCACAAGGATTAAGTGTATTCAACAGGAGGACACAAAAGGAGCAGGTCTGGCAGGATGTAATTTGAGGTTCCAGGACAGTCAAGACGTTACGACAATTGGCATTGCTCTTGCTAAAAGAATGTCTAGTGTTATGACCTTAAGTCATGGATTGATGGAAATTTGTTAGGAGTGTCGCTGTTTACTGTGTTTTTTATTTTGTGGAGAACCGGATATGGAAAGAACGAGGGTATCGAAGTGGTTACGACTGTATCGGGTGTTGATTTTGATCCTTTTTGCAACCATCCTCTTTTCACCACACCTTTTTGCTGCTGATGACTGGCCCCGGGAGATAACTACATCAAAGGGTACGGTTATAATTTATCTCCCTCAGGTCGAAACTTTTGAGTCTGATAATCTGAGCAGCAGGGCGGCTGTTTCTATAAAGCTTACAGGGGCGGAAGAACCAGTTTATGGTACCATTTGGATGGTTTCTGCTATGGAAATTGACAAGGTAGAGCGAATGGCGCACCCAAAAAACCTTCGTGTACCACGGGTGCGATTTACCGATTCCACGCCGACAAGTGAGGCACAGCTGGCAAGTATAATAGAAGATGCTGCGAAAGACTGGGACCTGAGCCTCTCAATTGATCGAATCATTCCTATGCTTAAACTGGCTGAGAAAGAGCAACTGGCTTCCCAGGAGATCTCTACCGCTCCACCGATCATCGTCTACAGAGAAACTCCTTCCGTTCTCGTGTCCATTGATGGGGAGCCGAAGCTGACCGAGGTAGAGAATTCTCAACTTAAACAGGTTATTAATACCTCCTTTTTCATCGTTTTGGATGAGTCTTTGCCTCGCTACTACCTCTATGGTGCAGAGAACGGCTGGTTTACAGCAAAAGATATAACCGGTCCCTGGGAGTTTACCAAATCAGTGCCGGAACATATCGCCAGAAATGAACCGAAAAAAGAAGAGATAGATGCACCTCTCGGCAGTGATGTCATTGAAGGTGCTGTCCCGGAAATTGTTGTTGCGACTCAGCCTACAGAATTGCTCTTTACTGAGGGTAAACCTGTCTTTGAGAAGATTCCGGATACAGCCCTCAGTTATGTCAGCAATAGTGAAAGCGTTATTATTCGTGACGGCTCGTTGTTCTATGTTTTGCTGTCAGGCAGGTGGTTTAGCAGTAAAAGTATGGAAGGAAAATGGCAATATATTGCTTCTGATAAACTTCCAGTTGATTTTAAAAAAATCACTGTTGATTCGGCGATTGGTGGTGCTCTTTATGCTGTTTCCGGGACAGCTGAGGCGCAGGAAGCAGTACTCGATGCTTATATACCTCAGACTGCCAAAGTTGATCGCAAAAGCCCTTCTGTTGATGTGCAATATGACGGTGAACCTGAGTTTAAAAAGATACCAGGTACTGATTTGCAATATGCAGTGAACTCCAATCAACAGGTGTTGCTTTCAGCGAACAATTATTATGCCTGTGTCGATGCCGTCTGGTATGTGGCGAGTGCTCCGCAAGGTCCGTGGGCATTGGCGACTGATCGACCGGATGAGGTGGATTTGATCCCGCCTGGTTCACCGGTCTATAACGTTAAATATGTCTACATTTATGATGTACAGCCGGAAGTTGTATACGTAGGTTATCTGCCCGGTTATACCGGAACATACATCTATCACTCTACAATTGTTTACGGAACGGGATATTACTACCGGCCATGGTATCGCCATTATTACTATCCCCGCGTGGGGACCTGGAACTTTGCCGTCAGGTATTCCCCATGGGGAGGCTGGAGTTATGGCATTGGCTACAGCACAGGCCACTTCACCTTTGGAATTGGCTACCGCAGCCATAGGTACAGCCATCAACGCGGGTATCGTCATGGCTATCATCACGGCTACAACCGTGGCTTCTACAGGGGGTACAGTCGTGGATACGTCCATGGTACCCACGCCGGTTATCGCGCAGGCACTCGAGCAGCCTATCGCAATGCGAATGTATATAGGACCCAGAGTCGTCCGGGGGTACATTCTCCTCAGCGAAGAGACGCAGTACAGGAGCGAAGAAATGTTGCCAGCCAAAACTATAAAAACAACTTATACGCTGATCGAAAGGGTCAGGTTTATAAGCGTGCTACTGACGGCAACTGGCAGCAGCAGGGCAGGAGGGCTGAACAGAGAAAAAATGTCACGCAGCGGCCGGTTCAGGCCCCTGTGCAACAACCTGTAAGGCAGAAAAGTGCTGCTCAGGCAAGGCCGCAGCAGCAGTACAATTCACTCAATAGGCAGTACCAGGCGAGAGATCGAGGTGCCCAACGAACACAGCAATACAGAAGTTCCCAGCAAAGACAGACGTCCCGTCGTCCCACCGGCGGAGGTGGGCGTGCTGGTGGCGGTGGGCGTGCTGGCGGGGGGAGAAAGTAAAAAGAAATGCTGAATCTGTTTTCTCAAAAGTTGTGGCCTTTTTGGATTTGCCTGTTGGCAATAGTAACAATTTTTCTTAACGCCTGTAGTCGAACGCCGCTAGCAGAACAGTTTGTTGCAGCAAAAGGTGACCTGATGTTGTCGATGACTGAGGGGACCTGCAGGGCGAAGGCCTTTGAGTTTGTTTCAGACCCTGGTACTGGAGGACTTAATCCTCAGAGTATAGGCATTTTTGACTGGAATACCTACAAGGGACAGGTGAGTGGCTGGCAGGATGATCTCATAACCCTGAGTAGCCAAAGTGACCTTATTGTACTTCAGGAGGCTTCAAGAAATGAGCAGATGGAGGAATTTCTAAGCCTCAATAGACTATACTGGAGCTACAACAGCGCATTTAAGTACAAAGGGGTTGAGACCGGGGTGCTCACAGCTTCGAAGCAAAAACCTCTATACAGTTGCGGCCTGCGTCAGGATGAACCAGTAATTGGGCTCCCCAAGACCGCAATTGTCAGTCTGTATGGAATTGACGGTGTGTCTGAAAAGCTTCTTGTCGCCAATGTTCATGCTATAAATATCACCCTGGGCACAATTGCATATAAGAAGCAGTTCTCGGCCTTGCAAAATATTTTACAAGAGCATAGCGGCCCGATGCTGGTCGTAGGAGACTTCAACAACTGGAATGAAAAGCGCACGGCGATAGTTAATCTGCTCGTTGATAAGCTCGGCCTGATCCTGCTTCCGTTTGAGCGCGAGAATCGGACCTTAATGTGGGGGAGTGCTGTGGATCATGTTTTTTACCGCGGCCTAGAACCGGTTGAGCATGTGTCACATAAGGTGACCTCCTCTGATCACAATCCTATTGAAGTGAGATTTCGTCTCGCTCAATAATACTTTGGAGAAACCGCCCTTGAGGGCTGCTGGGTTTAAAATATATGCAAACTCTCTTATCATTTTTTGTTGTATTCTTGGTGTTAACTGGAAATACTGCAGTAGCTGACGATAACCCCGAGATTGAATTCCTTCTTTCTTTTGTTGCCGGCAGTGACTGCATTTTTATTCGAAATGGCAAGGAGTATGAGGGGAATAAGGCGAGTGAGCATTTGGCAAGAAAGTACGATTATGCAAAAGGCCGCGTTACCTCTGCCGAAGATTTCATTGGCACCATTGCTTCTCAAAGCAGTATGACCAAAAAACCGTATTTTGTACGCTGCCATGGTAAGGAAATGCTTGTAGGAGAGTGGTTTTCAAAAGCGTTGGGGTCATATCGGGCAGCTGACGTTCAATAAGAAGTGGAGTCTGGTGGAAAAATGAAAATTCAAAATGTACAACTGCGTGCTGTATCTCTTTTTCTCGTTCTTCTTTTAGCCTTTTTCTTTGTACCGACTTTTTTGTCTGCATCTGCAGAGAAGAAGGGGAATGGCCCAAAAAACAGAGAATCTTCCATGATGGAGGCCGACAGTAAAGTGAAAAAGGGTGTCGGAAATAGAGAAAAGAAAGGAGAAAAGAAGTCCCAGGCGAAGAAAAAAGTTGTGAGAAAAGCTGGCACGACAGCCGTTGTCGGTCTGGCCGCATCCAAGGCCGCATCGACTGTTAAAAACAAGGGTGGAAAAGGCGAAGAATAAGGAAAGGACATTATTCCGATACACTCTGCCTTGCAGAGTGCCGGAATAATGTCTGGAATCGAATAAGAATTAAGAGAAAAGGATTTTTTTCTCTACTGATGCTGCTGAGGCGGTACCGGTGAGTACCATGGACTGCTGTAGCTCTGCCCTGAGAGTATCTATGTAGGCCTCTACGCCCTCCTGCAGTCCACCCACAGCAGCAACCGAAAATGGTCTGCCGATCATTACGGCATTAGCGCCTAAGGCAAGCAGTTTCAGGACATCTCCGCCGGTACGGACACCGCCGTCAGCCAGTATGGTGATCCGGCCGCCTACTGCACTGGCTATTTCCTCAAGAACTTCAGCAGAACCTGGAGCAGAGTCAAGTACTCTGCCACCATGGTTGGAGACGACGATTGCGTCCGCCCCGGCTTGAACAGCTAACTCGGCTTCGTCAGGTGTCATGACTCCCTTGAGGATAAACTTCAGGCCACATTTTTTTATAATTTCAGTGAGTTTTGTTAACGGCTTGGGAGAGACCGGGCGACCCATTTCTCTAAGGGTGATGAGCCCGGCTGCATCGATGTCCATGCCTAAGATGTCAGTACCTGTAGTTTGAACCAGCTCAATTTTTTTGAAAAGCTCTTCATCCTCCCAAGGTTTGATGAAAGGGATACCGTGACCACTTGCCATTTTTATGGCATCAAATCCGGCCTGATAAATAAATTCAGGTACGCCATCACCGGTGCAGCCGATGAGCGATTGAGCCTTGCAGCCATTAATAATAGCCTGAATATACTCTTCCTCTGTGACACCGCCTCCCATGTTGAACGATACTCCGCCAATAGGTGCGGCAATAATGGGTAGAGCGAGATTTTTACCAAGAATATTCACAGCAGTATCAGGTTCAACGACATCATGAATGAGACGCATATTGAAACGGAGTTTACTCAGCGCTTCCACGTTATTGCAAAAAGAAGAACCGCTTCCGAGCCCTCCCATCCCAGGAACTTGACCAGCACATGCCTTGCCATTACAAATGGGGCAGACTTTACAGAAGGTGTACATCAGCTTTCTGGCATTATCACGAATATCTTGCATTTTATTCTCCGTAGGAAATGTTTGGTACCTAAATCTTGCATGGTCAGTAAACCTGAATCTGACTGCGGAGAGGGAAAACTAGTTCATTCGACGGGTTATTTCAATATTTTGAGTATGAAAATGATCGACTATTGCCAGCCGTGTTCAGCCAGTTGAACCATGAAGAGATACATAGCCAATAGTAATATTGTACCGATACCCAGGGTTGTCAGGCTGTTAAGGATGTGGGTCTTTAACAGACAGGATCTTTTTTTCAGGCTAGAAAAAAAGAGATGAGTCAGGTTGTGGTTTGCTTGTATTGGCGGAAAATGGGTGAAAAGATTCTGATTGATACTTTCGGTATTTTCTTTCATTGGCAGCTCCTCTTTAGACCTTAGAAATTCAATCGAAGTCTTCGCTTATCCGAAGTCTTCGCTTATCTGTTGTTGTTTATGAATGAATTTCGTGAAGGTACTTATCCCGGCTTACTTCCCGTTTACCGGAGGTAATTGTTATGTACATGGACTATAACGAAGAGGGGCTATCACAGAGTGACTACCCTGCACTTTTTTTTGTTTTTTAAGAATAAAGGGAAAGGAGATTACTGCCCTGACGTACTCCGGCTCTCCTTTATCAGAAGACGGGTAAGGGTGGTCATGAAGGTATCATCGATTTCGGTAAATTCTGTTGAGAACTGACCGGTTTTAGCCCGAGTGACCCGAGCTTTCAGTTCTAATGGAGCGGTGCAGTCTACAATTTCAATGACTATTAGAACAGAATCGTCCTTCTTCAGGTTTGTGGTGCTGTTATTGACCGAACAACCGCCGGCAGAAATATTTACGAGCTCAGCTTTTCCAAGCTGTCCCTTGGCCATATAAGTGACCTTCTTCTCAGGAATCTTAAATCGGAGGTGCACGCGTTTAGTGTATTTTTGGTCGGATGCCATGACGAGTAGTATGAATAGGGTTATGATTTGAGCAGGTTTTTAAATCACCAGGCTCAGGAATGTGCTATAGATACTTTCGTGCTTCAGGATGTTATTACTTTGTTTGCTTGGCCTGTCAAATATATTGTGCCGGTTTGGCCTGATTTGATTTATTTTGGCTTAGCGCCAATAGTTTTTTAAGCTCTTGCGGTCCAAATGTATAGGCAAGCCTGCAGAATTCGCAATGGACTTCAGCACCATTTTCTTTTTCCAGTAGATGTCGAAGGTCGTCTTCACCGAGGGAAAAAAGAGCTGATTTCATCTTAGCATGACTGCAGCTGCAGGAGTAACTGAGCTCTTTGCTGCCGATTGTTTTATGGGGGATTTCCTTAAACAGCATGGAGAGAATGTTGGCAGGACTCTTGCCTTCTACCAGGAGTTGTGAGAGAGCTGGCATAGTGGCAATTCTTTGTTCGAGTTGTGATAATAGCGGTTCGTCGGCTGGAGGCAGAGACTGGATTAAAAAACCGCCTGCCGCACTAATTGAACCATTGCTTTCCAGCTGAATGGCCAAGGCAATCACCGAAGGAGTCTGCTCCGACTGGGAAAGATAGTAGGCCAGATCTTCACCCACCTCACTCGTATAGAGCTGTATTGAGCCGGGATACACTGTGTTATTGGTGATTTTTTTAGTGACGGTGAGAAAGCCGGCTTTGCCGATGCCTCCTGCAACATCAATGAACCCGTTTTTAAGTGGTACGTCAGCATGGGGTTCTGCAACATAGCCGCGGACCCACCCATTATACCCGGCCTCTGTCAAGATCTTTCGAAGTGGCCCGTTGCCTTCAAATTTTAGCAAGACGCTCTGTTCATCTTTGAGTAGAGCTGCCATGAGAGCAGCTCCCGTCAGGGCCCTGCCAAGTGCCGCAGCGGCTGTTGGTCCTACATCGTGCCTTTTACACGCCTCTGTAACAAGGGCTGTGGTGTCACAGGCTACACCAAAAAAATTGCCCGCCTCTGAGATAACTCGTTCTATTCGGTCTACCATATCTTTTGCGATTCCAAAGTGTAGTTTAAGTAGGGTGTTGTGAGAGCTGATTATAATCAGAAAAATTTAAATAACCAGAATTAGAGTGCTGATTTCGTTCCATCCAGCGATAGGTGCATAACGAGAACCGCAAAGAGAGGTGAGATCTGGGGAGAAACAAGCTGATAAAGATGAGGAATGGTGTTAATATCTTGACCGGGAATGGTCTCAGGGAACCGAGACGTAACGTGTTAGACCGAATAATAAAGAAGGTGCCTGGGAGAGTAAAAAAATCTCGTCTCCCCAGGTATACCTCTCTCAAAACAAAGACTTTTCTCTACTTTGCATATGTAAGATTTAGGTTCAATACCTTTAAAAGGTACTGAACCCGACTTATTTCCCGTTTATCGGGGTTAGCTTTACTTGTGGTATCTCAGAATGACAAAGATCGAAATGTTTACTGGTAAAGGAGGGGTTGGTAAAACAACTATGTCGGTGGCAACCGCGCTTCAGCATGCCACAATTGGAAAAACCCTACTGATTTCAACCGACCCTTCAGGCTCTCTGAGTGAAATTTTCACTCGACCGCTGGACCGCAAAGTCCATACAGTTGCTCCCAACCTTGATGCCGTTGAGTTGACCCGTAAGCTGGTCCTGAAACTATGGCGGGACAAGTTTGCAGAGGACATCTACTCTGTTTTGTCCTCTTTTCTTCCTGTGGGTCGGGAGATTATCGATTACATCGAAGGTGCGCCAGGTATCGATGAAGAGTTTATGCTCGACTACCTCCTGACCATGGCGGAATCTGGGGATTACCAGACTATTGTTTGGGATACGGCTCCTACGGTCACTACATTGAATCTACTTTTTGTTCAGCAGATGTTCTATTCTCACCTGACCCAGGCGCATAAGCTCTATTTCAAGGTGAAAAAAGTCTTCAACAATGTTGATCCTCTGGCGCTCATCGAAAGGTGGCGCTTTTTGACGGAACGGATTATCAAACTTCTACAAACCGATACCGGTGCTTGGATTGTTGCCAATCCAGAACCCCTTCCTATTGAGCAGGCCTCTGATATCGCCGATTCATTTAATGATTTTGGTATTGAGGTAAAGGGCTATATTCTCAATAAAGTATTGCCGGTTGAACTCTGCCAGGGGCACCCTTTCTGGCAAGCAAAATACAGTGCTCAGCAGAAATGCAGAGAAAAAATGCAGGGACAGGCCAAGAACCTCCCTTTAAAAGAAATTCCAGAATTAGTTGGTGATATACAGATTGACGGTTTTCTAAAAGACGTCGCAGAGCTCCTATATGAGCGCTCTTAGATACTATTTTCAAAGTACCCTTAATTGAGCCCGTTGATTTACTGTTTTTTTGCCCAATATCGGCTTTATTCGGGAAAAATACCTAGTAAATCTACAGGCTCTTACATTCGCAGGCTATTTTTGATTTTCATGATTTGCAAACAGTGACAAACAACAAGATATGAATGAAGAATTTCAACAAATAAGCGTTGTTGGTTTTATGAAACATAACGGCGGTTTAGAGTTTAGAACAATCTCTGAAACCGATTATCAATTCAGAGCCAGAGTACAAAAGATTCATTTGAATCCTGGTGGTATTACCCATGGTGGTTTCATCATGAGCCTGATGGATTCAGGGATGGGGACAGCCGCACATCGTTCACTGGGTGAGCACGCTCGATCTGCAACAATTTCTTTCGACACCAAATTTATCTCCGCCTCCTGGGAGGGGAATGTACTTATGGGGTCTGCCAAAGTCCTCAGGAAAACTCGTTCCCTGGTTTTCATGCGTGGCGAGATACGATGCGGCAAACAGCTCATTGCAACAGCTGAAGGGATTTGGAAGATGCTCTAAAGCACCTTACCACGAACGTTTGTTCCCCCAAAAAACAGGGTAGATGCGTGGAGCAGGCGCGTCAGGTGAACATGCATGGATACTAACCACGATATGTACTTGTGCCAGGTGAGTGAAACAGTATCCTGCGGGGCCTGTTGCGGATTGTATAATTTGCCGAAGATATCAAGGGAACAACTTGGGAATCTGCTGTCAAGGCGAACCGAGGATTTCACATCAGTCCCCAGGACTGAAGATGGGATCTATGAATTTAAAAGAAAACAGAGGGGTTCGCATAGGCTTGAACGGCCATTTCCTGGATTTCATCACTGTCCTTTTCTAGGTCTAATCGGTAGTGAGAAAAGCCACGTTGGATGTCTCCTCCATCCGGAGGTACCTGGAAATGGAGGTGTAGACTATCGCTCTATGAGCTGGTATGGTGAGCAGGCATGCCGCACCTATTTTTGCCCCACCACCCATAAACTGTCTCCTGTCTATCAGTCTATTCTTTTGCAGAGCCTTGACGACTGGTATGTTTTCGGACTGATTGTGACGGAGCATGCCCTAGTGACCGCATATTTCAAGGAAGTGGAATGCCGACTTGGACGGCACCTCGTGGTGAGTGATTACACGCAGAATATCGAAGCCAAGAATGCTTTAAGAGAATTCGCAGAACTCAAGTTACAATGGCCTTATCGCCGGAACGATTCCTCCGGTCCCTGCAACTTCTTTTTTGAAAACGGTTTATATCCCCGGGCAGATGTTTTTCGTAAAACTCTGGCTATTCCGCCATCCTCCTACGAGAAGATTCTCAGAGAGCTGGATTCGGGTTTTTCATCGGCAACAGAGATTGCGGCGGCTGATCAGTTATTGGCTGCTCTGTTTATAAAAACAGAACGAGCGCTTGCTGGAGGGGGAATAAAAGAGCCCCCCCGGTGATCTCATCAGGCCTCCGATTGAAAGCTCACTCTTCTTTCTTTTGATATCAATCCTGGTGTCAAGGTAGCCTAACGTGTGCTATCGTTATCTAAAAACTCAATCATAGTTAGAGACAGAGACGCCATGGTAAATAAATCGGAGGGGACATGTTCCAACGATCGTTTTGATCTCAATGGGTGTAGTGCAATAATGAAGGCGATTGTTACGATTGGCAACGGCGGATACGAAAAGCTTGAATATCGAGACGTTCCTGTGCCAACACTTGGATCAGGTGAGGTGCTTTTGCAAGTCCTTGCCGCAGGGGTAAACAATACTGAAATCAACACCCGCCTTGGATGGTATTCGTCTACTGTGAAAACGGGTACAGAATCTCTTATTGATAGCGAAAAAGAAGAGGCGAAAACTAAAGCGGATGGCGGTTGGAATAAAGCTACTCCTTTTCCATTTATTCAGGGCACAGATTGTTGCGGACGTATTGTCGCTGTTGCTCCTGGAGGTGACGAAAGGAGTATAGGCCTGCGCGCACTGGTACGATCTTGTATTCGCAGTTCTGGATGGAAATCACTCGAAAATATGTGGATGGCCTCAGATTTCGATGGTGCGTTCGCACAATTTGTGAAAATAAAAAAAGAAGAAGTTTTTCCAATAGATTGTGACTGGAGTGATGCCGAGCTCGGCACAATTCCCTGTGCCTACGGCACGGCTGAGAATATGCTCCATAGGGCACGAGTTGTAGAAGGCGATCATGTTTTGGTTGCTGGAGCATCAGGTGGTGTCGGTTCCGCTGCTGTGCAGTTGGCAAAGCGCCGAAGGGCGGTCGTCACTGCCATTGCTGGGAGTGAAAAAATCGCCAAAGTACGATCTATAGGTGCGGATAATGTCATCGCCAGGGGAGAGGGCATTGTCGCCAGCCTTGGTGAGAAATCAATAGACGTCGTTGTTGACAACGTGGCGGGGGAGACTTTTGGTGAGATGTTAAAAGTGCTGAAGAGAGGAGGTCGGTACGTCTCTTCAGGTGCTATTGGCGGTCCATTAGTGACACTCGATATTCGCGATTTTTATCTGAAAGATTTGACGATGATAGGTTGTACTGCATGGGACGAACCTGTTTTTCCAAACCTGGTTTCTTATATAGAGAAGGGGGAGATACGACCGCTGCTTGCAAAGGTCTTTCCCCTTGAGCACATTGTGGAAGCGCAGCGCGTTTTCACTGAGAAAAAACATGTTGGAAAATTCGTCTTAATTCCTCCTCCTGTGAATTGTTAATAGTTGTAGAATTTAATGGTTATCACGTTTTTCTCTATTTTTTGTATGTGAGAGTGAGGGAACACAATATTTGTAGCAGGCTTACCTTGTTAACAAGGTTATGCCCAGAACAAAAAAAAACTTCCAACGAGGTGACCAATGAGTGAGAAAAAACATCTCTATGTTCTCTGGACCAGTGATAATCCCATAACGGCTGAGAAAATGGTGTTTATGTACACCGTGAATTCTCTTGTCCATGGCTGGTGGGAGAGGGTCACGCTTGTCATCTGGGGAGCGCCGGCAAAACTCGTAAGTGAAAATGAGAGTATTCGGGAAATGGTGCAACGTGCAATACAGGCAGGAGTCCATGTAACCGCCTGTAAGGCCTGCTCGGATCAACTGGGAACGACAGAAGCGCTGGAAAGTATGAACGTTGAAGTGAAGTACTGGGGGGGGCCGCTAACTGAGCTTCTGAAAAATGACGAAGTTTTGCTCACCATCTGATCGCGAGAAAAAGGCTGAATTTTCTGGTTTTTAAGGTTACGTTTACGTAATCGATAAAATAGATTATGGTGTCCGCAATAGTCACTTTGTCTTCTTTCAACGTAACTACTCACAGCGTAAGCTGTTTTTTTTGCCAAACCACTGTGTTTGTAACTGCTTGCAGGGTGCCGGATATTGACGCAAGCAGACTGACATAGCGTATTGGTCATACGTAAGCCAGACTGATCGTGGAAAGATTCGGTGCCCTGTGAGCAGTTACGTTTCAATATTATAAAAGGGAGTTACATCATGAGAGTTTTATTTCTATGTTGTCTGTTCGTCCTGAGTGGTTTGTCTGCAAATGCAAAAGAAATCAGTGGAGTCATGGTCGAGGAAACCCTGCAGCTGGGTGATACAATTCTACAGCTCAATGGCGTTGGGATCAGGTCAAAGTTTATTTTTGATATTTATATTGCTGAGCTGTATCTTGAAACCCCGTCGAGTGTTGCGGAAGAGGTGATAGCCGCGCCTGGAAAAAAGAGAATTGTTATGCACTTTCTCCATGACAAGGTTGGCAAGGAAAAGCTCGTCGATGCCTGGATCGATGGATTCGAAAACAACACCGAAGGTGATGCTGTTGTCCAGATGAAGGACAGGATCGATCATTTCAACAGTCTGTTTACAGATGTGAAGAAAAATGACGTTATTATGCTCGATTTTGTCCCGGAGAAGGGGACTGTGGTCTCAGTAGGTGGGGCAGAGAAGGGCGTTGTCGAGGGTAAGGATTTCAACGATGCGCTTCTGCGGATATGGCTTGGCAAAAAACCTGTGACCAAGGATCTGAAGAAGGAGTTGTTGGGAGCCGCTCAATAAGGCCGAGGAAGCTAACACCGATAAACGGTAAGTAAGTACCTTGTGAGTGCTTATAACCATATAATTTAAAATCAAATCCGTATTTTCTTGTTTTTTACATCCCTCAGGTAAGCGATAGACTCCGAGGAGATGCTGAACTGAGGGACAGCTTTTATGGAGTAAGGTACTAA
>JAWSVG010000148.1:0-3269 GCA_033852035.1 Desulfocapsaceae bacterium | reverse complement strand
GTTCAAGGATTACAGGCATAATAGGAGTAAGGTCCTCTACACTTTGAAAACCATCGAGTTCATCCGGAAGCTGATCCGCCACATTCCACCACATTATTTCAATGTTATTCGACACTATGGCCTATTGGCAAGCCGAGTAAAGAGCAAGTTCAAAGAAATAACGGATAAACTTCTTGCACCACCACTCACAGTAAAAAAAGCGAAAAACTGGAGAGAAAGACAGAAAACATTTCAAGGCAAAGATCCTCTACTTTGTACAATCTGTCAAAGAGTTACGATTTTTGTCTCAGCTCACCTTCCCAACCCATTAAAATCTATCAGTGCATCCTTTCAAACAGCATTCCCCTGATAACGTACATGCCACTACCGTAGANNAAAAAGAACGCTTGGAATGTTTTTTATCCTATATAATTCTGCCTCTGAGCACCCCTAACCGTTACTCAGTGATTTTAGAGAAACTTTGTTTTTCCGATACATACTGTAGCAATATTATATGGTAAAAACACGTAAAGCACAGGCATGGTATGAAGTCAAATGAAACTAGCTATAGTCGATAAAAGATTTTCTTTGGGAATCTCTACCTTTCAGTTGCTCCATTTTAGAACAATTTTAGGAAAATCTCCGGTTCTACCCTTTCAGGAAGAAGGTTTTGCTTTCAAATTACAATCTTACTTCTCCCTGCCAATATAAATCTCGTAATGTAGTTTCGCCAGAATATGAGGATGTTGCCGATATAATAAATGGAACGAAATTTACACCTTTGATCCCAAAAGTATGATACAGTTTAGATTCGGGCTTGATTGATACCTCTAGGAGTTGCTCGATTCAACATCAAACAAACATTCCGGACAGACCTGACCCTCAGAAGGCAATTTGATGAAAAATTACTTACTCAACCTGCCCATTCGTTATAAAATCTTCTTTTGCTTCATCATCGTCATTGCCACTACAACTCTCAGCAGTGGTTTTTTTCTGGAAGGCAGGGTGAGAAAAATCATTGAGGCAAATATCACCAGTGAGCTTGAAAACACCTCTAGTTTCATACTGGATACAATTAGGACCACCGCGTCTGCATCAATAAAAAACCGCCTGCGGGGCATTGCTGAAAAAAATTATGACATCACGTCCTACTTTTATAAACAGCAGACAAACGGTCGACTCTCAGAGAAGGAGGCAAAAGCACAGGCGGTCGCTGTTCTGCTTTCCCAGGCCATAGGAAGAACCGGATATATTTACTGTGTCAACAGCACTGGCGTTATTAAGGTCCACCCAGAGCCTTCGCTGCAGAATAAAGACATATCTAATTTTGGCTTTATCAAGCAGCAAATAAAAGCAAAAGAAGGCTATCTAGAATATGAGTGGAAAAACCCTAGCGACCTGGATGAACGTTCTAAGGCTCTCTATATGGTTTATTTTAAACCATGGGACTGGATAATTTCTGTCTCTTCATACCGGGAAGAATTCAAAGACCTGATTAATGTCGCCGATTTCCGCGATAGCGTTCTCAGCCGTCGTTTTGGGGCAATCGGGTACTCCTACCTCATCGACCTCAAAGGCAACTTGATTCTGCACCCAAAACTTGAAGGAACTAACATTTTTGATTCCAGCGATGCTAATGGTCGAATGTTTATTCAGGAACTGTGTCAGCAGAAAAATGGAAGTATTATCTATCCATGGAAAAACCCTGATGAGCTGGTTGCCCGGAATAAACTTGTTATCTTTAACCATATTCCCGAATATGACTGGATCATTGCCTCTTCAAGTTACCTTGTCGAGTTTTATCAACCGGTTACGGCTATCAGGGTCATTATTTTCAGTACTGTCTTTCTCACCCTAATGATTGCCTTGCTGTTTGCTTTCTGGATTAGCTCGCTCATTACCGAACCACTCAAACATCTCATGGCAAAACTTGATCTTGGTGCGAATGGCGACCTGACTGTGCGAATGGAGGTGAATACCAAGGAAGAGATTGGCAAATTGGCTGGGTATTTCAATGAGTTTATGGAGAGACTTGAACTGCATCACCGTGAGCTTGAGAAACTGGTAAAAGAACGGACCAGAGACCTGGAAGAAGAAATGGCGGAACGTATTGAAGTTGCAGACAAACTCGAAAGCCATATGGAATTGCTGGAGACCTTTCGAAATACTATCGCCAGCCCGGTGTTTTATAAGGATAGTAACGGCGTTTACCTTGGCTGCAATACCGCTTTCTCATCACTGATACTCGGCGTGGAAAATGACGAAATCATAGGGAAGACTTTGATTGATCTGGACGATGTCATTGCAGGTGAAAAGATATCCAGTCTCCACGATCGTGACATGAAACGGATTCAACTCGGAGGTAGTGAAAAATATGAAGACAAGGTCCGATGTGCCGATGCTGTCATCAGGGATTTCCAGTTCAGTGTAGCAACCTTTGCTAACCATGCAGGAAAAACTGCCGGACTTGCCGGTGTCATGATGGACCTGACCGAAATTAATGAAGCCCGACAAAAGATCCAGGAGCAGGCCGACAAAATTAATGAGACCAACAAAAAACTTGCCAAGTTGGCAGCTCTGGATGGCCTGACGGGTATCAGCAACAGGAGAACCTTTCAGGACAAGCTGGATCTACAGATCCGCCTCTCAAGCAGGAACGGCTGCATGATTTCCCTTCTGATGATAGATGTTGATTACTTCAAGAGTTACAACGATACCTTTGGGCACACGGCTGGAGACGAAATCTTGAAGCAGCTTGCCAATATTCTCAACAAAAGGGCAAGGAACACGGATGTTGTCGCCCGCTATGGTGGTGAGGAGTTTGCCGTCATTCTCCCCAACACTGATAAAAAAGGGGCGCTTTGCATGGGCAAAATGTTTCAGGAAGCCATTGCTACCACTACCTGGGCCCATCGAGATATATCCGTAAGTATGGGGCTTGCGTCAGATAGCTTTCTCTTACCAGCGGACAGTCGATCTGAAGACCAGATGCTCCTTTTTATAAATCAGGCCGACAAAGCTTTGTACCGTTCCAAAGACACTGGCCGCAATCGCATGACCCATCACGAGGATATGTCACTTGGATGAAGGGTATTACTTAAAACTGCGTAACAGTAATCGTTGCAGTCGATGGATTGAGACCGGTTGTAACCTGACAATATTTTAGAAACTTAATTATATGAGTGGTAGTTGTCTCCGTTTCGACCTCCAATAATTGTCTCTAACCCTTATCATAGCCAACTCAAATGTCTACCTTCTGAGAACTTGTATTTATTAATTCTACTTTGGGA
>JAWSVG010000069.1:3464-9223 GCA_033852035.1 Desulfocapsaceae bacterium | reverse complement strand
TGAACACGCTGAATAGTTACAAGTTTTTTTACAATCTTCAACTATATTACATAAAAGCTTGCAAGAAATTGACAAAATGCATTCCCCAAACAACCCTAAAAAGGTACTAAAAATGACCAACTTTTAAGCCATTCCGGAATGAACGGTTTAATATCAGGCGCATAGCCAGGTTTTGGACGTTTGGACGTTTGGGTGGTCTATTGGTGGTTATTGAAAAAGAAACCTTATAAAATCAGTGTGTTAAGAAATCAAAAACTCGTCGAACGTTCAACCCGACAAGAAATACAGCACAATATGTGTAATATCAAGCGGTTGTAAGATATTTTGATTTTCTGATTTACGAGGTTTGTAGAAAGAATTCCTGTTGATAAAGCAAAACACTTTTCCACAATAAAAAAACTACTGCTAATAACTAAGGGATGGCTTTATAGTGCTTTCACCACATTGTGGCATTGAATTTCTTTGCGATTATGTCATAGAATACAAAGTATAACTCATTTAATACAAGACAAAGCCAAACCTGTAGGAAGACAGGGACGGAAAGCCACGGGTCTCAACAGATAGCCGAGCTACCTTTAACAAAGGTAGTTCGGCTTTTTTATTATTGCACCATGCTCCTAGGACAAACTCCTAAAGTGTTGCACTAGCGGCAATGTAACATTCTTTCAAAAAGGAGTACATTATGCACACTACCATAAGGCGATATGAAGATATCAATCCAGACAAAATTTCAGAAATTGTCAAACGGATGAAAGAAGGTTTCGTATCTATTGTAAGCTCCAGTGGTGGATTTAAAAGGTATCAGTTTTTAAATGCAGGACATGGGGCAATAATCACCATTAGCGTTTTTGAGACGGAGCTTGCAGCAAGGGCATCGAACAAGATGGCTGCTAACTGGGTTAATGAGAACCTTTTTTCGCTGCTCAAGAAACCGACACAGATATCCGTTGGTGAAGCAATGATAGACGCTGCGGCATGAATTCAAACCTCATCAAACCCGAAAAAGGAGGTGATTCGCCCCCCAAAAAAACAAACTGACTAGCTCTGGATAAATCAACCGTATGGAGGAATTATGTACAGAATGCAGAACGTGATCGCACTTATCATTGGAGCAATCCTGATTCTATTTCCAATAGGTTTGCAGGCAACAGAAAAACAAGCGGAAAGTATCGACGAACTTCTTGAAATATTTGATGAAACAAGTTGTGCGGAGTGTCACGAAACCGTTCATGATGAGTGGGCAGCATCATGGCATGCCCAGTCCATAGTCTCTTCTCTCAAGGGAATACACAATTTCATTGAGATCGGGCTCGCCAAAGAGTGGGAAACCCCCCTCACCAAGGGACAGTTGCTGAAATGTCTCGACTGCCATGCCCCGGCAGTCAATTACGCCTCAGAAGAGCTTGCGATAAAAATCGGCCAGATGATTGTTACTGCATTTAAACAAAAAGGCACCGCCGAAGGTGAGGCTGCAAAAAAGCAGTTATCACGACTTAATATTGGCTGCCTGTCCTGCCACAATATTAAAGCCACTGAAGTTGCCCGCGGTTTGAACGGTCCTCCGGAAAAGGGAATGATCTATGGGCCCCACGGAGCCGAGGCCGACGATGGCCACGAAACGACCGAAACGGTTGATATCACAAGATCCGCTTTTTGTATGCAGTGCCATGGTATCTACAAAGCGGCAGATGGGGAGACCATCCAGTGCAACACTCTCTCTGGTAGCTACAGAGATGGTTATGTGGCCATGGGTGGCAGTCAGACATGTCAGGATTGTCATATGAAAAAAGGTCATCTGTTTCCCGGTGGCCATGACCTTGAAACGGTCAAGGAAGGTCTTGGATTTAACGTACAGATTAATCCCTACAAACATCTCCCGGGGCAGATTAAAGATGTTAAAAGCAGTCAGGAATGGGTACCCAGTGCTGTCGTAACAGTCTTTATAGAAAACAGAACCGGTCACCGTGTTCCAGATGGCTGACTCTGGTCTGGCAAAGTGGTCCTGGAGGTGACCGCTAAAAACCTGAAAGAAGAAGACCTGGAAAAACAGATAATGTTCAGTACCAGCCAAAAATATTTTGAGATTGGAAGGGATCTGCAAAATCGAATGAGATACGGCGCCTGGCAGATCAAAGAGATCGTCGATCTAACCCTGCAGCCGTTGCAGACCAGGAAGGAACAGTATGTAATGCATTTTGATACAGATGTTGAGCAGGTGGAAATCGAGGCAAAGATCTCCTATTTCATCAGTGGATCGAAGGGTGATATCGTTCACACGGTCAAAGAGACTATAGAGTACGATGTGGACTGGTAATCGTAGGAGCAAGGGGAGAGGGGGATCTCTCCTTGCTCCTGGCTGAGGAATAGAGCCAGTTTATGGGTGGCTACTTTGAAAAAATAGATGTACTGATGAATATTATGGCATATGTCTGATATCGGAGTCTTCGCTTGTTCTCATCCCCCCCTTTGTTCCTGCTCCAGATCAGAGCGTGCCTTCAACTTCTGGTGGGAGTTTGCTTTTTGTCCAGCATGATGAAGAACGTTTTGAGAAATATCTCCATTTGCTCGCTGGTTCCAACAGAGACTCGCAGGTGATTTTGCAGTTGAGGGGTATTAAAGTAACGAAGCAAAATACCTTTTTGCTCTAAAGCATCCCGGAATTCTTTAGCGTCACCACTTTTTACCCGAAAAAGAATGAAGTTCGATTGTGAGGGAAAGACTTCCAGTTCGGCACGGTTCATTAAGGTGGCAACGACCTTGTCGCGCGTCGCAATCATTCGATCAACCTGAGCGGCAAAAAAGTCGTTATTCTGTAAACAGACTCGCAGGGCAACTTCAGCAGCCATGTTGACACTGTAAGGAGGCTTAATCTTCATTATAGCCTCTTGCAGGATGGCAGACATGATACCGTAGCCAACCCGTAGACCAGCAAGGCCAAAACATTTCGAAAAGGTGCGGAGCACAAGCAGGTTATTGTGACTTTCTATGAGATCTGCGTAACTGCTTTTGGAAAATTCAAAGTATGCTTCATCAACTACAACCAGTAATTCTTGAGCTAAAAAGAACTCCAATACTTCAGGTTCCAGCATGTTGCCCGGCGGGTTGTTAGGCGAGCAGAGTAAGACGGCTTTTACTCCGCTAAGGTCTATGTTCGTTAGTTTTGCTAGGTCTATTGAATAATCCTCTTCCCTGTGTCTATCGACCAGTACACCTCCATTGAGTTCAACCACATGCTTGTAATATGAAAATGTCGGGGTGAAGGTCAATACCTTATCACCGGGGTTGATGGTCAATCTGCAAATGAGGTCAATGAGCTCATCTGCTCCTGCTCCCGCCACAATATTATTGGGCTTGCAGCCAACATACTCTGCGATCTCTTCACGGATTGCTTTTTGGGCAGGGTCAGGATAAATGCTCAGATACTTGGCACGGCTTAATTCGTCAAGCACCTCTTCTGATACCCCATAGGGGTTTTCGTTTGCATCGAGCTTGATAATCTCTGCCTCAGGTAAGCCCAGTCGACGGGCAATTTGATCAGGTGGCTCAATAGGGCTGTAACTGGCCATATCCAGGAGGCCGTCCTTAAACAGCAATTTCGGGTTTTTCATATCGTACCTTCTCTTCTAAGACACACTACTGTGCCTGGGAATAGTAATTTTTCTGAAACATTGGAACCATAATACTTTTCATCCAAATGAACACAAGATGTTTCACTCTCAGGCCCATTGTTTTTCAATCGTAACTCAAGTATAACATTGAGAAATTTTGAAACGAACACCGGTAAACGGTAAGTAAGCACCTTGTGAGTGCTTACTTACCATATAATATGAAATCGAATCCGTATTTTCTTGTTTTTTATACCCCCCCAGGTAAGTGATAGACTCCGAGGGGGTACTGAACTGAGTTACAGCTTTTACGGAGTAAGGTACTCATTATTTAAATCTTTGTACTTCTCGGGATCCTGATGGTCACCTATGTCTCTCTAGTTATCACGACACTTTTCTGGGGTGGGACTTTCATTGCGGGAAGAACCCTCGCAGGTTCGGTACCTCCTGTACATGCAGCATTCCTGAGATTTGCAATCGCTACTCTTGTGCTGGCTGTTTTGGCCCGCGTGATTGACGGAAAAGTAACGATACCCCCACGAAGTCAGTGGTTGTCTCTGCTCCTTTTGGGGATGACGGGGGTGTTGAGTTATAACATTCTGTTTTTCTCCGGATTGCAGCATATTGAGGCAGGGCGTGCCTCCCTTATTATTGCACTCAACCCGTTGGCTATTACCCTTGCCGCGGTCGCCTTTCTCGGAGAACGGTTGACACTGAAGCAATCTGTTGGCATCTTCGTCTCTCTGATCGGCGCTCTTTTCGTTATCAGCAATGGTCACCCAAGTGCCATTCTTTCCGGTGGTTTCGGTAGAGGTGAAGCCTCAATTCTGGGCTGTGTTGCTAGTTGGACAACATATTCCATAATTGGAAGATCAGTCCTTCAGGTGATTTCTCCCCTTGCGGCAGTTTTGTATTCGTCTTTGATTGGGACACTCCTGCTTTCTCCGCTGGTGTTGAAGAGTGGCTCCTTCAAAGCCATTTTTAGCTATTCGGTGTACGATTGGACCAGCCTTGTTTTTCTCGGTTTTTTCGGAACAGCAATAGGGTTTTCATTATACTATCAGTCAATTAGAAAGATTGGTGCCGCACGTTGCAGTGTATTTATTAATCTCGTCCCTTTTTTTTCCATACTGCTTTCCTGGCTTATCCTTAACGAATCATTGAAAATCTCTGTGTTGGCTGGCGGCCTGATTTTACTGATAGGCGTTTACCTCACAAACAGTTCTCCCAGAAAGAAAAAGATTGGCAGTTCTCGGTCGGGCACTACATAAGATGGGTCAGTAGTAATTATTGAAGATCATCAAGAGTTCTGCAGTAAAGTATCTTTGAATCGTTCTTCTGGTACCAGTTGTCATTCGCAGGGTCTTTTGGCAGACCAGCGAGGCTCAGGCCATGACTACCCGATGGATCAACAATGACTATGTGATCTGTCTTCTGGGTCTCTGTTAAATCTTTTAAAATAGCAGGCAGGCTACCGCCTTCCTTATTGTTTGGTACGTCAAAACGTATAAACGCAGGGCCAAATAGTTCGTTTATACGTAATCGCAGCTTTTCACCCAGGCTCTCTTCTGTCTCATTGGTACCAATTATCGCTGCCGATTTAGATTTCTTTTCCAGGACTTCTACAGTATCGCCCACTTGTATGGTACCGTTTTTGATCACCACCCCGAATATACCTTCCCTGGGCATAACACAGTCACCTGCCTGATGGTAGATTGCACAGCGGGCATGACATATTTTACCAAGCTGAGAAATAACCAGCTCTGCATTGCCTATGGTGAGGTGTCTGCCCACAGGGAGACTGATAAGGTCCAGCCCTTCTGTGGTAATGTTTTCTGCGAAATTGCCGGCCACCACATCCAGCCCTTTTTTCCGCATAGTGTCGATACTTTCCTGAGCAAGAAAACTTACCTGGCGGTGCCATTTCCCGGCATGGGCATCACTTTCCAGACCACACTCGACAATAAGACGTGTTGAATCAATATTCTTTTTCCGAATGCCTTTTCTGTCACTTATAGATATTGCTTTGATTTTACTCACTGTTGAACCTCATTGGTTACGAAAAAAAGAATCTGGTTACCGGGTAAATAAATGTGCCACATTGTGTCGTTTGTAGACAATATCGTCATAATCAATTTTGTCAAATATCAATAT
>JAWSVG010000069.1:0-3441 GCA_033852035.1 Desulfocapsaceae bacterium | reverse complement strand
ATGAAACAGGTGCATTTATTATCTGTTTACGGTAAAAAACATATGGGGATAGCGTTTCACAATTATTGTAAGGAGGGATATTATGAGTATTATCAGCCAGATTTCAAAAGTTGTAACGCCCGTAGACTTCTCAGATAATTCAAAAATTATAGCTGAATCCGCAGCATACATGGCAGGAAAATTCGGTGCGTCGATGTACCTTGTTTTTGTTGTTCAGAACTTTGATGATTATTCAGGTTTTTTTGTTCCACAAATGAGCATGCCGACCCTTGAAGGTGAGTTGGTTGAGAGTGCAGAAACCAAAATGGCCTCTTTTTGTGATGATTTAGTAGAATACTGTAAGTCAGCTGGGGTAAAAGAGCTGAACTATAAAGTATTTATGGGGGATGTAGGCGAGAAAATAGTTGACTATGCCAGCGAGCTGGAAGCGGATCTCATCATCATGGGGACGCATGGCTATAAAGGGCTGGAAAAGATCATGTTCGGCAGTGTGGCTGATAAAGTGGTTCGATCAGCACCGTGTCCCGTAATGACCATAAATCCCTACACCTGTTGTGATTGAGTGAAGGGATTATACCCCGTGTGTTGTATGATCAGGAAATAATCATGAGTAAACCATTGGTTATTTTCTGACTCTCAGCTCTTGGGTGACCAAGAACAGCAGCACCACTCAGACCGGGTAACATGTACAGGGTCACCTGGATCCTGCCATGGGTTTCAGCGGGGAATTCTTTATCAACAGAGTTCTGTAAACTGGAAAATAGCTCAGGCGCGATGGTGCTTGGTTGCATACCGTCTTCTTTTGGGAGATCCATTTGGGACAGTTGAGTGAGTTGCTCTGCCACCTCGATACCTATATCACTGTATTTGTCATGAAAATAAAGAGCTTTCCTGCAAGCTTCATTATAGTCCCAGCCAATAATTGCAGGCAGAGAAATGGCTCCGATGTTTAAGGCTGCTTGTCCTGACTCTTCTTCATAACTTTCCTGTAGTAGGTCGCCGCTGTCCGGGCTTGTTGTAACGAAAAGAGTATTTTTTTGCAGGCTGCTTTCAAGAAAGAGTGTCTTCCAGGCAAGGTACCTTTTTTTTGCATTGCCGTGGTGGTCTGCGCCAAGCTGCTCTGTCAACTGGCTTAACTCAGCAAAGAGGTTTTCCTCATCATCTACAACTTCCCCCTCGCCTTGAAGCGCTTTAAACAGTCCGTCCTGCTCGTCTTTCAACACCGCAAGGTGGCCGGCAATCTCTTCTTCTTCAAGGTCAAGGACTTCTCCTATCTTTAAAACTAACCTCGCCTGCCAGAGTTTGAGTTCTTTTTCCTCTTGAGCGCCTTTTTGCTGCAGATCCTGTGGTGCAAAAATGGAGTTTATTATTTCTTGTTCAGAATCGACGGCAGCAGAACCTCTTGACATCGCGGCAAGAGTAAGGGAACTCAGTTGAGCAGCGTAGTCATCTTTGCGGGTTTTTATATCATTCACCAGATGTAGAAATCGTTTTCTGTTCTCTCCGAGTGGACAGGGAGTATGTACTTGACAGAAACTGGAATTAATGAAACTATCTGCAGGTTGCTCTTCAGCATCAGTGGGCGTATCTTCGACCGGCTTGATGATATGTATATTGCGAAATAGAAGGAAGAGTGGGTACTGTCGTATCGAATAAATATCGGTTCCAGGAAAATAGAGAGTATTAAGTGAGTTCATATGCAAAATATTAAAGGAAAAGTTTCGTTTTTCATTTCAGCAGGGTTGTACTTGTTGTTCAACCTGCGCGTTGGAGCCGATGCCATGGCAACCTTGCAAGCAACTCTGTGGCAGATAGCTCAGACTGCTCCATATGTTGCCGGCTGTACCTACGTACTCATAGCTCTTCTTCAGTATATGGCTGACGGCGATAAAGTACCCTGGGACAGACGATTTCGGTTGTTCTTTGCCATCGGTATACTCGCCGGCCTGATATACGGCATTTATGAATATGCTGGTGTTAAATAATATGGCAAATACAAAATGTAACTTTCTACACCGGGGCTGTCTAAGGGGCAAGTCTTAACAGACTACCTCTGGGTGTGTTACCACTTTGAAAGAACTTCTATCCCAGTTGCCGGAATTGTTCAGTGTGCCTTGCTGCCTTCCGGCACAGAATACAAAGACTTGTTCCCTCTGTAAATGGAAGAACGGCAGCCGGTGACGAATTACTGCTCTTGCCCTTACTGTTCTTGTTACTTCACCTAGGAGCTTGTCCGAGAATGCATTTCTCCCCAACTTTTTGTTATTTCCATAAAAATAATGCTGCAGATAGCGTAGACTTCGATATTACCTATATGGCTGTGCTTATTTTTCCGAAAAACCTCAATTTGAGAATAAATGCTTATTCTCGGACAAGCTCCTAGGACCACTATGTTTTGCCTTCACGTCTCCAACCGTACCGAGAACCTGCTCCGTCATCTCACCGAAATTATCCGTGTTGATCCACAGCAGGACCTTTTTGCTCCTGAACTATTCCTTATCCAAAGCCAGGGTATGGAACGGATGATTGCTCAGAGTCTTGCCGACGAATTTCGCAGTTTCTGTAATTTTCAGTTTTTCCTGCCTCTTGATTTTCTCAGTTTTATCGCGGGTCGCCTTGATATGGGGATAACACCTGATGGTTTCCAACGGCAGATACTTACCTGGCGACTGGATGGTCTGCTGCGGGACCTGACTGGCGAAGTTTACGAGCCTCTCCGGTATTATGTCTCCGGTGACAATGGAGAGCTGAAGCGATTTCAGCTGGCAAGACGAGTGGCCAATGTTTTCGATCAGTACCAGCTTATGCGCTCTGACATCCTCTGTGAATGGGAGAAAGGAAAAAGAGCGACAAGTCATCATGCTGAGGGCTGGCAGATGGACTTATGGCGCAGGTTGCTGGAACAGCCTGGAGGAGAAGTCCATCGAGGGATGTTGTTTCGTCAAGTAATTGAACGTTTGAAAGATGATGAAGGACTGGAAAATCTGCTGCCCAAACGTATCTCTGTAATTGGTCTCCATACAATGCCGCCGATCTTTCTCGAATACCTCAATAATTTGGCCCGGCATATGAGTGTGCACCTTTTTCTTCTTTCACCATGCCGCAATTACTGGGGAAATGTGGAAAGCAAACGGGCACGGTTCAAGCGCGGCATGCACACACCCTCTGGGACTCCGCTAGAATTTTCTGATGATCAGCATCCGCTGCTTGCGGTTCTTGGCCGTCAGGGGAGGGATTTGCAGAACTTGATGCTAGAAAGTGCCGATTTCTCATTGGAACTTGAGAGTTATGCTGAACCTGTTAATGAAGAATCGGCTGTGGCTACACTGCTTGATCGAGTGCAGCATGATCTCTTGAATGGCACTTTGCCCGGGGAAAATATTCAACCCTTGAGTCTTGAAGACACTTCCATTCAGCTAATGTCCTGTCATTCGAAACTGA
>JAWSVG010000147.1:0-3433 GCA_033852035.1 Desulfocapsaceae bacterium | reverse complement strand
TTTGAAGAAATGGGCGGGTTTTTCAAAGTTGGGCTAGGGGTTGAAAAGCAAGTCACCCCGCAAGTCACCCCGCAAGTCGCCCTGCTTCTGAAGATGCTTGTTGAACCACTCACTCGCCGTGAGTTACAAGAAAAACTTGGGTTACGTGATCGTGAACATTTCCGCCAGAAATACATACAACCTGCTTTACAACTAGGGTTGATTAGCATGTCGAATCCAGATAACCCCCGTGCTGCAGACCAGAGATACAACATCACAGAATTGGGAAAGTCGCACAAATAGGGGACAGACCACGTTTATATTCTTGTATCGTATAGAAGATTGTTAGAATGGCCAATAAACGTGGTCTGTCCCCCTATTTTAATCCATATTTTATCTCATATACCAGTCGGCAGCCTCGTCAAGCCCTGCCTGTATAGAGTAGTCGGGAGCATAGCCCAGCAGGTTTTCTGCCTTTGTGATATTGGCAAGAGAGTGTTTTACATCACCCGCTCTGAAGTCTCTGTAAATTGGTTTTGCATCTTTGACGCTGTCGTTTTCTTTTGCGACGAGGGTTCTGAGCATCTGATAGAGGGAGGTGAGTGTTGTTCGCTCGCCAAAGGCAACATTATAGACCTGATTGGCTGCCTCTTCATTTGCTGTGGTTGCTGCAAGTATATTGGCCTGGACACAGTTGTCAATATAACAGAAGTCACGACTCGTCTCACCATCGCCATTAATATAGATTTCTTCTCCATCAATTAAGCCGGAAAACCATTTGGGTATAACTGCAGCATAGGCACCGTCAGGATCCTGGCGTTTGCCGAAAATATTAAAATATCTGAGGCCAATTGTTTTAAAACCATAGGTGGCTGCAAAGATCTCGGCATAGAGCTCGTTGACGTATTTAGTAATCGCGTATGGGGATAAGGGCTTGCCAATCGTATCTTCTACCTTGGGCAGACCGGGGTGGTCGCCATATGTTGAGCTGGAGGCTGCGTAGACAAAGCGGCTGACTTCTGAATCTCTTGCTGCAACCAGCATGTTCAAAAAACCGCTTATATTGTTGGCGTTGGTGGTTATTGGGTCTTCTATGGAGCGCGGCACAGAGCCGAGGGCTGCCTGATGCAGTACGTAGTCAACTCCGTTGCAGACCTGCTGGCAGGTTGCTGGGTCGCAGATGTCACCTGTCACAAGGTTGAAATTTGACCAGGTTTCTTCACCGACCGTTTCCTTGACTTCATCGAGGTTGTATTGGTGGCCGGTTGAAAAATTATCTAAGCCTACAACTTTCTGGCCGAGGGTGAGCAGCTTTTCAAGCAGGTTTGAGCCGATAAAACCGGCCACGCCTGTTATAAGCCAGGTTTTGGGAGAGCTTTGGAGCTTTTCTTGGATTGAATCGTAAGTCATTGTCATTGTTTACCTTTGTCGCTGGTTTTTGTTCAGACACTCAATATAACTTTTTATTGTATTATCATTTGTATATTTTTATGAGCTGACAGATAGAATATACAACATTATGAAAAAAGAAAACAACTCGGAATGTGTTCCTTCATATTCTATGATTTAAATTTGTCACCTCAATCTTGCATACGCAAAGTAGAATAAAATAGATTTGTTTCCAGCAAAACTGCAAACACTTAACGCGTTGTTTTTGTTAGGTATGCGTGGCTTATAAGCTAGGTTTTTGCTGAATACAATAAAAATGCATTTTATTTTGACCTTTTTTTACTTTTTTATATGGATGTAACTGGCTGTAATTTAGGAAGAATGTCTCTCTAGTTCGTGTAAATATATAGGGCGACTAGGTATTTTCACCCATTTACTCATCTCTCTTTGTCTCATAAAATACATACAGTGCAATTAAAAGAGAGGGAGATGAAATGAAAGAGAAGCAGAACGTTCGAAAAAAGAAGTCCAAGAATACGGTGAATTTGAGCGAGAGATTTTGCGTTGTGGTGACTCAGAAAAAGAGCAACTCATGGGTGGAAGATCTTTGTGCCTGCGAGAAGAAACCGCATTTTGATCAAGTTTACAATTAACGGGTAAGACTACAGGTTTTGTACATTGCTGTAGTGATTGAGTAAGTAAAGCGAAGGGGGACCTTGCTGCCCGCTTCGCTTTATTTTAACGCCCGAATATTTCACAATCCGTACGTTTATCATGAACTTTTCGGGTTAGTAGTTCTTTTCCAACCCCGCTAAGTCAATGTGTTTCGACATCATTATAAGAACTTCTGGAGATTCAATATTGTCACCATTGATGCTGACAGAGGTTTTCTCACTGACCTGAAAGGTGAGGGTGCCGCTTTTGGT
Source organism: Desulfocapsaceae bacterium (assembly GCA_033852035.1). GTDB lineage: Bacteria > Desulfobacterota > Desulfobulbia > Desulfobulbales > Desulfocapsaceae > Desulforhopalus_A. The sequence continues at coordinate 1,139 of JAWSVG010000147.1, read as the reverse complement.
ATTGCTGTCAAACATTTGTGTTCCTGTATACCCATGTACGCGAATTTTTTTGGTTTGTCCTACGCCACTCTCCTGACTGAGGCCGGCAAACATAGAACCGAGCGCGGCAAGACTGGCCATTTTCCCACTCATACCACCTATGGCAATGTTGAGATTGAGGGTTGAACCACTCTCATTTGAATACTGTGCATTCGCGCCCGCATTGCCTGCTATTGCGGCATTTGCGTCAACGCCCTGTGAGTTCTTGGAAACGAGGGTGTATCCTTTTGGTGGTTCCGGGATAAAAGTAAGCAGTCCTTCTGCAGTCAGTTCGTTGATCTTGGCTAGAGCGTAATTGATCTCGTCTACCGCTTTGTTAAAGTTACCTTTCTTAACAAAGTTCTGGGCTGTTGCCAGACTTTCAATTGCCTCGTCCTGGATACCTTCTGCATAACTGTTTGGGCAAATCATCAGAACCATTGCCAGGGGGATAAATAGTTTTTTCATTGTGGACTCCCATCCAATTTAAGGTTTTGACACGTCTTCTAAAGAAAAAAAATGAGAAACTGTTGTATACTACGCTGGAATACGTTTTCTAAGGAGCTCAATCAGTTCAGCGTAATAGCCAAGTGTTGTTTTTCCTGCCTCGTCGATGTTGGACGCCACTGCAACGAAACCATGATCTTTCAGTATAAAAAAGTTCATTGAAGCTGTCACCAGTTCAATTGCTGAGTCTGCCAGTTCCTGTGTGCCGTAATCATGAAAGATACTGGTTACTGGTATGCCAAGCGCTTTAGCATGCGAATTGAGGAGGGAACAGTGGCCATGGAGGATAGCATTTACCTCCGGCAGATGCTCGTAGAGTGCGTTATGCAGGAAACACTCTGACGACGGAACCGCCTGGCCCTCAATGGTGAAGGTTGTGCTCTTTTTTTTAAACCCTACGACATGTACATAGTTATCAAGCTGCAGGCTCTGTTCGGGTTGCATACCGGATTTAGTAATAATGAAAGAAGAACGGCCGGTACGATAGGACTGGTTTCCGTATGCACCAGCCGGGGGAACGGGGGTAAGACGCAGCTCTGAAAAAAGGTATGCCCATCTATTGAGACTATCCAACCTGTCATCGTATGGAAACGAGGCTGATATTTTCTCGTAGT
>JAWSVG010000068.1:0-59874 GCA_033852035.1 Desulfocapsaceae bacterium | reverse complement strand
GCAAGAAGATGATTATGCCAGACAATTCGTCGCCCCTGCTGGTGGAATTAAACATTCGACTTTCTATGATACAGTAAACGACCGTGGAGTTGAACAGCTTCTTTACTGTATTTATTGAATTGCAGAAACAAGCTGCAGGAACGTTGCCTTCCCAATATACAGAGCTTGGTGACCTTGTTGCTATCGATGGCTCTCTCATCGATTCAGTACTTTCCATGCACTTTGGGCTCCACTATTGTCGATATACATCATGCAGGGTGGAGCCATCTCTTAGAAACATCAAAATTACTATTTTATTCTGCAGGATTGCACACAATTTGGTTACCCCCTCTTTCTTTTGCTGTAAGAAGCATCTTTTCAGTAATTGAGAGAAATGACTCAGGTGAAAGTGAAGTTGTTTTGTCTAGACTACAAGCTCCTATACTAACTGTCTGTTGCATATCTTTCCCTTCAATTTTTAAAAGGCCGTTGTTCATTTTTACGACAATTCTTTGGCCCATGTTTTGAACTTGATCAATTCTGGTTTCTGGAAGCATGACGAAAAATTTGTATTCAGCATACCTGAAGGTTATGTCAATATTACGAATAGATGCTTGCAACCTGTCTACGAATTCTTTAATGACATAGTTACAGAAACTGTTGTCGTGTGTTTCTAAAATGTTTTGCGCGTGATCAAGCTCAAGCATCAGGCCAGAAAATATGTTGCCGTAACGATGAAACTTGTTTAGTTCCTGTTCCATAGAGACATAAAGTTGTCTCCTGTTGTACAGCGAGGTTATTTCGTCGACGCCACAGAGAGTTTTCATCCTGTTCTCAACTATCTTTTTTTTATCTAGGGTGATTTGCATTTCTTCATTGCATTTTTGCAGGGATTCTACGAGCTTCTTGTTGTCACGCTGTATGAGGTGTAATTCTATAGCGTCGGTAAGAGCCGTTTTTAGCTCATTTTTGTCCAGAGGTTTCGTGATGAAACGAAACACTTCACCGCTGTTTATGCAGGGGAGCAACTGTGCGGTCTGGGTGTAGGCACTGAGCACCAGGCGGACGATATTTGGACTGTTTTCTTTTATTTTTCTAAGCAGTGTCAGTCCGTCCATCTCTGGCATTTTCATGTCTGATACGACAATATGTATATCGTTTTTGGGTATCATTTCTAGAGCCTTCTCTCCACTTTCTGCAAAGAAGGTATTGTAGGTCTCCTTGCGCAGGAGACGGTCCAGGGAGTGGAGGGTAAACTTTTCGTCATCTACAAAGAGTATGTTTATATCATTCATGTCGGTTCTCACTAACTGGCGGATCGAGTTTAACAGCGATGCATGTGAAGTCATCTGTAAAGGTCTGCATGCCACTGTATTCTCTGACGTCTTCTTCTACTCTTTTGACAAGTTGCTTGACGGAAAGGTCTGCCGCCTGTTCACTTACGAGACGTGCGAGTCTGTCAGGCCCGTAAAATTCATCTGCTGTATTTTCGGCTTCGGTTATTCCATCGGAGTAAAACAGCAAAGTATCTCCTGGTGAAAGGTCCACCTGTACCGGTTTGAACTGAGCCTCTTCGGTAAGGCCAAGTGGCAGATTGTTTCCCGCAAGAAAATTCACTTCCCCATTGGCCGGGCTGAAGTGAATGGTTTTGGGATGGCCACAGTCTATAAAGCTCACGGTTCTATTGATGATGTCGAAACGGGCGTAACAGAGGGTGAGAAACATCTCCAGGTCTATAAGCTTTTCTATCGAGCTCCGGTGAACTTCTGTGAAGATTTCAGTGAGGTTGCTGGTTGCGCTGGAAGTGTCGTCGTATTTCCACCGATAACCGGCCAGAGTCCTCCATATTATCTGCTTCATGCCGGCACCTACCAGGGCCGATTGCAGTCCCTTACCCATCACGTCACCTATGGCAAGGTCAAAGCAACATCTGGAGAAGGTGTAAAAGTCAAAAAAATCTCCATCAAGGTGGTAAGAGGGGATACTCAGTGCGGCGATTGAAACACCATCAAGATTTTTTGGTACTGGTGACTTCAGCAGCTGTTCTTCAATTTTATGGTCGGTCTCCCTGGCTTTTTTTTTCAGCGTTTCTTTTTCCTGGTTTATTTGGGTCAGGTTGGTAAGAGTCTTCTCAAGGTGATGGTTTGTCGTCTCTAATTCTGCCATAAGGTTTTGCCGATCAGCCTTTATACGAAAATAGTCGACAGCCTCCAGCAATGTTCTTTTAAAGGAGTCCGGCTCAAGGGGTTTGGAGATAAATCGAAAAACCTCTCCAGTGTTAATGCTGGAGATGGCCTCCTCAAGTTCCCTGGTTGCGCTGAGTACCATACGGAGCATGTCGGGATAGTCCTGTTTTACCTGGTGGATCAGCTCCAGCCCGTTCATGCCCGGCATTCGCAGATCTGTAATCAGCAACTGGGGTTTTTCCTTTTTTATCATTTCCAGCGCCTCAAGGGCACCCGAAGCGAAAAGGGTTTGATATGGCTCTTTTCGTAGAAATCTGCGCAGGCTTGTGAGCACCTCCGGTTCATCGTCAACAAAGAGAATGGTAATCTGTTTATTTTCAAGCATCAGCGGCACCTTTATGGCTTATCCGGGGCAGGGAAATGGTGAGAATAGTTCCACCCGTATCTGGGCAGCTCAGGTCGATGTTTCCCAGGTGTTTACGTACAACAATATCGTATGAGATACTGAGGCCGAGCCCGGTGCCCTTACCGGGGGCTTTGGTGGTGAAGAATGGTTCAAAGATATGTTTGCGATGCTGCTCCGGAATGCCTGGGCCATCATCACCAACCTCGCAGTATACAAAGTCGCTGTCCTGCCAGGTCCTTATCCAGATTTCTCCTTTTGTCACTTTTTGCTGGCTGGTTATCGCCTGGGCAGCGTTGACGATGGTGTTCAGAAACACCTGGTTTAGTTGCTGCAGAGAACAGAAAATTTCATCGATCTGACCGAAATTTGTTGTCAGCTCTGTAATGTATTTGTATTCATTGCGGGCAATTACCAATGTGTTTTCGAGTCCTTTGTTGATGTTAGCCCAACTCTTTTCACCCGGTCGATCCTCTCTTGAAAAACCGAGCATCGACTGGATTATTTTTGCAATACGCTCGTAGCCATACTGAGATTCTTTAAAAAGGACAGGAATATCTTCCAGGAGAAAATCGATATTGATCTCTTCTTCCTTGAGAAGAACCGGTGACGCCAGGTGTTCTGTCGAGATATTATTCTTAAGTCCAGCTGTCAGTTTTCGGTAGTCTTCCATCAGCTCCAGCAGGTCATCAAAATTTTCCGTTAAAGTGGCAAAGTTGGTGCGAACAAAGTTGATCGGATTGTTGAGTTCATGGGCGATACCGGCAGCCAGTTGCCCGACTGATGCCATTTTTTCCTGCATTACCAGGCGAGAGTGGGCTTCTTCGAGTTCCTTGGTTCTCTCTTTTACCTGTAGCTCAAGGCTTTCATTAAGGTCTTTTAGCTCGTTACGGCTTTGCTGCAGTTTCGCTGTACGATCCTTGACTCTGAGCTCAAGATTGTCTCTGGCATTAACGAGTGCCCGCTCTCTTTCGTGGACTCTTTCGAGCATTTTGTTAAATTCCGCAGAGAGTTGGGAAATTTCCTCAACCCTTTGTCCGGTAGGAATGAGGCTGAGGTCAGGGCTGGCGGAATATGTAGTTGCCAGCTCTCTTAACTTTTCTAAGGGACGGACGAAAAACCTTTGTGCCGACAGCAGGGCGAGAAAAAGGGTGATTACAATGGCGACCAGAATTCCGAGTGTCACCTTGATAATTAATGGGTAACGGGCTGCATCCAGGCTTTTGTTGTCCCAGAGTATTCGGACGGAAAATCCTGGTAGATTCAGAGGGAACTCCATCGTGTGGAGGCTCGGCTGGAGGCCGTGGCGGAGAAATATATTTCCTTCATGCATCAGCTCCACAGCATGGTCGCTGATCTCTTCTCCAACGTCGGCAAAGTAGTGTAGCTCTTTTACCGGGAGTTCAGCGATCAACACGCCCTCCGGGTTATTATTATAAAAGACTGGAACCGCAAGCTGCCAGAAATAGTTCTCTTCGTCTCGACTTATCGCCACATATTGGTCTTGTTTCCCGGCCATTAATTCCTGGATCCAGGGCAGGTTTTCATAGTTAATAGTCGGATTTTGCTGGGAGGAGTGGATGGTTCGCCCGCGATAATCGAGCAGGACGAGTTGACTTTTTTTGCCAAGGAGCTGCAAATTACTTATAAAATCAATCAGGCTTGCTTCCATGGTCTGTGGGTGCATTACAGCCTGACTGAGAATCGGTAGCCGGGCATGGTCGCTTAGCACGGTGAGCCTGGTTTCAGTGAAGGTGTCCAGGGAGTATTGCAGTTCACTAATGGCTCTTTTGCGGATATCACTGTGCAAACGTTCAATGGAGTTCCCTACCTGGTAGTAGACGCTGACACTGACTATTGCGGAAAGACCTATGGCCACAAACAGTGTAAAGCTGGCAATTGCCTTGGAAACGTGAATCCTGGCTGGTAGAAAAATCACTGTTGGTTGACCTTCTCAAGGATTATATGGTTGTTGTTGTCATATCGGCCGAGCACCAGTTCATCTGCGCCGAGGGCTTCATGTCCATCAGGGTTTTCGGCACTGTATGGTTTAAATGGCCGCTGGTAGGTTTTGATCAGCCCCTCGACAGGACGATCTATGTTTTCAAGGGCATCCCGTAATTTCTTCCGGTCCACTTGCGCCTTGCCCGTGAGCTCTACTTGATCTGCCGCCACAATAAGCAGTCTGGTCAGATCATACCCGTGGATGAAACCGGTCGGTGCCTGAATATCTGATATATCTTTCAAGTCATCCGGAAAAAGTTTGGTGGCCTCGGCTGCCACTTCTCTTGCAAATGGTTTCTGTTTTTCGGTAAGAAATGAAAATGAGGTTTGGAGAAAGGTCAGGTCGAGATTTTGTCTCAAATCCTTTTGAATAACCTGAGCAAAATCACCCCCGGTTAGCCCCCAGTGACTGATTATCGGAATTGTTCTGTTACCCTGAAGCTCAATTACGGCTCGGCATATCACCTTTGCTTCTGGAGCGTTTGCCACCAGCAGGATGGAGTCTGCGTCACTGTCGAGGATTTTCCGCAGCAGCATCCTCGCTCCGAGATCCTTGAGGCCCCAGTTAAACCAGTAGATGCCCGCTTCGGACAGATTCTTTTCCCCAAGAGCGCGAAGCATAGTTTTTCTGTTTGACTCTCCCCAGCCGGTCTTTTCCAGCAGTAGTGCCGGGCGCTTAAGGTTGCGTTTTACTATCCCATGCTTGACCAGTGCAAAACCGGCCTTGCTGTCATCTATAGACAACCTGAATATCCAGTTTGTTCCTGGGGCATAACGGGTAATTGGGCCCGCTGCAGCCCACGGGTTGAGGACGAGTATCTCATTGGTATTAATGAATTCACGGTTTTCCAGTAATGGTGGCGAATGGAGGCCTGCAAAAACTGCAAGGGCTTTTGGGTCAGAGATGTAATCCTTAAGACTATCCAGGCTTCGGCGGGTATTACCGCGGTGATCTTTTCTTTTGAGTTTCACGGTAAAATCGCCAAGCTTGTTGTCTACTTCAGACAGTGCAGTTAAGATGCCCTGTTCAATCGAGACACTCGAGCTTCTGGCGCTGGTAAAGTCAGCATCCAGATAAATGAGAAATTCTCCGGGTACTTTGGCGGCGCAGACTGTAATAGTGGTGCTTAAAAATAACAACATTACCAGGGGGGGAACTGCAACAAATCTCTTCATAACGCCTCCGCAGATACTTTACTGGATATATTATGTTTTTTTGAAATTCTGAAGTCCTTGTTCATTATATAGAGATCAGAGCGCAAAGTCAAAAGATCCTCCATCGTTTTGACGGGATCAAATCGTTTTCGATCGACCTCAAGCAGCATCGAGTTGTTAAAGCTCTCCATGGCTGCACCCATTGCCGTTTCTATCTGGATGATGTCTCTCCCCTCAATATTTTTACGATTGACAATAACAGGCAACTGAAGGAGGTCTTTAGCCAGTATTTTCTTTACGGCGAGTAGGTCGATCCAGAGGTTGTTGGTGTTAAAGAATGGGAATCTGGAAGTATCCATGAACAGCGGTCTGTCATCTTCTGCCACCTGGGCAATTTCAAGAAGAGAGAGTTTGCCGTTGTGGATCACTGGAGCTCCTCCTTTGCTATCCTCCATTGTTTTCCTGGTGACCTCCATCATAAAGTCATGACCACCGTCAATCATCATCCCGAGGATCCTGGGAGAAAGGGTTGCGGAAAGGTTATCAATGTTGGATATAAAAGCATAGCGTAAACCAAGATCGAGTAAAGAGTCGAGCATGCCGCTGCTTTCAAGGCTTAGATAAAAATCTCCATGTCCTGCAGGACACCAGTCAGCATCTGTCCCGGTGTCAAGCGGCTGGAGACTTTTCTCCATTATTCTAGGGAATTCATTCTGAATAAAATTGAGAATCATCAAAGGGGTTTTTCTGATGATTTTTTCCGTCACGTGGTCCGTGAAAAAACTGTTCATAAGGACCAGAGGTACTTCCACTCCGTAATCATCGTTTGCCCGCATGAGCTGGTGCATGGAGATATCAAGAAAATTCATATCGTTCTTGACCGTTACCATGCACTTGGGCTGCTTTCCGCCCATAGTTGTTGAGCGGCCACCGTTGAGTTTAATCACTGCACATTGATGCAGATTTTTACGACCGAGACTCTGAAGTTTATCGGATTGTTTCGTTGAAGTTGCTGGAAGTGTTTTCACTGCCCGGTCGTCCAGTGGTTCAATTTCCTGCCAGTTAACAGGCTGTAACCCATTATGAATCTTTGCCCATGCTGCAAGGCAAAACTTTATATCTCTGGACTTAAGTCCACGCCTGGCCATTCGGTTTATTATCAGATTATCTTTAAATTCCTTGTTCATGATTTACTCCTATGTTCAAAATGAGCGTATAATTTTTTTCACGTCAGGTGTTTACAATTCCGACTTCCTGACAGTTTTTTCCCAGGAAATAGAGGACTTTGATACAACCATCCTGAAGTAGAGACAGGTTTTCCAAAGAAGATAAAATGGTGCTGTTAATAGAGACCACCAGAGTCTCGGGCTTAGCTGTCTCTGGAACTGTGCTGCTAGTACGTAGAATAGAAGTCCTGCTAAAAGGGTACAGAGAAGCGGAAGGTAGGCCGGTAAGGCCAGATAACTCAGCACAAAACAACACAACAGTGACAGGGCAATAATGCTTAATGGGGGAATTAGTAACTCCAGGAACGAAGGGAGTAGTCGAAAATCACCGGTGACGATATCTTTTGTCATGTGGGGCAACCGCTCTGTCATCATCTGAAAACGACCACCTTCCCATCTTCTGCGCTGTGTGCTGGCCTGTTTTTCTGTCACACTTAGCTCACTTGTCACCACAGCTGCCGGATTATAATGAACAGCAATCCCTTCTCGTTGAAGAAGCATGGTAAATTCGAGATCTTCAACAATGGTGTGGGCTGGCCAGCCGAGTTTAGCTAGGAGTTTGGGATTAAATGCCATACCCAATCCTTTAAGCGTGGAGGTCCCCAAAAGCTTACAGCTCCCAGCCATCCGCAGATGATTGAAAACATTAAAGGAGACTGTGAGCAGTCCAGTGCGCCAGTTGTCCTCTCCATTTGCCACTCCGTTAAACCCTTGTACCACCTGAACTTCAGGGTGGTTGAGTGACATGCTCAGTTCTTTAAACATCTGTGGATTCGGTTGTGAGTCTGCATCTAGAAAGACTATTCCATGGGACTTTTCGTATAGGTCCCTGTGATTTTGCAGAAACCAATCGAGGGCTGCACCTTTACCTTTTAAGCGCTCATCAAGTCTTTCAACAACGAGAGCTCCGGCAGCTTTGGCAACTGATGTGGTCCGATCATCGCAGTTGTCACTGATGACTATGGTCTGAAGGAGATTGGCTGGATAGTCTGCCCCCTCGATGGCACGCAGGGTTGCGAGAATACTTTTTTCCTCATTATGGGCGGGGATAACGACGCTTAAAAGACTCCGGTTATTATGTCTGTCAGTTTTTGCAGTATAGAAAAAGGCGCAGACTGTCAAAATGACCAGGTAACCGACTATCCCTGTCAGTGTTATCAGGCCAAGAGCGAATATTGTTTCAAGAAATAGCATGGGGTTCACCGTATTGTCTGAATAAGTTGGCAAGTTTCTTACTGTTTTCCCGTTGGTCGTATTTGGCGATGATCTTCTTCCTGCCGGCGATTCCAAGTTTTTTACCAAGCTTAGGATTATCGATAAGACGAGTTAACATGCGGCTCAATTCGGCGGCATCACCTGGGGTTGCAAGCAGGCCGTTTACTTCGTCGTCGATCAGCTCCGGGATACCTGTTATCCTCGTTGAGACGACCGGCAACCCCATGGCCATTGCTTCCATGAGTACAACTGGGATACCTTCTGCAAAACTTGGCAAAACAAAGATGTCGGCTTCTTTGTAGCGCTTCTGCACCTCCTCTTGACCAAGAGCACCGGTGAATGTGACGAACTGCTCAATACCCAATTTTATTACAAGTTTTTCCAGTGACTTGCGGTCAGGACCGTCACCGACCAGTACCAGTTTGAAATCCATCCCTTTTCTACCAAGGGCGGCACAGCTTTCGATCAGAATATGCTGGCCTTTTGCAGGGCAGAGGCGTCCTACGCAGATCAGTGTTCTTTTTCCGTTTCTATTATTTCGCACCGGGCGAAAAACCTTAGGATCCACCCCGCAGCGTACGATCTCCTGTCTGGACCATTTGGAGTATTCAAGGACTCTCAGTATCTGGCTCTTGCAATAGTTGCTGATACAGCGGACAAATGTGGCTGAAGATACCTTCTCATTGAGGTGAGCACTGTCGACTTGGTAGAAAATATCCGGTCCATGGAGAGAAAGGCTGTAACTGAAGCCGCCGTAAGTCTTACACAGCAGTGCTACCAGAGCTGTGGGGTTACCGAAGTGCTCGTGGATATGGGAGATCTTCTGCCTGCGGAGCCAGGGGATGAGCAGAATGGCCTCGGCGAAATAACAGAGGCATTTAACCAGGCTGCTTTTGCCATTCTTAGTAAAAGAAAGCGCCTTTATGCTCATTCTGATGAACCCTAATGGTGAGTGACTGACGGTATCCAGCAGAGCCCGTAGTCTTACGGCAAGAGTTGTCTCTCGCAAAACATAGGTATTCCTAGCTTCGAGCTGTTCCTCCTTGCTCATTTTATCGATGTCAGGAGCCCTGTGGATACTTGCTGTGACTATTTCAAAGCCTTCCTGTCTTAGTGCCTCTATTTCACGGAAGATAAAGGTGTGTGAGATGGCCGGATAGGGGTTGGTGAGATATGCTATCTTATTCATGATGTTCTCCGGTGAGTCTTTTAGATTTACGGATGAGCCGGAACACCAGCCCGGTTATAATGCCGAGACCGGCACCAAGATTGTTGGCGAGCATGTCTTCCGGACTGAAGATTCTGCCGTCGATATGGCCCTGCAGGTACTCAAGCAGAAGACCCATGGTCGGTGCTGCCGCAGCTGCCATAAATGCAAAGTCTCTTCTGTCAAAACAGGCCAGGGGAATTGTCGCCAGAAGAAAGTAGCAGATCAGGTGCAGCAGAAAATCGGTAGCCTCGGGTGGGCTGAAAAAGGGCAGGGTCGAGACTATGCAGATTGCAGCGAGGCAGAATAACCACAGGTGGGGCCAGCGGTTGGATATTTTTTTACTAGTTTTCATAGTTGATCTTCCTCGTGGTTGGGGTTGTTATAAATCTGGTCTCCCTTCCGGGAGATCCACAACTTAAAAATCTTGTTGCAGGTTGTTGGGGGACCAAAACTGTAGCTTTGCGGCTTGTCTCCCGGAGCAGTAAATTTGATGAAAGCAGTCCACATATTCCACCGTTAAAGAGCATAAAGACGGGGTTAACCATGCCGTTTGGCAGGGAGTCGATACTGTAAAGCAAAAGCAGCATCGTCATAGCCGATACACTTGCCCATTCTTTTGACCGCCACTGTTCGGGCCGCACCCTTATGACCAGTAACAGCACAGGAAGAAGAAGGATGAGGGTGAGGAGGAAAAGACCATAGACCCCTCTTGTACCCAGAGTGATGATCCACAATCCATCGGTGACACTGATATCTTTTCCGTATTCATCAAAGACCCGTGAACGATTCCAGCCGCCCCATCCGAAGAAAGTTCCCTCCAATGCTTTTTCCGCAAGAATCTTCTCGTTGTCGAAGCGAAATTGCAGTGACTGACCTGCCCGTGGACTCAGCTTATCCCCAACAAAGGCAGACAGATTTTCACCAGTCCAGAAGTCGGTTGACCGTGTTGTTATATAGGCAGGAGGAATCGCGATAAGAAGCCAGACCAGAAGGGTTGTCTTCCACTTGCTTGAGAGAAAGAGGGTGCCAATTCCGAGGATGAAGAGGAAAAAAGCGCCGGCTGATTTCATCAAAACGATGGTAATGGCAAGCGGCAGAAGGAGTATCCATGCTGGAATTTTCAGCATAAACTTGCCCAAAGGTACGAGGCGGAGTTTAGCTGGAATGAGGCCGCTGGCTGTGAGCCACAAGCCTATCGTTCCTGCTGATATCATCCACATGGCAACCATCAGACCGTGTTCCATGAAGACCATCGGCCGAAAACCACCGCCCCTCATTGTCTGTAAAAATGAGTGCTGGTGGTAACCGTAGGTCAGCCTGTGGAGCTGGGGGCTCATGGCTATCTCTTCAAGACAGAAGGGGATGTAGATCAGGCCGCCGATAAAAACAGACAGCGCCAGGGTGTTGAGTCCTTCAAGGTCGCTGAAGTATATTCGGGCAATAAAATATGGAAGACCCCAGGTAAAGCACTGGTACATCGATTCTGACAGCCCATCATAAACGCCAAGACCATTGGCAACAGAGGAGAGTAGCGGGCAGGTGCACCAGAGTGCCATTGGGATATCTACAGGGTGTGGTTTAAAGCCGAGAAGCCTGCTGCGGTCATAGATCCATGCTCCGAGAAGGATGGCTACGCATGACAGGGTCACCTTGGTGATGTCTGGCAAACCTTTCATGGGGATCTTGGCTACAGGAAGAAACATCCAGCCGAGAACAAAACTCAGTGCTGCTGCCTGTTTGGCCCGGAAATATTTAAAAAACAGGGCGACAACAGGTACCCAGCCAGCCATTGCCAGAGGGACCAGCATATTTCCGGGCACATAACTCATTACCGGCTCCTTACAATTTTTGCAGGAATGCCAACAACGGTGGCACCGGCGGGAACGTCTTCGATTACCACGCTGTTTGCCCCGATTCGGGCATGATCACCAACTTTGATACCGCCGAGCAGCTTTGCTCCGGCTCCGATGTCAACATGACCGCCGATTACCGGAAGCCCTTCCTTGGGGCCCATGCCAACGGTAACTTGCTGGAAGATCAGGCAGTTGACACCTATTTGAGCATCGGGGTGAATAACTATTCCATTGGGATGTGGGAGCAGCAGACCGCCACCTAAATTTGTTCGTAAAGGGATGTCAATGCCGCATACTGCTGACCAGAAGCGGTGCAGCAGAATAACAGGGAGCAAAAACAATCTGGCAAATGAGTTTCTTTTTCGCTTCAACCACTGGTAACGCCTGATAGTGGCCAAAAAGGATTTCCAGGGCTGGTAGTAGCCAACTCTCCGTTTTTCCCTCTGCCAGTCACTGCGTTTTGCTGAAATTGCTGATATTGATTGTGTAATGGTATTCATAGTCCTGATCCTTGGGTCGACTTGTTTCGTTGTTGCTGATTCAGTGATACTTACAAGGCTTGATAGCAAAGGCTGTTCCGGAACACGGAACAACCTTAAGTAGTTACAATAGCACTACATTATTTTGTTTATCCGTCACAGATGGAATCTTTGACCCTGTCATTTTGCCAGTCAGGAAGGATAGGTCTTTCATTTTGAGATGAATAGAGGAAGGCAGGGGGCAGGGCTGAGCTGTTCTCCCCAAGGCTCACCTGCACCAGCAGCGGCTTTGACAGCTGGTTGCTGTTTGGCCGTTTGGTGGTACGGACCTTGCTACTTCAGAATTGACGAGTTGTAAAAAACGTAACCGTTCACCGACCCCTTCAAAAGACTGCATAACCAGAGTCCGTAACCGTTTGTCCAGTGCTCCAGATTCGTTCAAGCTGGTCTCCTGGCTATAGTTGGCTATGCCTGGAGGCCTGATCGGACGAAAATGGGGGTGCTGGTGAACGGTTACTAAAAAACAACCAATTCAGGAGAAAGAACCATGGAAAAAAAACTTATCCTTGCATACGCGGCAGGTCCCGGTGATGTGGTTACGACATTCAGACAGTGGCAGAAGGGGCTCAATGACCCTCATCAGGTGGCAATCACCTACTCGGGGCAGTTTTTTGATCTTTGCAAAAAGCTTGATACTAAAGGGGTTATCCTCTCGTCAAATCCGCGGCGCGATATGGTCCAGACGGATCGTTTTCATGTGGAGAACGTCCCTGTCTCCCCCGCCGGTTCCGGGCTGCACTTCCATAAGACGAGAATGTGGTCATCTTTGCGTTTCCTCCAAAAAGCCAGACAGTATGGCGGCCAGGTCTTTATCATTTCGGATGCAACCGGTCACTGGTTTCCCTTCTCACTTGCCCGGCGCAAAGGTGAAATATTTATCCCCAGCCTTCACTGTGTTCTCTGGTCCAGATTTTCAGGAGTTTCTGCGTCGCGCCGTATCCTAAACCTTCTTGAAAGGCCATTTTTCAGATCAGCGGGTACCGGGATACTCGCCGTTTCCCGTGAGATAGGTAAACAGGTTGTAACAATTGCCGGTGATCCCAAGATAGGAGTGAAACTCTTTCATCCCACCTACAGGTCAAACACCTTTGATGCGGTTTCATCACCGCCAGATGTTAAAAATGGATTCAGACTCTTTTTCGCCGGCAGGCTGGAAACTGAAAAAGGAGTGTATGAGCTTCTTCAGGTGGCAAAAAAGCTTAAAGACCTGGGGAGAAGAGATATCAGCTTTGATATCCTTGGAAATGGCAGTCAAGAGCAGAACCTACACCGAGAGACAGGTAAGGCAGGGCTTCAACATCTGTTTCGAATGCACGGATACTGCAACCGGCCTAAACTATTAGAGCTTCTGGCGACGTCCCACGCCATTGTTGTCCCTACCACAACCAACTTCAACGAAGGGTTCAATAAGGTGGTGGCAGAAGGGGTTCTGAGCGGCCGCCCGGTTATTACCTCATCGGCATGCCCTGCTCTCTATAGTGTCAGGGAAGCAGTCATCGAGGTTCCACCGGATAGTGCTGAATCGTACCTTAAGGCAATTATCCGCCTAACAGACGACAGTCTTCTTTATGATCAAAAAAGACGATCTTGTACTGAGCTTGCTCCCAGGTTTTATGATTCCAACAATAGTTGGGGCGCAGGACTTGAGGAGATTGTTGGGCGGGTTAATCAGTTATTTGTAAAGAATCAAACAGGGAAAATACTGTCGGGTTCTTGTTCCACTGAAATGGTGTGACGAAAACACACCCCAAGGTATTAACAGCAAGAGATCGACAATAGAGCAACAGGGACAAAATAGCCTGGCACGGTTCCTTTCGTGAAAAATAAGGTAATACGGTAAAACACAACGCTCGTCATTGACCAGAAAAATGACAAGCTCTTCAATGGTTTTCATGCAGCGTCTCCTTTGGTGGCTCCAAGGGCAAACTGATTGTAAAGGTGGTGCCACCTTCGCGAGGGCAGTTTACATCAACTTTACCATGGTGTTTCTGCACAATGATATCATAGGAAATACTTAACCCCAGACCGGTTCCCTGCCCGGGGTCTTTCGTGGTAAAGAAAGGCTCGAAAATTCGAGATTGTATTTGTGTCGAGATACCGGGACCGTTATCCTGGATCTTGCAGAATACCTGTTTTTCCTTCAGCCAGGTTGATACGTTAATACATCCTTTATTCTTCCTGTGCATTGCTGCTATTGCCTGGGCACTATTAACAATAATATTTAAAAATACCTGATTGATCTGTTCAGGAAAACAGTATATGTCTGGAATTTCGTCTAAATCGGTAAAGACATCTGCATGGTATTTATATTCGTTTCTGGCAATTGTAATGGTGTCGTTAATGCCCTTGTTGATATTTACCCAGGCACGTCCTTCCCCCTCACCGGTGCGCGAAAAATTGCGCATGGATTGAACTATTTTTGAAATGCGGGCAAACCCCTCTTCTGACTCTGACAGCAGGAGGGGAATATCATTGATCAGAAAAGAGAGATTCAACTCTTCTTCAAGAATATGGACATTTTCTGTGTAGTCAGCTAATTGGCTGTGTATTTGTGCATGTTTGGCAAGGTGGTGATACTCTTTGTTTAGGGCAATTAAATCTGAAAAATTTTCCTTAAGTGTGGCAAAATTTGTACGTAAAAAATTAATCGGGTTGTTGAGCTCATGAGCCATACCCGCAGCCAGCAGGCCAATAGATGCCATCTTTTCCTGCATTATCATCTGAGAATGCAAATCTTTCAATTTCTGGGTCCGCTCTTGTACTCGTTGTTCGAGAAATTCGTTGGCACTGTGGAGTTCATTCTCCACTGCCTTACGATCACTGATATCTATATGTGTTCCGGTCATGCGAAGTGGCTTTCCATCAGAGGTCCATTCAACCACCTTTCCCCTGTCAAGCACCCATACCCAGTCACCATTTTTATGACGCATCCGGCATTCACAGTTAAAATATTCAGTTTTCCCGGAGAAATGTTGATGAAGAGCTGTCTTTAATTGTTCTAAATCACCTGGATGACAGAGGGCCATCCAGCTATGGATATTTACAGGCATCAACTCTTTCAAGGTGTAGCCGATAATCTCTGTCCATCTTTCATTGAAAACGGTTTTACCTGTCTGGACATTCCAGTCCCAAACCCCCGTGCGCGTTCCCTCTATGACAAGGTTGAGACGCATTCGCTCTTCTTCAAGGGCAAGATCGTTCATATGCGGCTGGGTTATATCACGACTGATTCCTATGATTCCGATAATTTCCCCACCAGGTCCATAGTAAGGAGTCTTTAAAGTGTCAAAAAGTACTCTGCTACCATCTGAACGGGAAGCCCACTCTTCATAATGAAGTGGAGTTGTATTTGCCAACACCTTTGTTTCCTTATTTCTTGAGGAGTGGGCAAGTTCTGGCTTAAAAACCGATTCATCAACTTGTCCGATGAGGTTTTTTTCCGGAATAGCAAAAAAGTTTTCAAAAGCCTTATTGCATCCGGCGTATATGAGTTCGGGGCTTTTGTATGAGATGAGATCTGGAATCGAGTCAAGCATGCTTCTTAGTAATGCCTGTTCGGTGGAGAGTTGGCGTTCAATTTGTTTTCTCTGTTCAATCTCCTGCTGAAGCTCTTCATTTTTGTTCATTGTCTCCTGTTGGGACAATAGGATTTTGTTAGACATCTCGTTGATAGCAAGGGCAAGATCGCCTAGCTCATCATTGCCTTTAAGAACTAATTTTACATTTAAATGCCCTTCCCCTATCCTTTTTGTATGGTTGTTAATCATAAGGACTCTTTGTAGCACCACAGTCCGCAAAATAAATGACATGACGAAGAAAATACAGAGAAAAACTACCAGGGTAAAGAGAAGCATTTCCTCTATCCGGGAAGCAATAATGGCCTGATTCCTTTTGTCCGACAGGACAAGATGTACCTTTCCAAACTGAACTGCAGGTTTATCTGGTTCTGGGGAAAAACTAATGTCAGAGAAAAAGGTTGCCGATTCAGCTTCTTCTTTTGCTGCTGTTCTATATTCTGAGATCAGGCGATCTTCAGAAAAAATTTGAATGTGTAAGATTTCATCATTTTTTTCCCCGGTAATGTCAAGAAAGGTATCCAATACTGGATAATCCTCTACGAGAAGAGATTCAATTGCTGAAACAGCAATATAATAGGCCAATGTTTCTCCCCGTTCAGTCTGGAATTGCTGTAACACCTGGCGCTCTCGGTAAATTGAAATTCCTCCTGTACCGGAAAGCAGCAGAAGCAACACAATAAGAAGAATACCATTCACTTTTCCGGTCAGACGCATAGGATACCTTGGTAGAGTTATGCAAAAGAATTAGTCTCAAAACTGCTTGGAAAGCTTCATTCCCTGGCGGACAAAATCATACTCCCGGTCAGTTGCAATAACAAAACCGTCCTGCTTTAAACTTTTTAATATCTCTTTATCCTGTAACCGCAGCATACCCTGTTGGAGAACCTTAAAAATATCTTCCTCAAAGCCTGCTCGTATGACCCAGGGCTTGGTTACATTGGGAAATTCAGCAATTATTTTCAAACCTTTTGAGGTCGCGTATTTCTTATAGGTGTTTTCCTTGACAACACCGGCATCGTAGTTTCCGGCAGCGACTGCCAGGGCAACCTTGTCATGTCTGCCCAGATATGAAGAACTTTTAAGATCACCGGAGGTAATACCGTTTTTTACAAGCTCTGCCTGGGAAAGATAGCGACCAATGGTAGAGTTTTGATCACCAAAGGCAAAACTTTTACCATCTATATCTTTTAGGCTCACAATGGTTTGCGCATCGCTTCTTGTTATAAAGACACCTTTGAATTGTTTCTTGCCCTTCTTGTGCTCCATACAGAGTAAGCGCACTCCTTTATTTCTGCCATGAGCGAGAATGTAGCTGGCCGGTCCGAAACGGGCAAAGTCGATCTCACCTTCCACGACTGCATCAATGGCGCCTGAATAGGATGCGAATATTTTCATGGTAATTTTCACATCCATCTTTTTTTCTTTCATGTACTGTTCGAGATGCCTGATGATCGGAGTGAATTTTTTATACATGACCGTTGGTTTGTCTGAGGTATAGACACCAAAGATAAGATTCTCAGCCGATGCTGGTGTAACCAGGAGTGCAGCAACAAAGAGTAACAACATATTTCCCGTTAGCAATTTTAGTAATTTCATTATCATTCTCCTATTTGAATTGGACCTTTCCCCAAAAAGCATATTTCTGTTAAAACCAGATAGTAGAAGCTGAGAATCTACCAGTTTAATGCCAGAGGTTAGGAAGCATTAAACGAAGTCCGGCGGCTCTTTTTTCAGCCACTTTTTCCCAGGTAAATTCGAGTGCCCTTTTCCGGGCGGCACAACCTAACTCCAACCGTTTCTTGCTGTTGCCGGCAATCGCCATAATTGCCGTTGCCCACGTGTTTACCTCAAGGTCGAGGACCAGACCGTTTTTACGATTCTCGACTATTGCACCGGCCCCCATCTGTGATACCAGAGGAACAGCTCCGTGGGCCATACCCTCATAGGTAACCATTGGTCCACCCTCTTCGTAGCTGGGAAAGGTAAAAACATCAGCTTTTTTGTAGTAGGCGCTGAGATCCGGGGTATATGGGATATGGACCACGTCAGCTCTATCGAAATAGTGTCCGTAATATTTTTTGATGGTATCATCCATATGACCGCAGAAGATCAGTTGCCCGTCAATCCCCGCTTTTTCCCACGCTTTCAGCAGCAGTGGCACTCCTTTTCTCACACAGAGCGTGCCCACAAAGAGAAAGGTCGGTTTTTTCGAATAGGTTCTGTTGTAATCGCTGAAGCGTTCAGGACTCCACCCGTAGCTGGCCGGGATCAGTTTTTTCTTCTCTACACCGTTATCAAGTAGTGACTGGTGCACCATCGGGCTGGGTGTAAATACGGCATTAGCCAGTTCGAGTTTGCGATTTTCAATATCTATCGATTCATGGCTGATATTATTTGGAGGAGTAAGCCCCAGTTCGAGATACGCTGTATCTACGTGTTTACGTGCTGTGGCCTGGTGGCAGTTGATTCTCTCAAGGACAATAGAGTTACCATTTGCGTGAAATCTTTCAAACAAATCAAGGGAGAGTCCGGCCCAGAGATAGACTGAGGGACTTTGAGCTTCCTTTTTGAAAAAATAATTTTCAGTCATTTTCTGAATGTTAATCTGACGGTCAAAGCGATAGAAAATTTTCTTGCTAATAGAGCCCATAAGAGGTCTTGAAAATGTATCCGCAATGTTCTTATCTGTACTTGGAGAGTATAGAGGGGAATGGTGTCCCTGCTTATTCCAGTAGTAGCTCAGCCAGTACGGAACACTGCTGTTGCCCAAACCGTTTACGTTGTAGCCAAAGAGCATAGGTAAGGATGTCATTACTATCTCCTGTTTGTCAAAGGGGTGAAATGTCGGAGAATACCGATTTTTTTGAATCTGTCTTGCAGCCATGTCTTCTCAAGCTCTGTGAGGTTCCCGCAGAATAAGACTAAGATGAAAAACAGCGTAAAGTAGCCTATGCCTGTAAGCATAAGTATGAGGAGCATCACTCCCCGGCCCTGGGGGCCTGCCGTTACTACTGGTAAACAGAAGTGGAGTGCTATCCCAGAAATGAGGGAGAGGAGCAAGGGGGTGAGTACTGCATGCGTATATTCTGTTAGTGAGATGTGGAAGAATTTATGGGTCATTGAAATGAAGTAGCAGGAGGAACAGGTAATTGCGATAGAGACCCCTGCTGCCGCTCCGATGAGGCCAAAAAGCCAGGCCAAAAGGGGCGTAAATATAACGCAGAGGACCAGGTTGAAGCAGGCATATTTCAATTCCCAGTCAAGTCGATCAAGTCCTCTTGCAAGAGCGCTTGAGGCTCCGGTAAGCAGGTGGATGATCGTGGCCAGGGAGATGATCCGCATTATAGTTGCTGCGCCCTCATACCCCGTTCCCAACCAGATGAAGATGGCTTGAGGGGCTACAGCAGCAAAGAAACAGAACAGAGGCGCTGACAACATGGTCATGTATCTGGATCCATTAAGAAACAGGACCCTTGCCCCTGCCATATCCCGGCTCCCCTGGAGGTGGGAAAGTGCTGGCATGATTGCGCCGCTTATCTCCGTTGGGATTCGTGCGCCCTTGCTGGGAATCTTGCGGCCTATTTCGTACAGACCATTGGCGGCCAGACCGAGAGAAGAGGTGATGATAAGTCGGTCAAAGGTTGAGATAAGAATGTTGATTACACTCAGCAGCTGCATCTTTGAGCCATAGGAGAGTAGTATTCTGAGAGAGGGTTTGTTAACAAGACGTAGGCTCAGGTGCAGGTCGGGGATGAGTTTGTAGGCATAGATAATATTTATCAGGATTACCAGAAGGTAACGAAGGAAAAAGGCGATCATCAACCCGTAAATACCGAACCCGCTCATTAAAAGTGGGACTATCATAAGTAGCTCAACGAGAGAGGACCAGAAACGGATCTTTGCGGTCAGGGCAAGGTACTGGTAGCCGTCAAGGGCCCTGGCAAAGCAGTTGAGGCTTATGTCGAGCATGAATATGAACCCCGTCCCCATGAACACAAAGGACGCCACGTCGATCAAATCCGCCGGAATGTTTAGTAGTGAAACCAGTACCGGCAAGCCTTGCCAGAGTACTACCAGTGTTACCAGTGCAAAGATACTGGTAACAAGAAGACCGGTACTGAGCAGCTGGTTAATTGCCTCTGGTCGTTTCTCCGCGTGGAATTGGGCAACATATTTTATATAGGTCGCTTCCAGTCCCATGGAGCTTAAGGCCAAAAAACCCATGACCACGAAACAAAGACTCCATAGCCCGTATTCAGCCAGACTGAGATAGTGGAGAATCAGCGGAGTTAAAAGGAACCTGGAAAGCAGGTACCAGAGATTGACAGCCATTGAATAGAGCGAATTCCTGGTTGCCTTACGGTTGAGGCTGCTACTGGTCATGGGGTTATTCTCCATTGTTTTTCTCATTTCTTAGGGATCGGGACAAGGGTGCCAGGAAGTGGACAAATCGGTTGAGACGACTTTCAAAACGGGAGAGTTCCTTTGGTCCACCCCAGTTGAGAACCGGTGCGAGGGCAGGTATTTCCATTCTCATCAGTATTTCTGCTGAGTGTCGTAGTTTCTGGTAACTGGTGGAGTCACCCTGGGCGATGAGGACTGCTACATCACTTTCGGAGGCTAATTGCTCGGTCAGGTCGCTCTGAAGAACAGGAGGGCAATCGAGTAGAACAAGGTCATACCTTTTTTTTGCCTCTTTGATGGTTGCGAGGAGAGTCTCCTCCTGTCTCTGTGACGCAGCGTCCTGGTAGTGACCAATAAGATAATCAAATCCGCGTTGTTCATCATAAAGTGTGGTCTCTCCACCCGGATCACATTCCTGCAGCTTAATCGGGTCAATCAGTAGAACTTTAAGGGAGCGGCGGGCAAGAAGACCAGCAATGTTATCACTTATGGAACTGGTTCCGCAGCCTCTCTCAACGCCGCTGAAAAGGAAAATGGTGGCTTTCTGATGGATGTGTTCCAGGTAGAGTTTTGTCGTCAGGCTGCGAATAGCTTTAGCGGTGACAGAGTTTGGGGCGCTATTCAGGACTCTGTCTAAAGGTAGCCCGTCGGGAGCAGCAGATAAAGGCCAGCTAGGAGGATGACCAAGGGCCTGGGCAATATTTTTCGGCGTTCTTATTCTGTTGTCAAAAATTTCGAGCAGAAGAAAAAAAGAACCTACTGAACCAAAGGAGAAGGCAATGCAGGCCATCAGGAGCTTTTTGATATTTGAACCTGCAGGATTCTCCGGCTCTCTGGCCAGGGACTCAATGTTTATCCGTAACGGAGCCCTGGATTCTGCCTCCAGCTCATGGATACGGGTGTCGATGCGAAAGAGCAGGTTGCGGTCGTGGGTCAGTTCAGTCTCAAGGCCCTTGCCTTTCAGCAGCAGGGTCGATTTATGACCTGAAACCTCTTTTGCCTGGTTAAGTTCGAGCTGGATCTCGTGTTCGCTGGCCAGGAATTGTCTGAGCCTGTTCTGTTTTTCAATCAGCTCCGTATTAAGTTTGAGCTCCTGTTTACCGTGTACGATTTCGTGAACAGTATCCCGCGTTTCTTTTCTAAGTTTTGCTTCATATTCGCGCATTGCCTCCATACGCTGTTCAATCCGCCTGCGGTCATCGTTGTTTTCAGTGATGCCATCGATTGACCCGCGCATCTCCTGAAGCTTCTGGTAGGTCCAGGAGCTGGTGAAATCGATGGCGTTGTCTGCCATGACGCCTTCTTCAATCAGCGAGTCAAGGGACAAACTGCGAATTTTCTCTGCTGTGTCGAGGCTGAACTCATACTCCTTCTCAGCGTCCACACGTTTGCCGATGGTATGTACATATATTGATTGCAGCGCAACAACCTGCTGTTGCCAGATGTTGAAATCTTCGACAAATGTGGAACTGAGTATCTCTGAAGACAACTTTTGCAGCTCGCTCTCTCTTGTGTTTATCTGATTGCTCAGCCTTTCTTTTTTCTCCTTGAGGTACGTGACCCGTCTTTCATCTTTGTGCTGCTGTTCACGAGCCAAACTTTCCAGATAGCACTCCATAAGGGTGTTGAGGAGAGGGGCCAGACCTTCTTTTTCTGGTCCGCTGATAGAGAGGTTAATCAGGTGGGTCCTTGAGACAGGGATAACCTTTATGAGACGTCCAAGGATGGCAACTTTTTCCCTTGTTGAGAGGCTGCTGGCGAGCATTTTGATCGACTCTTTATCAGTCAGTTTCTCAAGGGTTGCATGTAGATTTTTTTCATCCGCTATTCTCCTGGCCTGGGTGCGGACGTAGTCATGGTAGAAGCCAGTTATGGAGGGATCTTCAGATTTCGTGATGAGTGAGGGTATTACCGGATCTATCTTCAGACTGGCGCTCACTTCATAGTCAGGTTGTTTAAGTTTGAGCACCAGGGGCACAAGCATCGTGAGGAAAAACAGACCGAAGACAACAATCATTGCTCCATATCGCTGGAGAAAACCGATCGGATCAAAAGGTTTATTTTTCTTGGTGTCAGCGAGCGGTTCATGTAAGGGCTGGTTATTCATTTGCTTTTTCAACCTTGATGAATTTTTGGGTTAACCCGAGGTCGTCAAGAATGCCGGTTGACATGCTGAGCACCGTGAGAGACGGAATCAACTGTTCCATCACATAATTGAACTGGGTAATTCCGGTAGGGCTGACATAAACAATATCGTCTTTTTGCAGAGCAAAATTTTGCGTGAAGTCGCCAGATTCAAGCATCTCTTCCATATCAACCTGCCGGACGAGACCTTGGGGCCCTTCCTGACGGAGGATAAACACCTTCTCAAGGTTAGCGGCGTTGGTGTAACCTCCGGCCCTCATCACTGCATCAACAAGGTTGAGGCCGCGTTTGAGCATGACTGGTCCTGCTTTTGCGACTTCGCCCAGGAC
Source organism: Desulfocapsaceae bacterium (assembly GCA_033852035.1). Lineage (GTDB taxonomy): Bacteria > Desulfobacterota > Desulfobulbia > Desulfobulbales > Desulfocapsaceae > Desulforhopalus_A. The sequence continues at coordinate 37,648 of JAWSVG010000068.1, read as the reverse complement.
CATCACCATTTCGTCTTCAGCTTCAGGAATGAAAATGACATCATTGTTTTGGATTCTGGCGTTCAGGCTCATGTTGCCGTTATCGAGCAGATCGCGCAGGTCTATCCAGATCACCGTTTCATTTCCTCTGATGATCGCGCATTTTGTGAGGAAGGTGTCTTTACCGATATGCGGCAGGCCACCCGCCAGAGCCAGGGCCTCAAGCAGGGTACCGTCACCAGGGAAGTTAACCACTCCAGGTTCGCTCACCCGTCCGAGAACAAAGGCTTTGTTGTTGTGAAATTGGCGGACAATAACAGTGACCTGCGGGCGATCGTAACTTTTTGAAAGTATGGTGGTTATAGTTCTGGTGATGTCGGTAATTGTCTGCCCGCTGACGTTGATGACTCCAACTTTGGGCAGGCTTATGACCCCGTCCGGTGCTACGACTATGTTCTGCCTGGATATTTCTGGTCTTCTCCAGATGGAGATATCCATGATATCCCCGGGCCCGAGATGATAGTTCTGCTTTTCGTCCCCGCTTGCGGAAAGTTGTTTGATGATTTCTGCAGAGGCGAACTGTTGGCCTGGTTGTTTTTCTGTGACTGTAAATGACTTGTCTGTTGTCGAATTTATGTTCTGCCTGGGGCTGAGTCCTGCACAGCTAGTTAAAATCAGCAGGCTGGATAACAGAGATAAATAGAGATATTTACTGTGTGGCATAGTTGCTCCATGATATTTGTCTTTAGAGAGAACTTGTGTTTCCTTGGTTTTAGGAAAGCAACTACAATGCCAATGGAGTAAGAGAGTCTAGTGCCTTGATATTTTGTGTTTTATTTTTTGTTGGTCGATTGGGTTAAGATACGTGACTGGCAAAATGAGAGGAAAGATCCAGCACTGTCTCTTAAGGTGAGAGGGCTGCGGTAGCCAGCTTCTTGCTGTTGTTTTGTAGAGGAGTATTGGTGAGGGCCCCAGTGTAGTAACGAAGGATACCGAAGAGTTGGGGCAATACGACCAGAGAGCAGTGCAGGCTATATGTCTTTGCTTTGCTGGCGGAAAGTGATTTTTCCCGGCTGAAGTAATCCACTCGAAACAGGCGGGGGAAAAAGAGCAGACCTAAAAAGAGGGTGATGAATACCAGAGACGTGGCTAGAGGGATGAGTGAGAGTGGAAAAAATAAGAGTAGCGTAGAGGCAGCAGCCAAGCAGCTGAGACAGCCTCCACCGCGGATGATTATGCGAAACAGTTCCCGAAACCAGAACCGGTTGCCAGCTCCTCTGTGTTTATCAATTACTGCAGCAAAGCCGTAACCCGATCGATACGCACGTTTGAGGTATTGCCCTGCGCTGGTCATTGCCAGATCGTGACCGGTCATTGAAATATCCAGGTGGAGGATTTTCCACCCGAGATACACAATGCGTCTGCTCAGTTCTGGATCCTCGCCGCCAACCATTGCCTCATCGTATCCCCCGGATGCGAAAAGAGCAGAGCGGCGTATCATAACGTCTCCACCGAAACTGTCGACATACCCAGGTTTTAAATTCCACTCAAAACTGGCTATCCAATTGTACACTGTTGCCCCTGGATGCAGTTCCTCACGGTTGCCGGATATGGCACCGACGCCCTCCTCCAAGTCACGGCTAAACACTTGTATCGCGGTCTGCAGCCAGTTTTTGTCTACTATGGTATCTCCGTCGAGAAATTGAACAAAATTTGAAATACCTGATTTCCAGCCGTTGTTACGGCCTTTCCCTGGAGTTGGGTGGGAGCTGTTAAGCGCAATACACGTGACACCTTGTACTTCTGCTGCTATTTCCAGGCTGTGGTCATTGGAGCCGCCATCGACATAATAAATATGGAGCCGTTGGGTTGGATAATTGGACGCCCTGATCGAGTCAAGGCATCGTCTGATGGTGGCTTCAGTGTTTACCCCGATCACTACGCAATCTATATCGGGGTATTGTTCACGTATCTTGTTGGTGTAGCACGTACCTGAATTGCTCATTTCTCGTTCTCCTTTTTTGGGAGTATTGTCGCAGGAATACCTACAGCTATACTGTTGTCCGGCACCGATTTGATGACCACTGCGTTTGCACCGATGTCCACGTTGTCTCCGATGGTGATTCTTCCAAGGATCTTTGCACCGGCACCAATATTCACTCTGTTGCCTATTGTAGGCGCTGTCTTGTCCGCTATATTCTTTAGTCCTACGGTAACGTCGTTGCGTACCACGCAGTCATCACCAAAGCTCGCATAACCGCTGATAATGATCCCTCCGAAGTGGTCGATTCGAAAGTTATTGCCGACCGGTACTTCACAGGGCAGTTCAATGCCGGTTAGGATCTGTGTCACTTTATAGAAAATCTTGTATACCAGGGACATTACCTTCCTGACAACGGTCGGTCGGATAGTGTATCGCCAGCGGCCAAAACGGTAGGTGACCATGGTCCAGAATCCCTGGCTGGTCCAGTCATTGGCGTAGTTTTGCAGGTCTTTTCGGATGTTCCAGATGAGTTTCTTATCCATTATTATCACCACGGTGTTGGTGGGGAGTGTAGCCCCCAGGATGTCTCTTTCAGACTGCGTGCAACCTCTCGGATAACAGAGAGGGAGCTTTGCCGTTTGCTTGCTCCTTCACTACGACCGGGAAGGAGGTTGACGAACCATCGCAGAGTGTGCCATCCGGCTTCTACTCCGGCATTGCAGATAACAGCTAAAAGTCCGTTTGTTTTTCGGTGGTAGAGCCACTCACTTCGCATTCGAAAAGATGTTACCTGCAGCGCTTTTTGGTCAAAATGTTTTTCTTCTCTGGTCTGACTGCTTGCCCCGCCGACATGTATCACTCTGGCGCTGGGTAAAAAATAGACCTTCCAGCCATGGATGTGGCAGGTACGACAGAGATCGGTCTCCTCGTAGTAGATATAGAACCGCTCATCAAAGAGATTCGTTTTAATGAGCATCTTCTGTCGGTAGAGGGCAAAAGTGCCCGGTATCCAGTCTACCTCCATCACTTGGGAGCGATCGGCGTGACCGAATTCGTGGCCTGCAAAGAGCCGAGAGTGAGGAAAACGGCTTTGTAGGCCTGAAAGGGTGAAGAATTTATTGATGTAGGTGGGAAATTTTCTTGCAGAAGGGTCGGGGTTCCCGTCGGGTTTTTCCAGGGATCCTCCGCAGATTCCGCTGTTCGGGGTCAGTTCCATGAATTCGACTGCTGAACGTACCGCCCCTCTTGTAACGAAAGCATCGGGGTTGAGTAACAGGATATAATCACCACTTGAGAGCTTCCACGCCTGGTTGTTGGCTGCGGCAAAGCCCAGATTCTTATCATTTTCAATGAGGATTACTTCTGAAAACTCTCTTTTGACCATGGCCGCTGAATTATCGTGGGAATTATTGTCGACAACAAAGACCTCCATATCGATTTTTTCCCTGTAATTGAAAAGATTTTGTAGACAGCGGCGAAGCAGGGGAGCTGTATTGTAACTGACTATAATAACGCTGATCATTTTCATACCTCCATGGGGCAGGATTTTCGTAAGCTAAGTATGTTCCACCCATCAACTCTCTCGTAGCTTGCATCATCCATTGCTGTTTTTATGATGTGCAGGCCATATCCTCTTTCCTGTATCCGGTTCAGGTCTGGGGCGGGAGTGTTGTCAAAATCGAGCTGTTCGTTCCTGTCCCTGATTTTTATATAAAATGAGTCTTGATCAAATTCGAAGGTGAGGAGCACATTACCTCTTTTCTTTTTCGGGCGATGCTGAATGGAATTAGTGCAGGCTTCCCCCACGGACAATTCAACGGCTTGGACAAAACGGCTCACTGGCGGACATGTATTTCCTGTGGCAATACAGTAGTAGGCCCTGGCTATGCTTGAAGCCACCATCGCCGCTGCCCTTGCCTGCTGCAGTGTTGGTTCTAATGTGAGTTTGAGATTTTGCATGGTTGCTTTCCTCTGCAGTGGGGCTTAGTTGGTGGCGGTGAAGCTGTTAACTGCCATCCCGGTGTCATCGTACATATCAAAAATCCTGTTCATCCGGGTAAGTTCAAACGCGTAGAAGATTTTTGATGGGATTCGGGCTATTTTGACGGTTCCACTCCGCTTCTGAGCTTGGCGAAGCAGGGAGACCAGGCACCCCAGGCCACCGCTGTCGATGTAGTTAACACCCTCCATTTCAATAACGTAGTGAGCTGGCAGGAAATCGTGCTGGACTGCTTTTCGAAATTGATCTGCTGCGGCACTGTCAAAACGACCTTGAAGAGTAATTACTGCAATATCATTGGTTATGATTTTTGTTATAGTCATGGTTTACTCCCTCTATTTTATTAAACAAATGTTCTTAGGTTTTTTATCAGGATGTTGAGAAGCGTCCTGATATCATTAGCAATTTTTCTGTTGGCTGCAAAAAAACGTTCCGATGTCTCTTCTTCCAGACTGCCTGGGGTGAGCTGTTGGGCCTCCGAGTAACCGAATGCTCCGGGGTGGTAGTGATCAAAGGTTTGTATTAACAGTAGGTTTTCTGGGGATGAAGGAACAGGCCGGTTACCTACAAGCGAAATTGTACCGCTGAGAACCTTTACCAGCAGCTGTACCTTGTTAAGCGATAGTGCTCGACAGAATCTGCCCGCTACGCTTTCTCGGACGGGGAGATCATACGTATAGCTGAAGAGATTTCCTCCCTTGTTTTTAAAGCAGGTGGTGGTGTGGTTTTTCTTCTCTGTAAAACAAGTTGCAATTTTAAAGAGTATCCAGGCGGGCAACAGGAAAACTAAGAGCAGGAGGGCCGCTAAGCGGTTGATTGCTGAGCGTAGAAAATATGAAGCTCCCTGCGGCTCAATGATCCTGACAAAGAGGTCATCGTTCAGATTCAGCCAATCGTTATCGGGGGCTGAGAAGAGACGACCACCGTTTACCATCTTTTTAGAAAGAGTAAGTCCTTTTCCTAGATAGGTATGGTCTGTAACTACCGCGTTACTAATCGTCGTGCCCCTGTCTATAATTGCGCCTTTACCGATTGCTGCATTGGGGCCGACTACAGTTTTTCCAAGGAGTATGGCGTCATCGGCTATGATGAGCGGTGGGTGTAACTCTACCTGCCGACCGATTTCCACATTCCGACCGATAAGGATGTTTTTTTCCGGGCCATACCCTGGCAGGACGTAATGTTCCTGTTCAAATGTCAGCACCTGCATCGTCAAGTCATAAACATCTCGCAAAGACCTGATGGGGCTGAGCGTAAAGTCAACTTCTTTTCTCATGTCCGACAGGTACCGCAGGTCATTTCCCGTTTTACCGTAAAGAAGCGTCCCTGTAGAACAGTGCAACATCATTCCGGAAGCTGAAAGTCGCTGCCAATCCTGATAGTTGTGATCCTTATGATAGTGGATAAAGAACAGGCCCGTGAGGATGAGTAGCGGTTCTGAATCGCAGAAGCGGGTGTTTTTTGTCAGGAGTTGATCCAGTGAATCGTTTTCAGAGCAACTTGCATAGCTGATCTTGATCCCCCAGCGTTCTCCCCCGCCAAAGTAGTTTCGAAGTGCCAGGTCAGGCTCATCCATCACCAGGCGGACTTCTGTACACCCACTAAGGATGGCAAAGTCGAGCAAATATTCCAGGGATGGCTTGTTGGCAATTTTAACCATCCAGGGATGGGTTTCGGCAAAGAAATCTTTAAGTTCCGGAGTGTCGCTTTGTTGTATATGAAATAGAGCTTTCATCTCTTTCCCTCCTATTGCTATAGTTCTGAAGACCAGGCAGCGAGACCGCCTGCAACATTGGGATAGCTTTTGAATAACCTGTCTGCCCCGGTTATTTCTAGAGTCATTTTTACCTTCGGCCGTACATTCGCGAGCCTGATGTCACCATCTTTTGCGATAGCTTTTTTCAGACCTGAGAGCAGGGCGCCAAGACCACTTGAATCCATGTAGCTGACCTGACCCAAATCAAGGAGAAGTCGTTTTGAGTTGTTAAGATAGAAGGGCAATGATTCTTTAAGATCCCCGGCTTCAACTGTATCCAGTCGACCGCTGAGGTGAATCAATCCTAGTTTTTTATATTTGTGATATTCCTTTTTCATTTTAGTATGCTCCTTTACCAGAGATAACTGCTGGTATTGTTTTGACCAGGATGGTCAGGTTGGTTACAAGACCCTTGCTTCTGATGTACTGCAGATCGAGACGAACCTGACCGGTAAATGGGATGTCGCTCCGGCCGCTGACCTGCCACAGGCATGTAATTCCCGGGGTGGCGTGTAATCGTTTGCGTTGTTCCAGGGTGTATTGTGCCACCTCTGTTGGCAGGGCCGGTCTAGGGCCGACCAGGCTCATGTCGCCCCGGATGACATTGAGCAACTGTGGTAACTCATCTATGCTGAACCTGCGGATGAACCTGCCGGTTCTGGTTATCCTGGAGTCTTTTTTTATCTTAAAGATGACTCCGTCGTCAGACTCATTGAGACCTGTGATCCGTTTTTGTTTTTGCTCAGCATCTACCACCATTGATCGGAATTTGTAGAATTTGAAGGTTTGCCCATTTTTTCCGACTCTTTTTTGACTATAGAGAATGGGACCTCTGCTCTCCAGGCGTATTGCAACTGCGGTTACGAGAAAAAGAGGAAACAGTACAAGAAGCGTAAAAAGAGATACCATGAGATCAAAGCCTCGTTGCATATCTTTAAAATACGCGGCGACTATGCGCCTCTTAAGAACCTGTTTTGGCAGTGTAAGTGATGAAAGTTTCCGGGTAAGGGCATTAAGGGTTGTCAGTCTGTTTCTGTCGATATTTTTCATTATAGTACCTACTTGTTCATGGCTGAAAATTTCCACCAGATTACCCTTGTCAGAAAGAGAGGGTTGCCGATGACATAGCGTTGCCACATGCGCCCGGGTTCCTGGAGGATTCGGTAGACCCACTCAAGACCGAGTTCACGTAGCCAACGAGGGGCTCTTTTGATGTTACCGGAGTAGAAATCGAAGAGACCGCCTACGCCCATGACAATTTTGGGGTCGAGGTTTTCAAGGTTTGCAGCTATCCATTTTTCCTGTAGGGGAGCTCCGAAAGCAACCAGTAGGATATCTGCCCCTGATCGGTTGATCTCATCAATAATCGGTTCACTCTCCAGCTGGTGGTCGAAGTAACCGTGGTGGTAGCCTGCTACCGCAACTCCCATTTTGTTTTCAAGTTGCTGAGCCATCTCTTCGGCGACCCCTGGTTTACCGCCAAGTAGAAAGAAGCTTTTGTTCTTTTGCTTTGCCATAGCAGAGAGGTAAGGAAGCATGTCAGTGCCGTTTACATTTTCTTTCAATGGGTTCTTCAGCATTTTTCCTGCGACAACCAGGCCGATACCGTCTGGAAAGATGTGGTCTGCCTGTTGCAAGATCTGTTTGTAGGATGGGTCAACAAAGGTTTTGTTCAGGCAGTCTGCATTGACGAAAAAGACTCCACGTGCTGATGTTGCAGTATCAAGCTCCAGCGCCAGCAGTTTCACAGCTTTTTTCATGGTTATGTTACTGAAAGTGATGTCGAAAAGGTTTATTTTTTCAAGATGCTTTCCGGTCTCAGAAGAGAAAGAGAGTGAGGGGACACTTCTTAAAAGCAGGCTGATATCTGATCTAAAATTTTTGGTAAAGCGATACTCCCAGTCAGCCCCCTGGCGACCCTCATGGCCGATCCTGCTGTTATTTCTGATACTCCAGAGAGAAAATATTCCTGGTCTTATCTCTGAGAGATACCCGTTTTGAGGTTGGGTCACGTACTCTGAAGACTCAACAAGACCCCTGCCAACCAGTGAGAGCCTTCCAACCATCACATCAATAAACAGCCCGGTGGTGGCAAGAAAAGGAGAAGCTATATTAAAGTGATGGGTACTCACTGTTGCCCCACCCTGGCCGTGTACGTCTCTTGGACTAAAAACCGGCCTGCCCGTACATAGCGATGTAGCAGTGAGGAGAAAGTAGATGGGGGCGACAATGAAGAAAAGAACCGGCAGGATCAGGAGCAGCTCGAAGAGTCTTGAGCATAGGGAAGATAACGGCCTTCGGTGCCAGCTGACAGCTGTCTGTAAAAAATTTTGTTGGTTTACAATTTTCTGGAGCCTGGCCAGTTTCTGGTTCATAGTTGCTGTTTCCTGGGAAGTTCTTTTCATGGATCTGTTCTCCGTAAAAGATTTCAGTTACTCCATGAATAGCAACAACTGTTCCTGTCCGTGCCGTGTTGAATTTAACTTTAATTAAGGGGGGTTATGTTTTGTTGGTTGGCGTTTGAGAAAAACAGATATGTCAATTTGAGAGGTGAGTTTCGGAGTTGTCTCTTTTTTTGCTAGAACTAGCAGGGGAATTACTGGATATCTGCTGGATTTGCCCATATACTATCAGAAACATGCTGGTAATCTGTCTACCGGCCCTTTCAAAATCAACTATGGGCACACTGACTCAAATGAATCTTTTTACCATTCTTGTGATTGACGACGAAAACCACGTCCACCGCTCTCTCAAAAGATTTTTTGCTCGATACAACTATCGGGTTCTTGAGGCGCTTAATGGTGAGGAAGGGCTAGTCATCCTCCGTGAAGAAAACGTCGACCTTGTCCTGCTTGACCTGAAGATGGAGGGAATGGACGGATTGGCAGTGCTCCACGAGATTAAAAAACGCTACCCTGAGCAGAGGGTTATTATCCAGACTGGGCACGGAGGAGTGCGAGAGGCTGTTGAGGCTCTTAAAAATGGAGCGTCAGATTTTCTTGAGAAAGGTGGTGCACCCGAAATACTGAAGGCCCGTGTCAATCAGGCGTACGAGTTGTGGATGCTAGCGACACAACACAACGAGCTGCGTGAAAAGAGCATTGTTGAATTCAACTATGCGCCGATGGTGGGAGCGTCGGCCAAAGTGAAGAAGCTAAAAGATATGATTGTAAGGGTGGCGCCTACCGATACTACGGTCCTCATCCAGGGTGAGAGTGGTACTGGTAAGGAACTCATCGCCAGAGCAATTCATCACCATTCGAACCGGCAGAAAAAACCCTTTGTGGTGGTCGACTGTGCCGCTATAAGCGAAACTGTAATAGAGTCAGAGCTTTTTGGACATGTCAAGGGTGCTTTCACCGGTGCAGACAGCTCAACCCTTGGACTTATACGTTCAGCGGAGGGTGGTACTCTTTTTCTAGATGAAGTTGGGGAGCTAGCTGTTACTATTCAGGCGAAATTTCTAAGGACCATTCAGGAGCGGGTAGTTCGGCCGGTTGGATCTGCAAAGAGTTACCCCGTGGAAACCAGAATAGTTGCGGCAACCAACAGGAATCTATTGGATGAGGTGGCGGCTGGTTCATTTAGACAGGATCTCTACTATCGTTTAAGTACTGTCACCCTGACATCACCTCCTCTTTCTGATCGTGGTGATGACCTTGAACTGCTTATCGAGCATATTCTTGGTAGGGCAGCAGAAGATGCAGGGGTCTCTGGAGAAGCTCTCACTTACCTGAGGAAATATCACTGGCCCGGGAATGTCAGGGAATTGGAAAACGTGCTCCGTGGATCTATGGTTTTTGCAGATAATGGGGTCATAACTCCGGCAGATTTGCCATCTGCTGTTGTTGGTGGGGCTGTTCTTCAAGACGATGAGGAGGATCCGGTATTCGAGGGCGGCACGCTCGCCTCCTATGAGTTGAGAGCTATAAAAGAGGCCTTGCAGGCAGCAGACGGGAACAGGCGAAAGGCGTCACAAATTCTTGATATCTCAGAAGCAACTCTTTATAGAAAGATAAAACAGTTTGATTTGTAACAATGAATGGTACAATAAAGAGATATTCTTCGGCCTCTTCCTTTTTATACTTTACCCCCCCACAAGGAGGTACGTAGTTTCCTCCCCCCTCGAGGGGGGTAAGTACCTTGGAGGTTATTTAGTGGCCGAACGAAAACCGCCAATTTCCCCGATTACTTCGTTGTTCGAAAATTTTAATCCTCGGAATATCAATTGTATGCCTGTGGTTAAAATTTGCGTTCGCCTCGTACTCGTAAAAATTTGCAGGTTTTCGGTCAGCCACTATTTAAGCTTTTAAAAGGGTGTTGAAAAGTATCCAAATTTGACCGAGTAACACTTATTTCCCATCCGCATTACCGTTCATTTTTCATTCTCAAGCGATTATTCGATACTTTCAACCTGTTTGTGCGGGGTTAACCTTCTGAACTTTTGTCGTTAAATAGGTTCTGTGTAATTTTCAGATTGATTTTTCAAACAATTACGCGACAAGATGTCTGTTTTCCTTAACCTACTATATTGTCATGGTTACGCCGCCGTATCAAAGAGTTCAAGTTGCGAAGAGTGTGTGGCTTTTTTCTTTTTCCTGGTTCCAGCCATTTCGATAAGTAAGGTTGCAATCATTGCAAAAGTGCTTCTGGCTGTTAATGCCTGTTGGCTCCGAACCCGTGCATTATCCAAACCTTCACGATTTTTCAGTAGGTTAAATGGTCTTTCTATGTTTTTACGAATATCTATGGCTTGTTTTGCCAAGTTACTGTTAACAGGCATCCGCTGAAAGTGCCCATGATCGTATGGAATAATACGAAACTGTTAACATTGGCCACTACGACTACACATGTCGGGAGAAGCATTACATTTATATTCGTGCCCATCTTCGGTTAGCCCCAAACGAATCATTGGAATTTCGCAAAAATCATTGCAAGTTACAGCCAATCTTTCTGGCTCTACATCGAATGGGAGATCTGTTGGTTTAGAAACGGGAGTGATCGAGTGTACTCCTGTGCCTGCCAAGATTGAACCATCTTTATCGTTATAAGCTTCGTCGGCTGTTATAAGTTTCATCTCAATGCCTCCATTGCCTGGGCAATTTCAACAAGGGGTCTGAGGAACAGGCTATCATGGTGGTTAGCTGGGCCAAGTAGTGAAATGAGCGGAAAAGTGTGACCTGTTGTGGGGGTTACTGCTGTCAAGGTATGAAGGCGATATCGATAAAGCACGACGAGAATCGTCAGGATGAGCACCAATAACAGTCTTGAGGAACGTGATATCAGCCTCGGTAACTGTTCGTCCACTGTATGATACTATTTTTAACATGGTAAATACCATATCTTATAAAGCAACGGAACGTACGGTTTTTTCAACCGAAGGAACATTTAGATCTCTTTCCAGGGTGGTGCTACCTCAGCGAACTCAGGATTACCATTCCAGATCAGCAATTGGAGTTCATGTACTGCAAGTTGACTGACATTAAAATGCTGCAGCACAGCCCACAGAGGCCATCAATACCTTTTCTGAAATCAGCAGCTTCTACAGCGACAAGAATCCGCATCTGTGGTGTGAGTTGTATCACGATCAGTGCCTCCAGAAGTCCTGACTAAGAGCCAGGAGGTCGAGGCTGGGTTCATCTGTACAATGCATCCGCATTTAGTCGCCGTGACTTTTTTCCATCTCAATAAGGCACCCAGAGATCAGAGCCGATTGTGGTGCAGGAAGTTCAAAAAAACAGGTCTGAATTTCTCTGTTCTCACTTATACTGCGAGCAGCTATACGATCTCTTAATGCGCTGTGGTTCACGCCAAGGGATCTGGAAATATAATGGACGGAATATTGTCCGGAAAGACTGGCAGCAGCCTCCCATAACTCATCGGGTATGCGGCTTCTGTGCTTTCGCCTGGCCCGCCACTGTTTGAACTCATGTTTGACGGTTTTAAGCGATATCGTTGTTGGTGCTGATGAAGGCTGTGACATGGGATCAGCCTCTTTTTTGGGGTTTGGTGGGGAAATAGGCTAACTGTATCAGGTCATGTATGCGCTGTCACACAGCCTCAGCGGAAACACACCGATGATCAGAACGGGCTGATTCAAATTTATATTAATGAAAAATATGAAAAATATGAAAAATACTCTTGATTGCATAGGCCATAAATTGCAAATTCCAGATATTGTTGACAGTGATGGTATTTATCTCTTTGACGCAGAGGGAAAGCAATACATGGATTTAGAACCTGGCATATGGTGTACGTCACTCGAGCATAAAAACCAACGAATCAAAAATGCGATCAGAGACCAGATGGATTGCATCATGCACTCAGGTTTTTTGAGATAACGTTTGACTCTCAAATTGGTACCAGAGAGTTCATTTATGCGGTCACATCTGGAAATCTCAACTTCGATAAGGTTTCTGCTTGTCACTCTGTTACCAGTGGGAGAAGCACAGTGAAAGTCGTTCCTTTCCCTGCTTCACTTTTGAATTTGATGCTACCGTGGTGTGATTCCACTATGCTTTTTACAATGGATAGTCCTAGGCCTGTACCATGTATCTCTCTGGTATTGCAGTCTTTAACGCGGAAGAATTTTGTAAATATCTTCTCCTGATCTTCTAGAGGAATACCATAACCGGTGTCTTGTACCTGTATTTTCAGGTACTCGTTTTCAACTTCTGCTTGAAGCGTGATGCGGGTATCCTCAGGGGAATACTTTATGCTGTTGGTGACAAGGTTAGAAAAAACCTCTTCTATGTTTAGTTTGTTTGCAAGGATAAGTGGCAACGTATCCGGGCAGATTCGTTCGATGGTGATGTTCTTTTCCTGGGCGTAAGGCGTGTGAAAGGCCTGTTGGTCTATTAGTATCTCTGATACATTGACCTGCTCTTTTTCGTGAGCGATAAGCCCTGACTCTATCCGTGAAAGATCAAGCAGTTCGGTCACAAGATTATTCAGGTTGAGTATTTTTTCAGAGGCTCTCACCAGAATTTCTTGCTGCTTTTCGGTAACTTCTCCGGCCAACCCATCTTTAATGATTTTTAACTGCATCAGCAGTGAATTCATAGGACTTCGAATCTCGTGGGAGACCATGGAGACGAAGTCCGATTTCATCTGGTCCATTTTTTTTGCACTGGTTATATCGTGCAGTACGGTGATTGTACCCAGGTTTTCTTTGGTTCGTCCTCGAAAGGGAGTACATCTTGCGCTGCAGATCTTTTCTGATCCACCGTCTTGGGTAATAAACTCATTTGTGATCTCAGAAAAAGTATCCGGTGGCATTGCCAATGTCTGGTCAATTGCCCGAAGCATTTCCGGGTCACGTATAATTTCTTCCACAGGTCGGCCGATGACGTCTTTACCGTGATGGCCAACCAGGTGCAGAAAGGATGTGTTGATCTGGGCAATCTTTTTGTCTGCATCGGTGGTCATCACACCGTCGGACAGTCTGTTTACCATCACTCGCAAACGGGATTTCGATTCGGAAATATCCTTGAGTGCTCTGGTGTAACGCAGTGATTTATCAACAACAGCTCGCAGTTGGTCTGGGGTAAAAGGCTTGGGGATGAAGTCGAAGGCCCCTTTTTTCATGGCTTCGATGGAATGCTCAAGTGTTGCATAGCCTGTAATGACTATGACTATTGTATCCGGATGAGATTTGCGAACCTCCGTAAGTACATCAAAGCCGGAAATCGTCGGCATCATCAAGTCAACGAGAACAATGTCAAAGTGACTTTCTTTTATCATGGTGAGTCCTTTTTCACCATCGGCCGCTGTCTCAACCTCAAATCCTTTCTCGCTCAATACGAGTTGACAGGCATCTCGGATTCTCGCCTCATCATCAATAACTAAAATTGTAGGGATATGTGAGTAATGGGTGGACAAGAGGGCGTTCATTGGGGCTCCTGAGTATTCTGTTGATCACGTTTGAACTCGGGGTCTTTTCGGCCGGTCTGTCGAGTTCTATGGTGCCGCGTAAGACTATTACCTGGTGCTTGAATTGTATCGTTCCATGGAATAGCACCTTATAGATAATAATAAAAAAGCGAGCTTCTGGCAAATCCATCTTTTGCCTAACGCGCTCTTTTTTCTGGGTGAGTGATGAGGATCTACCTCCTCAATCTACTTATGACGGCCTGGGGTCAGTTCCCGACATGGTTGCTCATGAAAGAAGATTTATGTGTGCAAGATCAAATGGATCAAGATGTATAAAAACAATTTATATGAAATGGTATCTTTATATGCATTTCTTCTTCGGATTGGAAAAAAAAGCTATCATAAGAACGATTATCTATTATAATGCCGAGAGTTCAAAACCTTTGCTGAAAACATTGCCTAACCCATTTATCTAGTTAGTGCCCGCTCGAACGCTGGTGATAACAGAACGACCAGTGGTTTCACAAGCGGGGGCTGGTCTTATGGAGGATCTAGCATTGACAAGGATTACCCCCCAGCAGGAGAAGAAGGACAGGATTGGTTCAGTTTTAGTGGTTGGCGCAGGAATCGGAGGTATGCAGGCTTCTCTCGATCTTGCGAACAGTGGGCTCCTCGTTCATATGATCAATGATGAGCCGTCTATCGGCGGGACAATGTCCAGACTGGATAAAACCTTTCCGACGGGCGACTGTGCGATGTGTATGATCTCTCCGCGAATGGTTGAATCGAGTCGTCATCCCAACATCAAAATGCATACCATGGCCAGCGTTCTGAAAGTTGCTGGTGAAGAAGGTGCTTTTACTGCAACTCTGGAGCAGAAAGCCAGATATGTAGATGCAGAACGCTGCACTGGCTGCGGTGCCTGCGAGCCGAAGTGTCCTTCCAAGGTTTTTAATGTCTTTAACCAGGGGCTTGATAAAAGGAAGGCTATCTATGCCCTCTTTCCCCAGGCTGTACCGAACACCAGGGCAATCGACCCTCAGCACTGTTTGTACCTGACAAAAAATGTCTGCCGGAAATGTGAAAAAGTATGTGAGGCCAAGGCGATCAACTTTGAAGACAGCGACAAGCAATATGATGTCGAGGTTGGTTCTATTGTTCTTACACCGGGGCTGAAGACCTATGAGCCTGAGATTCGTCAGGAACTAGGTTATGGTCGGCTGAAAAACGTAGTTACCAGTCTGCAGTTTGAACGACTTCTCTCCGCATCCGGCCCCTGTGCCGGAACTGTTGCCAGACCTTCAGATGGTGGACATCCTAAAAAGCTTGCCTGGATACAGTGTGTTGGCTCGAGAAACGCCCATAATGCCAACCCCTGGTGCTCTTCCGTCTGTTGCATGTACGCGGCCAAACAGTCCATTATCGCCAAAGAACATGACAGCGATGTGGAATCTACTGTCTTCTATATGGAATTGCGAGCGTTTGGTAAAGACTTCGATAAGTACATTGACAAGGCGAAAAATGATGCCGGGGTTATTTACAAGCGCGCCATGGTTGCTGAAGTCGTGGAAGACCCGGAAACAACGAATTTGCTTATAAGTACTGTGGGGGAAGACGGCAGGACGATTGTTGAAGAGTTCGACATGGTTATTCTTTCCATCGGCTTTGAGCCACGTGATGATGCCGCAGAGTTCTCGAAAATTTTTGGTATCGATACTGATGAGTACGGTTTTGCCCAGACTTCAAAACTGAGCCCCGTAGAGACATCAAGAAAAGGCATCTATGTCGCTGGTACCTATCAGGGACCAAAAGACATTCCCGAGACCGTCATTCAAGGTAGTGGTGCCGCTGCTGAGGCGATGGCCCTGCTCGGTGATAAAAGAGGAACTGAGGTTGAAGAAGTTGTCCTGCCCGATGAAAAGGATATCGAAGGTGAAGAACCTAAAATTGGTGTTATCGTCTGTCATTGTGGTACCAATATAGCGGGAACTGTCGATGTAGAAAAAGTTGCGGAAGAAGCAGCCAAAGAGCCTGGGGTTACTCATTCCGAAACTATTATTTACGCCTGTGCACCTGATGGCCAGCAAAAAATAAGAGACCTCATAGAGGAAAAGGGGTTGAACAGGGTGGTTGTCGCGTCCTGCACGCCGCGCACCCATGGGCCGCTCTTTCAAGACACCATACGGGAAGTTGGACTCAATAAGTTCCTTTTTGAGCTCGCCGATATCAGAGAACAGTGTTCCTGGTGTCACATGCATGACAATGAAAATGCCACCAATAAGGCAATAGAAATCGTTAATATGAATGTTGCCAAAACCAGGCTTTTGGTTCCTGTAACAACGAGTTCGGTTGGAGTGGACCACACGGCGCTCATTGTAGGTGGCGGTATAGCCGGAATGAATGCGGCCTTGGCACTTGTTGCCCAGGGCTATGGCGTTCATCTCGTCGAGAGGGCCGATAGTCTTGGCGGCCTGTTGAAAGATGTTCGTTACACTCTTGATGGTGATGACGTGCAGGCCTATCTTGCCGGAGTAATTGAAAAGGTGCAGAACAGCTCGGCTATCACCCTGCACATGGAGACAACAGTTTCCTCGCTGGATGGCTTTGTGGGCAACTTTGAGACCACGCTCGATAACGACCAGAAGATATTGCACGGTGCACTTCTCGTCGCCCCAGGAGGTACTGAATATACGCCAACTGAATATAACTATGGACAATCTGAAAAAATTGTTACCCAGAGGCAGCTTGAAACAGTTCTGGCCGACAGTGGTCCTGACAATGACAAAACCTATGTCATGATCCAATGTGTCGGCTCAAGGGAAGAACCGGATAATTACTGCTCAAGAATCTGTTGTCAGGATGCTCTCAAAAACAGTATTGCTATTAAGGAAAAAGCACCGGAAGCTCAGGTTATCGTTATTTATAGAGATATGAGGGCCTATGGCTTGAAAGAGGATTATTACAAGAAGGCAAGAGACCTCGGTGTTATCTTTCTTTTGTATACCCCGGATGAGAAACCACAGGTTGAAGTAAACGGTGATGACGTCACCGTCACCCTTCCAGGGAAAGTATTGGCTAAAGAAATAGCCATCGATGCAGATTATCTGGTGTTGTCAACCGGACTCAGGCCGCAACCGGATGGTGACGATTTCGCCAAAAAACTAAAACTTACCTGTAATGTTGACGGCTTTCTGCTTGAGGCCCATGTCAAGCTGCGACCAGTCGACTTTCCTACTGAAGGTTTCTTCCTGGCTGGCCTTGCCCATGCGCCGAAAAACCTTGAAGAAACAATAAGCCAATCCCTGGCTGCTGCGGGCCGTGCCGGATCGCTTTTGTCCCATGAAAGTCTGGCTGTCTCTGGAGTCATCTCAAAACATAATCGTGATATTTGTATGTCGTGTCTGGCCTGTGTGAAAAAATGCCCATTCGGTGCGCCGTTTATAGACGAGGATGGAAAGGTGAGCCATAATGAGGTGAAATGCGTGGGGTGTGGTATTTGTGCTGGTGTTTGCCCCGCCAAGGCATACCAGGTGAATTATTTTAAGGATGACCAGATTATGGCCATGATTGATTCGGTCACTGAAATGAATTGAAATACCATACAGAGGATTGTTTTAATGTTAGCCGAAGTTTAATATATCCGTTATTCTAGTAGTTTAAGTTAAGAAAGAAGGAAGAAAGGATGACAGCTGACGCAGAAAAAAAAGAACTATCGATAAGCCCGGAAAAGCCACAAGAGGCTCCTGCTGACTGGAAGGCAAACATCATTGCCTTTGCCTGTCACTATTGTGCCTTTGCAGCGGCGGATCTTGCCGGCGTGATGAGATTATCTTATCCTTCCAATGTCAAGGTTGTTCGTTTGCCTTGCTCGGGAAAACTTGATCAATCCTATGTCCTTAAAGCTTTTGAAAGGGGGGTCGACGGCGTCTTTGCCGCTGGCTGAATGGAGGGACAATGTCATTTCCTGGAAGGAAATACAAACGCTGTGAAGAAAGTTGAAAAGCTCAAAGGCTTATTGAACATGGTTGGGGTTGACCCGGAGAGGCTGGATTTTTACCATCTTTCTGCGGCACAAGGACCGCGGTGGGCTGAGATTTGTACTGAATTTACTGAAAAAATCAATGCACTAGGGCCGTCACCCATCTGGCTTGCGCTAAAAAAAAAGAAAGAGTCCACGGAAGCTGAAAAACAGGTCGCTTGATAGATTATCGGCGGTGCTACCAGTTTACTGATGAAGGAGTGGAAAGAATATGATCGTAGGGGAACAGAAACCATTTGATGAAGTCTGGGAAATGGTCAAAGACCATAAACAACTCACCGTCTTTGGGTGCAATACCTGTGTCGCTGTTTGTCACCAGGGTGGCAATAAAGAAGCAGAGATATTAGCCTCTCTACTACGTATGCGGGCTACTCAGGAAGGTGTCGACATCGAGATACAAGATGGTGGTATCGAACGACAGTGTGAGCATCCATTTTTCGAGTCAGCGAAAAGCATGTTGGAAGAATCGGAAGCTGTGCTGAGTCTAGCTTGTGGGATAGGGGTACAGTTTGTTGCTGAAAAATATATGAGCATGCCTGTTTATCCAGCTCTCAACACAACCTTTTTAGGTGACGTTCAAGGTGATGGCTCCTTTACTGAAAAATGTCAGGCTTGTGGTGATTGTATTCTCGGTGTAACTGGTGGTATTTGTCCTGTGAGTCGCTGTTGTAAACGGATTTTTAATGGCCCCTGCGGCGGTTCTTCCAACGGTAAATGTGAAATTTCAAAAGACATTGACTGTGCGTGGCAACTGGTAGTTGATCGTCTGGAAGCTCTCGGTAAAATGGCTGAATATGAGAAACTCACCCCAATTAAAGATTGGTCAAAAGATCGTGCGGGAGGACCTCGGTCGTTTAAACTGGAGGGCTTTTAATCGTGGAAATGTATACAGACAGTAAACTCGAAAAGGTTCTGAAGAATGGCCATATGGCTGTTTCCAGTGAATGTGGTCCACCTCGGTCAAGTGATGCCGAAGGAATTATTAAGAAGGGTCATCTCATAAAGGACCATGTTGACTGTATCAACATCACCGATAATCAAACCGCAGTGACCAGGCTCTGTAGCCTTGCAGCGTGCGTGCACTTAAAGAATGAAGGTTTGGAACCTGCCCTGCAGATGGTGGTTCGTGATCGAAACAGGATTGCACTGCAAAGTGATATTCTTGGCGCGGCCTCCTTTGGTATCAATAGTATGCTCTGTTTATCTGGTGATCATCAGAGTTTTGGTGACCATCCTAGTTCACAGAATGTTTTTGATCTTGACTCTATGCAGCTTATCCAGACCGCTCGTTATATGCGGGATGAAGGGAAGTTTCTCGGTGGTGAAGACATCAAAGTGCCGCCGCGATTATTCGTGGGTGCCGCTGCCAATCCTTTCGCTGATCCGTTTCATATCAGGGTGCCGAGACTGGCCAAGAAGATTGCGGCCGGTGCGGAATTTATCCAGACACAATGTGTTTACAATCTTGACAGGTTTGAACAATGGATGGAAGGAGTTGTCGAGAGAGGCCTGCATGAGAAAGTATTTATTATGCCAGGTATTACTCCTATGCGCTCTGTAGGTATGGCAAAATACATGGCCAGGGCTGTACCGGGAATGGATGTTCCCAAGGAACTCATTGACAGATTATCTGGTGTACCAAAAGATAAACAGGCCGAAGAAGGAATAACTATTGCTGTTGAGTCAATAGAGAGATTAAAAGAATGTACAGGTGTGGCTGGATTTCATATTATGGCCATCGAGTGGGAAGAAAAGGTCCCTGAGATTGTGGAAAGATCGGGGTTATATCCAAGACCGAAGGTTGATTAGTCAGACCTCGGGTAATCAAGGAGTTTCTACATGTGTCAAATGAGTGTTATGATGGAGAAAAACGGCACCAACGAGATGGTGCTTGAAAATGTAACCACGCTTGAAGTTGTTGAAAATGGACTCAAAATTGCAACTCTTTTTGAGGGTTCACAGGAACTGGTTGGTGCGGTTATCAACCGTATTGATTTTGCAGGTGGAAAGGTGTATCTGACTCAAAAATGATTAGCCCTGCATAAAGAATATTTGTCTATTTTTGTTATTTCCGCGCGTGTGGGAATGGAGTTCTATCGAATTGACGTCAGTTTTTTCGTTGGATTAAGACTGCGATGATAGTAGGATAAGAACCAGATATGGCAAACGATAAGGTAGCTGAATAATAAGTAAAACTGGAGAAGAAATGGACAACGTAGAGAAGTTGCGGGTGTTACTGCAACATTGGATAGATCACAATATAGGTCATGTTGAAGAGTTTGAAAAATGGCGTGATACCATGTCCGAAGATGGCAAAGATTCCATTGCCGGGAATATTGGTGAGGCCATCAAAACAATGGAAACAGTCAACGAGCAATTGAAAAAAGCATTGACTGAAGCCGGCGGTCCAGGCGGTGATGGACATCACCATCACCATCACCACGATCATTAGTGCCTTATGAATCAGTGTCTTGTTTTTTTTAAGAAACTGATTTGGTTAAGGNNTTACTCCGTAAAAGCTGTCACTCGGTTCAGTGCCCCCTCGGAGTTTATCGCTTACCTGAGGGGTGTAAAAAATAAGAAAATACGGATTCTTATTAAATCATACGGTTAGAAGCACTCACAAAGTAATTACTTACCGTTTACCGGTGTTAGAATACACGGTAAAAAAAATAGAGTATAAAAAAAGAGGTCAGTAACGGTTTTCCGTTACTGACCTCTTTTTTGTACTTGCAGGCCAAGCCTGTTGAGCAGGTTTTAGCCGATAGATTTTTGTGCTGAGGTGAGAGTGTTCTTCATGAGCATAGCAATGGTCATTGGTCCTACGCCACCAGGTACAGGTGTGATTTTACCAGCAATCTCTTTGGCTTTGTCGAAGTCGACATCACCTTTCAAGATGGCCTTACCGGTTTTTTCGTTCATGCCTACACGGTTAACACCAACATCGATTACGGTGGAACCCGGCTTGATCCATTCAGGTTTAACCAGATCGGGGACCCCAGCTGCAACAATAAGGATATCTGCACGCTTGCAATGGCCGGCAAGATCCTTAGTACGGGTGTGCACGATGGTTACAGTTGAGTTGGCACCAACACCTTTTTGAGCCATCATCATGGCAATCGGTTTACCAACAATATTAGAGCGACCAACGACAACAACTTCAGCACCAGATGTTTCAGTACCTGATCGAACGATCATTTCCTGGATACCAGCTGGAGTACATGGCAAAAAGCGAACAGCATCTCCGCCAATCATTAGACGGCCAACGTTGACAGGGTGAAAGGCATCGACATCTTTATCAGGATCGATAGCATTGAGAACTTTTTTGTCATCAATGTGGTCAGGTAAAGGTAACTGTACCAGAATACCGTTAATAGACTCATCGTTGTTATATTTATCAATCAGTGCCAGAAGGTCAGCTTCGGAAATATCAATAGGCTGATCATCCTGAATCTCGTGAAAACCACAGCTAATTGCTGTTTTAACTTTCAGGGTAACGTAGCTGATTGAGGCAGGGCTACTGCCAACGAGGATAGTCACGAGGCCTGGCACTTTGCCGTGCTTTGCTTTCATCTCAGCGACTTCCTGCGTAACCTCGGCGATGATTGCTTTACGTATTTCGGTACCACTAATAATTTCAGCAGTCATTTTTCTTTTAACTCCTTTTCAAATGTCGCGTTTATTCGACAAGGTGCGATAAGGTTAGAGGCCGAAAAGAAGTGTATTTCTGTCCAGCCCCAGATTTCTCGATGAGGATCCTAGAAAACACCTTCTACTTTGCCGGTTTCAACATCAACATCGACCCGCTTGAAAGCAGGATTTGAACTGGTTCCAGGCATGAGACTGATCGCTCCGGCGACGGGAACGATAAATCCTGCACCACCATAGGTCAGAACTTCTCTGATGGTTAGACGCCAGCCGGTAGGTACACCTTTAAGGGCGGGATTGTCAGATAATGAAAGATGGGTTTTGACCATACACATACCCATTTTGGCAAGCTCTGGATCTGCCTGAATTCTGGCAATTGCTTTGTCAGCATCAGCTGAGTAGTCAACTCCGTCAGCACCGTATACTTCTTTGGCGATGAGATCGATTCTTTCTTTGATTGGCATATCGAGTTCATAGAGGAATTTGAAGTCTGATTTTTCTTCACAGGCTTCAACAACAACTTCGGCAAATTCTATTGCGCCATCACCACCTTTCTCCCAATGTCGGGCAAGAGCAACGCGGGCACCCTCAGCTTCACTGAGCTCACGTACTTTGGCGATTTCAGCATCGGTATCTGTGTAGAAGGCATTGATACAAACAACTGGACTGATTCCGGCCTTACGGACGTTTCTGATATGGTGGATCAGGTTGGCACAACCTTTAGCAACCCAGTCGACATTTTCGCTGGCATACTCTTCAGGCATTGGTTTGCCTGGAACAGGAACAGGTGCGCCACCGTGACATTTGAGTGCGCGGATGGTTGCAACAACAACGGCACAATCAGGCTTAAGACCGGAGTAACGGCACTTGAGATTCCAGAATTTCTCAAAACCGATATCAGCACCAAAACCGGACTCAGTGACATGGTAATCAGCGAGTTTCAGGCCAATTCTGTCGGCGATAATTGAACTCTGGCCAATAGCGATATTAGCGAAAGGTCCGGCATGAACGATAACCGGCTGACCTTCGAGGGTTTGCATCAAAGAAGGATTGAGTGCATCAACCATCCATGCGGTCATTGCACCGGCAACCTGGAGGTCTTCGGTAGTAACCGGCTTACCTTTTTTAGTATAGGCAACAACGATCTTACCCATTCTCTCACGCATATCTTTGAGGTCGGTAGCGATAGCAAGAATAGCCATAACCTCTGAAGATACAGCAATACCGAATTTAGACTTCATCATGAAACCGTCGGATTTGCCGTTAACACCGTCAATACCGATGATGATGTTTCTGAGTGCCTGGCAGCAAAAATCCATGATCCAACCCATTTCTACATTGGTAGGGTCGATATCAAGGCGTTTCATACCGGAGAGTCGTTCCAGCTGCTCGTCTGTATAGTTTCGCTCATGCTGCAGACGAGAAGTCAGTGCAACCATTGCAAGGTTGTGGGCATTCATAATGGCGTTGATGTCGCCAGTGAAGCCGAGTGAAAAAGGAGTAAGCGGAATACATTGAGCAAGACCACCTCCGGCCGCAGAACCTTTGATGTTCATGGTTGGACCACCGGATGGCTGACGAATGGCGGCACAAACATTTTTTCCTATCTTGCCAAGACCCTGAACAAGGCCCATGGAACATGTGGATTTCCCTTCACCCAGTGGAGTCGGAGAAATTGCAGTAACATCGATATATTTACCATCTGGTTTGTCCTTTAAACGATCAAGAACTTTTCTGAAATCAATTTTTGCAATGTAATGACCCTGGGGAAGCAATTCTTCTTTGGTCAATCCTAGTTTTTCGCCAATCTCATAGATCGTCAGCATTGTTTTCTCTGCATCTTGTGCAATTTCCCAGTCCGCATGTTTGGTAGGATCTAATGCCATGGTATACTCCTTTGTTAGTTTGAGGCTCGAATTGAGCCGGTTAGAAAAAAACAACATTCAAACTTTGGTGAAGCAAAATTTAAAAAGTGGTGCGAAGAACTGCAAGGACTTATAATGGGCGAAACGAGTTCGACAGATTGATCGTAAAACCTTCCTCCCATAGCTCTAGTTGGTAGTCACAACGTTACTGATGGATACGATTTAAAATAACGACTCAACAACACGGAATTCGTACCATAAAACTTGTTGATTATCAATTGCTTTATATGGAAATAATGCGAAAAAATATTATTATTCCATATAAATAATGTTAGCCCCCTACTTTATTAAAACTCGAGTGCACCTCTTTTCATTACTCGCATTCATCGAAGCGAGGTGCTTGTGCGAAATGTTCTTTGCTGATGAGCTTTGTTAGTTGGGTTGGAACATTTCTTGAGAATAATCGTAGGAGTCAGTGGCGCTGTTCATGTTGTTAAGAGTAGATTTTTTTCTCATATTATGCACGTTTTCCACGAAGGTACTCTAAGGCTGAACGTATTTAATGTTGACTGATAGATGCGAGGTATCAGAGGTTGTATTAATCTATAATACTAATTGTATTGGACGTGTTTATTCGTGTTGTGCGAGGAGTGAGGGGCGTGTCGTTGAATTATGTTTCTAGTAATGGATATTATTATTCCCAGTCATTTTGTGTGACAGGCAAGTGCTCACCTGATTCCATTCCTCATTTATGATCAATTCATATTTTATAATGCTTTCTGCATATGTGCAAATGCACACTTTGTGGTATTGTCTGATTCTAGAAAAGATTTACAATGGAAAAATATTTTGATGATGGACGAGGCTTGGTTGAAAAAGTTGGTTAATACCCAGAAATAGAACTAAAAAATGAGGTTGTATGATGCCTGCTAAAGTAGTGATAATTGGTGCAGTTGCCCTTGGTCCAAAAGTGGCCTGCAGGTTGCGGCGGCTTGATCCGGATGTTGAAATCACTCTCATAGATAGAGATAACATTATTTCCTATGGTGGTTGTGGGATTCCGTATTACGTGGGAGGTGATATTAATGACATAGATGATCTCTGTAAGACCACGTCTCACACTCTAAGAGATACTCTATTCTTTGAAAAGAATAAGGGTGTAAAGGTTATGACCCGGGTAGAGGCACGGGCTATTGACCGGCAGGAGAAAAAGGTACTGGTCTGCCACCTGGAAACTGGAGTTGAAGAGTATCTGCACTATGATAAGTTGGTTATTGCTACGGGTGCTAAAGCTATACGCCCACCAATTCCAGGGGCAGATCTTTCCAGAGTTTTTACTGTTTCTGATCTCCACGATGCAGAAACTATTAAAGGTTTGATGTCCAGGGGGAAAGTAGGCAAAGCTGTAGTGATAGGAGCTGGGGCTATTGGTTTGGAGATAACGGAAGCGTTAACGGACCTTTGGGGAATCCAAACCTCACTTATTGAGATGGAAGATCAAGTGCTACCAACACTCGTCGGCAAGTGCATGGCCAGGATAACTGGTAAAGAACTAGAGCAAAAGGGAGTAGAACTCTTACTCGAAGAGAAGGTTCTGAAAATTGCAGAAGATGCTGGTAATGGTCAACTTCTTGTGCAGACCTCCAGGGCGACGATTGCAGCAGACATCGTTATTTTCGCAACAGGAGTACGACCTAATACCTCGATTGCTCAGGATGCAGGCATTGCAACTGGTGCATCGGGCGGAATATCTGTGGACAGGAGGATGAGAACCAGTGATCCGCATATTTATGCAGGCGGGGATTGCGTTGAAACAAGAAACCTTGTGAGTGGCGAGAACACTCTTATGGCCCTCGGCTCACTCGCCAACAGGCAGGGGAGGGTGATTGCAACAAATATTAGTGGTGGTCAAAGTGATTTTGATGGAACTGTAGGGACCTTCTGTGTAAAAGTTTTTGACCTGGGAGTGAGTAAGGCTGGTCTAACGTACAGACAGGCAAAGGAAACCGGTTATGACCCCGTTTACGGAGTCGTTTCACAAGCTGACCACGCACATTTCTATCCAAGTTCGGAGTTGATTTATGTCTCGCTCTTAGCTGATCGTAAATCTCGCAAAATTCTGGGAGTGGAGGCTGCAGGGAAAAATGGTGATGCTGTAAAGGCAAGGGTAGATGCTGTTGCCGTACTTCTACGCCATGGCGTTGATGTTGATGAGATCTGTACCCTGGAAACCGGATACGCGCCGCCATACGCCTCGGCTATGGATGTAATCAATAATGCCGGTAACGCTCTTGACAATATTCTCTATGGTAAGAATAGACCCATTGATGCAGCGGATTTCCTCTATGATTACAAGCATAAAGGATATGTAGTAGTGGATGTTCGTGGGGAAAAGGAGGCAGCTCCGTTTATTAAAAAATATGGAGAGAGATGGCTTAATATTCCTATGGATCAGTTGCGTAACAGGTATGCAGAAGTTCCAGAGAAAGACCCCTTTTACCTGCTTTGTGATACAGGCCCGCGTTCATACGAGGCCCAGGTCTATCTCGCTTCTCAGGGGAGAACAAACAGCCTGAATATTCAGGGTGGGTTTGCCATGGTGAAGATGACAGAGCCTGATTTTATCTAACTGCACAAGTTTGGCATTTTTCCCTAACACCGGTAAACGGTAAGTAAGTACCTTGTGAGTGCTTATAACCGTATAATATAAAATCGAACCCGTATTTTCTCGGAGTCTGCGCTTACCTGTTTTTTGTTGCAGCTTTTATGGAGTAAGGTACTAAAGACAACAAGGTATCTTTGCGAGTGGCCTGTAGCACTGCGGGCCACTCTCGCTGCTGAACGTAAAGGTCTCAGAATTGAGGTTGTTTCTGTTTTTGAGGCTTTTCCGCAACATTTTCACCTGAAAAGCTTTGAATCTCACCCTCCATGGTGATAATTGTCCAATCACCGTTTGCGTCGCAGGCCTTGAGCAGGCACTCTACCTTTGGCCCTTTTTTGAGTTCCAGAGCACATTCTTCATTGATATTTTTGCTTACTATAGACTCGAATATCTTTTCTGATGCCATTTTCTTGAACTTGTTTACGGCATCTTCAAAAATAATTATCCTCTGATATTCTGCAGGGTCTATCTTCTTTATCTCCAACCGCAAATTCTGGATCTCTTCCTTTTTCGTAGCAATTATGCGGATGGTCTTTTCCATTTCCTCCTTTTGATCGGAAGGGATCGAGAAAAGCACCTGCCTCTGGATTTCAACATCTGCTTCGATGTAGTTTATTTTTCTTAGGATGTCGTGGGTTTTTGAGTGTGTCATAGCTGGGTCCGAGGATGAGGGTATTGTCGATAATTTGTTATTCAATCATGTTGTGTATGTCGACTGTGTCGAGAAATAAATAACCTATTTAGCCAGGAATTACCCGTGACAAATGCGTATTTTACAGATACTACTATAACTGTTGGGGGACCTCGCACTCATCCAGAAACGATCTCTTTTCCATAACGTATCGTTGATCTCAAAATGTTATCGTTGGAGGGGAGAAAAGACTCCGATGCTCATTCATGAGCCCGTTGATTTTTTCCGAATGGTACGGAGTTTGCGCTTACCTGATTTCGAACAAAATACCTAGTAAATCAACAGACTCATTCATATGGTCATGGTAAAATTTATCGAACGCCTCGATTGAAGAAAAAATATCCTTGTTTCTGGATGGCCACTCACTATCAGGAAATAGATACACAATAGCATCGATATGAGCCATGCAATACATCTGGTTGTCCTTCCAGTTTTTTTGGTGATTGGACTGGGATTTAGTCTTAAAAAGACAGGGCTGGTGAAGAGTGAGTTTTTGTTTGAACTCAATCGATTCATCTACTATGTCGCTTTACCGGCACTTCTCTTTTATAAAATTGCAACGGCTGATTTTCATGCCAGTTTCAATGGAGTGCTGCTGGGGGTTCTTATTGCCGGTATTGTGTTAACTTTCCTCTTATCATATGGGTATGGCAAATACAGAAACTATTCTCCTGGTGTCCAGGGGGCTTTTTGTCAGGGAGCATTCAGAGGAAATCTTGCCTATGTCGGCCTGGCAATCATATATTCAGCATACGGTGAAGCCGGATTTGCTGTTGCTGGAATACTGCTGGGGTTTCTTGTACCAATTATGAACTGTCTTTCGGTCGTGGCCCTCATCTTACCAAGAAAACACGAATCTCAGCTGGAATTAGGGGGGGCGTTCTGGTTTCGACAAATCCTCTCCAACCCACTCATTATCGCCTCTTTTGTTGGTGTGATGTGGAGTTTTCTGGGTATACCTCTGCCCGAAATTGTAAGCAGAGCCCTTGGGATACTCACCGGTATGTCTTTGCCTCTGGCGCTGATTGCCATCGGGGCGTCGTTCTCTTTTAGGAAGCTTCGGGGAGATCTCGGTTTGGCAGTGCTCTCAGCAGGAATAAAAATAATAGCCATGCCGGTTTTTGTCGCGGGGGGGCTCCTCTGCCTCGACGTGGGGGGTCAGGAACTCGGAATAGGTGTAATTCTTGCCGGAACACCAACAGCTACCGCGGCATATATTATGGCGCAGCAAATGAAGAGTGATGCTGAGTTGTCAGGGGCTATAATCATGCTCTCCACCACTTTTTCACTGGTAAGTTACACCCTGGCCTTATATCTCTTACAACTCATTGAACTGCACGGCAGCCCTTTTTGAAGATGATTTCCGAATCACCTACCTGGTGACACTGGTTTCATCAGGCCTGGTAAAGAGTATCTGCAATGTCAGAGAATGTTGACGTAATATGGTTCTTTCCAAAACAGGTGGAAATGGCTTGTATCTGGCTGGCATCGTTAATGATCACTTCGGCACCAGCTGTGCCATTGTTGACTGTATAGCCTTCTTGCCGGAGGAGTGCGCAGGCTTTTTCGTGCTCGCTGACAATGAAGCCGAGGACGGTGAAGTCCTCCATGTAATTGACCGGTATCTGTTGGCTGTCGAGGTATTGTGCTCGTAGTTTACAGTCATCAGCGACAATGGCGACTTTGGGCATGTGCGACCTTCTGTAAAAGAGAATATATGACAGAATAATGGGGTTTTTCGGGCCATTTCTCCCTGGAAGAAAAGGCCCCGAGGTGGAGCTTATTTCTTTAAGTGGTCAAGAGTGATATTCAGCATTCTGCGAATGGGTTCAGCTGCTCCCCATAGCAATTGGTCGCCTACGGTAAACGCTGCTATGTACTCGGGACCGATATTCATTTTATGGATTCGTCCGATTGGTACAGTGAGGGTTCCGCCAATTTTTGCCGGGGTAAGCTCCTGGGCTGTTGATTCACGATTGTTGGGGATGACCTTTGTCCACTCGTTGTGCCCTGCAATTATCTTCTCTATTTCCTCAATACTGACATCTTTTTTCAGCTTTATGGTGAGGGCTTGAGAGTGGCACCGCATGGTTCCTATGCGTACACAGAGGCCATCTATCGGAATTGTATTGCCGGTATTATTGCCAAGAATCTTGTTGGTTTCTGCAACACCCTTCCATTCTTCTTTGGACTGGCCGCCAGCAACCGGGACATCAATCCAGGGGATAAGGCTTGCTGCGAGAGGTATTCCCCAGTTGTCAAGAGGCAGAGAGTTGTTCGTGAGTTTTGTTGAGATTTTTTTATCTATATCCAGGATTGCTGTCGACGGGTCAGCAAGCAGGTCGTCTACTTCGGCTGCGAGCTCACCCATCTGGCTGATGAGTTCTCTCATGTTTTTGGCGCCAGCACCACTTGCAGCCTGGTAGGTCATTGAGCTGACCCACTCGATCAGACCTTTTTCGAACAGCCCGCCAAGTGCCAGCATCATCAGGGAGACTGTACAGTTTCCACCGATATAATTTTTAATACCACTCTTCAGGCCACTATCGATCACTGAACGATTAACTGGGTCGAGGACGATTATGGCGTCGTCCTCCATTCGCAGGGTAGATGCTGCATCGATCCAGTAACCATCCCATTTGCTGCGAAGAGTTTCATATACGTTTTTGGTATAACTGCCACCCTGGCATGAAAGAATAATATCCATTTCAGCAAGCCGCTCGATGTTGTTCGCATCCTCAAGCGGTTTTGTACCGTTCCCTACATCCGGTCCTGGGCTGCCAAACTGTGAGGTGGTGAAAAAAAATGACTCAAATCCCTGGAAGTCATCTTCGGCACGCATTCGTTCCATGAGGACCGAACCGACCATTCCCCGCCATCCAACAAATCCAACTTTTAGCATTGTATACTCCGCACGTGTACTTTTTTATTTTAATTAGCCTGGTACCTAAGTTTTGCAATTGACTAGTCCGCCAGAGATGCGAGGCAGCGAAGCTGAAGACGGATAACTACTTAAAAGCTTCGGTAACAAAGCAGGTTCGGTGGAATTGTCAATCCCGATGGGGAGCAAGTAACAGAAAAAATGGTATTCATGAACAGGTGAGTGTCTGTAATGATTTTGATGGACGCAACATCTTGTTTTGAAGTGACAAATCATTTTTTATATACTTTGCGTATGCAAGATTTAGGTGGTAAATTCAAAGAGACCTTTATTTTTTACCTAAAATGAGAAAAAAATGCTCGGGAAAACGAGTTTCAACTGTATGGTTTTTGGCAAAAACGTCATCTCAGTTTGCAGAGGGTGCTGGGTGGCTGGTTTGAGTGAGAAAGAGACAACCAAGTAAAAAAGACGCGGTAAGGATAAAGACATCGGCGAGGTTAAATATTCCGGTCCGAATTGGTCCTATACCTATACTGACAAAATCAATGACCCCTCCGTTATTGAATATACGATCAAGGAGATTACCGGTTCCTCCGGCTGTAACGAAAATTAGTGGTATGGTGTACCTCTCCCTGGCGCCTTTTTTCCAAAAAATAAAAAACAGGCAACAGCCTAGTAACAAAGAGACACCGATATAGAGCAGAAAAAATTGAATATTTTCAGGATAATTGCTGACAACACCAAGAAAACCTCCCTTGTTTTCAATGAGGGAAAACTGGACACTGTTGTTGAGAAACCCTATGCCATCAGAGTCTTCCAGCAGTCTGACAGCGAGCTGCTTGGTGTACTGGTCGGCATATATTGCCAAAGCAAGTAAGGCAGTAAAAAACGTGAGATTTCGGGCTCGGTGTTGAGGGGGGATGCTGCTTGGTATGTACATGAGTTGCTAAATAGTAGGATGGGCGTTTTTGCGAAAAAGGGCGAAAAAAATCAACATGAATGGTCAAGTGCTTTGCGCAGGATAGTAGCGACAGATTTTCTCACGAGTGGTTTCATGGCAAAGGCCCTTATTCCAATGGCTTGCGCTTTGTCTTCGTTTATGAGCTCGCTGAATCCAGTACACAGAACAACAGGGAAACCAGGCTTTCTCTGAAGGACCTTTAAGGCGAGCTCGGCACCATTGAGTTTTGGCATGGTCATGTCTGTCATAAGCAGGTCATACATATTGGGAGTTGAGATGAGCAACTCAAGAGCTGTATCAGAATCTGTCACTGCTGTGACCTGGTAACCGAGGCTCTCCAGTATTCTTTTTTGCATACGTGCTATGGAAGGTTCATCATCGACAAGCAGTATCTTCTCACTTCCTCGCGGCACTTCACTTTTGCCTTCCTGGACCATTACTGGTAACTTTTCGTTATGTTCCGGGAAGTATATGACGAAAGTCGTACCTTTGCCCGGTTCACTGTAGACACTGATGTGACCGTCATGATGTTTAACAATACCATGTACGACTGCCAGCCCCATACCCGTGCCTTGTTCCTGTGTTTTTGTGGTGAAATAGGGATCAAATATCTTATCAACCACGGAACGTTCCATGCCGCATCCATTGTCACAGATTTTAAGAAGGAGATAAAAACCTGGTGCAAGTTGCAGGTGTTCTACTTTGGGGTCGGAGGAAAGTATCTCTGCTCGTTCGACCTCGATAGCGAGGGTACCCCCTGTCTCTCGCATGGCATGACCGGCATTGGTTCCAAGGTTTAAGATGATCTGATGAAGTTGGGTGGCGTTGGCCCAGATCCTGTCGCTTTCTTTTGTAACCGCTTCTTTTATTGCGATAGAATTTGGGAGGCTGGAGCGAAGTAGCTTGCTCGCTTCATCCACCGCCGTTCTGAGTGAGACGCTCTGTTTCTCGTACTCTTGCTGCCGGCTGAAGGTGAGTATTTGCTGAACGAGTTCTTTGGCCCTTTTGCTGGCCTCCAGAACTGTAGAGAGATCTTTTGTAACGGGACACACCGAATCTTTGCACCCGGCATCTGCCTGTAACTGGGCAAGTTCCGTATATCCCATTATTGCTGTTAAAAGATTGTTGAAATCGTGGGCGATACCGCCTGCAAGGGTCCCAAGGGCTTCCATCTTTTGGGCCTGCTGGAGTTGTTGTGCGAGTTTTCTGTTTGTGGCCTGGATCTGCTTTCTTTCGGTAATCTCAGCTTGGAGTTCCCTATTTGAATTTTCCAGTTCGGTAATCCTCTGTTGTAATTCGGGGTAGTAGCTTTTACGAATGGACTTCTCTCCAAGACCGATGATGCTCTGAAGAAGTTGCTCTCTTGTGTCTTCCTGGCTAGAGGGCTTCTTCATATATAACCTCTATGTCCCGCTGATTAGGAACTCTTGGATTGGTTACCATGCATGGATCCTGGAGTGCTTTTTGGGCAAGGAGTGGAATATCCGAAGTTGTCGCGCCCCGTTCTTTCAATGTTTTTTCGATACCGACACTTTCCTTTAAGCGCCTGATTTCCATCAAAACTCGATTCTTCGAATCTTTTATAGCGGTGGTTTCCATTTTGAGCCCAAGGGCTTTGCCGATCTGGATATATCTGTCACTGGCATCGGAGAAATTGTAGGCCACTACATGTTCAAGAAGAATTGCATTGCACTCTCCATGGGGGAGATCCAGGAGCCCGCCAAGACTATGAGCCATGGCGTGTACTGCACCGAGGCTGGCGTTTGAAAATGCCAGACCTGCCTGGAGACTGGCAAGGGTCATATTGTGTCGCGCTTCGATATCTCCCGGATTACCAGCTAATTTAGGTAAGTTGGCGGCGACCAGCCTGATTGCTTCCAGAGCATGTATGTCCAGGAGTGGTGAATTGGCTGTCGACACATAGGCTTCTACAGCATGCACGAGAGCGTCCATACCTGTACATGCGGTCAGGTAGGGGGGCATGGTGGTGGTCGCAAGCGGGTCAATGAGTGCAACATCAGGCACCACGGTTTTGCTGACAATTGCGATTTTTCTCTTTTGTTCTGACGCGCTTATTATGGCAAATTGAGAAACATCTGCGGAGGTTCCAGCTGTGGTTGGGATGCAAATGAGCGGTGGTCCGGGGATACGAACATTGTCAATACCTTCACATTCCAGAATATGGTTCTGATTGGTACTCACTATTCCTACGCCTTTTGCGAGATCCATAGGGCTTCCACCGCCTATTGCGACGATGATATCACATTTTTCCTGAAGGTAGACATTATATCCCTCCATGACCTCATGGTCACGGGGGTTTGAGGAAACTGCAGAAAAGACGGCACTGTCTATATCCTCTTTTTCCAACAGATCCGATACTTTGTTCGTCCAGCCTGCAGCAATGACTCCGGGGTCAGTGACCAGTAGAATCTTTTTGGCTCCGAAATTTGTCAGGTAACGATTTAAGAGCAATATGGCATCAGGGCCCAAGATGAATTCGGGAGCTACGAATTTTCGCAATTCCAGCACGTTCGGTCTCCTTTACAAGTTGATGCAACTCTGTCTGGATTGTCGTAAATTTTTTTCTTCTCCTGCATTATCGGTGCTGATAGAAGGAAAGTAAAGTCAAATAGTGTCATTTCAGTATCTATAAAAGAAAATGCGAAAAAAGTTGCGCTGCCTGGTTGAGTTCGATAAACTGACGCGTTTTGTAAGCTAAGAAATTGATGAATTGCATATGGAGAATGGGATGGTAAAAATTGGCATCATCGGGGGATCTGGACTTGACGACCCTGATATTTTGAAAGATCCGGAAATTATTGAGGTAGAGACACAATATGGCGCACCTTCATCTTCTCTGATGACCGGTAAGATAGCCGGTGTAGAAATTGTGATACTTGCACGGCACGGCCGCAGTCATCAGTTCAGCCCGACCCAGGTGAATAATAGAGCAAATATAATGGCTCTCAAGAATACAGGGGTAAGCCATATTATTGCGACGACAGCCTGCGGGAGCTTGCGTAAAGAAATCGACCGCGGCCACCTGGTTATTCTCGACCAGTTTATTGACTTTACCCGGTTTCGCAAAAACACCTTTTTTGACTCATTTGATGATGGTCCACAGCACACTGCTATGGCGCATCCTTTTGATGAAACTCTTCGCCGTAAACTCTACCATGAGGCTATGCATCTGCAGTTACAGGTACACAGTTCTGGGTGTGTTGTTTCAATAGAGGGGCCACGATTTTCAACGGTAGCCGAGTCAAAAATGTTTCAGCTCTGGGGAGCTGATGTGATAAATATGTCGACAGCCCCGGAAGCGATGCTGGCCAATGAGGCCGGGATTCCATACAGTGCTGTGGCTATGTCGACGGATTACGATTGTTGGAAGGAAGACGAAGCACCAGTCACCTGGGATGAAATACTAACTGTATTTCAGAAGAATTCTGATAATGTTAAACAGTTACTGGTAAATGTGATAGCTGGATTTTAATCCTCAAAATACTTAACACCGGTAAACGGTAAGTAAGTACCTTGTGAGTGCTTATAACCGTATAATATAAAACCGAATCCGTATTTTCTTGTTTTTTGTTACAGCTTTTACGGAGTAAGGAATACTAATGTATTCTTCCGGTTAAAATTATCCCCCGCTTCAAGCTTGAGAAAATTTGCAGGTTTCCGTTCAGACACTATTTATAGTAATAGAATTTTTATAAGCAAGATGTGAATCGAACAACCCAAAAGGAATCTGATGGATCTTAAAAAAACTGTACGAAGTATTGTTGACTGGCCCATAAAAGGTGTGATATTCAGGGACTTAACAACACTTATGATAGAGCCGGATGCGCTCAGAGAGTCTTGCGATATTCTCTATGAACGTTACAAAGAGCAGGAAATCGATAAGATTGTCGGTATTGATGCCAGAGGCTTTGTCTTCGGTGCTGTTTTGGCATACAAACTCGGTGTTGGTTTCGTCCCTGTTCGAAAAAAGGGCAAGCTTCCTGCTGAAACTATCGAGGAGTCCTACAGTCTTGAATATGGCTCAGGAACCCTGGAAATTCACAAAGATGCCATTAGTGATGGTGATAAGGTCGTTGTCGTGGATGACCTCATCGCTACAGGAGGGACCATCGGTGCCACTGTCAATCTCGTAAGAAAACTGGGCGGCAGGGTGGCGGAGTGTGCGTTTCTTATTGAGCTGCCTGACTTGAAAGGCCGGGAGCAAATTAAGGATTGTCCGATTTTTGCGATGATGGAGTTTGAAGGTGAGTGATTTCTGACTACCTGCCGATTGTTTGGATTTCTGCGTTCTCGGGCAAAACCGTCTAGTGTTGTCTTTCTGATTGTTGTTGCGAGTCACGTTTTTCTTTTTCCAGAAAAGAATCAAAAATGTGCCTCTCTGCCCGGGCTTCAATCACAATATCTGGTCGAAAAAGAGTCAATACTTCTTCAACGTTCTGTTGGTCGTATTCTTTCCACAAATAGATAACCTCCTTGAAGTTTTCAGACAAGAAAGGCTCTACCGACACAAAAAAAGAATCCCTAAAGACAACTGCTCGTAAGTTTTTGGTCGGACATTTTCTAACAAATGAGATGCGGCCGGGGAGTTGCTTAATATTGCTAAGCTCAGTTGGTATTTCTTCAACGGTGCCGCAGGAAGCGAATGGTTTGAGCTGCGGGTAGGTCTCTGTGAGGTCCGGCCGCATAAGCATCTGGACCAGATCTCCTCCTTTCCCGATGTTACCACCAACTCCAGTTTCCTCATGGCCAAATTCAAAATCGGTTGTAAATTTTTCTGTGGGGTGCCACGAAGATAATTTCTCAATTGTTTTGGT
This sequence comes from Desulfocapsaceae bacterium, assembly GCA_033852035.1. Taxonomy (GTDB): domain Bacteria; phylum Desulfobacterota; class Desulfobulbia; order Desulfobulbales; family Desulfocapsaceae; genus Desulforhopalus_A. The sequence goes on along the minus strand of JAWSVG010000068.1, from coordinate 2,476 downwards.
GAATACCAGATAGGCCCCGAATATATTCCAGTGCGAATCGTTTTTGTAATAGAGTGGTTTATCGAAGAGTTGAGGTTGAAGGTAATCGTGCAGATTCAACATGTATTCGGGGAGGTTGCCCTTGGTGTACTTAAGTAATTCTTCAAAACGGCTTGTCCCCTTTACGGCCATAGCATGTTTCATCAAATACTCAGGGTAGATGCTTTGCTTGTTGGGTGCGACAATATATAGATAGCGAATATTTCGCTCAAGCAGCCACTGGTATTTTTTGTTCTGGCTGGCAAGCCAGGAGGCTATGGTTCCTTCTTTTAAGGGAGTGCGGCCAAGGAAGTCATCTTTCATGTTAAAGGCATTAAAAAAATACCAGCCATCGAGGCCGCTGATGACTGTCGACCGTGGACCTGCTTGATTAAATCTTTTATCGAGTTCTCTTTGGTAGCGATAAATATAAAAATCACGGAAACTTAAATGATCTTGTATGTAGGTATCCATCGATCTAAAAAACGGGGTGATTTGTTCCAGCCTATCAGGGAATTCTGGTAGGAGCGCAAGGCCCCTGTTCTCAGCCTCTGACCATGAGTTTTTCTCGGTTACCAGCATAAAGAGAGACGAAGAAAATATGAAGACAAGGAACATTCCTGAAAGAATATAATGAGACACCTTTTTTATCGCACTGCTGTTCATTGAAGACTAAAACCGAAAGTAGATAAATGGATTATAAGCCCCAGCCGCAAGGCTGATCACGGAAAAATAGGTCAGAAGAGTGAGACCCCCTATTCGAGTACATTGGAAAAAAATCTCGTAATATGAGGTGCCCTTATTGTGCAGGTGTGCTGTCATAAAACGATCTTTCTGATGAAGACTAAGCTGAAAGAGGGGAGCTGAGAACAACACGGCCATGGTCAACTCAAATATAAGCTTGCTGTTGATGTACAGATACAGCAACTGAAAATTGTTTTCTTCTGCGGCTCCAAGCATGATTGCAGTGTACTGCAGTGCATTTCCCAGGGTGTCGCTTCTGAACAAAACCCAACCAAGGACAACTATGAAAATAGTCAGAATATAGCGAAGGGGGGACCATAGTTTCTGCTGGAGAGCACCGAGTGGAGTTCGTTCAAGGATCAAAAAAAATCCATGGTAGAGTCCCCAGCAGATAAATGTCCAGCTTGCGCCATGCCATAGGCCGCAGATAAGAAAAACCGTCAGCAGGTTACAGTAGGTTCTGAGGCTGCCATGTCTGTTACCTCCCAGTGGAATATAAAGATAATCTCGTAACCAGCTGGAGAGAGAAATATGCCACCTTCTCCAGAATTCCTGTATAGATTTTGAAATATAAGGGTAATTGAAGTTTTCTAGAAACCGGAAACCGAACATGCGGCCCAAGCCGATGGCCATGTCGGAATAACCTGAAAAATCGTAGTAGATTTGTAGAGTATAGCAAAGAGCTCCAAGCCAGGCGAGGGGCGTGGTGAGTTCGTTTGCCGGGAGTGCAAATATCTTGTCCGCTACCAGCGCGAGAGGGTTGGCGAGAAGAACCTTTTTGCTTAAACCAAAGATAAATCTTTGCACACCTTGGGCAAAATCATCGATATCAACTCTCCTGCTTACCAGGGCTTTGGCTATGTCGTGGTATCGGACAATTGGGCCTGCTATGAGTTGGGGAAAGAGGGCTATGTACAGTCCAAGGTTAACGAGGTTTTTTTGTGGAGCAACTTTACCCTTATATACATCAACGAGGTATGAGACAGCCTGGAATGTAAAAAAAGAGATTCCTATGGGTAAGTGTACTGGGTTGAGTTGTATTTCAGGCAGTTGAATGGTCTGTAGAATGTGGTTGAGGTTTTCAACTAAAAAATTTGAATATTTAAAAAAGGCAAGAACGCTGAAGTTATACACAATTGCCAGGGCCAATACCATTTTCGATGGCTCGCTGTTACGAGCAAAAGAAAACATAAGTCTGCCACAACCATAGTTTACAGTTATGGAGGCAAGCATTACAAGGAGGTAAATTCCTTCCCCCCATGCATAAAAAAGGAGGCTGGCGGCGAGGAGGAGAAGATTTTTATGCTTGCCTGAACAGAAGTAGAGTCCTAAAGCAGCTGGCAGAAAGAAGAAAAGGAACGTTACAGAAGAAAAAACCATGAAAGTGAAAATGTAGAATTACTGTTTAGTACCTTAGAAATTCAATTCTTGCTTTTTATGAATTTCATGAAGGTATTTACTTGCCGTTTATCGGTGTTAGAAACCAATGGGTGAAACAACACGAAGCATGTTCATATCACAAGGAAAGAATATATTCGAGATCTTTAGTACTTTAGAAATTCAATTCTTGCTTTTTATGAATTTCGTGAAGGTACTTATACCCGTCAGCGAGTACTGAAAAGAGTCCCGGCTTACTTACCGTTTACCAGGGTTAGCTAGAATTTCTCACTGTTGCGCTGCTCTTTAAGCTTGTAACGTTTGCAGCCTCAATGCC
>JAWSVG010000009.1:38525-89839 GCA_033852035.1 Desulfocapsaceae bacterium | reverse complement strand
TTTATTTTATCCGAATCCCTAATATAAAATCGAATCCGTATTTTATTGTTTTTTATCACAGCTTTTACAGAGTAAGGCTCTAAAGAGCCTGGCAGCGATAGAGTGTACGTTGCCAGGCGCTACTGTGTATCATCTGTCTGCAGCACTTCTTCTTTAATCTCACGGTCGTGAATGCCAATCAGGTAGAGCAGGCCGTCCAGACCGACACTGGAAATGGCGTTGGACGCCTCCTGGCGGACGACAGGCTTGGCATTGAAAGCCACTCCCAGGCCGGCGATACTGATCATGGGCAGGTCGTTTGCCCCATCACCAACAGCTATTGTTTGTTCAAGGGCGATATTCTCCTTTTGGGCAAGCTGGCGCAGCAGGGCTGCTTTTCTTTCACCGTCTACGATGTCGCCGATAACCTCACCTGTCACCATGCCATCCCTCATGTCGAGCTCATTGGCGTACATATAATCAAACTTGAGGCGCTTTTTCAAATACTCACCTACAAAAGTGAAACCACCGGACAGGATACCCAGCTTGTAGCCCAGTCCCCTTAGTGTTTTGGCCACAAGATCAGCACCATCAGTGAGAGGCAGGTTTTTCGAAATATTCTCCAGCTCGTCTTCTCTGATGCCTTTGAGAAGAGCGACCCTTTGGCGAAAACTTTCCTGAAAATCAATTTCACCTCTCATGGCAGATTCCGTTATCAGGCTTACCTTTTCTCCTACTCCCCGCAACTTAGCCAGCTCAACAATGACTTCGGCCTGTATGAGAGTTGAGTCCATATCAAAGACGACAAGCTTACGGTTTTTGCGGTAGATATTGTCCACGTGGAAAGAGATATCGATGCCTGCATTTTGGGAAATTTCCATAAACCTTCTGCGCATATCCAGCAGGTTGAGCGGTTGTCCGCTCACGGAAAGCTGGACGCTGGCTCGAGGATTGTTTTGTGGTTCCTCAAGAGATATTCGCCCAGTCAAACGTGTTATGCTGTCAATGTTGAGATTGTTCTCAGCGATGACGGAGGCAACTGAAGAGATCTGCTGAGCAGTCAGGGTTCTGCCGAGAAGAGTTATTATCCGCCGCTCTCGGCCGTGGGCGTGCACCCACTTTTCGTAATTGTCAAGATCTACGGGCTTGATAGAGACATTCAGGCCCATGTTGTGGCCTTCAAAAAGCATATCTTTAAAAATTGAAGAAAAGTCGTCAGAGTTCGGAATTTCAGCGAGAATTCCAAGAGAGATGTGCTCATGGATGACTGCCTGGCCAATATCAAGAATGTTGACATTATATGTTGCAAGGATTTGCGTAAACTTGGCGTCAAGTCCCTTACGATCCCTGCCAGTAATACTGATTAATACAATATCACTCATTAGGAGTATCCTTTTGGCCTGGTCAATTGACCTTGAAACTCTATAAGGTACGGCTTATAATTGAGGTAGCTCTGCATCTATTTGGTTTTCAGGTCGTTCTAAATTTCATTGACACCGGAGGGAATGAGGCAAATAAAGACAAAGTCCTCACCTCCGCTATTCATGAATTGGTGTTCTTCGTTGCCGGGAATGAAAACCACGGTGCCGCTCACCACTTCACGCCATTCGCCGTTTTGATATACTGAGCCTTTGCCTGAGTGAACAAATATTTCATGTTCCCAGTCATGGGAGTGCCGTGGCGTAAAACCGCCTGGAGCTACGGTAAAAACGCGCATACAGAAGTTATCTGCATGGTCATCTTTTCCTATAACGACCCTGCCTGTGACGCCTTTGACGGCTTCATTTTCGAATTTGTGAGCTGGGGATTCTTCATAATTAACAATCTTCATAATATTCCCTTTGCAGATTTATAAGGTACTTATCCCGACTTATTTCCCGTTTATCGGGGGTAGCTGGTACTTTTTCGAACTGGAGTGCCATTCATCGGGAAGAGGCATTTTACGACACTGCTGTAGGATAGTATAGTAATTTTTGTCGAAAATGGGGTTTTCTGGTTATTGCTGTTTATTTTTGCTGCTAAGGCCCATGTAGATAGCGGTTAGAGTCAGCGAGAGGCCTAACCAGTTATACGTATCAGTCGCTCGGTTGAAAAAAAGAACATCCCAGCAAAAGGACAATGTTGGCTGCAGTAGTAAAACGAGGCCTGTCAGTGATGCAGGGATTTTGGGTATAGCGTTTGCTATTAAGACCCAGCCAAAACACTGACTGAAAAAACCCAAAGCCAGAAGGGCAAGGAGGCTTTTTCCGTTTGGGATAGAAAAAGTATCCCCCACCCAGAGCATTTTGGCGCCAAGAAAAAACGAACAGGCCAGAGATACAAGCATGAGATAGAGAAACAGGTTGTGACTGCTGGAGCCCTGTATTTTCCTGAGGGTCAAAAGGAACAATGTGTAGCATATTGCTGTGAGTAAGCCAAAATAGACCCCGATTTTATAGTTACGGCTGAGCTCATCCCACTCAAAGCCAACGATGAGCAAGAGACCAAAGATTGCAAGAGGTATGGCGAGTAGAAAAGAAGGCCTGATTTCTTCTTTAAAAAAGATGATACCGACGGCGGTAAGAAGGAAAACCTGAAAATTACCTAATAGAGTAGCGAGTCCCGGTCCGATATACACGATACTTTCATGCCAGACAAAGAGGTCGAGGGCAAAAATAAAACCACAAAATATGATGAGAAAAGCCTGGCGGCGGTTGATGGGTTTGAAATCTTTTCTCCACAGAGTGGCCATAAGGAGAAACAGGAAACCAAAGAATACTCGATAGAAACCTGCAGAAGTTGGCGTTACCTCGGCTATTTTGACGAAAACTGCTGAGAAACTAATCAGGAATGCTCCAAAGAGGACGTGGAGTATTGGCCTGTATTGTTGAGGGTAGGAAACCATAAAGAGAGCCGCTGGAAATAGAGAATAGGGTAGTGGAGAGCTTTTCAGGTGGCAGAGAATAATATCTTTTTTGAGTTTTGCCACCATTGTAATTCCGATTTTATTGTGAAAGTATATTTAAAACAGGCTTTGAGTTTGATTAATTGAAGTAGAGGGCATTGTGCGTTCTGTGCGGTCGTGCGTGGCTGTTGTTTATGCGCAAGACCACGGATTTGGCGTGGTTGGTGGGTTTTTGTTTCAGAAAATAGAATATATAAACAGCTACTTGGGGTGTTTTTTCACAATGTTATTGATTTTCTGTACTAATTTAGTATATATGTTGGCTTGTAAAAAAACTGATGCTTATTTGTATGCACAACATGCACATTTTCGAGAAGGTGTTGTTTGTGGCTGGTAGAACAAAATTTCTATGGAGTATACATCAACGATATGAATGATCTTTCAACGAATTATATTGGACTGGATCTGAAGAACCCTCTGATAGTTGGCAGTTGCGGGTTGACAAACTCAGTTGAAAATATCCAAAAACTGGCAGATAATAATGCAGCAGCCGTCGTGTTGAAATCCCTTTTTGAGGAGCAGATTCAAGCGGAACTTTCAAATAATCTTGAAAGCTATAATGCTGATTATCCGGGTTCCACAGATTATATACGCGAGTATACCAGGGGAAATGAGGTTGGGACCTATCTAAAGCTCATCTCCTCTGCTGAAAAAGCAGTGGATATTCCAATTATTGCCAGCATTAACTGTGTGTCTTCGAATGAGTGGGTTTCATTTGCAAAGTCAGTCGAGGAGGAAGGCGCAGACGCCATTGAGCTCAATGTGGCGCTCCTTCCTTCGAACCCGAAGATGACCAGCGAGGAAAACGAAAAGATTTACATTGAAATCATTAATAGCGTCAGTGAGATAGTGTCTATTCCAGTCGCTTTAAAAATGAGCCACTACTCTGCATCTCTTGCTAATCTCATCCAGAAGCTGAGCTGGACAACAAAGGTTGCCGGCTTTGTTCTTTTCAACAGGTATTATGCTCCTGACTTTAACATAGAGAAAATGACGGTAAAGTCTGCCGAAGTATTAAGCAGTCCCGCTGAAATAAGTGGCTCCCTGCGCTGGGTTGCTCTCATGTCAGGCATAATCGAGAATGACCTGGTGGCTTCCACTGGCGTTCACGATAGTGATGGTCTTGTAAAACAGCTGCTGGCTGGGGCCAAGGCTATACAGGTTGTTTCGACAGTGTACAAAAATGGTATGGAACATATTCCTGTAATGCTTGATGGGCTTGACAAGTGGATGACGTCAAAATCGTTTACCTGCCTTTCGGAATTCCGCGGTAAGCTGAATTACAAAGAGATTGATGATCCTGCTGTTTTTGAGCGAACTCAATTTATGAAACACTATGGCGGGTTGTCCTGATTTACAATCATCTAGGTTTGGTAAACGGAAAAAACAGGATACATACCTTCATGAAACTCATTCATAAAAACAAGAGTTACGTTTCGAATGAGTTTCTAAGGTACTAACCTTACTGGTACGGTGTGGGACGATCCTGACTGTACCCAATTATTGCTACGATAGTTTACATATGAAACAGTTGCTGACATTCCCTAAAGGTGGAACGCATCCACCTGAGTTTAAAGCGCAAACCCAAGGCCTGGCAATCGAGGCCATGCCTACCCCCACTGAACTTGAAATCATTCTTGGTCAACATATCGGTGCTCCCTGCACTCCGACTGTTGTAAGAAGAGACGAGGTGGCAGAAGGAGCCTTAATCGGAGAGGTAAAGAAAGGTCTTGGTGTCCCCCTTCATGCACCTCTTGCCGGTAAAGTTAAAGCTCTTGGGACTTCGGCCCATCCGATGCGGGTGAGTGCGCCGTCAATAACGCTTACCGTGGACAGTGAAGCTCAACCTGCAAAGTTTGAGAAGCAGGAATGGCTGAATTTTGATGCCTCAGAATTGCTGGTTAAAGTACATGACGCTGGAATCATAGGCATTGGCGGAGCCGGTTTCCCCACCCATGTGAAGCTGAGTCCTCCAGTTCATTCACCGGTGGATACATTGCTACTGAATGGTGCAGAATGTGAACCGTATATAACCTCCGATCACCGACAGATGCTGGAATATGCCGAAGACATTGTTGAGGGTGCAAAAATTATCCTCAAGATCTTAGGGATTAAGGATTGTCATATCGGTATTGAAAGCAACAAGCCTGACGCCATTGCTGAGATCTCAAAGGCTGCAGAAAAAGCAAGCACTGTAGATTCCAGTATCAGAGTGCAAACCCTGCAGGTCAAGTACCCGCAAGGATCTGAGAAGCAGCTAATCCAGGCTATTACCGGGCGTAAAGTTCCGGCCATGGCTCTGCCTTCATCGGTTGGTGTTGTTGTACAAAATGTCTCCACGGCGAGGGCGATTTATGATGCGGTTGTCTACAGCAAACCGCTCTATGACAAGGTGGTTACCATTGCCGGCAAAGGTATTGAAAGACCTGCAAATCTGCTTGTTAAGGTCGGGACCAGAGTCAAAGATATCGTAGAGTATCTTGGCGGTACTACTCCAGGGCTTGCAAAGATTATCATGGGAGGCCCCATGATGGGCTTTGCCGTTTCCAGTCTTGATATCCCTGTCACCAAAACGACCTCTGCTATTTTGTTTTTGTCTGAAGACGAGGTTGATACCAAACCTCACTCCCAGTGTATTCGTTGTGGATGGTGCTTAGATGCCTGCCCCATGGGGCTGGAACCAAAAGAAATTGGCATTTATGTAGAGGCAAACAGAGCTCAGGATACTGAGCCTTTTGGTGTATTTGACTGCTTTGAGTGTGGTTCATGCGCCTATGTTTGTCCAGCAAAACGGCCGCTTGTCCAGTTTGTGCGGCTTGCCAAAATGAAGGCAAAACGGCCGCAGTAGAAGAAGGAATGTCCTGGAGTGGCAGTTCTTGAAGGTGAGTCCTGCTGCTAACCAGGATAAGAGTGTTAACTAGTTTCTTTTGAGAAACTAACTAGGAGATTTGAGGAGAGTCGTGAGCAAACAGCATTCGTCAGACGACCAACCAACTGCGCCAGCGGGGATGTGGAAAGTTTCCATTTCGCCCCATATTAAAAGCAGTGAGTCAGTCGAAAAAATTATGTGGACTGTCGTGGCCTGCTTAGTGCCGCCACTGATTTTGTCGGTCTTTGTTTTTGGAATACAAACGCTTCTTGTAACTGCGGTTTCTGTCGCGAGTTGTGTGATTGTCGAAGCGATAAGCCAGAAGGCATTGGGGAGAAGAGTAACCATTAAGGATGGCAGCGCTGTGCTTACCGGTATGCTCCTGGCTTTTGTCATTCCTCCTGGTGTTTCGCCACTTCTGCCAATTTTAGCTGCGGTCTTCGCTATCTATATAGGCAAGCACCTCTTGGGTGGAATCGGGTATAACTTTTTTAATCCGGCACTTTTGGGTAGAGCGTTTTTACTGGCATCTTTCCCTGTGGCAATGACTTCTGCCTGGCTGCCTCCAATCGAAGGATTCGGAATTTTTTCCTATCTGGGGGGATCAATTGATGCTGTTTCAACAGCCACACCTCTGGCGGTAATGAAAGAGCAGGGGCTGGAAGCTTTTACAGCGGCATTTGGCAGCGGAGCGAGCCTGTATGGAAGTTTCGTTCTTGGCTGGCGACCAGGTTGTATTGGTGAAACCTCCGGACTTCTTCTGGTCCTTGGTGGTCTTTATCTCATCTATAGAGGTTACATCACCTGGCATATCCCAGTCTCTGTGCTTGGAACAATTGCTGTACTTAGCTGGATTTTTGGAGGTGAAGCATATTTCGATGGTGACCCTCTACTCGCGGTTCTCACTGGCGGTGCCATCCTTGGGGCATTTTTTATGGCCACGGATTATGTTACCAGTCCGAGCAATAAAACATCTCAGATAGTTTTCGGTATAGGCATTGGTTCTCTTACTGTTCTGATCAGACTCAAAGGCGGATATCCTGAGGGAATTTGCTACGCAATTTTACTTATGAACCCAGTCAGTACTGTTCTTGACAGCTGGTTTAAGCAAAAACGTTTTGCTCCCCTTGTAGGAGGTGCAAAATGAAAGATATTCTGACTATAGTTATACGGTTGACTGTATCATGTCTTCTTGCTGCCACCGTGATGGGTGTTTGTCTCATTTTTACCAGCAATGCTAAGAAGCACAATGAGCATGTTAAAGAGCAGAAAGTTATGTACTCACTGCTCGGCTACAGCGGCGGTGCTACAATACCGGACAGTCTGGCAATGCATGAAGTCTATCGCTATGTGCTCACTGGACCAAGTAAGCAATCCATCGCCTATCTGGTTCCTCAAGGGCATGGTGAAGAAAAAGGTTTTCTTTTTGTAAATATAAACCTTGATGGTGAGCTTATCGAGGCCAAGCCAGTATCTCTAACAGAAGCTCAGTCTCTTGATCCCGAGTCTCGTAACAAAGCGATGCTGGGGGCGGCAGATACCGGTTATGATGTACAATTTGCTGACAAGACCTTCGTTGTCACTGACAATGGCCAGCGGATAGCCTACCTTCTCGGTGGGAAATTCCAGGGATTTAAGACTTTTATCAATGTTATGGTCGCCGTGGAGCCGAATTTCTCTCTTATCGGTTTTGAGGTTCTTGAGCATGAAGAAGATCCAGGCCTGGGTGCTGAAATTGAACAGGAATATTTTAAAAATCAGTTCAAAGGAAAGCCTTTTGCTGCTCTGAAAGAAATTGACGTAGTAAAAGCACCGATTCCTGAAGAGTACCTCAAGGCTCTTAACGGTAAGATCAGTGAAAAAGATGTCCTCAAGGTCCGTGAGCAATATAAAGACGGTGATATCTATGCCCTCACCGGTGCTACTATCTCCACTCGAGCAGTAGCAAACGGCGTAAAAGGCATTGTGAGAAAGTTTGCCTATCGTGTTGAGGTTTTGGATAAGGTTCTGACCGAGCAGCAGCTTGCTGTTTCGTTTTAATTCTTGTGAGAGGAAGTAAACGTGGCAAATGACAAATCGAGTATGCAACTGATCTCCAGAGGCATATTAAGTGAAAATCCAATTTTTAAGCTGGCACTCTCCATGTGTCCTGCGGTTGGTATTTCCACCACGGTAATGAATGGAGTCTTACTTGGAATTGCCGTACTGTTCGTACAGGTCTTCTCAAGTGTGACCATATCTATTTTCAAAAATATGATTCATCCGAGAATTCGCATACCAACCTATACCTTGACCATTGCTACCTGGGTGACGGTGATTGACCTGGTGCTGGCAGCGTACATGCCCGAGGCATATGCCAAAATGGGGATTTTTGTAAAACTCATTGTTGCATTTGCCATTATCACCATGCGGCTCGAGATGTTTGCTTGTAAGGAGTCAGTCAGCGATTCATTCTGGGATGGTCTTGGAATGGGGCTTGGTTTTATGGTCGGAATGGTGGTAATCGGATTTTTCCGGGAACTACTCGGGTCCGGTATGATTCTGGGACATGACGTTCTCGGCTTCAAACCATTGCTCTTCTTTATTCTTCCCAGTGCAGGTTTTTTCGTTGTTGGATTGATGATGGCCTTTTTTAACTGGATTGAAATTTACTATAAACGCTCAAAAGGGTTAAAATGATGACTCTTGGAAATATTAAATCAATTGTATTCATCGCACTGGTCGCGCTTCTTGTGCCGATCTTTGTGCAGGCAGAAGGACTGATCGTTGACCAGACCTTTCATGGTGATAAAGAAATCGTTGTTACTTTTGCGGGGAGCGTTGACAAAGCTGTTGTAGAAAATGTGAAAAACTACACAGTATTTGAAGAGCCCGACCCGGATATTCGTTTGAAAATGAGTTCTGCAATTCTTGGAGTCGATGGCAAAAGCGCCACTCTGGTTTTTGCGGAACCTCTGAACACTATAGAGACCCATGTTGTCTCTATAGAGGGTCTGAATGGAGAAGAAAAGACGGTCTTCACTGTAAGTAAATCGTATCTTGGGTACCTCTTTGGTATCTTAATTTCCGCTCTACTCATTAACAATTTCGTCTTTACTAAGTACCTTGGTCTTTGTGTCTTTTTTGGAACTTCTAAGAAAAAAGAGACTGCAAAGGGCATGGGGGTTGTGTTCACTCTGGTTACAGTGGCTTCAGCCACAATGAGTTGGTTCTTCTACAATTACATCCTAGTCCCATTCGATTTGAACTTTCTACAAATTGTTGTTTTTATTGGTCTGACCTCACTTACAGTTCAGGCTGTGGATACAGTTCTCAGGAAAGTTAACCCAGTATTGTTCAACTCTTTTGGTGTCTTCCTTGTTCTGGTTATTGCTAACTGTGTCATCATTGCTGTTCCCCTGATACTTGCAAATAATCACTACAACTTGTTTGAGACGCTTATGTTGGCGCTGGGTGCCGGCGGAGGTTTTCTGTTGGCATTGTATTTAATGAGTTCGGTGAGTGAACGTATGCAGCTAGCAGATATCCCGCCCACATTTAAAGGACTTCCCATTTCCTTTATCGTAGCTGGGCAATTTGCAATGGCATTTCTTGGATTCTCCGGTCTCCAGTTATTTTAGTGAAGGTGGGAATTCTGGCTGTTGTCGTTCGTACCTGTTTGAGATTGTTTAATTAGTACCATATAAATTATTTTCTGCGTTTTTATGGCAGAAAATTATTTTGTGAAGGTACTTATCCCGACTTATTTCCCGTCTATCGGGGTTAGGTTTAATTTGAGAGTAAAATATGGATCCGGCATTAATAAAATTAGCAATAGGTGGTCTGGTTCTGCTTGGCTGTATTGGTCTGTTCTTCGGCATAGGGCTGGCTCTGGCCGCTCATAAGTTCGCGGTGGAAGTAAACCCCCTTATTGAAGAGGTTACTGAATCCCTGCCGATGGCACAGTGCGGCGGCTGCGGTTACCCGGGGTGTGAAGGATATGCAATTGCGGTGGTTAACGATCCTGATGTTCCACCCAATCTTTGTTTTCCAGGCAAAGAACCTGTGGCGAACAGGGTTGCAGAACTCACAGGAAAGAAAATGACAGCGGTGGAAGATCAGATTGCGCTGGTGCGTTGTTCCCGGGTTGAAGGTCGAGTGAGCCACAAGCACGAATACTTTGGGTTTGCGTCCTGTACCGCGGCTAATTTGACCTTTGGTGGCCCTTCGGCTTGTCAGTACGCCTGTATCGGACTTGGTGAATGTGCAGAAGCATGTCCCTTCGATGCTATTGACATGGTCGAAAACTTTCCGATAGTTAACCCGGATAAGTGCGTAAGTTGCGGTGTATGCGTAAAGACCTGTCCCAAGGACATCATTGAACTGCAATCACTGAAGGCCAGGGTGTACGTTCCCTGTTCCACGAAAGATCTCGGTAAGATTGTCAAAGCAGTTTGTAAAGTAGGCTGTATTGGTTGTAAAATGTGTGTTAAGGCTTGCCCTGCTGACGCTGTCTCATATGAAGGTAATATAGTAACAATTGATCATAAAACCTGCATCGAGTATGGGCCAAGTTGTGAAACAGCTTGTATAACAAAATGTCCCCGTGATATATTCAGACACTATGAAGGTCGTCAGGCTGTTGCTAGATCAACAGAAGCCGGCCTGAAAATGGCTGGCTAATAATTCAAGATTGGAAACTGATGATATGAAAACTCAAGAAACTCGCGTTGACCAGAAAAGAAGATCGTTCTTGAAACTTTCCGGCTTGTTAGGCCTGGGGGCTGCGTCTGCTGCTCTTATGCCGGCAGAGAAAGCTGAAGCCTTTCTTTTTGGTAAAAAAGAATACAAAGTGACAAAAACCCGGCTCGCAATGGGGACTTTCGTTGCTATGACAGCTATACACCCATCCCGTGATGAGGCTGAGCAAGCCATTGGCCTGGCATTCGAAGAGATTGATCGTTTGAGTGCTATGCTGACTCATTTTGAGAGCAACTCTCCAGTAGGAGCATTTAATGCTTCCGGAAAGATAGAACATGCACCTTCAGAAGTTGTGGAACTTGTTGCTCGGTCACTCTACTATACCAGGGAGACCAAAGGTGCCTTTGATATTACTGTCAAACCAATTGTAGATCTTTATAAAGAGAGTTTTGCCCAAAATTCTACCCCCACCGAGGCGGATATTGATCGCTCATTGAAACTCGTTGGCAGTGAAAATCTGCATTTCCAGAGCGGGTCTATTGTTTTTGGAAAGAGTGATATGGGTATCACTCTTGATGGTATAGCCAAAGGCTTTATCGTCGACAAGGCATCTGAGGTTCTTCAGGCTAATGGAGTGGATAACCACCTTATTAATGGTGGTGGAGATATTCGCAGTAGCGGTAGTGCCGCAAAGGGTAAGGCCTGGACGGTAGCTGTTCAGGACCCTGAAAAAACAAAGGAATACCCTGATATTATTACCATGAAGGACGGCGCCATTGCCACCTCAGGTAATTACGAGATCTACTACGATCAGGAAAAGATGTTCCACCACATTGTAAACAGCCGTACCGGTCATTCACCGAATCTTTCCAGCAGTGTCACTGTTGTCGCTCCTACAGTCATGGATGCTGATGCCCTCGCCACCAGTGTTTTTGTGATGGAACCTGCTGCAGGGCTTCAGTTTATCAACAGTCAGCCTGATACTGAATGCTTCGTGATTGGTAGTGATGGCAAGATTAGTCGATCAAATGGTTGGCAGGTGTAACAGTCTGGTTTTGTTTCAAGCCAACCTGTAATCAGCCTGTGTACCCAGGTTACGAAAAACAGGTGCAAGCCGCTGTGCTTGCACCTGTTTTTCGTTTTTTCGGTAGACCCGACTGGCGCTGGAACATTACATGAAAAACGCACATCTTCCCTGTGTATTGTGTACCATATCAGCGAACAGACTCATATATTCGGACTAGTTTTTAAACTTACTCGAGTTCAGGTTGTATTTTTTACTCTTGTACTGAATTGCCCTGCGACTGATGCCAAGCAATTCTGCAGCATCTTTTTTTACCCCGTTTGTCTGCTTCAATGCTCTGATAATTGCCTCTTTTTCACTTTGTTCAATGGAAAAGCTGGTTTCCACCGAACTCGCCTGGTGGGAAATGTCATTGTCGAGTTGAAGATCATCCGGCTGTATTTGGCCATTCCTACAGAGAATTATACCGGTCTGCAGCGCATTCTTGAGTTCTCGCACGTTGCCGTTCCAAGGCTTGTCCTGTAACCACTTCAAGGTTTTTTCAGGTAGTTCTACCTGGCCAATAGTATTCTTCTTAAGGTAGCTTTCGACGAAGAAACGGGCAAGGTCGGCGATGTCTTCCCTCCTTTCTCTCAATGATGGAATTGTGAGGGTGACGACCTTTAATCGATAATAGAGATCGTTTCTGAAAGAGCCGTTTTCCACCTCGTTTCTGAGATCGGCATTGGTTGCAGCGATAACCCTGCAGTCCACATCCTTTTCTTTTATAGCCCCCACCTTTCTAATCTTCCGTTCCTCGAGGAATCGCAGCAGTCTGCTCTGCATTTCTGTTGAAATATTACCAATTTCATCGAGAAAGAGGGTGCCTCCCTGGGCCGCCTCGATCAACCCTACCTTATCCTGGATGGCGTGGGTGAATGACCCTTTGACGTGGCCAAAGAGTTCACTCTCAAGGATTCCTGGAGGAGTTGATCCGCAGTCAACAACGACATATGGTTTGTTGCGTCTCGGGCTTGTATTATGCAGCATCTTGGCAATGCATTCCTTACCGACACCACTTTCACCAAGTACGAGTACATTTGCACTGCTTCCACCTACTTTTTCAACCAGTCCCTTAAGTCTCGCCATGGCGAGACTTCCCCCCCAGACAAATTCGTCTTTATTCAGAGAAGAACAGCTTTCTCGCTGTCGACTGATATTCAAAATTTTAGTGATTTTAAAGACGAGTTCTTTGCCATCAAAGGGTTTGGCAATATAATCGACAGCTCCTGCTTTAACAGCATTGACAGCATCTGGAATAGTCCCATAGGCTGTGAGGAAAATGACGGGTAATTGGGGATAAAGCGCAGAACTCTTTTCAAAGAGTTCCATACCACTCATCACAGGCATTTTCATGTCGGAGACAAGAATATCGAATGAATACTTCGCTAACATCTTCAGAGCACTCGGCCCGGAGGATGCTTTGTGAACGTTGAATCCGGCAGCAGTGAGTCGCGCTTCCAGTACCTCGAGTATACTAGGGTCATCATCTACAATAAGGATCTTCTTTCTTTCACTCATAGAGCTTTTCTTTTCCCCTGGAATATCTCGTCGATAGCTTCGAGTTCTTCGATTTGTTTTTGTAAATTTTTGACTATTGATGCCATTTCAGCGATCTGTTTTTTCTGGCTGGAGATGATGGTGTTTGTATTTATTTTTCTCTGTTGGGAATCCCGGTCCTTTTGCTGCAGAAAATCAGCCTGTTGTTTTAGCGCGAGGACAAGAAGGTGATGATTTTCAGTAAACGGAGCACTTCCCTTTGTGACATCCCATTTGTAAAGATTTCCAATGGCCTCGATTCTTTGTGAGTCAGTTGTTGCCAGCATCAACTCCGTGCAGGCCAAGCCATAGAGAGCTTCATTCCTCTCCTCGGCGGAAAAAGTTTTTTCATAGGTCATCTGATATTCAAGAAGCGCATTTTTAAAATCCCCATTGATAAAAAGGAAATCACCATTGGAGGGAGGTTTGTTCTGCATCTCCTGAGTAATTTCAATGGTAGTAGCAGGTGCACATCCTGAAAAGAAGAGGAAAACGAACAGTAATGAGGTAAGCGGATTTAGAAAATTAAGTGACAATTTACAATTACTCACTTCTAGGCCTCCGTAACAATAACAGTACGTATAATGCGTAGGTGTAGGATATGTTGAAGCAAAGTGAATATGTTTGTACACCCAGGTCAAAAGTATC
Organism: Desulfocapsaceae bacterium; assembly: GCA_033852035.1. Taxonomy (GTDB): domain Bacteria; phylum Desulfobacterota; class Desulfobulbia; order Desulfobulbales; family Desulfocapsaceae; genus Desulforhopalus_A. Next base: position 76,117 of record JAWSVG010000009.1, on the reverse strand, counting down.
TGTAGTTAGAAAAAGACATCATAACAGGATCAGCCTTTGGTCGGAAGAGTAAAAGAAAATGTTACTCCTTGGGTCTGGTTGTTCGCAACGTTGATCTGTCCTCCGTAGCTTGAAACAATTTTACGTGAAATGGCGAGTCCAAGACCAACACCATCCAGGTGTCCAATTGCTTGCTTGGCACGGTAGTATTTTGTAAAAACAAGGGAAAGTTCTTCTTCCGGGATACCAGGGCCTGTGTCGGTTACTTGAAAAAGAAGCCAGTTCCTGGCCTTGGCTTTTTGGTATGAGACCGTGACTGAGCTGTTCTCAGGAGAGAATTTTATTGCGTTTCCGATAATATTTATAAATATCTGTTGCAGTTCTTCTTTGACTCCATAGAGCTGAGGACAGCTTTTCATACCATAAATTTGTAAAGAGATAGATTTTTTTTCCGCAAAGGAGGCAAAAATTTCGGTACTGCTCAAAACCAGATCTTTGGTCTTGATCTTTCGTGATTGCTTTTTTCTTGTACCGGCTTCGAGAACAGAGACACTGAGCAGATGGTTGAGAAGTTCATTTATTCTTTTTATCTCAATACTGGCAATCTGTAGAAATTTTTTTTGTTTTTCATTAACAGGACCAAAAACCTCCTCGACTATCATACTAACAGATTCGTGTATGGACGAGAGCGGGGTTCGGATCTCGTGACTAAGAGTAGCGATAAACTCTGTGCGGATATTTTCCTCCTCATAGAGTTGTATGCTCATTTCGTTGTACGTCGTTGCAAGTTCGTTAAACTCTTCACCACCTCTTAATTGGATTGGGAGATGTACTTTATCGAGGGATATTCTCTTGAGTCCTTTAGCAAGTGTTTTAAGAGGTATGAAGATAGATCTGGAGATAATCCAGACACCGATAAGGCCGACTACAATACTGAAACAGAATCCAATCAGACCATTTCGTACACTAATTCGACTCCTTTCGTTTAATTCCATGAGGGCGGACTCTATGTCATGCTGGTTCTCCCGTTTCCCTCTGTTTATGGTGTTGATCCAGCCTGAAACAATATTGTCTCCAACCCAGAGAAGCCCGATGTGAGGTATGGTACTTTTATCCCACATCCCGACTTTATGTCGCTGGTAGCTGTACTCAAGTTCACGCCAAATCTTACCTTCATCTCCACCATTGCTACACAATTGAATGGTTTGGGCCAACGCCTGTTCAAATGAAACTCTGGATTGCTCGAAATATTCCGAATACCGTTCCCTTTTTAGAATGTTCAGCTTTTTATGGTTGGCCTCCATTTCCAGAAGGTTTGCCATGATGACTTCAGAAAGATCGTTGATCCTATTCTTCCTGATAACTATGTCTTCAGTGGTCTCGACCATCCTCTGAACATTAAACAGAAGGATGGAAACGGTTCCACTAAAGATGAGAAAAAAAAAGAAAAAGATGAGAGAGACTTTGTGATTTATTCCTAGCTTGAAAGCCATAATTCTTCCAGTAAAGGGCTATTAATAATGAGATGTAGCCAGTGAATAGTAGCAAAGCGTATACCAACTGTCATCCATTGACTTGATCCACCTCTGGAATTGGTAAGGCTCTGTTCCTTGGTCCTTCTTCTCTAGCGTAAAAGAGACATAGAGAAAGGCGCTTTTCATTTTTTTTTCCGGTTCTCCTGTGGGTGCGCAAAAAATGCACTCCAAACCTGGTTGAGTGGGAAGCATTTGTCTGGTATACAGTCACTGAAAATCAATCAAGCGAGCCGGTCCTGTTGAAACACTGGAAAAGTTATGCTGGTATGACCTTTGCAAAGTACGTGCAGTAGGTTCTACAAACTGTGGTTGGTGGAATGTACTATTACCACGCTGCGCTGATCCGCAAAACATCTGGCTGAAAGGTAGGGGTATGAAACATATAGTAACAGTTTTACTGGTGGCGAGTCTATGTGCTATCGGCATGGTGGCGACTGCAACCAAAAAAACTCTGAAAGGGCAGGATGAGTACGGAGAAACAATGAGCCATATTATCCTCCAGAAACCAGACGTCTTTGCAGGTCACATTTCACCGAGCAAAACAGGTCTTTCCATAGTTACGAATGAGGGTACATTTCTGTTGCGAGGAGTTGATCTGGATGAAATGATAGGGAGGCAGGTTAGAGTCACTGGCGTGCTTCGGGATCAGCATCTTTTTGCTGTGCGTGTGGATTTAGAGGCCATGTGAAAATCCAGCAGGCCAGTTGGGGCACCTCTCTCCCCCGGCTGGCCTGCTTTTGTGATGCTGTAATCGTGGCTTTCAATTGTTGAGTGCAAAATGAACCGCATGTTGAACGTGGAGAGTTGTGGTATCAAACAATGGAATGTCTGTATGACTCTGGTTAACGAGCATTGCGATTTCCGTACAGCCCTCAATTACCCCTTCTGCGCCTTGTTTGCTCATTGTGTCTATTATTCGCATGTATTCCACTCTGGATTGATCCCTCACTGTGCCATGGCATAGCTCATTGAAGATGATATCATGGACGAGCTGTCGGTCTTCTGCTGGAGGGGTGATAACATCAAGACCATGTTTTTCCTTGAGCATCCCACGATAAAATTGTTCTTCCATGGTAAACTTGGTGCCAAGCAGGCCAACTGTATGCAGCTGTTCACTTTTGATTTTTACGGCCGCTGCATCGACAATATGCAGCAGAGGTATGTGTACAGCCTCTGAGACCCCGGGGGCCACTTTGTGAAGTGTATTGGTGCAGATGAGGAAACAATCGGCACCAGCAGATTCGAGTTTGCGGGCTGCATCTGAGAGTATATTCTCGCATTGATCCCATTCTCCCCTTTGCATATGTGCTTCCATGGGCTGAAAATCAATGCTTATCATGACAATCTTCGCCGAATGTAAGCCGCCAAGCCTGGTGTTGATTTCCTGGTTCAGGAGCCGGTAATATTCTGTGGTGCTCTCCCAACTCATGCCGCCTATCAGTCCTATGGTTTGCATCTTCTTTCTCCTTCCAGGTGTTGTGTTTTCGTTGGAGGTGGCTTTCTACCTGCATAAGCAACTCAAAGTGTACCTCTTTATACGGTGGATTTTGCTCGTGACGATTGTTTGCTCTTCTCAGCTCACTCCGTATGTTTTGCTTCTCTCGTGGTCAAAGGTCGTCGTTTTTTCTTTCTTTGCAGCATCAGCAGGTTACCGAACAGTATGAGACCAACACCAATGAGAGCAGGTTGTGTCCACCTGTAGTCCTCCCATATTGTTGAAATACCTAATGCCACAAGTGGAAATAGCAGGGTGGCATATGCAGCTCTGTCTGCCCCAATGCTGCCTACAAGTGCCAGGTAACAGCCAAAGGCTATGATAGAACCGAAAATGGCCAGGTATACCATTGAGCCGAGGTAGGTAACGGTCGTATCGATGGTGAAGTCTTTTCCGGTGATAAAGGCCAGAGCAAGCATGATGATAGCTCCGTAGGCCATGCCGAAACCATTGGTCTGAACCACAGGGAGCTTATGCTTTTGATTTCTGGCTGAAAGGATGTTTCCTAGGGAGGCAAGGTAGGTTGCAAGCACGCAGAGCATTATAGCCTGAATACTTGCGGAGTTGATGGAAAACGACGTCACTTCAGGTTTGAATACCATGATAATGCCTGAGAGACCAAATACCCCACCTGCAATTACCCTGATATCCAGTGGGGTCTTTAAAAACAGGGCGCCATTGACCATGTTCATGAGGAGGATGGTGGAAAAAATGACCGCAGCCAAACCACTGGTTAAATGCAGCTCCGCAAGATAAAAGAGCAGATAGTTCAGACAAAAGAGAAACAGGCCCTGCAGGGCAATGAAGAAATGGTCCTGTCGGCTGAACTGCATGGGGAGGTTGCGAACCCTGCACCAGATGAGCAACAGCAGAGCAGCAAGGGCAAAGCGGTACCCCACCGAAACCATGGGGGCCACCACACCGAGCTGAAATTTTATACCGATCCATGTTGATCCCCAAATGAGGACGGTCGACATATAAAATAGAAAGTTTTTCATGGTAGTTCTGCACTTATTAAAAAGATGATTGAGTAGAATTGAACGATTATGCTGCTGAGGGTACCCTTCCTCACAATAAATGAACAGATGCAGATTTTAAAAAATCACAGGTACAGATTGTCTCTGTTGGGTATAAGATATTGCCGAATAAACAGAAACCAATCTGGAGTGAATTGCTGCAGAGTTTCTCGGGTGATCTCCCCTGTCAGTCTTTATCCGCAAAAGACTTTCAGGGCGGTAGCTATATCGTCACGTCTTGCAGCCTCGCAACAATGCTGCAGTGAACGAAAAATCTCTTGTAGGATTGCCGTTTTAGGATTTGGAGAGAGCATTTGTACTTCAACCGTTTTAAGATCCAGCACAATTTCTTCAAGAAGAGTATACTCCAGATGCTCCCCTGAGATGACAGCTCTGACCTTGGCTGTCATCGCTTCTATGGCCGATCTGTCAGAATCGTTGACAACGGGCCCTTCGCTGAGTTTCTGATCACCGCCCTTTGTTTGGGAGGAAGTTCCGGCAATACCGAGAAAGGCAAGACCTTCAGTGGTGATACCGATCCCGCCGGATAAGGTTTTCAGCTCAACCTTTCCCAGTACCATGAGTTCCTCTGCAAGACTTCCGGCAATGGATTTATCGAGTCCGATTGCTATCCCCACTTCGTACATGGAAGCCTGCTTGTCAATATCGCCTTCCGTTTGTTGATAGAGTTCGTTCAGGTAGTTCGTTATGGTGATATCGTCGGTGGTCATAGCAATATCCTCTTGTTATGGGAGTGTTCGTTGGATTTAAAAGTGTTCAATCTATTACGTTGGCGCCGAAAATGATATTCCGTTCTTTACTGAGACTTTCCGGCAAGCCAATTCATGTGCATATCAGGAGACACCCCTTTGTCTATGAGCAATGCAGTGTTGAAAAATGGGTTCCCCTGTGCCAGAAACTGGTGCCAATTTTGCTGGAAGTTCACTTTTTCATCAGCTATCGCCTGCTCCTGGCCTCTTGTTGACAACCTCTCTGGTTTTACCTTGAGAGTTGCCTGGCAGTACGGAGTATAGATGTTCTTTTTTCCATGTTCTACTAATCGGTAGCATAAATCATGTATTGAAAAAAGGAGTGGGAACTGTTCGGTATTGAAGGCGCCGATGGTCTTCATCAATTCGGTTCGCATCAGGCAGAGCCTGGGGTCAACACTTTGTACTTCCTGGGGACAGTGCAAGCCGTTTTGAAGAACAGAGCAGCTTGAAAGATAATCAGCGTAATACTCCACAGAAGAATGAGCGTAATCAGGTATTGGCTTTATTTCGTGAATAGTGCTGAAACTATGGTGCATGCGGCCGCCAACCATACCGGTGTTATCACATTGACCATATTCAAGGAGTGTCTGGAGCCAGTTGGTCTTCTGAAATGTGGCATCGCCGCTAACGAGGGCGAGAAAGTCGCTCTCTATGCTATCCAGTACACTATTGCAACCATGAGAAAAATGCTCCCCTTTTAAAAGGGGGAGACAATAGAACGAAATATTTGTTTTTGCCAGAGATTTCTGTATGGTCCCGTCGAGTCTGTTGTCGGCCAGTACGAAGACAAGGTGTTGAACCGGGTGACCGGCAGCGGCAAGAAGCTGCGACAACCAGGAACCAATGTCATCGTCAGATCTGTTCCAGTTAACCACTACAGTCACTGAAAGATCTTCAGAAACAGATCGTTTTGCCCTGTAGTAGTACTTGAGTCCAGTGAGCTGTGCTTCTCCGTTGAGCCCCCTTCGCTTAAGTGCATTTTCGACACTTTTCCGACCCGCTTCATTGGCATAATCTTTCTGCTCGTGATTTATGCTTGTGGAAGATTCCGAGGCGCGCCAATGGTAGAGTACCCTGGGGATGTGAACTATTTTTTCAGCCTGTTCTGAAAGTTTCAAAAACAGGTCGAGGTCCTGGGCGCCATTGTGGTCGCTATTACAGCCGCCTGTTTCAAGGAACAAGGAGCGTTTTGTCACCACAAAGTGGGTAACATAGTTGTGACAAAGAAGAAGCTCATCATTAAAGGCAGGTTTGCGAAAAATACTGTACTGCCTGCCGTCGGTACCGATCAGGTCTTCATCGCTGTATAGAAGGTCTCCTCCATTGTCGTTGATGGCCTGGACGTTGTAAAAAAGAGCATCCAAACTCAACTCATCGTCATTATCCAGCAGTCCAATATAGTCACCTGTTGCGAGGGAGGCTGCACTGTTGGTAGCAGTTGCTATTCCTGAGTTTTGCTCAAGAAAAATGACTCTAATTCTATCATCCTTTTCGGACCACTGTTCGAGTAAAGGTCGTATCTCTGGCCTAGTACTGCAGTCATCGGCAAGACAGAGTTCCCAGTGGGGGTAAGACTGGTAGAGAACTGATCGGATACAGTTATTAAGCTGTGTCGTATCAGCGTTATAAACAGGGACCAGAACTGATATTACCGGTTTTGTAATAAGCTGTTCTACTTCGCGGTTGGGATACAATCGCCTCTTCAACCCGTCTTGCAGAAAATGGTGTAAAGGCGCTTGCGTATTGTCTTTTAAATACCTTTGTCGATAAAACACAGGGTCGAACCATTCACAAGGCCTGTGATCCTGATCGATGCCGTGGCTGCAATAATGCATAAAGAGGTCTGTGGCGTCGACTTCGTAGGTAGCTGAATAGAAACAGGGATCAAATAGAGGTGATGGGCTTCTTTTTTCACTGAGACCGTATTTGATATAGTGGGTAATTGGATTAAACCCTACATCTCGCAGAAAAGGGGTCTGGTCCAGGTACCAGTCTGTGTCAAAATAGAGACTTGTTGCCTTCTGTAAAAGAACGCCTGTTTTAACGTCATGATCGTAACAGGCAACGAGATCTGGATTTGTTCGAATCCCACCATCGTAAGGATTCCGCGAACTGTAAAAAAACGGACTGAAATACGGTGATGGCGATACTTGTTTACCGCTGTGCTTTGTTTGTAGAAAGTGACCAAGAGGGGTAATTTTTGAGAAATTAACACCCTGTATTTGTTTGGTATAAAAATGATGGTCAAAAAAGCGGTTGGGGGTGAGTTCTGCCTTCCAGCCTTTTGTCAGGTAATGGAATAGAGGTGCCTGGCCTTGAATTTCTCCTGGCGACAGTTGGTTTGTGTAGTATCTTGAGCGAAAGAGCAGGCAGGGGTCGCGCTCCTCCTTGTGTCCGATTGTCAGATAGTGGAAGAGAGGAAGGACTCCTGACGCTGCAACGTCCGGGTTAGTGGCCAGATAGAACTCCTGATCAAAAAGTAGAGAATGTCGCAATCGCCGATACGCCGGCAGTTTGAACCAGTACTTGAGATCAAGCAGGACGTTTTTTATTTTCTTTATCATCTGTGTCTTATGGATGGTTGTGGCCTGGGACAGCATCAAATCTTGCACACGCTTGTATTATGAACTTGTATCTCATAATCATGTTCGAATGCTGTGCAGGTGATATAAAACGTCTTTTCATCGCGGCTGGGATGCGTATGAGTCAAGCTCGATACGTTGGATAAAAAACGGCCGGTGCTCGTCTTGACGATGGCTGACAAAGAGGATAGTACAGATGTCTTTATCCGCAATTTTTTCCAGTAAATCAAGGAGACGAGTCCGGTGCGCATCATCAAGTCCCTGGGTTGGCTCATCCAGGATGAGTAACTTGGGATGCTTGATGAGTGCTCTGCCGATCAGTACCAATCGCTGCTCTGCAAATGTCAGCCTTTTAAACGGCGTTTTTGCTTTTTCAGAAAGTGAAAGCCAGTTGATCCAGCGCATGGCAGTGTCGATTTCAGGCTTTTTTACTTGCCGGTAGAGGCCTATTGAATCGTAAAGTCCCGACAATACAACCTGCAGTGCACTGGCAGGAACCCGGTGTTCTCTGTGAAGAGTTGGAGAAACAATACCCATATGTTTCTTTAACTCCCAGATGGACTCACCTGACCCTCGTTGTTTGCCGAAAATACGAAAATTGTTGGCGTAGCATTTAGGATTATCACCAATGAGGATATCAAGAAGAGTCGACTTTCCACAGCCATTTTTTCCGGTAATAAGGGTATGATCTCCAGTATGCAGTGTAAGATCGAGGCCTTTGAAGAGTATGTTGTCTCCGTAGGATGCAAAACCGTTTCGAAGCCGGATGAGTTCGTCATTCCGGTTTATATCCGGTGTTTTCCCGGCATAGAGGCCAGCGATAGGCGCGTGTACAGTTTCATCGATTTGCTGCATGTTTCTGATAAGCGGGCGGATCTGGTTCATGGTGCCAGCATGGAGGAGTTTTCCTGAGTTTATCAGAGCCAGGTGACTGCACCAATCCGGTACATCATTTTTAGAATTGACCACGAGGACAGTCTCTATGAGGTTGGCCTGCAGACTGATTAGTATCTGGTCTAATTCCCGACAGCTTTTGGCATCCAGGCCGTCGTAAGGATTATGAATCACCAGACAGGTTACGCCGTCAATCAGTTTTTGAAGAAAGGTGAGTTTCCTGGTCTGTCCGTTGCTTAATTGACGGTAGCCAAGGTCAAGACAGTGATCCATTTCCAGAGCTGTAATCAGCTGCAAATGGTTTTCGTAACCTGGAAGAAAATCCCGAACCAGGGTACCTTGGTCAATTTTATTGAGAAAGTCAGTGTCATCATTGCGAAGTTCTTCTTCAAATATTTCCTGCTGAACCGTAAATGAGAGGAGGCCAAGATTGTCAGGAAGGTGTAGAATCTCAGCTGAATATCCGTTCAGGTTATTTGAAAATAGATCTGGAAGAAGGTCAACTCCTGAGTTGTTTTTCCCAAGAATACACCAGGTTTCCCCCGGTTGGGTTACAAACTCGTCTATCTGTAACTCAGGGTGTTGGAAATTTTTAATATGCATTGTGAATCAGGTAGTCCTTGGTACTGTTTTAACAGCATGTTGTTTTGTCGCCCCGAAATTCTTATGAGTATTGTAGGTATGTGCAAATCCGAATAGCATTTGCTTTACTTTTCACAAGAAGTTAGGGAAGTCTCGAGTCAGTGCATAATATAATCCTAAAGGTTGGAAAAAGGAAGTGGCGAGAAAAGTTTGTACAGGGTCATCAGCGATCAAGTTTTTCCTCGTTAATTGATGGCCGGAAATCGTTCAATATTGAGAACAGAATGAAGAAAGAAAAGAAAATGAAAACGTACTGTAAAGCTCTGACCATTGCGGGCTCAGACAGTGGAGGGGGCGCGGGGATTCAGGCTGACCTGAAGACTTTCTCAGCCCTTTCCTGCTACGGCATGTCTGTAATAACAGCACTCACAGCTCAAAACACTGTAGCCGTAACAGGGATACAGCCGGTGTCTCCTGATTTTATCGGTTTGCAGATTCATACTGTCTTAAGCGATATCGGTGCGGATGCTGTCAAAATTGGTATGCTCCACTCTCCCCAGGTCATCGAGACTGTTGCTGACAGCCTGAAAGAATTTTCGCTGCCCGCTATTGTTCTTGACCCGGTCATGGTGGCCAAAAGTGGAGATACATTGTTGCGGGATGATGCCGTTGATGCCTTGAAATCCAGTCTCATCCCTATGGCCACACTGATCACGCCAAACCTGCCTGAAGCCTCAGTTTTACTTGGGGAAGCTGTCACTTCAATACGTCAAATGGGTGATGCCTGTAAAGAACTGGCAGATCTCGGCTGCAGTGCAGTTCTGCTCAAAGGGGGGCACCTGGAAGGAAATGACTGTGTGGATATGCTCTTTGAGAGGTCAAGTGGTACCCTTACTCAACTAAGCGGCGGGCGAATTGACACGGTGAACTCCCACGGTACTGGGTGCACCGTTTCTTCGGCCATCACAGCGTATCTTGCCAAGGGGCTGGCTCTTGAGGCTGCAGTACAAAAGGCAAAAAAATATATTACTGAGGCATTGACAGCAAGCTCGGGGATCGTAACCGGTAAAGGCCATGGGCCAGTTCATCACTTCCACCAGTGGTGGCAGCCATGAGGCCTTGTGTCTCTGCAGTCTGATGACAAGGCGGCCTACTGTAACAAAAGGAGCAGGAAGAAAAGGGGTGTGCAACAATTGTATGAAAATTTCAATTTCGATAGTCTAATATGTCTACTTTATTGCAAATAATAATATATACACTGGGGTTTTATGTATTGTGCGTCGCCTTCATGTACTATAGCCAGGGGAGCTTCATTTTTTTCCCGACTTCCGATCTCCATAGCGACCACAGGGAAAAATATGTCGAAAATGTTACTATCCAATCAGGTTCAGTCAGTTTGGGAGGGTGGCTGGTCAACCCGAGGCTGGCCAGAGAAAAACTGATAATTTACTACGGCGGCAATGCAGAGGATATTTTCCAGAACATTGATGAATATCGGGACATTCAGGCGGCTTCTCTTTTTGTAGCCTACAGAGGATATGGGCCTAGCAGTGGTAAACCCGGTCAGAAAGAGTTGTTTGAGGATTCTTTGGCAGTGGTGGATGAGATGGTTGGCAGATACAAACCGGATCAGCTTTTTCTTGTTGGCAGGAGTCTTGGCTCCGGGGTGGCATGTTATGTCGCCTCTCAAAGAGATGTGCAGGGGGTCGTTCTCATCACTCCTTATGACAGCATCGTCAATGTTGCCCGGCAACGCTTCTGGTGGCTGCCTGTCGGTCTGTTGTTGAGGCATCGTTTTACTTCAACTGATTATGTTAGCCTTATCCCATGTCCCATTCTGATTCTTTATGGCGGGCTCGACCTGGTGGTGCTGCCGGAGCGAACTAAGAACCTTCTTCACCACATAAAAGGCGAAAAGGACATTCAGTTTTTAGAACGAGCCGATCATAGTTCAATCGACCTGTTTCCTGAATACTGGGAGTCTATTCTTCGTTTTATTAACCAATAACGCCTTCTGCTGACAGAGGTCTATATCCGTCCTTCTTCTACTGCATGACAGGCGATCTTACTGCCGCTATCCACGGTCACGAGCGGTGGTATCTCTTTGCGGCAGCGGTCATTAGCATGGGGGCAGCGGCCGTGAAATACGCAGCCGGGTGGCAGCTTTATCGGTGTCGGCACGTCCCCTGTGAGACGAATATGGGAAAACTCTTTGTTGCCAAGTCGTGGAATAGCTGACAGCAGTGCCTGGGTATATGGGTGGCGGGGGCTGTTGTACAACTCTTCCGTTTCCGCAAACTCACAAAGAGTACCGAGATACATTACCGCTACCTGGGTGGAGATGTGACGTACAACGGAAAGGTCGTGGCTGATAAACATATAAGTCAGGCCATGTTTTTCCTGGAGATCCATCAGCAGGTTGAGGATCTGGGCCTGGATTGACACATCCAAAGCGGCTATGGGCTCATCGGCCACAATAAAGTTGGGACTGACGGCCAGTGCCCTGGCGATGGAAATTCTCTGTCTCTGGCCGCCAGAAAACTCATGGGGATAACGTGTTCGCCAGTCAGGATCAACTCCGACCTGCTGCATCACTTCTGCTATCCTGTCGGTGATCTCGGATTTTGAGATTCCGGGGGTATGAAATTTAATCGGTTCGGTCAGCGTTTCAAGAACGGTCATGCGCGGATTAAGGGAAGAATACGGGTCTTGAAAGACCATCTGCATCTTGCTTCTATACGGTTTGATTGACGAGGTACTCAGGTTGTCTATTCTCTTGCCGTCATAAAAAATTTCTCCGCCCTGAGGACGATAGAGCCTTATGACGCAGCGGGCGAGGGTAGACTTACCGCAACCGGATTCGCCGACAACACTGACCGTTTCGCCCCTTTCAATATCAAAGCTGACGTTGTTGACGGCCTTGACAAGGGTCTGTTCCCGGCTGAACCTGCCTTTCTGGAAACGGATCTGTTCGAGTAAACCACCGGATATGTCAAAATGTTTGACCACGTTCCGGATGCTGAGGAGGGTATCTTTTTCCATGTTCAATTCCTACTTCACCAGATGGCAGGCTGCAAGGCTGCCGGATTCTTTACGAACCAGTGGCGGAATTTCTTTTTTGCAGATATCCGCACTGAGTGAGCACCTGTTGTGGAAGGGGCAGCCGACTATCTTCGTGGCGAGACTGGGCATCGAACCAGGGATCTGGTTCAGTCGTTCACGCCTGGATACATTCTGAGGTAGCGCAGCAAGCAGCCCATTGGTGTACGGATGCTGGGGCTGACCCACAATGAGATCGGTGTCTGCGAGTTCGACAATGCGGCCTGCGTACATAACAGCGATTCGCTCAGCAACCTGAGAGACGACAGCAAGATCGTGGGTGATCAGAATGAGTGCCATCTTTTCAGACTCACAGAGAGAGAGTAACAACTCCATAATGTCAGCCTGAATAGTAACATCAAGCGCTGTCGTTGGCTCGTCAGCAATAATGAGAGAAGGCGAGGTGAGCAGGGCTATGGCTATAACTATCCGTTGCCGCATGCCGCCGGAAAACTCATGGGGATATTGCTTGAGCCTTTTTTCCGGAGATGGTATGGCGACTTTCCGCAACTTGTCAAGGGAGATTTCTTCCGCCTCACTATGAGAAATAGTACGGTGTGCCATGAGTGTTTCCACCATCTGAGTACCTACAGTCAGCACCGGGTTCAGGGTCATCATCGGGTCCTGAAAGATCATGCTGATGCGGTTGCCGCGGAGTTGGCGTATTTCTTCAACAGATAGATGGGTGAGATCCTTTCCTTCAAAAAGGATAGAACCCCCGGATATATATCCGGGCTTACTGATAAGTTTGATAATACCAAAACCTGTGACAGATTTGCCCGCACCTGATTCTCCGACCAGACCAAGACGCTGGCCGCGGTCGAGCTCGAAACTTACATTGTTGACGGCGGTGAGGATATTGTCACGCAATTTGAAAGCGACACTGAGATCGTTGACCGACAGGAGGGGTTCTTTCTGCTCCACATCTACTCCTTATACAGTTTTGGATTCAGGAAGTCGCGTACCCAGTCACCAAGGAGATTGATAGACAGAATCAACACTACCAGTGCGATACCCGGAAACAGGGTGATCCACCATGAACCACTGAAAATATAATCGAAACCTGACTTTATCAGTGATCCGAGTGAGGGCTGGGAAACCGGCATACCGAGACCGATAAAGGAAAGGGCCGCTTCGCTCATAATGGCATTGGCAACCTGCACCGTTGAAATAACAAGGACAGGCGTCATGGTGTTGGGAAGGATATGACGCCACATAATTCTGGTCGGTTTAAGGCCAACGACCCTGGCCGCTTCAACATACTCTTTTTTCTTCTCGGCCATCACCGAGGCACGAACAGTTCTCGCGTACTGGGGCCATTCCGCAAAGCCTATGATCATGATGAGCAGCGGTACAGCATAGTTCTCATATACCCCCATACCGAAGAGCCCCTGAAACAGGGCACCTATGAAAATGGCAACCATATAGGTTGAGAACGATAGTTGTACATCGGCCAGACGCATGAGAAAGGCTTCGGTTTTGCCACCCCTGTAACCGGCAACAAGACCTACAATAATACCAATGAGGGACTGCAGGGCAACGGCTCCAAGGCCAATCAGGATGGAAACCCGCATGCCGTACATCATGGTGGACAACATGTCCCTGCCCTGGGGGTCGGTGCCAAGGAGGAACCTTTTGTCCCCCTCATCGTCCCAGATTGGTGCAATCTCAGCATCCATAATGTCTATGATCGTCTGATCATAAGGGTCAAATGGGGCTATAATAGGAGCACCGAAGCTGATAACCACAAGTGTGGCCAACACCAGAAAACTGCAGATAGCCAAAGGGTCTCGTAGGAAGCTGTAGAAGAAAAACGAATCTTTAAAAGTTTTTATAGCACCCATCATGTCCTCCCGGCTACGCGGACCATAGGGTTAACCAGACCGTAGATCAAATCCACGATTGTATTTACCACCACAAATATTAATCCGACGAACACTAGATAGGCGACCATCAGAGAGGTATCGGCTCTTTGAACAGACTCTATGAACATGGATCCCATGCCCTGCCATTGGAAGACCATTTCTGTCAAAATTGTGAAAGCGATGAGCGTGCCGAGTTGAACACCACCAACTGTGATGACCGGCAGCAAAGTATTTTTGAAGGCATGGACAAAAAGAATTCTTGAGGCTTTCAATCCTTTTGCCTGTGCAAATTTTACGTACTCTGTTTCCAGTGATTCCTTCATTTCCGCACGGATCAGCCGAATGAAAAGGGGGAGCATGATGGATGTCAAAGCAATGGATGGAAGAATGAGGTGTTTGAGACCATCGACGGTGAAGAAGCCGGATTTCCAGCCGGGGAATATTTCAACAAGGTCACCCCGGCCAAACGAAGGCAGCCAGCCAAGCCATACCGAAAAGACATAGATGAGCAGAATGGACGTCAGAAAGACTGGAATAGAGACACCAATAATACTCGCCCCCATGAAAAAGCGGGACAGCCAGGCCCTGGGTTTGACAGCGGCGTATATGCCTATGGGAATTGATAGCAGAATAACGAGAAAGGAAGTTGCAAACACCAGTTCCAGCGTGGCTGGGGCCTTGGCCATAATGACATCAGTCGCGGGTTTTTTAAAGTAGAAGGAGTTGCCGAGGTCGCCTTGAGCAGCATTTTTAACAAACCGCAGCCACTGGATCATAAAAGGGTCGTTGAGCCCAAGCTCGTCGCGTAACGATTCTCGCTCTTCGGCGGAAACTGAAATGCCGGTAATTTCCCTGATAGGGTCTCCGACATTCTGTTTAATGGCAAATCCGATCAAGCTGATGACCAGCATCACGAAAATGGCCTGGGTAACTCTCCGTATGAAAAAAGCAATCATGGACGTTCAGGGTGTAAAGATGTGTTGGCTTCTAAATAGGTGTCAGTCGGGAAAACCCCGACGGACACCTATTCATACACCTGCAGAGTAGAGAAGGGTCTGAAACAGAGCTCCCTTCTATTTCATGTTCAGGTCACCAAAATAAGGGAAGTTCATGACGTTGATGATTTCATCGGCATTTTCAAGCTTGTTGTTGCCAGCCCATGAGAGCATCTGCCAGTGCAGAGGTATGAAGGCAGCATCATCGTAGAGAATTTTTTCAATTTCTTTCAGCATCTCTGAACGTTTGGCGAGGTCGGTTTCAGACTGGGTAGCAAGGGTCAACTCGTCAACTTTTGGATTACAATAGTTGCCGCTGTTGTATTGACCTTTTCCGGTTTCTTTGTTTGGACACATGTAGAGATACTCGTAGAAGTTGGCGCTGTCTTCGGTATCTGAGTGCCAGCCGATCATCTGAATGTCAGCAACCTGAGCATCAAATTCATCCCAGTATTGAGCCTTAGGCATGGTTTTGAGTTCAACCTTGATGTTGATCTTAGAGAGCATGGACGCAACCGCCTGAGCGATTTTCTCATCGTTGACATAACGATTGTTCGGAGCGACCATGGAAACAGTGAAACCTTTTTCAAAGCCTGCTTCTTTCATCAACTCCTTAGCTTTTGCCAGGTCGTAGCGTGGGGTCAGTGCAGCATCATAACCGTCATAACCTTGTGCTGAGTTGAGGCCAGCAGTGGTGGCACGTTTTTTCATGATTTTCTGAACGATACCATCGTTGTTTACCGCATAAACCATCGCCTGACGAACTTGAGCGTTGGCAAGCTCTGGCTTACGCTTGCTGTTGAGTTGGAAAGTAATGATTCTGGTTCCTGGCATGGTGATCAGCTGCAGATCCTTGCTTTCTTCGATTCTATCGAAGTCCTGAGGAGGTACAGGCATGATGAAGTCAACATCGCCGGAGAGAAGAGCAGCTATACGAGTAGCATTCTCACTGATTGGAGTGAGGATGATTTCGTCAACATTACCGGTGTCTTTGTCCCAGTAACCAGGGAACGCCTTCATTGTCCATTTCTGACCTTGCTCACGCTCGGTTACCATGAATTTGCCAGTGCCTGACTCATTCTCATTGGCAAAAGAGTGCTCGGTTTTGATGATAGCGTCTTTAGGTTGTCCCTTCGCATCTTTGCCAGTGTAGAATACTGAATCCATAGGGAAGATGTAGGTACACATGTTCAACGTCAAGCCATAAGGGGCCTTGGTCTTGATATCAATGGTATGATCATTAACGATTACAGGGGTAGTAAACGGCTCAAAAAGTCCTTTGTAATCGCCACTTTTAGACAAACGATCCAGAGTCCAGGCAACATCTTTTGCGGTAAAAGGATTGCCTGAGTGGAACTTTACGTCCTCGCGAAGATGCATACGAAGGGTCAGTGGGTCAATACGTTCCCACTTGGAGGCGAGTCGAGGCTCAATGGTCATTTCTTTGGTCCAGCGTACAAGTGGATCAAAAACCATATGGGAATACTGTAGCATCCCGCCTGACAGCTGAACATGGGGATCAAGCGAAACAGGATCTGCATCCATTGCTAATTTCAGGGTTTTGGCTCCCGCCATGGTTGCTCCCAATGTGAGCATGGAGGCCAAGCACAACATAGCGATTTTTTTCACTGCGTTCTCCTCTTTAAAATTAATTATAAATCCACTCTGTTCTGTGGACGGTACCCCGTCAACTCCCACAAAATGGTTCCTAGATGGAAGCTTGTCAACCTCTCTTGTGGGTCTCTCCTGAAAAGTAAGTAAATAATCACGAACACAAGGAGTGCACCCCCTGTATACAATTCTGTGTACCGATTTTCAACGTAAATTTATTACTGTTTACGCGCGGTTTTTCTCTGATCCATCTTGTTGAAAGTATTGTACGCTATTTTTGATATAATATCTAACACCGGTAAACGGTAAGTAAGCACCTCGTGAGTGCTTATAACCATATGATATAAAGTCGAATCCGTATTTTCTTGTTTTTTGGGCAGCTTTTACTGAGTAAGGTGTTAATATGATAAGAGATAGTTGCATGAGAAACTCTCTGGGTTGTAATTGTTTTCAGTTTTGAGCTACAATGAATGGTATAAGAAGTCGGCTTTCCTGAGATCTGTTTTTAGGGTGGATAGAGTTCTTCAGGGGAGTGCCTGTGGTCGGATAATTTGGCGTGTGCGAGGGACTATGTCACAAGAAAAGAGGCGGTTTAGTCGAATTTTTTTTAATGTCAGAGCAAGGCTGGAAGTAGAGGGAGCCACTTATATGGTGGAACGAATAGCCAATCTCAGTGTTGGCGGATGTTTGATTCAGGTTGGAGAGACTCTTCAGTCTGGCTCTCCCTGTACCTTTACTATACTTCTGGATCGCATGGAACCAGGGGTTGGGGTGATTGGTGAGGTGTTGCGATCAGCTGATGGCGAAGTGGTAATCAAGTTCACAACAATTGAACCCGAAGATCTTTTTCATCTGCAAAATATTATTCGCTACAACGCAGAAGACCCAAATAACATAGAGGATGAGATAAACGAACATCCGGGCCTCATTTAAGGTTGTCGAGAACAGACCAGTATTTCAATATCACGTGGTGACGTATAGGTACCTTCTCGGCCGGAACTCATAAATAAATTATGCTACATCGAAAATGAATCCAGATAATGAACTGAAGCGCAAGCGATATCTGCGCTTGATTAGTCTTGCCGCTCTTTTAGTTCTTGTCGTGTTCGGGGCCTTGTCGGTTCCATTTGTCTATGAATCACAAACCTTATGGTACAAGCTTGGTCTCGATAAAACCTTGCTCCTATCCGGGAAGATGGCGGGCCTCCTGGCCTCTGTTCTGCTGCTTGTCCAAATTTGCCTCGCAGTCAGAGGCAGATTTCTTGAGGATCTTTTTGGTGTTGCCTCCCTGATGCGGTATCACCGTACTAACGGCATCATTGTTCTCCTTTTAGCCTTCGGTCATGTTGTGCTGGTCTTAGTCCCCGAGGGATTTGGAAACCTGCCTTTGGGATCAAAACACCTTCCAGAGATGGTTGGCGTTGTGTTGTTGTTCGGGCTGTTTTTTATGGTAATTCCAGCTTTTTTCAGAGACCGCTTAAGACTGGAGTACACAAAATGGCGTGATGTACACAGGGTTTTAGGCTATTTTCTACTTGTTTTGTTGAGCGCACACGTTCTATATGTCAGTGAATCGTTTGAACAGAATGTGCCGAGAGTCATGTTTTTTATCCTGGTCTTCGGACTCATGGTTATGGTGCTGTTGATAAAGAAAAAATGATCGTATCACCGCCTCCTGTCGATCTCGAGTAGAGTTGCGCCTCGGGCTTGTATTTTGGTTGTCTCTTGTTATTGTTTGTCAGGAACACAGAAGTGTTCTAACCCCGGTAAACGGGAAGTAAGCCGGAATAAGTACCTTCAAGAAATTTATTCATAAAAACAAGAGATAAGCGAAGACTTCGATTAAATTTCTAAGGTACTAATAAACTGAATCTAATTACAACTACATAGGTGATACCATGAAAAAACTAACAATATTATTATTGACTTTTTCTCTGTATCTCGCTGCCAGTCAGGTGGTATTTGCCAGTGCACAGGTCTGGGAACTGGATAAGGCCCACTCAAATTTTTACTTTAGCGTGAACCATATTTTTTCTAAAGTGCAAGGGTATTTCAGTGAATATTCGGGGGAGATTCGTTTTGATCCTGCAAACCTTGCAGACAGTAAATTCTATTTCGAAATAAAAACTGACTCTGTTTACACAGGTATATCCAAAAGAGATAAACACCTTCAGTCTGCTGATTTTTTTGACTCTGGAAAACATCCGCTGCTTATCTTTGAATCAACGAGTATCAATGACGCTGGTAACGGTTTGTATGAGGTGTCCGGGAAATTCACTGTTAAAGGACAGGTGTATGATCTGGTGCTGCCGTTATCTTTTGAGGGTATGCAAAATCATCCTGCGGCAAAAAAGCGGCGAGTTGCCGGCTTTAACGGTAAATTGACTATAGATCGATTGGCTTACAAGATCGGAAATGGGAAATTTAGCGATCTTGGTATTGTGGGTAAAGACGTTGAGATTTTAGTCACCCTAGAAGGACTTAATGGCACTTGAATCCAAAAGGTGCTGTATATGCAGCCATTGACAACCTCGATGCTTTGCTTAATTTCTTTTGATGGAGACCGCTTCATTCGAGTGTCTGGTCAATAACAGCTTATAACCAAACGTGTTTCTTTTTCACTCAGTTTTACCAGCGCCAGAGGAAGTGTTTTTCCTGGTTACGTCCGATAAGCGGGGTAGCTGTCTTTTCATTGTCTACAATTCGAGGAGGCTTGTCATGGCTCATACTTGTAAAAATTGTGGTGCTGTTGCTGATGACCCTGGTCATCTTTGCGCTCCAACTGTTGAAAATTTGTCTTGTGAGTTCTGCGGTGAAACTGATATTAGTTCTAACCATGTATGTAAGGCAAAAATCGCATCAATAAAATATTCCTGCGGTTCCTGCGGCCGAGTTGCTGCGGACGATACAAATTTGTGTAAACCCAACGAGATCAAATGATCCCTTTAGGAGGCTGTACCAGCTTAAAACAGTAAAGGCCTGCTNNAGCAGGCCTTTACTGTTTTAAGAAGGCAGGGTCCAGCGTAGCTGCACAAAAAGGAGCAAGGTGCAGGGCTTTCAGGCGGCTGAAGGCCAGAAGCAAAAAATCGATAGCAGAAAATTGACAGGGCGAATTAATTTGCGAAATGTTGATCCGGCATATAGAACAACTCTCTAATAATATAACAAGTTAGTGTTGTTTCTGAGAAAAGAGTTGATAATATTGGGAACAACAGTATTTTTATTCTTGATAGGATGTTTGCTAGGAATCAGGTAGGTGGAAAATTATTCAGAGGGGGGCGATATGGTTAGGGTACATGTCCGGAATCTTACGTATCTTGTTTGTGTTTTCATTGTAGTGAGTTGTTGTACCCAGGTATGCAAGGCGGCTGAAGAAGGGAGCTTTACCGGCAGTTGGACCGCTAATGGTACGCAGGAAGCACTTTCTTTTGGGGAACTGGGTGAGACTGCCCTCGTAAAATTGTCTGGGCATGTTAGGCTCAAAGGTACTCTTGGGAATGAAAAAGACTACTGGTCCACCTGTATAGGGCTTGCGGACAGTAAAGGAGGCGATTTTCGCTGTGTCTGGAGAAGCTTGAACGGGCAGGAAATTTACATTGTTTTGAAGTCGGAGAGAATGGAACAGGACAGTCTTGCTACTGGTGAAATTGTGGGGGGGACCGGAGCAACAAAAAACATCAGTGGCTCATTGCGTCTGCATTGGTCAACACTTTCTTTCCAGACAAACCAGAGTACGACAGAGATTGGTGGTTATGCAAAAGATCTCCAGGGGACATTTAACCTCCCTTAACCACCGCGTTATCAAAGAAACAATTCCAAATTAAAAAGAGTCGTAATAACATGAGAGGAACGTATTTATGTGGATTGTTGAATTGCTGGTTGTGCTGTTTTTTATCTGGCTTGGGGCACGGATGGGGAGTATTGGTATCGGCTTTGCTGGAGGGTTTGGAGTAGTCGTCCTTGGTTTTGTTTTTGGACTAGAACCAGGATCCATACCAACAGATGTAATTTTGATAATCATGGCTGTCATCTCAGCTATCGCGGCAATGCAGGAGGCGGGTGGACTCGACTATCTGGTTCACTTGGCAGAGAAAGTACTGAAGCGTAACCCGAAATACATCACCTTTTTGGCCCCCATAGTCACCTATGTTATGACCATGTTTGCTGGTACAGGGCATACAGCCTTTTCCACCCTGCCGGTCATTGCCGAAGTTGCCAAGAGAGAAGGTATACGACCTTCGAGACCTCTGGCTATTGCCACGGTGGCCTCTCAAATAGCCATTACAGCCTCACCGATTTCTGCGGCCGTCGTGTTTTTTTCATCAGAACTTGAAAAAGTTGGGGTTGATTATGTTCAGCTCTTACTCATTGCCATCCCCAGCAGTTTCCTGGCAGTTATGGTGGGTGCTGTTATCACAAATTTTCTGGGCAAAGACCTTAAAGATGACCCCGTGTATCAGGATCGTCTGGCCAAAGGTCTGGTGAAAATGACCACCGACGATGAGGTTGAAAAAGAGATAACTCCCGAAGCTAAGCGATCTGTGTATATCTTTGCGCTGGCCATTTTTGGGGTGGTTTTTTATGCAACAGCTATAAGTGACACTGTTGGCCTGATCACCAAGCCAGTTCTTGCAAGGGACCATGCAATCATTTCTTTTATGTTGGCTGCTGCAACTCTTATCACCACGTTTTGTAAGGTTGAAGCGAAGAACATCTTAAATGCAGCCACCTTCAAGTCGGGGATGAGCGCTTGTATTTGTGTACTGGGTGTGGCCTGGCTGGGAACAACTTTTGTCTCAAATCATATAGAAGAGATCAATGTTTTCGCCGGAAATCTTCTTGAGTCAAAACCGTGGATGCTGGCTGTGGTCCTTTTTTTTGCAGCGATGCTGCTCTATTCCCAGGCTGCTACAACAAAAGCCCTGATGCCTGTTGCTCTCGCCCTGGGTGTGAGTCCGGTGGCGGCAATAGCCTCTTTTGCTGCTGTAAGTGCTCTTTTTGTACTTCCTACCTATCCATCCCTTCTTGCGGCTATCGAGTTTGACGATACAGGCTCAACACAGATAGGTAAATATGTATTCGACCACCCCTTTCTTATTCCCGGGATGGTAACGATCATAAGTGCAGTTATTTTCGGCTTTATTATTGGTGGAATGATACTCTAACTGATGCTGTTGTTTTTGTGGAATAGAGTGAAGTTATGACTGCAATATCAAATAGTTTTGATTTTTTGATGTTGATGAAACATAGAGATACCCGCTCGGAGGAGCAGACACTATGAAAATAGAAAAAAAATTGATAAAACAAACCGTACTGGGAGCAGGGATCAGCGAAGGAGATCTTGACGTATTTCTTTCCGAAGGATCTGAGATAGTATATGAGCCGAACGAGTGGCTTTTTCAGGAATCAACCCCTCGCAGCTGGGCTGGTGTAATTCTCGAAGGGGAGATAGAGCTTGTTCGAGGGTTGCACGGTGCGTCAAGGCATGTGGGGACGGTAGTGAGCGGGGCAATGATATGTGAAGGTGCTTTTCTGGAAGGAGACTCCCATAGTAACGGTGCCTATACGAGAAATGGTGCAAAAGTATGGCAGATTTCAAAGGAAAAAATTGAAGAGCTCAGAGACAGTCACCCTGAACTCTTTTACCGTATAGTGTCTCGTGTAGCAGTGCGTATTGGTCGCCGTCTTCGTGTACTTTCAAATCAGCTTCATGAAAGCGACAGTCATAGTACGACGGTGAGCGGTATTCGTATCGAGCATGACTCCCTGGGGCAACGTGAGGTTTCTGACCATGTTTATTATGGTGTACAGACTCAGCGGGCAATGGAGAATTTTGCTATATCCGGCGTCTATGTCAGTAATTTTGAACACCTTGTGGAAGGGCTGGCCATGGTTAAAAAGGCTGCAGCTATAGCTAACAGTGAACTTGGTGTGCTTGATACTGACAAGGGCAAAGCGATCTGTGATGCATGTGATGAGTTACTCGCGGGAAAACTGCGTGAGAACTTCACCGTTGATATGTTTCAGGGTGGGGCTGGCACATCGACCAACATGAATGCCAATGAAGTTATTGCCAACCGTGGCCTCGAACTTATGGGTTTTGGAAAAGGAGACTATGAACACCTGCACCCAAATGATCATGTCAACTGCTCCCAGTCCACAAATGATGCTTATCCGACAGCTATTAAACTCGCCGTGCTGCTTTCTGCCCGCAACTTAAAAAGAGGAATGATTGAACTTCGAACGTCTATTGAATTAAAGGCTGACGAGTTCAGTGATGTGCTGAAAATGGGCCGTACCGAAAACCAGGATGCAGTTCCGATGACATTGGGTCAGGAATTTAGTGCCTATGGTGTTATGATCGACAGCGCTATTGACGCCATTGACCGAACGGCTGAAGAGTTTTTGCATATCAATATGGGTGCAACTGCCATCGGTACCGGGATCAACAGTCCTCCCGGGTACGCGAATCTAGTAACTGAGAAGCTTGGCGAGGTGAGCGGTTTTCCTCTTCGCCGTGCCCGGAATCTTGTCGAGGCCACCCAGAATGCGGGGACGTTTGTGCAGATGTCGGCCACACTGAAGCGAGCAGCTGTTCAAATTTCTAAAATATGTAATGATCTTAGATGGATGTCTTCTGGTCCCCGTTGTGGTCTCAACGAAATAAACCTCCCGGCAATGCAGCCTGGTTCTTCGATCATGCCAGGAAAAGTGAACCCGGTAATCCCAGAGCTGGTCAATCAGATCTGTTATCAGGTTATGGGCTATGATGCGGTGGTGAGTATGGCTGCTGAGGCCAGCGAACTCGAACTCTGTATGGCGGAACCAATCATAGCATATGACCTGCTCCATGGAATGATGATCCTGAAAAATGGTTGTGTTACTCTTTCTTCTCGTTGCATTACCGGCATTGAAGCTAACCGTGAAGTGTGCAGGCGATATGTGGAAAATAGTATTGGCCTGGTGACTGCACTTGTACCGGTCATTGGCTATGAATCATCAGCTTCAATCGCCAAAGAGGCCTTGAAAACCGGCGGTAGTGTCTACGAACTCGTTTTAGAGAAGGGTCTGCTGACCAAAGAGCAACTTGATGATATGCTGCGTCCGGAGAACATGACTGATCCACGGGAAATTCCAAAGAAGAAGTAATACCAAAGTAGCCGGTTTTGCACTGTTGCCTGAAACCGGTTACTCTTTCACCTCAATTTTGCGCCTTCAAAATTGAGTACCTTATAAATGATTTATTTCCTGTTTATCGGGGTTAGGTTTTAATCAATTCGCTTCATAGAAGCTTGAACGTGTTGCTCTCATGGATTCTGCCTTACTTTTCACCATCTTTTTTTATGTCGGTTTAATTGTTGAATCCATGACTGGAGCGATTGCCGCGGGCGAGCATCGAATGGATCTCTTTGGTGTTCTTGTTGTGGCCAGTGTGACTGCCTATGGAGGGGGAGTTATACGGGATCTTTTACTGGACCGGCATCCAATCCTTTTCATCGGACAGCCTGAACTTCTCTTTGTTACTTCTGTCGCTGCTTTGATCATGGTACTGATTGCCCGTTACTTCAGTCGTTTGAAATGGTTGTTCATCTCACTTGATGCACTGGGGATGATCACCTTTACTCTGATCGGTGCGGTTCGGGCACTTGATATGGGGCATGGCATGGGAGTAGCATCGCTGACCGGTATAATTACCGGGGTTTTTGGTGGAATTCTCCGGGACTTACTGTGTAACAGGATTCCTCTTGCTTTTCAGAAAGAGTTGTATGCGTCCATCTCTATATTGGCAGTGTGGTTATATTTGCTGCTCATGGACGTCGGAACGTCAAAAATAACAGCCGCTTGGATCGCATTGTGTGTTGGTTTTTGCCTTCGTATACTCGCTGTCAAATATGATTGGCATATACCTAAATTTATCTATAAATCTGAAAATACCTAGTATTCCAAACGATATCGGTGATGCAGGAACGGGTATTGTCAAGATTACAACATCTATTATCCGGGGTGTGAACATGCTCTGTCCTAAATCACTTTTACGACCTTCTGTTGTGGTCTTTTTCTTGGGCGTATTCCTCTGCCTTCTCGTCTACTCCTCTACAGCTTTCTCAGCTGAAGGCAACGGAAACGCAATCGATATGCTGCAGCTTTCTATGGGGCTTTTGGGCGGACTTGCACTGTTTCTTGCCGGCCTGGATCAGTTGTCGGAGGGGCTTAAGAAAGCAGCAGGGGATGCTCTTAGAACCTTGTTGTCAAAAATGACAACGAATCGATTTCTTGGCGCAATTACCGGTGCCTTTGTTACAGCCATATTGAACTCTTCTTCAGTAACAACCGTGCTGGTGGTCAGTTTTATTACCGCGGGAGTTATGACTCTGGCCCAGTCTGTTGGAGTTATCATGGGGGCTAATATCGGTTCTACCATGACTGCGCAACTGCTCGCTTTTAATATCGCTTCTTATGCTCTACTACCTATCGCCATGGGTTTTTTTATGACCTTTGTCGGCAAGAGAGAAAACGTCAGGCATGTTGGAATGATGCTTATGGGACTTGGCCTGGTTTTTTTTGGTATGGGAATAATGAGCGAGGCCATGGTGCCCCTGCGTACGTATGAGCCGTTCATGGATTTCTTGCAGAAAATGGAGCGTCCATTATTTGGCATCCTGGCTGGTGCTGTTTTTACGGGACTTGTTCAATCGTCAGCTGCAACTGTTGGTATAGCCATTGCGATGGCAACAGAAGGGCTTTTGTCTCTGGAAGCGGGGATTGGTTTGGCGCTCGGGGCCAATATCGGAACCTGTGTCACGGCTCTTCTGGCGGCCATGGGAAAACCCGTTGAAGCAGTTCGAGCATCTATTGTCCATGTTCTATTTAATATCCTGGGAGTGGTTATCTGGCTTCCGTTTCTTGGGGTTCTTGCCGACTTGGCGACGGCCGTCTCTCCTGTGAAAGAGGGCATTGAAGGGGCTGCAAGAGTGGTAAACGATATTCCTCGCCAGATCGCAAATGCTAACACCCTTTTTAATATCATCAATACCGTCGTATTTATCGGTTTTGCAGGTGTTTTTGCCAAAATTGCGGAAAAGATCATCCCGGATAGGAAGGAGAAAGAGGGTGTCATTATTGAACCCAAATACCTGAATGAGGAAGTTCTCGATGTGCCCTCCATTGCCCTTGAACAGGTTCGACAGGAATTTGGCAGGATGGGGGAGATTACCTGCAGTATGCTCGATCAACTGCCGAAAGCCGCGCTCAATAAAAGTATGGAGCATGTGGATAGAATTGTGAAGCTCGATGATAAGGTCGATATACTTGAAGCGGCAATATTCCAGTTCCTTGGCAGAATCAGACAGCAGCCACTTACCAAGGAAGAGAGTAAAACCCATCAGGACCTGATGACGGCTACTGTGAGCCTTGAAAACCTTGCCGACCTGGTAGAGACGGAACTCGCTGACCTTGTAAAAAAGTTCATTACCAGAGGTCAGCAGGTGAGTGATACTACACAGCAGGTATTCCAGGACCTGTATAAAGAGGTCTGTGAATCCGTCCAGCTGGCCGTTGAGTCAGTGCAGAACAATGATCAGAACGCAGCGATGGCAGTCTTGAATAAAAAGGGGACCGTTACCGAGCTGGCTGAAAGCCTGATGACCTATGAAGCAAAAGGACTTGGTCATGATCAAGCTATTGCTCTCGAAATGGCTCGAGTAGAAATTTCGCTTATCGATAAAATGTCGAGGGCCTACACACATGCCCGGAAGATCGCCAAAATAACCGTGCCACCAGCAATCATTGACAAGGAATAAACCAATGTGACGGACTATAGTCCGTGCTGCATATAACCTAACACCGGTAAACGGGAAGTAAGTACCTTGTGGGTGCTTGTAACCATATAATATAAAATCGAATCCGTATTTTCTTGATTTTTAGACCCCTCGGGGTACTGAACTGAGTGACAGATTTTGCGTCTGCAAAATTTAGGTATAATTATAATTGCTAACTTCTGGAGAATGCCATGAAAAAACTGTTTCGTTGGCTGTTAGGAACCTTACTGAGCGTGTTATTACTGATCGTGCTGTTGTTAACAGTTGTAATAGTTTTCCAGATTCCACTCGATTTGACCCGTTTTAAAGAGCCAGTTGAATCCCTTATGAGTAAGGGATTGGGCAGATCGGTACACATTGAAAAATCTATTGTTATTTCCACTTCTCTCAACCCCTACTTTACTATAGAAGGGCTGAAGATTGACAACCCGGAAGGGTTTGTCACCGACAATTTTCTGGAAATGGATCTGGCAAAGATTCAGCTTGAGCTGATTCCGCTACTAAAAAGGAAAGTCCATATATCTGAAATCCGTGTTGAGGGCTTACACATTACCTTGGAAGAATCTGAAACTGGAGCAAGTAACTGGGTATTTGGTGATAAGGATACCGCCCCAGAAGCGACCCCACCAGAAACCGAGGAGAAGGGAAATGTCAATGCTTCTAAAAAAGCTCAAAAACTGGCAGGGGACAGTCTCGTCGTAAGCAAACTCAACCTTCAGGATATTGGCGTTGACTTCCACCGGGCTGGCAGTAAGAAAACAGCATCTTTTGAGCTGAAAACATGTCTTGGGACGATGATCCCTGGTGAGCCTTTGCGCCTTGCTATTGATGGGAATCTTCTTGACTCCAGCTATACTGTGGATGTTTCTATAGCCTCTCTTGAGGAATTTCTCTCGGAAAACACATCCTGGATGGAAATAAAACTTGCTATTGCCGAGACAGAGATGAACTTCAGCGGCAATGTCGATTTGGTCACTGCTGCAAGGTCTCTTGTCCTGCAGACGACAATTCAAGGTGACAACCTTAACAGTTTAAATGATCTTCTCCAGCTTGATCTCCCCCCATTTACATCGTACAAGCTTGAAACTGCTCTGTATCTGCAGCCTAATCAGTATACAATGGAAAAAATGACGGTTAAAACTGCTACCAGCAGCCTTGAGGGGTCGGCTAAAATAGTCACCTCTGGCACAATGACAACTGTTGATCTCACGTTCCGTTCTCCTCAGGTTCAGCTTGATGATTTTATTTTTGATGACTGGGCCTGGATAAGTGAGGAACCAGAGAAAAATGGAGCAGTTGAGACGGATGAAAAGAAATCGGAGGAAACTGCTGTTGCAGAAAAAACAGAAGACAAAGAAAAGAGACAGAAGAATAAAAAACTTCTAGATCCGGAGATGCTGGAAAAATTTGATTGTACTCTTGCAATTGACGCTGAGAAAGTGCTTTCCGGTGAGGATCTTCTTGGTAGTGGGCAATTGAAAGTAACCTTGAAAGAAGGGCGGATAAAGGTAGATCCACTGATGTTCAATATTCCTGGCGGCAACATAGGTCTGATGGCATCCATCAAGCCGGGTGCTGAAAAATCAGATGCCGAGTTGAAGGTGAAAATTGAAAATTTTGATATTGGCATTTGGGTACGCAGATCCAAGCCTGGATCTGATATGGGTGGGCTCGTGAATCTTGACATTGATGTCACATCTTCTGCCGCCACAATGTCTGAACTTCTAGCCAACGGTAACGGCTATTTTGATTTTTCTGGCGACCTTGAGAACTTTGGTGCCGGGATTATTGACCTCTGGGCCGTTAACCTTATCGCAGCAATTGTCTCCGGGGCGGATAAAAGCAAGTCCGAATTGAATTGTGCCGTGGGCAGGTGGACTGTTGCAGATGGTATCCTGGAGCCGGAAGCCTTTTTTATTGATACCAGCAAAATAAGAATCTGTGCGGATGGAAAGGTCGATTTACGAGAGAAGACACTGTACGTCAAAGTAAAACCTGAGGCCAAAAAAGCACAGTTTTTCAGCATGGCTACGCCACTTGAGGTAGACGGATCGTTTGCTGATATAAATATAGGTATTGGGCAGGGTGGTATTATCGGTACTGCGGTGAACTTTATTGCCAGTCCCATATCAGTACCCCTTCAACGTTTGGTTATGCCCAAGATACCCGCTGATGGTAGTGATGTTTGCGGCATGCTTCTCGGGCCCGAAAATAGAGAAAATATTGTGGTACCGATGTGTACGCCAAAGAAGTAGCTCGGCTAAAATGCTAACATCTTTTTAAACACACTCATCATAGAAAGAGAGGGAGTGCAATATGGACGAGCACATTGAAAAGAGCACTATGATAACAAAAAATGTTGTGGATGCTGTCATAAAAATAGTGATACTTGCGATTCTGGTTACGTGGACTTTTTTACTGATAAAACCATTTTTGATGCCTGTTATCTGGGGGATTATTCTGGCGATAGCTATGGAGCCATTTATCGCGAAAGTTGCTACAATGCTTGGGGGAAGAAAGGGTGTTGCCTCTACCCTCTTTGTTCTTGTGATTATTGCCGCCCTTGTGATTCCTGCGGTGCTTTTGGTTGGGTCTTCCATTGATACAGCTCAAACGTTGATGGAAACGGTTCAGGACCAGACTCTGGAGGTCCCTCCTCCACCTGCCGGTGTTGCAGAATGGCCACTCATTGGTGACAAAGTATATCAGTTGTGGCAGCAGGCCTCTACTAATCTTGTAGGGGCTTTGCAGCGTTATGCTCCTCAGATAAAAACTGCTGCCGCTGCGCTCATAGGTTCCATCGGTGGAGGATTATTTGGGTTCTTTATGGTGATAATCTCAACCTGTATCGCTGGGGTTTTTCTCGCCAAATCTGAAGGATGCGCACAAATAGCTGAGCGGATTATAACCCGTGTGGCTGGAGCGAAGGGGCCGGAGATTACAAGTCTTGCCACCGCAACGATTCGGGGAGTGATGCAGGGCGTGGTTGGTGTCGCCGTGATTCAGGCAATTCTGTCTACGATTGGAATGCTCGTTGCAGGAGTTCCTGCCGCCGGGTTGTGGGGAGCCCTGGTATTGGTCTGTGCTGTTGGCCAGCTACCTCCCCTCTTGGTACTCGGACCTGTTGCTGCCTATGTTTTTTCCGTTGCGGACACCACAACGGCAGTGATTTTTCTTGTCTGGGCGATTTTTGTAAGTGCCAGCGATGGCTTTTTAAAACCGATGCTCATGGGACGTGGAGTGGATATTCCCATGCTGGTTATCCTTATCGGTGCCTTGGGAGGTATGATGCTGTCGGGTATTATTGGGCTTTTTGTCGGTGCAGTCGTTCTGGCGATTATGTACACGTTGTTCATGTCATGGATAACTGAATCGGCAGAGGATTCCGCCCCCTCAATATAGAATCTGGGGCAGGAAAGACTTCATGGAAAACTTTCGATTCAGGATCGGCCTCTGGCTTATTTTCACCGTTTGGTTACTAAACGGCTGTGCTGCCCTTGGTTCGGACTTTAAACAGCCGGAAAGTCAGTTGCCGGCGCAACGGAGCCCCTTTGACTCTGAAGAATTTGCAGATCAGCTTAAAGAAGAAAACACGGAATGGTGGACACAGTTTAAGGATCCTGTCCTGAACAATTTCATTGAGACGGCCTATGCCCAAAATTTCACTCTCAAAACGGCTGGGCTGCGAATACTTGAAGCCCGGGCCAGACTTGGGCTTGTTGAGGGCAATATGTATCCTCAGGGGCCAGAGTATGAATGGTGATCTTCTAACCCATCGGGACTACCGCACCAGCCTCGGAGCGGCACTATAATGCTGTCTCTGTTGGCTTCGATGCTGTCTGGGAGATGGACTGTTGGGGAAAATTCCGCAGATCAATTGAATCTGCAGACGCAAATCTTCTTGCAGATATCTCAAACTATGATGATATCCTGGTCACCAATGTATCAGGATACTGTACTCAATGCGGCCAGAGAAGTTGAGGATAGTATGTCCGGTATAGCCTACATCCAGAGAGAGGCGGAATATATCCTTGACGGAGTGGCAACTTCCAAGAGATCAATGGAACTCTCTCTTCTCCAGTATGAAGAGGGCCTTGTGGACTATCAGCGGGTGCTGGATTCAGTACGATCCATGACCCAAAAGCAGGAGATCAGTACGCCCAGCTAAAAGGAGAACTTACCACAGAGTTTGTAAGCCTCTATAAGGCACTTGGAGGAGGGTGGCAGATACGCTTCGGCAATGATTTTGTGTCAGAAGAAACACAGGAAAAAATGCAGAAAAGAACCGATTGGGGAGACTATTTCGATGATTAAGTTATTGGAGGTAACTTACTATGTCTAAACCCAGGGTGATATTGAAAATAAAAGGGAATAGCTTTAGAAATCTGCTTTTTTTCCTGCTGGTTTACATGGTGGGCAGTCCATTTCTAGAGCCCTATCCCTCTATGGCTATGGGTGCCCATGGGTCACTTACTGTCGCCTTGTTTCTCGCAATCTATACTGTGCAGAAGCAGCAGGTACAACGCAATGTGGTGGTGATTCTGCTTTTTCCGTTACTGATCCTCTACTGGCTTGGCGTTTATGACATTATTGAATTTACTCTCACGGGAGCCTATCTTTTTTTAGTGATATATTTAGGTTTATTAATCTATTCCTATGTCTTTCAGATTTCCCATGCACACAAGGTGACGATAAAGGTACTCTACGCAGCTTTTTGTCTTTACCTGATGATCGGACTTTTCTGGGGAGCCGCATATGCCCTTCTGAATCAGTTACTTCCCGGCTCTTACGGTGGTGTACTACTGGAGAATAATGGTTCCCAATCAATACATACGTTTAATTATTTCAGTATGGTAACACTTACGACTCTCGGGTATGGCGATATTACGCCACAGACAGCTGGTGCTGGCGCTCTTTGTCAGATGGAAGCTATTGTCGGGCAGTTCTTCTCTGCAGTCCTTGTTGCATGGTTGGTCAGCGATTTAATGGCTGACAAGCAGGAGTCCCATAAACGTACTGCTAAAGATACGACAAATGGCGGCAATTAGTCCGAACTTCGTACGAACATTGTGTAGTCTTTGCTAAGAACATATCATATCAGGATAGAACGATGTCTGAAAAAGAAAAGAGTGAACGTGGGGCCGCCGCAGCTGCTGGTGATAAAGACGAACAGAAGAAGACAATAGAAGAAAAGGGACGTGATCCGGTAAAGATCTGGACATGGGTGATTCTGTTGTTTTGTCTCACCATTTTTATCTGTCATCTCCTTGGTGATAAATTTACTCCATATACTGCAGATGGTCGCATTGCGGCATTTATCGTACCAATCGCACCTCAGGTGTCAGGCACACTGATAAATGTGTATGCAAATAATAATGAGGCGGTGAAGGCAGATGAAGAGTTGGCGGTTATTGATCCCACCCGGTATGAGCTCGCTGTACAGAGAGCCCAGGCAGACCTTCAGCAAGCCAGTCAGGCTTCGGCAGCGGATGTGAACTCCGTGGCGACTGCTCAGGCTAAAATCTCTGAGGCGGAGGCCAATCTCAGGAATGCCGAGATAAAAGGACAACGGATTATAAAGCTGTCAAAGGTTGGTGCTGCTTCTATTTCCCGGGCCGATGATTCCAGGGCAAAGATAGAAGCGAGTCAGGCACGACTTCGTAGTGCCAGATCTGAACTCGAGAAGACAAAGAGTAATCTTGGTATGGCAGGAGAGGACAATGCGCGGATAAAATCGGCCCTTACTGCTCTTGAAATGGCTGAATTTGATCTGGCTAACACAACTATCCGGGCACCTTCATCTGGTGTTATAACGAATTTAGCTGTTGATGTGGGTCATTATGCCAGCGCAGGGGCACCGATCATGACCTTTATTTCTACTAAAGATATTTGGATTCAGGCCAATATGCGGGAGAACAGCCTGGGACATATTAAAAATGGGAACCCTGTAGAACTCGTTCTTGATGCAGCACCAGGCAGGATATTCAACGGTGAAGTGCTCAGCGTTGGCTATGGTGTATCTGATAACAGTAATGACGTTCTGGGTGGGTTAACCACAGTACAGACAACCCAGGGATGGCTCAGGCAGCCTCAGCACTTCCCGGTTTTAATCCGTTTTACAGATGATAGCGTTGTCGGCTTCAGGAGAGCAGGTGGACAGGTCAATGTAATCGTATATACAGGGCAGAGGCCGGTTTTGAATAGCCTTGGGGCCTTATGGATACGCTTAATAAGTGTTCTCTCCCATCTCTACTGATGTCTGGAAGCTTCATTATGGAAGGATGCGCCAGATGACTCTGCAGAGTGTTTTGACTTTACGTCTTGCTTTTGGTGTGTGGGCCTCTATTACCGTATCCTACGGGATTGCCTGGCAGCTTTCGTTTATAGCACCAATATTTACAGCAATCTTTCTTCTGCTGCCTGGTTGGATAGGTTGGATAATGGCAGCTCAGCTCGTGCGCAGGTTGATCTACAGTTTGCTGCTTGGTTTGCTGATCAGTGAAGTTTTGCTTCGAGTTCCCTTAGTTTGTGTTCCGATATATGGCCTGTTGCTTTTCTGGATATATTACAACGATACACCTTCAGCACCGCCGTTTTCCACCATGTTCATGACCATTGGTATCACTATCGTGCCAATGCTGGGTTTATCCGGGGTAGGTTTCTCACATTTTATATCAATGGCCCTTTTGTTTAATTTTTGTGTGGGTCTTGTTGGTGCCTGGCTTTTTCATCTGCTGATTCCAAACAGTCTGGCCGCGCAACTCCCGGAAGCGGCGTCAAAAAAGCCGGAACCCCCGCCCTTGCCTGGAAAAGAGGAACGAATTGAACAGGCACTGGCCAGTACCATGGTCGCTCTTACGGCCGTTGTTATCTTTTTTTCCTTCAATCTCATGTCCTACGCCTTTGCGATGATTCAAATCTGTTTTATGGTTGGTGCGCCCAATGCCAGTTCCTCCCTTGCAGCGATGAA
Organism: Desulfocapsaceae bacterium; assembly: GCA_033852035.1. Taxonomy (GTDB): domain Bacteria; phylum Desulfobacterota; class Desulfobulbia; order Desulfobulbales; family Desulfocapsaceae; genus Desulforhopalus_A. The sequence goes on along the minus strand of JAWSVG010000009.1, from coordinate 42,903 downwards.
GGCCAATGCTCTTGCCTGCTGCATTGGAGGTCTTGCAATAATTCTTGTTTTTAATTTACTGGTTGCTGTACCCACGTATCTTTTCCTGATGGCCATCTGTCTGTTGGTGCTGCTCTTTTTTGCCTCCCAAATATATGCAGGTGGCCCTCATGCTGGAGCCTTCACCTCAGGGCTGACAACGTTTCTTGTGCTTCTTGGCACATCTACGATGGTGGGAAAACTTGCCAGCACCAATTTTTACATTCGGATTGCATTGATACTGTTCGCCGGGTTATTTGCTGTTTCCGGTCTTATACTGGCAAATCATTTTATTACATCTCGGAAGAAAAAAAGAAATCGTGCTTCCTCTGCAATTACAGTGTAGAGGTTACTTTTGTAGCAAACTGAGTTGAGTTTATTCTTAAGCTGCATGTGTGATACGATTTTTTACAGACCACCAATCTGAGGACACGAGGAAAATGAACCGAATAGTATACGTTAATGGAGAATACCTTCAGGAACAGGATGCAAAGATATCGATTTTTGATCGGGGGTTCCTGTTTGCTGATGGGGTGTACGAGGTTGCAGCTATAATTCGCGGGCAATTAATAGATAATCAAGTCCATTTGAATCGTTTACGCAGGTCACTACGCGAGTTGAGTATGGACTCGCCTGGGGATGATAGCACCATTGAGTCCATCCAGAGAGAGTTGATAACCCGTAATAAGGTTGACGAAGGGGTGGTCTATCTACAGGTAACAAGAGGGGCTGCTGATCGTGATTTTGCTTTTCCAAAAGACGGTAAACCTTCTCTTGTACTTTTCACCCAGGCAAAAAAAATAATCGACAACCCTGCGGCAGAGTCGGGTATTTCCATTGTGACAGTCGACGATATTCGCTGGGGGCGAAGGGATATAAAGACAGTGGCTCTACTTGCTGCCAGTATGGCGAAAATGGAGGCTGTCGAAAGTGGTGCTGATGATGCCTGGCTTATAGACAGAGATGGGAATATCACTGAAGGGAGTTCTTTCAATGCCTATATCGTGACAGATGACGGTTCCATTATTACCAGGAATCTGAGTAATGTTATATTGCACGGGATAACCCGAAAGGCTGTGCTGCACTTAGCTGAGGAAAATGATGTTCAGGTGATAGAGAGACCGTTCTCTGTGGCTGAGGCACTGCAGGCAAAAGAGGCTTTTGTGACCGCAGCGGGATTTTTTGTGGTGCCTGTGGTGCAGATTGACAGTACTATTATCGGTGACGGCAAGCCTGGCCAGATCTATGCAAAGCTTCGAAGTCTTTATATTGATATGGCCCTTAGGCAGGCAGGACAAGGGAGCAAATAGCAAGGTAATAGATACTGGTTGTAGAGTTCATGTAGCCGCAAATCAAGAGGAGAGAACAGATGGAAACAGAAAACATTGCTTTGATACGAGAGAGGGCAAGAAAGAATTTCTCCCGAGGTTTTAACTGTGCAGAATGTGTCATGGAAGCTGTGTTGGAGCACGCCGATACAGGCCTGTCTAAAGATTCCCTTAAGCTGGCCACCGGATTTGGGGGAGGTGTCGGGCTGTATGGAGATACCTGTGGAGCATTAACTGGAGCCGTTATGGCAGTAGGGGCTGTTCACGGCAGGAGTGAGTTGCCGGAGGGTGATGATCGGAAGACAGTGGCTAAAGAGGCTTCAAAGCAACTGTATGGAAAGCCCGGGCTGTACAGATTGTTCAATCAGTTACCCAATATGATGAAAGAAAAATACGGAAATACGCTCTGTCGTGAGATTTGTCGTGAGTGGCAGGACACGTGGCTCTGCCGGGATCATGCTCTTCATTGCCGTGAAATCATCACTGATGTCGCAGAGTTTGCCGCCCAGCTTATTTATGCTGATAAGGTGGAATCGGCTTCCAAAGCTTTTGGCGCCAACGTCGAGAATTTAAAAGAAGTTCCGGCAGACTGTGACAGTAAGGGCTGAGGCCTTAAACTCGGTTAGGAGTTTCCTGACCTTCAATCTTGCTGCGAAAGCAGAGTAAACTGTTTTCGCGGTCTGATCGTTTGTTGCCGTGTCGTTTGTTATGCGCGTCTTGAACTCAGGTAAAAAAGAGAGTCAATCCGAATGTGGTCAGCACTGCACCAGACAGCTTTTCCACATAGAAGACACCTCTTCCAAGCCAGTTCTTAACACACTCCCGCCCAATTACCGCCACCACAGCACTATCCCATATGAGGACAATTGATACCATCCATATGGCATAGAAGAATCTTGTGATAAGGGGCGTTTGTTCTGAGACCATTACTGTAAAAAGAGAGAGGTAAAAAATCATATTCTTGGGATTGAGAATACCAGACATGAAGCCAACCAGAAATTGTCGCCCGATATGCTGGGCTCCAAGAAAATAGACAGAGTCCTGGTCACTAACGGGCCGCCTTGGTGCTTGTAAAAGCAATACCCCAATACATAGTAAATATGCAGCTCCAAGGTACTGTAGAGAGAGCACAAGCCATGAGATATCTTTAATTACCTGCAGTCCCAGTACGGCGAGCAGCAGATAGGTACCATTTGCTGCGGTAATTCCCACACAGATGGCTATTCCATAGCGGAGAGGTAGGCGCAGTGCCGCTTGCATGATGAGGAAAAAATCCGGTCCTGGGCTGAGTAAGGCCAGGAAATGAGCAGTAGCAATAAATAGAAATTCCATATCGTTCTCCTTGGTTTTATCTGGAGTACGATAACGGAATCCTAGTTATGGTTATTGTATAAAATTGACTTGATACTCTTTTGGTGTCACGGTGGTCATGGCTTTGAAGTTTCGATGCATGTGGCTTTGATCGAAGAATCCACACTCAAGCGCAGTTTCTGCAATGTCCTTCCCTCCCTGCAATAAACTCCTGGCTTTCTCGATTCTGCAGTTCATGCGATATGCATGGGGAGTGATTCCCGTACTTGCTTTGAACTGACGCAACAATGTATATGGATTTGACTGTGTTTGGCTGGAAAGTGATTCAAGAGTTATATCATCTATGAGGTTGCTTCCTAGAGCGTTTTTCAGAAGTTCTATGTTAGTGGGGGGAGCTTTTTGGGTAATCTGGGGTTTACAGGCTTTATTGAAAATCAGGCTGGCCAGGTGAGTGAGTTTTTGTTCCTTTTCAAGGAGGTGGATATGGCCATCCATAACATCTCTGATGGTAGAACAGTAACAATCGTATAACTTTGCATCTTCAATTATTATTGTATCTACAGGCACAAATGAATGTATCTGCCACAAAGACTGCTGCACCTTCATGCACCACTCTTTATCGAGGTAGAGCATATAGAAGCTTCGGCCTTCATTTCCCAGGCAGTTACAGGAATGCATGGCTTCTGGGTTAATGAGTGCCAAGGCACCCATGGTCAGTATTTCCTGCCGGCTTTTGACATTGTAGCGAACCTGGCCCTTATGAACAGCTCCAAGGCTGAAGGAGCGGTGCATATGAGGTTTGAATGTTCGTGCACTGCTTGAAGAACGGCACTCAACAAATGGTAGCCGTTCGTCTTTGAAAAAAAATTCTGATGTCATCGATTTCAGTTTTACCTGCGGCGATAGGTCACCACGGTGAATGGTTCTGAGCCGTCGGGGTAATGCTGTTTGCCTTCTTCTGCAAAGTCTTCTTCTGAGAATTCCTGCAAACTGACGTCCCCTTCGACCTCTCTTTCAAGAAGTGTCAGAATTATGGTTGTTACCCTTGGTATGGCCTGACTAAAGATTTGCGCTCCGCCGATGATAAAAACTTTGTCACTTCCGGTACACATTGCCAGAGCTTCGTCAAAGGAACTGGCAGGCTCCCCGCCGACCGGGGTGTAATTTTTGCTCCGGCTGAGAACTACATGCCGCCTTCCAGGCAGGGGTGAAGGAAAGGAGTCGAAGGTTTTTCTCCCCATTATCATAGGGAAACCCATAGTCGTTTTCTTGAAAAGTTGCAGTTCTTCAGGTATATGCCACGGTAAGGCGTTGTTGCGGCCGATGACCCGGTTTTTTGCCATTGCGGCGATTAAAATTATCTCCATGTCAGTGCTCGCTGTAGAATAACGGAAAAAAATATTGTATTTAGACCACTTCTATTTAATAATACAGGGGTGTTCCATTGTCTTCAATTTATTTTACCCGTATCGGATAATGTAGTCACCTGCCAGGTGCAGGAAACTGTGAGCAGGATGGGGCTGGTTTGTTTTCTCATGTGATATGTGCGTTAAAAACAACGAAAGGAGCTGAAGGATAACTATGAAATTACACTGTCCACATTGTGGAGTGAAAGGTAGTACAGATGATTCGTACAGCGGACGTAAAGTTACATGTCCTGAATGTAAGGAATTGTTTGTAGTTTCGCCTGATATGGTTATTGTTTCACCTGAGGCACCTGA